>NZ_BAAJLQ010000002.1:0-930128 GCF_057544385.1 Alteromonas sp. 5NS40-0096
ATTTAGTGTACGGAAAAAATCCTTTATGCAACGCGGATTACTTCCATATATCACTCAAATAATTGTTTCACTTTCTCACGTAACTTCCCGCATATCAATATTCTGTACTTTGTATCTGAATACACTGAACTTAAGGACGGAATCTTTCTTTTTTATTTTACGAGGCATCAAAAAATTGTAATTCTGTCTATATATACAGTTGTGTTGGTGTGGGAAAATGAAATCGATGTTTATGGAAATGGTAGTGCAGCAAATGAGGAATCGACGCTATGCAAAGCGTACTATTGAGCTCTACAGCGGGTGGATTGTTAGCTACATCCGCTTTCATAAAAATAAGCACCCCGCAGAGATGGGCGATAATGAAGTAGCGTTTTTTCTTTCCTACTTAGTCAACGAAAAAAACGTAGCGCCAGCAACGCAAGCTAGCGCTTTAAACGCGCTAGCTTTTCTTTATCGCGACGTTATAGAGCGCCCACTTTCGCTTGAGCTCAATTTTGTTTCTAGTCGACGGCAAGCCAAGTTACCCGTCGTCCTTACCGAAGACGAAGTGGTCTCGCTCTTTGAGCAATTACCAGCACAATTGAAACTACCGATTTCTTTATTGTATGGCAGTGGGCTGCGATTGATGTAGGCAGTAAGGCTACGCCTTAAAGACATCGATTTTGACTTTAACGCCATTCGGATATGGGATGGAAAAGGAGGAAAAAATCGCATTGTTACTTTGGCTGCAGAGCTCAAGCCGGGTCTTACTCGCCAAATAGCGCTAGTTGAAAATTACTTGGCAGCTGACTTAGAAAACCGGAAATACGCCGGTGTTTATTTACCTTATAGACTGCGCGAAAAATACCCAAATGCGTCTAGAGAGTTAGGCTGGCACTATTTGTTTCCTTCTCCTCGACTTTCTGTTGATCCTGAAGACAAAAGTGTGAGACGGCATCATATTGATGAGTCGAGCATACAAAAAGCCATACGAAACACAGCTAAAGAGTGTGACATTAAAAAGAAAGTTACGCCTCATACATTACGCCATTCTTTTGCAACGCATTTGCTCCAAGCGGGGGCTGATATTAGAACAGTGCAAACTCAATTGGGGCATTCAGACGTGAAGACTACCCAAATATATACCCATGTACTCCAGCAAGGTGCACAAGGTGTGGCGAGTCCGTTATCCCGAGTATTGAAGTAACACTCGCCATTAAGCATTAAAAGATATGTTGAAAACAACTCGAAGCCAACAAAAAAGGGCCCTAAGGCCC
The DNA here is from genome assembly GCF_057544385.1 of Alteromonas sp. 5NS40-0096. Taxonomy (NCBI): domain Bacteria; kingdom Pseudomonadati; phylum Pseudomonadota; class Gammaproteobacteria; order Alteromonadales; family Alteromonadaceae; genus Alteromonas; species Alteromonas sp. 5NS40-0096. Next base: position 1,257 of record NZ_BAAJLQ010000002.1, read on the forward strand.
TTTTAAAAACTTAGCTATTAAACGCTAGTTCAAGCGCTTATACACGCTCAAATACGGTAGCAATACCTTGGCCAAGACCGATACACATGGTCGCTAGACCAATGTTAACGTCTTTCGCTTCCATTAGGTTAAGGAGCGTACCAGAGATACGTGAACCTGAACAACCTAGTGGGTGACCCAATGCGATTGCACCGCCGTTAAGGTTGACCTTATCGTCGATGTTATCAAGCCAGTTTAGCTGCTTGATGCACGAAAGTGCTTGCGCCGCGAAGGCTTCATTGAATTCTGCAAGCTCGATATCGTCCATCGTTAGGCCAGCGCGTTTTAACGCTTTTTGCGTTGCAGGGACTGGGCCGTAACCCATAATCGCCGCATCACAGCCTGCTACTGCCATTGAACGAATCTTAGCGCGAGGTGTTAAACCAAGGGCTTTTGCACGGTCAGCAGACATCAGTAACATTGCTGATGCACCGTCAGACAAGGCTGATGATGTACCCGCGGTAACAGTACCGTTTACTGGGTCGAATACTGGGCGAAGCGCAGCCATGCTTTCAGCGGTGCTTTCAGGGCGAACTACTTCATCAAAATCAATGAGTTTTAATACGCCATCTGCATCATGACCTTCTACCGGCACGATTTCGTTGGCCCAACGGCCTTCAAGCTGTGCTTTGTGAGCCAATTGGTGTGAGCGTGCCCCAAAGGCGTCTTGCATCTCACGAGAGATACCGTTTTGACGGCCAAGTAGCTCGGCAGTCATGCCCATCATGCCTGACGCTTTTGCCGTGTATTTTGCAAGGCCTGGGTGGAAATCGATGTTGTAGTTCATTGGCACGTGGCCCATGTGCTCAACACCACCGATCATGTAGATATCTCCACGGCCAGACATAATGCCGCTCGCTGCATCGTGCAGAGCCTGCATCGATGAACCACACAAACGGTTAACCGTTACGGCGCCAGTGGTGCGTGGAATACGAGTTAACAATTGAGCGTTACGCGCAACGTTAAAACCTTGTTCTTTAGTTTGTTGTACACAGCCCCAGATAATGTCTTCAATCTCGGCTGGGTCAACGCCTGGGTTACGTTCAAGTAACGCAGTCATTAGGCTCGCAGACAGGTCTTCTGCGCGAACGTTTCTGAATACACCATTTTTAGAACGACCCATCGGGGTACGTACGCAATCTATTACGACGACTTCTTTCATTTGAATCTCCTACGGGTCTTAAGCGAAGTATGATTTGCCAGAGGCAGCCATTTCGCGCACGCCATCTGAAATCTGATAAATTGGACCAAGGTCAGCGTACTTGTCTGCCAATGCAACAAAGTTTGCCAAGCCCATTGTCTCAATCCAACGGAATACACCGCCGCGGAATGGAGGGAAGCCCAAGCCGTAAAGTAGTGCCATATCTGCTTCAGCTGCACTATCAACAATACCTTCTTCCAAGCAGCGGATAGCTTCGTTTGCCATAGGAATCATAAGGCGAGCGATAATGTCTTCAGCGTCGAAGTCTTGCTTGTCGGCAACATGTGGAGCCATCAACGCATAGGCTTCTTCTGCAGCAGTCTTGCTTGGCTTACCACGCTTATCTACACCATAGTTATAGAAACCTTTACCGTTCTTCTGGCCAAGGCGCTCAGCTTTATAGAATAAGGTTACTGGGTCGTTATCTAAACGAGCCATACGCTCAGGAATACCCGCAGCCATTACATCTGCTGCGTGATCGCCAGTGTCGATGCCAACAACGTCCATCAGGTAGGCAGGGCCCATCGGCCAGCCAAAGACTTTCTCCATTACTTTATCCACGGCAACAAAATCTGCGCCATCGATTAGCAACTGGCTGAAACCAGCGAAGTAAGGGAACAATACGCGGTTAACTAAGAAACCCGGGCAGTCATTCACTACGATAGGCGTTTTGCCCATTTTCAATGTTGCAGCCACAACAGCATTAATCGTTTCTTCTGACGTTTTTTCACCGCGGATGATTTCTACTAGCGGCATGCGGTGCACTGGGTTGAAGAAATGCATACCACAGAAGCGCTCAGGTTTATCTAGGCTCTCTGCCAGCTGGTTGATAGAAATTGTCGATGTGTTCGAGCAAATGATCGCATCGTCAGCTACATGCTGTTCAGTTTCTTTCAGTACGATACCTTTCACTTTCGGGTTCTCAACGACGGCTTCGATCACAAGATCAGCGTCTTTTAGTGTTGAGTACTCAAGTGTTGGTGTGATGGCGTTCAGCGTGCTGGCCATTTTAGCGGCGTCAACTTTACCGCGCTTCATACCTTTGCCAAGGATTTTCGCTGCTTCGCTCAGTCCAAGGTCCAATGCACCCTGGTTGATGTCTTTCATTACAACCGGCGTGCCTTTCACTGCACTTTGGTAGGCGATACCGCCGCCCATAATGCCTGCGCCCAGTACGGCGTTAAGTGAAGATTGTTTTGTCGCTGCTTTCGCTTGCTTCTTACCTTTGCTCTTAACCAGTTGGTCGGCAAGGAAGATACCGATTTGTGCTTTTGCCGCGTCGGTTTTTGCCAGTGCAACAAATCCTTCGTTTTCGAGTTTCAGTGCACCTTCGCGATCAAGGCCTGCGGCTTTCTGTACTGTCTCGACCATTTTGTGTGGAGCAGGGTAGTGCTTACCCGCTTGCGCAAATACCATCGCTTGAGCAGTAGAGAAGCTCATCATGGCTTCGTTCTTGTTCAACTGTAATGGTGCTTTTTTCACCGCGCGGCGAGCTTCCCAATCGAATTTACCTGCTGCAGCGTCGGCCAACATGCTTAATGCGCCTGTCACTAACTTTTCTGGTGCAGTTACCGCGTCAACAGCGCCTTCAGCCATGGCTTTAGGGCCCTTGCGATCGCGGCCTGTTGTCATCCACTCAAGTGCGTTGTCAGAACCAATCAAACGCGGAAGGCGAACGGTACCACCGAAGCCCGGCATCAGGCCAAGTTTGACTTCAGGTAAACCAATTGACGCTGTGGTGTCAGCGATACGCATGTCACATGCTAATGCCATTTCACAGCCGCCACCTAGGGCAAAACCGTTAATAGCCGCAATCGTTGGGAAAGGAAGGTCTTCGAAACGGTCGAAAACTTGTGAAGTTTTGGCTACCCAGCCAAGAACTTCTTCTTCTGGTTGCGCGAACAACCCAGTGAATTCTGTAATATCGGCGCCAACAATAAAGGTCGATTTGGCGCTGCGAACGACTAAACCTTTAACGTCGTCCCTTGCTACAAGTGCAGCTGTTGCTTCGTCAAGCTCAGTGACCGTCTGACGGTCGAATTTATTTACCGAACCTTGGGCGTCAAACACCAGTTCGGCAAAACCATCGTCTAACAGATTGACAGCTAGACTCTTGCCTGTGTAGATCATTCTCGTCTCCTTTGGCTATGGCCAGGGTGCTGGTGATTAAAATTGTGGACCAGGTGCCACTTACATTTTTACCAGCGTGTTAGGGTGGCTAGATTCTTGTCAATGCCACGCAAAAAAGCAATTAAAAATTCAAACGAGTGTTTCAATTTTCCTTTACATGGCGATGATTCGAGTAAAATCAAGTCAGCGCACAGTGGAAACTCAATCTTCTTGATTCGTTGCCCTCCCTAGCATAGCGGGGCAAAACGGGACGTTCAGCGTACACCTGTCCATCGTTGCAATGAATTGGGAAGATTTTTCCGATGAATTGGGTCCTGAGTTAAATACGTGTGTTGTCCACTGGCTGAACCGACCACTTAGTGCGTCGTAAAGGTATAATAGTCGCTATTTTCAAAGTTGCCCGCGCAAATCCATTTTTGCGCCACATTGCGGATATATGTGACGAGTAACGTATGGTTGGACTAGACGAAGACCCGTTCTTTTTCTAATGTTTGACAAACGGGGTGTGCTTGGTTGTTATTCAATATTGTTTGGGTAGCGAAATTGAGCATGCGTCAGTCTTCGGCATTCTTCTTTTTGTAGTCAATGTCTTTTCGAGTTTCTAGCGTAATTGGAATACGCGTTTCGTATCAAAGGAGGGTAGCATGCCAACGCTACTCCAAAATGGTGTTTTCGGGGCATTGATGTTGCTTGTCGCCCCTTGGGGAGTTGCGCAAAATCGGGCGGAACTCACTCCCCAACAGTCTGCATTTGTAGAGGTCGAAAAGGCCATCAACAACGCGCCCACCAATCGCGCAGCGTCTGTCCTTGCTGGCGCAGATGATCTCGCAAGTTATTCGCTCTACCCGTACTTAGAAATGGCCTACTTGCGTCGGGTAATGCATATTCGCCAACGCAATCGAATAGAGCAGTTTTTGTTTAAGTATGATGGCCAGCCCGTAGCCGATGTGTTACGCAAGAGCTGGCTGCGTTATTTGGCAAAATACAACCATCAGTCTGCCTTCCTCGCCAGTTACAAACCGGGTAATGGCACAAAAATTACCTGCTATTACCTCAACTATCAGTTGGCCAATAGCCAGCGAGTCAGTAGTTGGAGTAACCAAATCGCACCATTGTGGTTAAGTGCGCAGTCTCAACCAAAAGAATGTGACCCCGTATTTAAACAGTGGAAGGACGCAGGGTTATTGTCGCCTGAATTAGTATTAGGGCGCATTGCTCTGGTTGCGAAAGGCGGTAATACCAAACTGATGTCGTATCTTCGCCGTCGATTACCCAAAGAACAGCAATATTTAGCGGATTTGTGGCGGCAAACTCGTCGCAGTGCCAGTTATGTTAGCCGCACCGCGAATTTCCCACTGCGCTTCCCAGAAGAAGAGCGCAAGGTTCTCACTTATGGTTTGAAACGTTTGGCGTGGCAACAACCTAAAAAAGCCATACAAGGCTATTCGAAGTGGGCCAGTAAGGCGAATTTCACGGCAAGCCAGCAGCAGGATATCTTGCGGGCGATTGCGCTGAGCCTCACACTAGATAAAGACCCTTTGGCCCAAGAGTGGTTGCAGCGAGCAGACGTAAACGGGGCGCAAGATGATGTTAAACGTTGGCATCTAGCTCATTTGCTTGAGCAGCAAGATTGGGGTAACGCACTCAGCCTAATCAATGAGGCGCCGGCAGTTAGGCAAAACGCTGATAATTTTCGTTATTGGAAGGCCCGAAGCCTCGATGAACTGAACGCGGCACAAGCTGGCAATACCCTGTACGAGCCGCTGGCCAAAGAACGTAGCTACTATGGATTTTTAGCCAGTGCGAGATTAGCAAAAACGCCGACATTAAGGCACATGCCTGCACCGTCAGACGATACAGTTCGAGCGCAGTTAGCCAACCAGCCCGGTGCCCTTCGCGCACGTGAGTTATACCAGCTTGGACGTTGGGTGGAAGCTCGCCGAGAATGGCGGAAGCTGGTCGCGAATCTCTCCAAAGATGAGTTGCGTGAGGCGGCGATGTTGGCGAGTGAATGGGGATGGTATGACCAAGCCATTATTGGGTTTGCAAAAAGTGGTTATTTGGACGATGTAGACAGGCGTTTTCCTTTGGCATTTGCCCCAGAGTTTTCTCGTCAAGGAGACGTACACGGCGTGGACACTGCATTTGCTATGGCCATTGCGCGGCGGGAAAGCTCTTTTATGGTTGATGCCGTTTCGCCCGCGGGAGCGAGAGGTTTAATGCAATTAATGCCGGGAACGGCGCGTTATATCAATCAGGCCCGCGTAAAAAACTCTACCTTGTTTACGCCTGAACAAAACGTGGAATTTGGGGTGAAGTACCTCAAGTACTTGTCGGAAAAAATGGGCGACAACCCAGTCTTGGTCTCTGCCAGTTACAACGCAGGCTGGCAAAAGGTGATCAACTGGTTACCTGAAACCGAACCTTTACCAACCGATATTTGGATAGAAAACATTCCCTATCGAGAGACCAGAAGTTATGTCAAAGCGGTATTGGCTTATCGTTATATCTATGAACAACAACTAGGTTCGCCATCCAATTTGTTCAGTGACTTGGCCCAGCGCTCGATAAAGCCGGCTAATACTTTGGGGACACCAGCTTTGGGTGGTGGACAGCTAGCACCAGATTAACTCACGTTAATCTGGACTGGCTACCGGTAAGGTAATCGTAAATTCGGTGCCTACGTTTATCTGGCTAGACACTGCGAGCTCGCCACCCATTGCCTCAATGATGGAATACGAAATGTACAAGCCCAGCCCTGTGCCTTCGCCGACTTTTTTGGTGGTGTAAAACGGGTCAAAGATATGCTCTAGGGCGTTTTCACTGATACCGCAGCCATTGTCTTTTACACTGATAACTACACGGCGATGTTGTGAGTCTGTTCGTGTAGACAGCGTGATTTTTCCGTTGTTGGTAACCGCTTGTCCAGCATTCACTAACAGATTAATGATGACCTGGCCCAGTTTACGGCTGTTGCCCAGTACTTCGGGCACGTTATCGAGTTGCAGTTCGACTTCCGCTTTGTGTTTGAGTTCAGGGGCAACCAAAATCAGGGTATCTTTGATGGCGCTGACCACGTCAAAGGGCGCGGCAGATATGGTGCCATCTTCATGAGTAAAACTTTTGAGGCTGGCGATAATATCGCTGATCCGTTCCAGACCATCTTCCGATTCTTCACAGATATCGTCGAACTCACCAATCAACCCACCAATTTCGTTATCTTCATACCATTCACAGACTTGCCTGACTCGCTCAGTGTCGTCAGGTTTTTCCGCCATGGTTTCGATGAGTTTTGAGAAGGCTTGCAACATAGGAAGTTGGTCTTTGAGAAAATTGATATTGCTGTTCACAAACCCGATGGGGTTATTTATTTCATGTGCAACTCCCGCGGCCAGCAGGCCAATAGAGGCCATCTTCTCAGACCGTAACAAAGACTGTTCTGCTCTTTCTTTATCTCGGCGAAGTTGTTCCGATTCCATTGCCAATAGTTTTGCTTGTACGCTCAGCAAGGTTTGGTCGGTGTAATCTCTAAATCCTTTTACCACACCAACATGCTCTTGGGTGTAGTAACCTAACTGTTTGTGACCAAAAGCAATCACGGCGTCTTTTCCCGACGCTTTTAATGGGCAGTAAATCAAAGAGTTGATTACCGGTTCAACTTGCTCCAATAGCTCAGGCGCGCCAGTTTGAAGCCTGACGTTAAACACTGCGGTGGGAGAGCCTGAAATCACTTTCTTGAGAATCTCGTTCACTGGCCATGCGGTGTCTATGAGAATGTCTTGTGTGCTCGATGTGCAGCGCATAAAACCAGGACTGTCTTGTTCAAGAACGAATGCCACGTCGTAGGGGACGATACCAGCAAACATGTCATACATTTTTTGGTAGAGGTCTTGCGCTGAATCTGCCTCAAGTACGGCGCGCATGCCACTGAGAAACAAGTCGCTGCGATGCTGAGATTGCTCCGCCTGTTCTTTCAGGCGGTATACCAAGTTAAGTTGTTCTAATAAGTCTTCGTAGTCTTGATTCATGATCCAAAAACAACGGCTGAAATCATCAAATTACCATGGCGATTCACTCCGTCGAGAAAACGCCCCTGTTCACCAAAGGTATAAGCTGCGGCGACAGGAATATCGCCAACTCTCGCTCGCACCTTTTCCAACATAGTCGAGATATTATCGTCTACCGTCAACATACAACCTGCACAATAGATCATCAAAACCCCTTGGGGAGACGAGCCTTCAGGTAACAGACCAATCGCATTGTTGACGACTTTTTCGGCCCGTGCGACTAGGCCTTCAACACTCCCTTCCATGACTATCAGTTGGGTATTGGTATCGATCTCGGAAAACAGCGTCAACGCGCCATCTTCGGTGACGGAGTCGGGGTGAGAGAGCAGGTACTCGGGGATGCCCAGTGTCGATTCAATTTCTTGGCCCAGTGGATACAAGGTGGTGTCACCTAACACGTTCCCCCCTTTTAAACTGGCTGCAATACTGTGGTCAGTGAGAGCGTCATAGACATTGGCAGCAGTGTCGTTGTCGAGTTGATGCAGTACTCGGCCATCCACATCAGTGGCAACGCACACCTTATTGGTTGGTTTATAGCCCGAACTATAACTCATGCCCATGGGCGTACTATTGTAGAGCACCGCGACTACGACGCGGTCTTCACCTGTATCGTTGTGACAGCCCTGTTGCCATTGCCCACTGACGTCGTTATCGGCGGCACTCCCACCAAATACCGGAATGTTGGGGCCAATGACATCGGCAAAACCTGCCAACATCTCTTCTTCATTGCCAGGAGGCATAGCACACCATACGAGCGCTGGGCTTTCGTATGGCACATCGCTGTTTTCCAAGGCGGCCATCATCGCTTGGTTTGCCGCTTCCCGAGGGGATTGATTGTTAGTGGATGCGCTACCGACACCGTAGTGACCATCAGCATCTTCTAGCGCAAAGATCACCAAATCATTGAGTGCGTGAAACTGTTCGGCATTGTTTCCCAATGCCCCTAGACAGGAGCTGGCAAGGAGAGCTGGACATTGGTATTTGTTATGCAGTGCTTGTTGTATGGTATTGACGTCGTGCTCAGTATTGAAAAACGCGAATAGGATACTAGGTGAGATAGCACTGGCATCAAGTTGTGAAAATACGTTTTCGATTAACGCCTCAGTATTCTTGTGTTGTGCAAACGCAGACTGAATCTTCACAGGCTTACTCCTTCCTTTTTGGCAATGTGTCCAAGCTTCATTCACCGACGAGGGCTTTGCATACAACTATAGCCCATTCAATAGGTTATACAATGTGACAAAAGGTGTAGATAGCAACGCTGCCGATATGACACCGATTCGCCTATTCTCACGTATAGACTGATACGACGAGCTTTCAATTTATCGCACAATCGTGTTGCAGACGAACTATCCGTGATACTCTTCGGCTCAAACGACAGGTCAATGAAAAGACGAGGTTTACCTTGCAAGATTTTACATCCTATAAAACCCACATAGAGACGCTACAAGCCCGCACTCGAGAAGCTTTACAGCGAGAAGGATTGGATGGCCTAGTGATTCACTCAGGTCAAAATAAACGCCTATTTTTAGACGACAATCATTATCCGTTTAAAGTGAACCCTCAATTCAAAGCGTGGCTACCTGTGGTAGATAACCCCAACAGTTGGTTGGTGGTAAACGGTGTAGACAAGCCCGTATTAATTTTTTATCGACCTGTTGATTTTTGGCACAAGGTACCACCTGAGCAAACGGCATTTTGGACTGAGTTTTTTGATATCAAATACTTGAAGCAAGCCGAAGCAGTCGAGAAGTTCTTGCCTTATGACAAACACAACTACGCCTACATCGGTGAGTACATTGAAGTCGCAAAAGCGTTGGGTTTTGAACAAGTTAACCCAGATAGAGTAATGCATTATTTGCATTATCAACGGGCGTTTAAAACGGATTATGAAATGGCGTGTATGCGTCAAGCCAATAAGATTGCGATTGGCGCACATAAAGCCGCAGAACAGGCCTTTAGAGCAGGCAAAAGCGAATTCGACATCAATCTCGAATACAATCGCGCCGCAGTACAAGGCGACAACGAAGTACCCTATACGGGAATCGTGGCGCTCAATCAGAATGCGGCTATCTTGCACTACATGGTTTACGAAAAACAAGCGCCGAGTGAGTCACGTTCGTTTTTGATTGATGCCGGTGCGAGTTTTCACGGATATGCGTCGGATATCACTCGAACCTATGTTGGTAAACAACACGAGTTTGGCGATTTGGTAGCGGCGGTTGACCAGCTTACATTGCAACTTGCTGAACAGTTAAAACCAGGCATCAATTACAGTGAGCTGCAATTTTCAGCACACATGGGCATCGCCCGAATTCTAAATGCAGCAGGCATTGTGAATCTGGATGCCGAAGGCATAGTAGAGCAGGGAATAACGTCGACTTTCTTCCCGCATGGGATAGGGCACTTCTTGGGATTACAAGTACATGATGTTGGTGGCCTTGTGAAAGATGACAGAGGTACACCGGCACCTGCACCTGAGGCTCACCCTTTCTTGCGCTGTACGCGTACCGTAGAGGCGCGACAAGTCTTTACTATCGAGCCTGGCTTATATTTTATTGATAGTTTGCTCGCCGATTTACGCACATCTGATGCGTCTAAATACATCAATTGGGGGCGGGTTGACGAGTTTAAGCCATTCGGTGGTATTCGTATCGAAGACAATATTATTGTGCATCGCGATAGAAACGAAAACATGACACGAGAAAACGGCCTGGGCTAAAGCTAGGCCCATTGCACCCGACCTAACATGGAACTGTTGACACTGCTTACCATTGCTTTGCTTGCTAGGGTTTCTAATTGGTATTATAGGGTTAATGATGACTGGGGTTTAAGCCATTACTAGCTTGCTATGAGGGTGTTGTAAGTTTAAAAAACGGCAGGGTGACCTGCCGTTTTTAATGAATTAGCTAGTGCGCTCAACCGCAATGTGAGCCAGTGCGATCAGCGCGTCTTTGTATTCGCTTGGCGGTACGATCGCCAGTGCGTCTATGGCTTTTTGTGATTCAGCCAATGCACATTTTTTGGTGTAATCCAAAGCGCCGGTTTCATTCATTATGGACAAGATTTTGTCCAAGTGTGGTAAGCCATTGGCATTTTCGATCGCATCGCGGATCAGCTCGGCATCTTCAGATCCCGCATGCCACATCGCGTAAAGTAAAGGCAGCGTGGGTTTACCTTCCGCTAAGTCGTCACCCGCGTTTTTACCCATCTCTTCGGCGTCTGCCTCGTAATCGAGAATGTCATCGGCTAACTGAAAAGCGGTGCCTAAGTGCTTGCCGTAATCTTGCATCGCCACTTCAACGGCTTCAGGCTGGTTTGCCAGCACCGCAGCAAGTTGTGTGGCGGCTTCAAACAATCGGGCAGTTTTGCCGTAGATAACGTCAAAATAACGCGCCTCAGTGGTGTCTGGGTCGTTACAATTCATTAACTGCAAGACCTCACCTTGGGCAATCTGATTTGTGGCGTCCGACAAAACTTCCATGACTCGCATTTCTCGCAAGCTCACCATCATTTGGAACGAACGAGAGTAAAGGAAATCACCTACCAAGACACTCGCCTGATTACCAAACAAAGCGTTCGCCGTTTCGCGGCCACGTCGCATTGTCGACTCGTCTACTACGTCATCGTGAAGCAAAGTCGCAGTGTGAATGAATTCGATAATTGCCGCTAGGGTGTGATGTTCGTCACTTGATATCTGCATGGCACGTGCAGCCAAAACGGTCAATAAAGGACGAAGGCGTTTGCCGCCACTGTTAACGATGTAGAACCCGAGTTGATTGATCAAGGCGACGTCAGAATTGACTTGCTCTTGAATTAGCTTATTTACGGCCTGCATGTCGGCGTCGGCTAGGGCTCTAATTTGCTCTACGTTCATAGATGGTTTCACGACCTTGAGCGGATAACTGAATTGCGGCGATTTTACCTGAATATTCTGATGTATCCACCCATTGCTGATAAAAAGCGACAAGAATGCTAAAAAATAGTATCAATCTATGCGCAAGCTGCACTCACGAGGTGATGGTTTTTGCGACAAAAAACACAGAGAATAGCGACACACATCAGGCTATTTAGTCATCACACAAACTCTCGATATGCTGATTTATTCATCGAACTTGGTGCATTTTTGTTGATTGAAAATAAATTTTAGTCAGAAAAATGCCTGCAAATTCAGCTCTAATAGGCACTAAATCAGCACTTTTTACTGCTATTTGACAGTATGTGCGAAAAATAGACGATTTTTGTGAAAGTCGGGGTTGTGATCTAGGGATGTTTCACGTACAATTCGCGCCCTGTTTTTGAGTTATAGCGTCAAAGGACGCAGAGCGGAGTAGAATATGTACGCGGTTTTCCAAAGTGGTGGTAAACAACACCGTGTGGCCGAAGGTCAAACCGTTCGTCTAGAGAAAATCGAAGTTGCGCCAGGTGAGAGCGTAGAGTTCGATAACATCTTGATGGTTAGCAATGGTGACGACATCAAAATCGGCACACCTTATGTTGCTGGTGGTAAAGTGACTGCTGAAGTTGTAACGCACGGTCGTGGCGAAAAGATTAAAATCGTCAAGTTCCGTCGTCGTAAGCATTCACGTAAACAACAAGGTCATCGTCAGTGGTTCACAGAAGTGAAAATCACTGGTATTAGCGCATAATAGGAGCACGAACACATGGCACATAAAAAAGCTGGTGGTAGTACCAAAAACGGTCGCGATTCAGAAAGTAAACGCCTTGGTGTTAAGCGCTTCGGTGGTGAGTCTGTTTTAGCGGGCAACATCATCGTTAGACAACGTGGTACTCGTTTCCACGCTGGCGACAACATGGGCATCGGTAAAGACCACACACTTTTCGCATTGAAAGACGGTAAAGTCCAATTCGAAGTTAAAGGTCCTAAGAACCGTAAATACGTGAGCATCGTTGCTGAATAAGCAATAGCTACGTAGCTGAATGGCTTCAAAACCCCGCTTCGGCGGGGTTTTTTGTATGTGTCGAAGACGTAATATTTTTGTGCATTGAACGGTCAGTGTAAAAAAGTATTACCTCTTAAGAATTATGAGTGAGATAAGGTCCGAATGCACTATAATACGATAGTGATAGGTTGGCTTTAGACGCACAGAGCGGAGTAAACAATGAAGTTTGTAGATGAGGCTGAAATTCGCGTAGAAGCGGGTGACGGCGGTAACGGTGTCGTTGGTTTTAGGCGCGAAAAGTACGTGCCACGCGGCGGCCCGGATGGTGGTGACGGCGGAGATGGCGGTAGTGTATACCTCATGGCCGACGAGAACTTAAACACCCTTATCGACTACCGTTTTGAGCGCTTCCATCGCGCTCAACGTGGCTCTAATGGTAGCGGCGGCAATTGCACCGGGCGTGGTGGTGAAGACCTGACGTTGAGCGTGCCGGTTGGTACCCGCGCAACAGACGTCGATACCCAAGAATTGCTGGGTGATCTAACCCGTCATGGGCAGAAAATGAAAGTGGCTCAAGGGGGCTATCACGGCTTGGGTAACGCTAGATTTAAAAGCAGTGTTAACCGAGTGCCTCGCCAAAAAACCAATGGTACACCGGGTGAAATTCGCAACTTAAAGCTAGAGCTAATGTTGCTTGCCGATGTGGGTTTGTTGGGTTTGCCAAATGCCGGAAAATCTACCTTTATCCGCTCAGTGTCAGCCGCTAAGCCAAAAGTGGCCGATTACCCATTTACAACCCTCGTACCGAATCTGGGCGTCGTACGCCAAGATGCGCAACGCAGCTTTGTGATTGCAGATATTCCAGGATTGATAGAAGGTGCAGCAGACGGCGCAGGTCTAGGTATTCGTTTCTTGAAGCACCTTGAACGTTGCCGTGTATTGTTGCACTTGGTCGATCTTATGCCTGCGGATCAGTCAGATCCGGCAGAAAATGCCCGTGCCATTATCGAAGAACTTGAAAAGTACAGCCCGGAACTTGCTGCTAAGCCACGCTGGCTAGTGTTCAACAAAGTTGATTTGATGCTTGAAGAAGAAGTGGAAGAGCTTTGTCAGTCAATTGTTGATAAGTTGAGTTGGGAAGGTCCTACGTACCACATTTCGGCATTCCAAAAGCTAGGCGTGACGGAGCTAAGCCGCGATATCATGGACTATATCGAAACCTTGCCTGCAGAATTGGAAACCGATAAGAACGAAGAAGAAGTCGAGTTCAATTGGGATGCATATCACAGTAAAGCAATCGCAGAAGCGGAAGAAGACTGGGATGACGACGATGACGATTGGGACGAAGATGATTACGACGTAGAAGTCGTCTACAAAAAGTAAAAATGATAAAGGCCAACACTGTTGGCCTTTTTTGTTTTTGGCAAACAAGACCAAAACAACGCCGTCATAAGCTCAATGGAACGGCAGCTGCACAGCAATCATTGGCGCTGTGATAGCAAAGGTGATAGCGTGTTAGCTCAAAGGCTGCGATACATAAGGAAAATGATGACGGTCAAAATTTTTACACTCCTTTTGTGTTTTCAAATCTCATTTGCTCATGCTTGCCTAAATAGTGACAAAAGGTGGTTTTTGGTAGGTAACTCTGTTTCAGACATCACAACAAGTACGTTAGAGAGGGAGTTAGAACGATTCCTGAGTACTAAACCTGCTGGGTTATTGCTACCACTCGACAAATACATTTTTCAATACAAAGTCTTGCAAGAAACAAAAGTGAAAATTCATGGGCTTTGTATCGACGAATTCGATACCGACGAGCTAACGGACGAGTTTATAGTGGTTCGAGATGGTGGGAATTGCTTCTTTTCGATAGACTTTGATATCCGTACAAAAACATTTGACCATCTTAATATCAATGGTCTAGCTTAAATCAGCTGGCTAAGGAGCTATTGAATTATGGTAGCGTTTGACGTTCAGTAGGGTGAAGGACACGGCGGCGCTGTGCAGTCGTAAACACAACGCTGGACCTCGACCGAGGGATATTACTAGGGAAGTATGAGTACAATTTTAAAGCTACTAGGCATAATGGGGGTATTGTTGTTCGGCGGTCTCTTTTCTCTGACGTTAGTGTCACCTGAGATAGTTGAAAACTCCGCAAAAGGTTTCGTGAAAACTCAAATTGAAAAGGAAGTTCGTGGTAAGCGACTCGCCATGAGTAATGCCTCAGTGACGGACGCCGCGTTAAAAGTTGCTGCTAAGTTGGGATTAGAAAAGGAAAAAATACAGGCTGATTTGGATGCCAAACTGCCGGATAAAATTGCAAGTATCATCGCCGCTATGTGTGGGTATGATTGTGAGAAAAAGAGAGCGGTGTCAGAGTCTTTAGCCTCGAGCTATATGGATAGAATCAAGAACATCCAAGTAGCAGAAGCCACCCTTAATGATGTTGTTAAAGGCAAATACCTCGAAATTGTGGGTAATCTTCAGCTCGATCTTAGAATATTCCTCGGTTCAAACTTGTCGATGTTCCTTCTTCTACTCGTCGTATCGTTTTTAAAGCCGAAAGCGGTAGCGCATTTGTTTCTTCCCAGCGTGTTGTTGGTTGTCGCAACCATAATATCGACAGGCATTTACCTCTATGGTCAAGATTGGTTCTATACGATTTTATACAACGATTACATGGGCTTAGGGTATCTTGTTTATCTTGCTGTGATATTCGGTTTTTTAAGCGATGTAATTTTTAACAAGGGTAGGGTTACGAGCGCAATTATTAACACTCTCGCCAGTATGGTTGGCTCTGTGTTTTCAGTCGTTCCATGCTAGGTATGTTAGGAGGTGCTTTGTATATCCCAAAAAAGATATATCTCATCGATCTAGATGTTTCTCTAGTGGATGCTTGGCGAACACAGTTTCGTCAATACAAGGATACTGTTGAGGCGCTCTCGTGCGACTATTTTGATATTCCTGCCGATTGCATGGTGAGCCCTGCTAATAGTTTTGGTTATATGGATGGTGGCCTGGATCGAATTATCAGCTATGAGTTGGGTGATGAAATAGAAGGCATTGTTCAATCGGCAATAGTGAAAGAGTTTTATGGGGAAATCCCTGTTGGCTCGGCGCTACTCGTTGATACGGGTTCAGAGAAATGGCCTTATCTTGCCGTTGCTCCAACGATGAGAGTACCAGAAGATGTTTCGACAACATGTAATGCCTATTCAGCGTTTAGAGCGATATTGCTAGCCATAAGTAAGTTCAATGCAACGAACCCGAAGAAGAGAGTCGATACTTTGGTTTGTTCTGGTTTAGGCACTGGTATTGGTGGGATGTCGCCAGAAACGTGTGCACTACAAATGAAATTGGCATATGAAAGTTTTTTGGGCACCCAGAGAATAGCCTCACCGAAGGAAATCTATGCGAATCACAGAAAGCTTTTTAAAGCGTGACGAGTAGGTAGCATAAGGTGTCCGGTAGATAAACGCGTATTTTGCGCACTATTAAATTGTTATGCTTCTTCGAGGAATTCCAAGTGAATCAGGTTGATTTGGACAACTGGGAAAAAATGTACGACTCGTTTTACATCTGCGAGTTTCCATTCTCTGTTGGCGAATTCGAAGAAAAATACTCTATTAATTTTGAAGTTTTCTTGGAAGACGGATTAGGTGAAGTTTTCTATGCCGTAATCTCAATTAATAACTCGTTGTATATGTTCCGAGGATTTAGCGACAAGACCCAAAAAAGAATATGCGTTTGCGCATACATACCTTGTAATTCAAGGAATCCAGAACACTTGTTAGAACAATTACTATTATTTCTTAATTTACTAGAAAGTTCATTGAAGCATCGCGAGAAAGATTTATCACCTCCTAAATGGGTGCTTATGCGGCAAGGTGAAGATGGAAATGAGGTGGAAGTAGACAGGTTTTTAAAAGAGTGTGTCGCGGATCACGTGATGCAAGTATTTACGGATAGAGGGCACAAACAATGTTATTTTGTGCAGCAAACATAATAAGGCGATCAAAAATACT
Organism: Alteromonas sp. 5NS40-0096; assembly: GCF_057544385.1. Classification (NCBI taxonomy): domain Bacteria; kingdom Pseudomonadati; phylum Pseudomonadota; class Gammaproteobacteria; order Alteromonadales; family Alteromonadaceae; genus Alteromonas; species Alteromonas sp. 5NS40-0096. Next base: position 17,623 of record NZ_BAAJLQ010000002.1, read on the forward strand.
CCTTTCGGGGCTGGGACGCAAACGCGGCTGGGTTTCGCCGTTATTGGGTCATAGTCGTACCCTTTAGCTTAGTATTATTAATGCTGGAAAGTGAGATGATATTTGTAGAGTATGAGGTAAAAGGAAGTTCTCAAATCTTTAAAGTCGAAGTTTCAGTTGAAGATTACTTTGAACCAGTAGGCGAAGGAGAAACCTATGAAAGGGATGGCATTCCAAAACACTTAGAAATTAGAGATTATGTCGAGCCAAATAATGATTTAATTCGAAGAGTTAAAGCCAATATATTTGGTGAGATAATTGTACAAAAATTTAGCGAAAATGGTGTTTTACATCAACATACAACACATTCTGACGGCTCAGAGATGTTGGTGATTCAAAGTGATATCGGAAATGGTTTGGTTCATAGTGTTAAGCTAACTAAGCAACACAATCTAGAATGGGTGACAAAGGAAGTTGTAATACTCGATGATGGAAACGGTATTGTTGAATCTCTTTTGTAGGTATTCATAAAAAGCCAAAGCAGGCTGGGACTTTTGACTGTTGGCGGAGTTCTGCTTCGCTTCACATTTTCGCCAACAGTTATATGCCTCTGATAGGGGCTTTTACTCGCAGATTAGCATCGATGGATTTAGCAAAACGCTTAAAAAGAACTTTTCATCCAGGACTTTATCCTGAGATATTGAAAGATGATGGTGATAGTGGTTTTACCTTGCAAAAGGTTGATTTACCGGCTCGTTATGTAATGCACGTTCAAAGATTTGACGCTACTTTACCAATAACTATACAGATTCAAAATGACCGTACATTAGTATGCAAAAGGTCTTGAGCTCTCTGGCTATTAAAAGAAGTCGGCGCTTGTATTGTCTTTACACGTGATGAGTTGCCTAATATCGAGAAAGGCGAATTAATCGTAGATAAGACTGGATTTCATGTGGTCATAAATCAGGGTATTTACATCATTTCAAAAGAAAATAATCTGCTATATCTTCCAAGTCAGTGGTTCAATAGAGCCTTTGGTAAATCAACAGCGGTATTAGAGGCATTGCGCGGTAATGCCGTATAACGAACCAATCCACACAATCTCTGCGCTCGCGGAGGCAAGAAGTGCCGGGAGGGCACTCAATTTATGAAGTTGTTTGGCGATCGTTCAAAATATGCTATTGAAATCGGCAACCTGTCAGAAGGCTCGCGCGACTTATGTCATGTAGACGTTTTTGCCTCTAATCAATCTCTTCATCCAATAGATAAAACGGTATATATCCCGCAATTTGTGGCCGCGATGGATTCAGATTTAAACCGGATTTTGTCTGAATTTGATCCGGCAATGGACCAATTTCCATTTCCAAAGTTAACTCCTATCGAGAATTTTTTGGCATTACACAAAGAAGCGGAACATGACAATACTCGCTATTTTCAACAGCGCTTTATGGATTGGGGACCAACTACCGATGATGTCTCTGTTCAAATATTCAGAGTGAAAAGCATGGTCCATATCCCCTTTATGTTTTATGAAAGTTCAGATGTGTTGTGCACAACTATTTCAAATTCGGAGCTAAAAGACATACTCTACAATACTATTGTTGAGCTATTAGCGCTTCGACAAAATTAAAGTAGCGCTCAGTAAAGCTCTGAAAGGGGCACGCAAGTTAACGTGTAGTGAATATAGATATACTTGTATTGACTTGTTTAAGAATCCGCTGATATTCATGGCCAATATCGCCTTGTTACGCAAGGGCCAATTGCCTAGTCTTCAAGCTTTAGTGTTAGTGCGGCGAAATGCCATACTAATAGGGTTTAATCGAAATAACTCATTTTAATTTCCACTGTACGTGTCTATATATTTGAATTTAATGTGGTTTAATAAGGGGGGCGTGAGAGCGACGTGTTTAATTTTCAGGGAGCGAATGGTGCATAAAAGTTATATTTTCCTATGTACATTACTAATGCTAGTAGCTGGGTGCGCAAGCACAGAAAGTAATGTCAATTACGGCTTGAACCATTACGAAATGGGACTTTTTAATCACGCTATTCCCCCGTTACTGAAGAGTGTCCCTGAACTAGAAAAGTCATCTCCTACCGATCACAGAGTAACAAGAGGATACCTTGCACTGGGTATTATGGCGCAAGATGACAAACTACTTGAGCAAGCCGAGAGCTTCCTGATAAAAGCGCTAGAAACGTCTAAAAAAGTTTCGCAGAACAGAAAAACACATCTTCGCAATGCCCATAATACGCTTGGTAATTTTTATCTCAATCAAGAAAAGTATGATAATGCTTTAACGCATCTAACCGGGGCGCTCGAAATAAGTAAAGAAGAGAACCTTGCACCGACATTAATTGCAATAGACTTAGATAACCTAGCGTTGGTTCACTCTGAATTGGGCGAATATAGAGAATCATTAAAGCTGTCTCAAGAGGCTTTGGAATTAAATGAAAAATCACCCAACCACAAATATTATCTTCGAACCAGAGGCATTGTTGGATTCAACCAAGCGAAATTATATGAACTACTAAGTGAAACTAGATTAGCCGAAAAGAGCTATGACTTATCGATAGAGGCATTAACGTTGTTGGTTCAAAATAATTCGTATGAGGAATGGCGGTTGGAATTGGTAAAAAAAGAAAAGCTAAAATTTCTTGATGGCCTAAAGAATAGTCTCAAAGGCAACTAGAGAGGAACGGTTGGTATTGGTCTCCTACAGCTATAGATAAATCGTTTAAAGAGGTAACAGAGAACGTTTTAAGCATAGCGTCGACAGTTATATGGCCGCCACTACAGCACTTCGAGTTTACAGACTAGTCATAATGATATGGTCAACTTTTCCTCTTCACTACGTGGTTGGGCTTCAAGCAAAAAGCTCTGCTTTGCACACCTTGTGTCTCAATATTACTTTCACAGCGAACTCTTTATGAAACTCATCACCTTTTTACTCCTTTTAGTACTTTTTGGTGGTTGTGTCGACCATCATTCTGCGAGTTCTTATGATTTAAAGTCAGTAGAGCTTGACGCTGAAAGTATTCTAGACCATGGTTTCGTCAATATGGATGACTTGCCCACTGCAATAGACAAACTGAATCCAAATGACATTAGAATTTCAAGCGAGGGTTTATACATTGTATTGACTCGTTCTTTTGTAGCAGAAAGTGGCTTTTTCGTCCCAAACCCCACAGCGGAAGTAAACACTAAACCCGGCAGTGACCCAGAATTTAAAAGGATTTCAGGAAATGTGTATAGCTACATCATTAAAGGGTGAGTTTAACAAACGTTTTGAAACGTATAGTAACGCACGGCGGGACTCAACCCATGGGGAGCTTCGCATAACCGCCCAAGCGTTTGTAACCCGTGAACGCGTATTAGGCACTATAGAGGACTAAATGAAATTTTATCTCTTAGTGTTTATTCTCTTTTGTGGAAATGTGCTGGCTGACTCGGAAGCTGAATTTAAGATTGTTTTTCCTAAAGAAGAATTCGTCGATAACTCCTTCCGCGTCACAATCAATACGCAAGTTAGCGAACTATTGCTTCAGCGATTAATGTCAAATTTGGAGTTTTATATGTCGCTTAGAAAGTCTGTCATACTAGAACAGGCATTCAAAACTCAAAATGAATTGGATAGCAAAATTTTCTTTTCGATTCACACAATATTGAAATCAATAGAAAAAAATGAGTCTAACAGACTTTTCTTTGCAAACGTAAAACAGGAACTTATAGAACATCCTTTAACCTTGGATAGTCAAAATATTAACGACAGAGTATTACCCAACATCGATGAGTTTATTTCAGACGGCACCTAAAAAACGATTATGTCGTCAACACATTCACATAGCTCGTTGAAACAATTTATCGTATATGAGGCCGAAACGACTTGCGCTTAACATAGAAATTCGCTTTCTGTGGATAAGATAATTTTCAAGGATAGATATGCCGTATTTTCAAGTAATGCTGGAAGGAAAAGATTTTCCCGTAAAAAATGAAGGTAAGAACGAGGTGTTTGGCTTTTTTACAACACGCTGGGTCAAAGCCCCTGATGAGGAACAGGCGGAACTGAAAGCAGTGGAACTAATAAAAAATGACAATTACCTGCTCAATATGATGATTGATAATGATGAGCACTGTCCAAAGATTTACCTTGTCGATATATTTAAAACTAATTGGCTCACATATTTTCGTAAGTATCCGGGGAAAGGTTATAGCTTCTACACGGATAATGGGGGAAATGAAAACTAACAAACGGCTGTAGAGAGTACTTTCTCTTACCCATTCTTTCAGAGCGAAAATAGAATCCTAGCAATATCATGGTGTTGAATTGGGGTGAAGGTGAACAGCTTCCTAGCAAACTTGCATTCGCTCTAGCATTCCAATGCCGATATTTAGCGCGCTAAATTGACTATATACGAGATTTTATCAGTGTACCTTGTAACGTGTCGGGGAATGGAAGGCTGCTATCAAAGAAAAGGTCGTGCGACGCGGTATGCAACCACACCGGTTAAAACACAGTTAGCGGAATCATGATTTCAAAGCGTGCACCCACGGGGGCTCTCTGGGCGCAGAATTTACCATGGTACAAGCTAGATACGATATTGCTCGCGACATTCAAGCCAAGGCCAATGCTCTGTTGGCCTTTCTTGCCAACAAAGAATGGGTCGAAAATTTTGTCTTTCATCGACTCCGGAATCCCGCAGCCATTGTCTTGATAGTTAATAACTAGCTCGTCGTTTACCACTCGTACGTGAATCGTGATCACGCCTTGCTCCATGGCTTCGAAGCCGTGAGTAATACTGTTATCAATCAACTGCAGTAATATTTGGGTTAAGCCATGTTTTGCTAAGCACACTTCGTGGGATTCAACATCGATGTTGAGTTGATGGCACTTGAGTAAGCCTTTCAACATGGACTTTAGCTCGTTGAAATACGCCATAATATTGAAGGTGGATTGGGATTTATCGAACTCTTCCACATTAATTGCTTTGAAGCGGCTAATCAGCTCGGTAGTACGGCCGAGATTATTCTCACCTAGTGTTAGCATTGCACTTACGTTATTGAGTGAATCAATAACCGCTTTTCGGCTTAGTGGCTCCTTTCCTGCCATTGATTTGACCAACTTATCTACCAAATCCCGAGCTGAGGTCATCGACGTGACTGCAATGCCGACTGGCGTGTTGAATTCATGAGCTAACCCCACGACCAAGCTGCGTGTCGTATCGTTTTTCTCTTGATTCACTTGTTGTGAATGAGCGTAGCCTTGCTCCTTCAGCGCCATTTCTAGCTCTTTGATGGTCACGGCGAGCTTCTGTGACCTTTCATCTAAGGTTTGCATGAGTTCGCGGTTAGCAGATTCGAGGCGCTGTCTATTCTCGTGATTTTCAAATACGACAGCGGCGAGGTTCGCCGACATTTCAATAAACTTGATGTCTTCATCGCTGGGGGCTTTTGGCGTTGCATAATACATAGCAAAAGTACCAAAGCAGCGACCATTTTCGCCTAAGATTGGTTCTGACCAGCAAGCTTCCAATCCGGCAGATTGAGCGAGATCTTTATATTGAACCCAATAAGGGTGGCTACCGATGTCTTCAACAATGACGCGTTTCTTGGCAAATGCAGCGGAACCACAGGAACCCACCCCTTGACCAATTTTTACGCCTTCAAGCGCATCACAATAAAATTGCGGCAAACCATCATCTGCGATGGGGTGTAACGTGGCATTTTCCTCGTCCAAACGAAGAACAGAGCAAAACATATCGGGGTTGTATAAACGTGATTCTGAGCACAAACGTTGCAAAGTATCTTGTAACGGGTGGCCAGTTGCAGCCATTTTCAGCACTTGATTGCGGCCTTGCTCTAACTCAGAGTAGCGCTTCCAATAGTCGAGTTTGTCCTCGATTGGAGAGAGATTAGAGGGAATTCCTGATGGCAGCATTACTCGGTGGTTAACTCACGAAAAACAAGACCTACTAGTCACAATAGAAGTAAAAACCCGTTTAGTCTACGACTATTTCGATTTGAGGCATGGTTCACTGATATGTATCAAAATTTGCATTTATAAAAATCAATACAAGTGTGTGCGATCATCAATGAGCACTCTTATAAGGTTTGGCAATGTGTTGCCAGATCTGTCAATAAATAGTAGGTTACGCGCTGGTTTTGCAAAGAGTCGACACAATGAAAATATCTATGATTGCCGCCATGGCTAACAACCGAATTATTGGTGCAGATAATGCGATGCCTTGGCACTTACCGGCAGATCTCAAGCATTTTAAATCTGTGACGATGGGCAAACCAGTCGTAATGGGCAGAAAGACATACGAATCCATAGGCCGAGCACTTCCGGGCCGTTTGAACATTGTCATCTCTGGGCGTGACGGCTACACCTTACAGGATGCGACTGTAGTGAAAACACCCGAGGCAGCGATGGCATGTGCAGCCGAGACGTCAACTGACGAAGTGATGATCATCGGTGGTGGCACGATTTATCAGCGTTTTTTAGCGCAAGCTAATACCTTGTACTTAACCTTTATTGATTTAACGGTAGAGGGCGATACGCAATTCCCTGACTATGAGAGCGTGGGTAGCTGGCAGGAGAGCGAGAGCGAGTCTCATCAAGCCGATGAGAAAAATCCCCATCCATACCGCTTTGTTACCTTGTGTAGAGAACCGTAATATCAAGGCCTAGTGGCTAATTCGCTGTGGCCGACTGCGCCTTGCGCTTTTGCTTGTACAAAGACAGGGTATACAGGTAACCATAGGCGCCACTGAAAACCATAGAGGGAGCCACCGTCAACCAGAGGTTAGGCGTTTGATTCACTAGGTTAACGCCAATCACTAGCAATGATTGTACTGTGAGCGGAATCAGCGGCGACACGATCACACCTGGAAGACAAGTGCCTTTTAACCAAGACGCCGAACGTTCGATAAGATCGTCTGCACTGGCTCGAATGGCTTTGGCCTGAGTGGTTTGGCTGTGAGCATAGCAAAGTACGGGTACCATGAATGCAAAGCTCATCCAACGGGTTCCGATGCTTTTGTAAAACCGCTCGAGCAACCATGTAAAACCTAGCGTGACACCACCACTGTAAATCCCTTGCACCAGCGCGCTGCGCACTAAGACTGACATATCATCAGTGACTAGGCGGTTTGCGAAAAAGCTCCAACCTGCATAAAACAGAAAAGAAACAATGGCTGATAACCAGAGGCGTTGTGAAGACGTCATAAGCTCAATTCAAATGTAACCAATAGTTTTGAGTATGACAGGTTTTTGTGCGAAGTCATTTCATAAAAAGATGACATCCTTGTCATCCCACGTCCCGACTGTTAAATATCGTTGCCGTTTTCGTCCTCTGCGATAAGAGGGTTGTTATCTGGAAAGCTTGCTTCATCTTGGGCATCTACAATCCATGGACTTAGGCATATTCTGTCTTCCACGCATGGATCAGTCAGCGATTCTAAGAATGCAACAATGGCTGCTCTTTCATTTTGATTTAAGCCTACTGGCATTAATGCAGATGTGACTTCGACTTCGTTATCATTTGCGCTATTGAGACGGTCGATAACGTCTGACGAATTCGCCTGTGCGTCTGGGTACAAGGCTTGGCAGGTAAGGTCAGATTGTGCGAGTAGTTGTTCAAATTGGGGCAGGTCGCACAAGTCACCATTGTTGCCGAACAACTGTTGAACTTGGTTGCCTGGGTTAACATAGTGACCCACAACTTGCGCCAGTGAATCATAAGTTCCAGCATGGCCATATGGTGCGGTAACACTGACATTGAGCAAACTTGGGGTTCTAAAATGGTAGCGATCTTCGGGATCACCGGTGACTTGTTCGCGGCCAAAGTCATGAGTAGCGCCGTTGCCACTGTCGTCACCTTTACCAGGGCCAATCTGTGGGAAAGCCGTTAAATGAAAGCGATCGTCCGTAAACCTATTTGAGTTGTGGCACTGAACGCAGCCTGCTCCACCCTGGTTGCGGGCCGTATAGAACAGTTGAGCCCCTTCTTTTTGCTGCTCCGTCAAAGCGGTATTGTCGCCGTCGAGATAAGCATTCCAAGGACTGTCAACAAACACCATACTGCGCTGGTATTCACCGATAGCTTGAGCAATGCGATCAAATGTGACGTCTGGATCGCCAAAGGCCACTTCAAAGGCTTGTGGCCAAGTTGAGGTAAAACTACCGTCACTGTTGTCAAAACGAGTTGTGAGCTGAAGTCGTAAGTCGGTGTTATCGGCACCGTCTGCAAAGTTACCTCGCATCTCTTCTTGTGAAGTAACTGGGAATCTTGCCTGCGCTGCGGCCAATGTGGCATCTGCTGGAAGGTTAGGGTCCGCGATGCGGTTGCCATTGTTGTTGGTAGGTGAATCTGGAGTGACGATATTGCCATTCGGCGTTCTTGAGATTCTGCCATCCCAAAACATATTGGTATCTTGCAAGCCCAAATTTAAAACACTGGGGGAGTTTCGGGGTACAGGTGGACGAGGGTCACCTTCTACGCCACTCATTCTACCGATTCCTAGTAATGCATGGGCATCGTTTCCAAGCGCATCGACGGCGTGAACCCCAACAGGAAGAGACAAGTTGTCACCCCCACCTAACATTGGATGGTGACAACTGACACAAGCGACGCTTTGTTCGCCCCCTAAGTTTTTTGCGAAAAACAGTGCTTTACCCAATTGTGGAATCGGGTCATTGATACTTGGTAAGTCTAGATTGGCAGCATCAATAGCAAACAAGCTCAGCTCGGCTAGGCGTTCTCTCAATGCGTTATCCAAAGCGGTGGGTTCGTTTGGATCGTTTTGATCATTGGGATCGGTTGGGGTAGGCCCCGGATCTGCTGGTGGGACTTCCACTTCTACTGGATCATTGGATTCGCTAGACCCGCCACCACAGGCGGTTAACGTGGCTAAACTTACGGCTAGTGCTAGATAGCGAATTTGATGGGGGAATAGGGCGTAATTTCTGCTCATCATGCTTCTCCAATATCGGCTCATGGTTAGTGTGCGCGACAAATGTGCAAACAATATTCAAAAAGCAGGTAAAAATTCAGAAATTGGACTGGGATTTACGTTTTGTGAGGTGTGGTTGGATGATCACGCAGAAGACGTACCATAATAGTGCTACGACTCGACACGTAATCGGGCCCGCAAAAAATGGATACTCAATGGTGGTTTCACCATTGGCACAGGTGAAACCTGTGCCAAATGGGTGAACGGTTTTCTTTAACTGAGCTTATTGAACAGGCTTTCGAGGTTGAGGCCTTGATGACTCAACATGTCGCGTAGGCGTCGTAAAGCTTCAACTTGGATCTGTCTGACACGTTCCCGAGTCAAACCGATCTCAGCGCCAACGTCTTCCAGTGTCGACGGCTCATACCCCATGAGGCCAAAGCGGCGAGCTAGCACTTCTCTTTGCTTGGGGTTTAAATCTTGCAGCCAACCGACAATGTTGTCTTTGATGTCGTTGTCTTGCAAGTTTTCTTCTGGGCCATACTCAGACTCATCGGCCAAAATATCGAGTAATGCTTTGTCGTTTTCACCGCCAATTGGCGTGTCAACTGACGTGATACGTTCGTTTAAACGCAGCATTTTGCTGACTTCTGATACTGGCTTTTCAAGCGCCTCAGCAATTTCTTCGGCTGTTGGCTCATGATCTAGCTTTTGTGACAACTCTCTGGCTGCACGAAGGTAAACATTGAGTTCCTTCACAACATGGATAGGCAAGCGAATCGTGCGAGTCTGGTTCATGATTGCGCGTTCGATTGTCTGGCGAATCCACCATGTGGCGTAGGTCGAGAATCTGAAGCCTCGTTCTGGATCGAACTTTTCAACCGCGCGGATCAGGCCTAAGTTGCCTTCTTCAATCAGGTCGAGCAACGCTAGACCTCGGTTGTTGTAGCGGCGAGCAATTTTAACCACAAGGCGTAGATTACTGACAATCATGCGCTTGCGTGAAGCTTCACAGCCTTTCAAAGCTCGTCGAGCAAAGTAAACTTCTTCTTCTGCGGTAAGTAGTGGCGAAAATCCTATTTCACCCAAGTAAAGTTGGGTTGCGTCGAGATTTTTGGGAAGGTCTTCCTGGCTTGCGATCAAGTCGTCGAATTTTTCATTTTCGACATCAGAATCACTTATATCTTCGTCTTTCACATCAACGGCTACATCAAGCTCATCGACATCATCACGAGGTGTTGCTTCGATTACAGTACTTTTTTGATCACCCATAACTGCATCTCCTGCTTTTTATGGTTACTTTATGATGTTCGCTCCTGTACGTTTCTTATTATTATTTATTGTTATTATTATCGATTATTACTGTGGCAGGTATCTGAGTGGATCAAGAGATTTACCCTTATACCTGACTTCAAAGTGAAGCTTTACCGAATCTGTGCCCGAGTCACCCATAGTGGCAATCTGTTGGCCAGCTTTGACCCATTGTTGCTCTGTGACTTTAACTGTGTCGTTGTATGCATAGGCACTGAGAAAGTTATCACTATGTTTAATGATGACTAAGTTGCCATATCCTCTCAGTGCATTGCCAGAATAAACCACTTTTCCGTCCGCAGCGGCAACAACTGGTGTACCCCTCGCGGCTTGAATATCTATGCCTTTATTCCCCGATTCAGCCTTGCTGAACCTTGCAACCAGCTTCCCCTCGGCAGGCCAGACCCATTGTGATACGCGGGCTGGAAAGCGTTTTTTAGACGAGTTACTCGACGTCTTAACCGGCTGGTTGTTAACATCTTTTTCACTTTCACCATACGCCTGCTGTTTTTGTTGGTCAACAGGATTTGAACGATTATTTTTCGTGGTAAGACCAGTATCCCTTGACTTAACCGATTTTGTTGTAACTTTGCGCTTTGGTGGTGCAGGCGCCTGTAATTTCAGGGATTGCCCGGGATATATGGTGTAGGGCGCATATAAATTGTTATAACGGGCGAGATCGCGGTAATCGTTGCCGCTGTACCAAGCAACGGCAAAAAGCGTGTCACCGGGTTGCACGGTGTAGGTCGATTGGGAAAAGGGATCCTGTTGTGACGGCTTTTCGCTATTGAGCAATGTGACAGGGGCGGGTACCGAGCGGCTGCTGCAGCCATTGACAAAGGCTGTGGTCAGAATGATACAACATGCGATGGCGCCATCCTTGAATCGCATTGGTAAACTCCTTTTAGTGTCGCAATAGCAAATACGCTATTACAGCGAGAGCAACAACTGCCCATCCGAGGACTTCAATGTATTGCCTCAGTTTGGCTTCCATTTTGGCCCCACCAAACCGCATCAAGCCTGCCACCATGTAAAAGCGAGCGCCGCGACCGACCGCCGACGCCAACAGAAACGGCAAAAATGCCATCTGCAGCACACCTGCGCTAATCGTGAAGATTTTGTACGGAATTGGGGAGAAACCCGCGATGAAAATTACCCATATACCATATTGCTCGAACCAACCCATCGCCGTGTTGAGTTTTTCCGTGTAGCCATAGGATTCGATCAGAGGTGCGAGCCAAGCGTCAAATGCAAAATACCCTAAAAAGTAACCTGCAATACCACCGATTATGGATGCCAATGTCGTGATCAAAGCAAAGGTCCAGGCCTTGTTGGGTTGTGACAATGACATGGGAGCAAGCATCACGTCAGGGGGAATCGGGAAGAATACCGATTCAGCAAAACTCAACCCGCCAAGATACTTACTCGCATGTCGATGTTTAGCCCATTGTAACGCTAGGTCGTATAACGGCTGAAAAATTTTCAAAGTAGATCCCCAGCGACAAGCGGTACAAAACGCACGGCTTCTACCGTTTCGGTGACGAGTTCGCCGTCGATTTTATCGATACATTGCAGACTTTGTTGTTCGTCTCCAACTGGGATAATTAGCCTACCACCTTCATTGAGTTGTTCACACAAGGCTTCTGGCATACTCGCGGCGGCAGCCGTAACAATAATCGCATCAAATGGTGCTTTGCTCGGCCAACCTTGCCATCCATCACCATGTTTCATCGAAATATTATGCAAATCCAATTGATTCATGCGGCGTTTTGCTTGGAACTGCAGCGTTTTGATTCTTTCTACTGAGAAAACGCGCTGAAAGAGCTGCGCCAATATCGCGGTTTGATATCCAGAGCCCGTGCCAATTTCTAACACATTTTTCGGTGGGTTCTTCGCTTTTAGCAGCAATTCCGTCATCTTTGCCACTATGTATGGCTGTGAAATGGTCTGCCCTTGACCAATGGGCAAAGCGGTATTTTGGTATGCTTTGTGTTTCAGTGCATCCGGCAAAAAGCCTTCTCTTGGCGTGTTAGCGATCGCATTGAGGACTTTTTGATCGCGAACACCCTCTTCATAAATCAATTGAGCTAAAGCATCGCCTTTTCGTGAAACTCTCATTTGGGTCTACTACTTCCTATCAATCTCGTTTTTTATTGTTGTTCGCTAGCCACGACTCCATCTCGTCGAGTGAGTGGTGTGCGGTCATATCTACACTCAATGGCGTAACCGAACAGTAGCCATTGGCGACAGCGTGAAAGTCAGTACCGGGACCCGCGTCTTGTTCCTCTCCCACCGGCCCATACCAATAAATCTCACGGCCAAATGCATCCTTGTCCTTTACCATGGTATCAGCACGGTGGCGACTACCCTGGCGAGTCACTCGTATTCCTTTTAACTCGTCATAAGGTACATCTGGGACATTGACATTTAGGATCTGATTAGATGGTAAAGGATGCTGAGCGAGTTGTGAAATAATATCCAATACCACTTTGGCCGCAGTCTCAAAGTTTTCGCCCTTTTTCGATGTCAATGAAACCGCAATGGCGGGCAGGCCCATAAAGCGACCCTCAGACGCTGCTGCTACCGTTCCGGAGTATATGACGTCATCACCTAAGTTGGCACCGTGATTGATGCCCGAAACAACAAGCTGCGGTTCTTCGTCTAATAGGCAATTGAGACCTAAGTGCACACAATCCGAGGGCGTACCATTGACAGAATAGAAGCCATTTTCCATTTCCTGTACACGTAGTGGTTGATGCAAAGACAGAGAGTTACTCGCGCCGCTGCAATTGCGATCGGGGGCAATACAGGTGACATCGTGAAAACGTGAGAGGTGCTCGAAGAGCACACTGATACCTTTGGCAAACACGCCATCATCGTTGCTAAGCAGAAGTTTCATTGGTATCTCCTGATGAACTCTTTTCGTAGGTTATAACGCACTCACGCAACACCGAAGTGGCAAAGCAACCTGAAGGGAGATTAAACGAAACAACTAAGTCTTGTTCTTGAACTTGGTAAGCTAGGCCTTTGGGCCACAAGCGAATTTGTCGTCGTTCCTGTTTTAATCCAGCATTTTCGAGGCACGTCAAAACGTCGGAGTATTGCGATGTCACACTGTCCTCGAATGCATGGGCATCACTAGTGGTTGCGGCTTTACCTTTGCCCCACAGTGGTGCTGTCGGGCACACATCGCCCTGCTGGTAACGAGTGGCTAAATCAGTATCACTGCCATCATTGCTAAAGAAGCTATTTGAACCCGTTAAGCCAATGGCATCGCCCAACATGATGTTGTCAAAATGACTGCTGGTAATACGCTGTGATATCACTTCATTAAATAACCAACTTCGAAGAGCCGAGAGCGCCATCGAGCGTTTGTTACGGTTTTTGATGGTTTCGCCATTGATCATGCGCTCGGCTAATGCCAGGTTACCACCTTTTCTCAATTCGCCATCGTCTCCCAAGCGCTGAACGCCAAAGCGTTGTTCGCCAAAATAGTTGGGTACGCCTTGTTGCCCCGCAATATCGAGTTTCGCTGTGACATCTTCGATGTTTTCAACATCGCGGAGGCGAATGATAAACGTGTTGCCCTTTAGCTGGCCGGTACGCAATTTTTTGTTGTGCCTAGCCACTTTGATAATGTTTACACCCTCAATGGTGCACGCTTCCCACGGAAAGGATTTGACTCCGGGCGCGTGAATGCCAAACCATTGCCTACACACGCCATATTTATCTTTGCGACCTGCATATGTGATATTGCGCAATGGCAAACCTGTGAAGCTGGCCAATTGTTCGGCGACAAATGCAGTGTTTAAGTTCCGCTTTTCAATGAAGACGAAAATGTGCTCGCCATCACCTGTTAACTCATACCCTAAGTCTTCGATGACGATGAAGTCTTCGGGCTCGGCCTTAAACTGGCCGCGTCCTTTGGGTGGGATGGTGAGATATGCCCAGTGATCAGTGGAAAGCGCCGTCATGATTTATCCGCGACAAGCAAGGTGACAGCATGCACAGCAATACCTTCTTTACGGCCCACGTAACCTAGTTTTTCTGTGGTGGTGGCTTTGACGTTAATGTTGCCTATTTCGGTCTGACAGTCTTCAGCAATCGCCGCCCGCATAGCGTCGATGTGTGGTGCCATTTTCGGTGCTTGAGCAATGATAGTAATGTCGGCATTGCCCACTTTTAAATTTTGATTTTGCATCAAGCCAATGACATGTCGCAATAGATTGCGACTATCGGCATTGGCGTAAGCATCGTCGGTATCAGGGAAGTGTTTGCCTATATCACCCATTGCACACGCACCTAAAATCGCATCGCAAAGGGCGTGCAAAGCCACATCCCCATCTGAATGGGCAATCAACCCTTGGTCGTGTTCTATTTTGACGCCGCCAATGGTAATCGGGCCTTCGCCACCAAATTTGTGTACATCAAAACCATGACCTATTCGCATTGAGAATCCTGTATGTTGTGTAAATAAAACGATGCCAAAGGCATATCATCGGGATGGGTTATTTTAATATTCGCTGGGTTGCCGGCTACGAGTTTTACCCGATGTCCCATCGCTTCGATAGCGGAGGCTTCATCGGTAATCATTAATTGTTTTGCCAGTCCGTCTTCTAACGCATTGCGCAAAAGTTTAGCTGGAAACAGTTGTGGTGTTAGTGCATGCCACAACGCGTCTCTGGATTCAGTATGGCTGATGACGTCGACGGCGTCTTCGCTTGGCAAGGCGCGCTTCATCGTATCTCTGACAGGCGATGCCAAAATACCGCCGGCCCATTGGTCAGACATGGCTTGATTGATCAGGTTATCGATATCAGAGTGAGACAAACAAGGCCGAGCCGCATCATGAACCATGGCCCAAGCGTCATCTTCAACTACCTGCAATGCGTTTAGGACCGAGTCAGCTCGCTCTTTTCCGCCGTCGACTCGAACTAACCAGTTAGCGTCGGCG
The DNA here is from genome assembly GCF_057544385.1 of Alteromonas sp. 5NS40-0096. Taxonomy (NCBI): domain Bacteria; kingdom Pseudomonadati; phylum Pseudomonadota; class Gammaproteobacteria; order Alteromonadales; family Alteromonadaceae; genus Alteromonas; species Alteromonas sp. 5NS40-0096. The sequence goes on from NZ_BAAJLQ010000002.1 coordinate 32,823, forward strand.
ATAGACAGCGAAGCAAAATATTCATCACCTGGACTAATCGCGACGATCACACTGTCAATTTGTGGATGAGTGGATAAGCAGGTGAGAGTGTGTTCGAGTACGGTTTTACCATGCAGTGTTAGGTATTGCTTGGGGCGATCTGCTCCCATGCGACTTCCTACGCCTGCGGCAGGTACTACCGCTACGATTTTGGTTGAATTAGTCATTATTGTTGGTCAGCAGGTAATATGCGGTAAAAGGTTTCGCCTTTCTTGATCAAGCCCAGTTCGTTTCGCGCGCGTTCCTCTATGGCTTCTAGGCCAATAGTAAGATCATTGATATCGGCTTTGAGCAGGGCATTACGTTGGGCCAAATTGGCATTTTGTTGTGCTTGTTTATGCACTTCTTGCTGGCGCGACATGTAATCGGGAATACTGTTTTTGCCGAACCACAAACGATACTGGAGCATCGCAAGCAACATCAACAATACTAAAGTTACCCAATTATCTCGCCACACTGGCCACTACCCGTCATTCTTATCAGACATGTTATTATGCCGCTAAGCATCTATTTTGCCTAGCGGCGTCAGTAATAATCCCGTTGCAAGCGAGTTAAATATCAGCGCTCAAACGAGTTTTTTGCTCAACTAGTTAAACAGTTTTTTCAGCAATTTGTCTTTTTGTTGCTCAACAAGGTTAGTTAACTGCGCGTTGAGCAGCTCATCCAATTGCCCACTGTCACTATTCGCTGCACCGATTAGGCCGTTAATATCGGCAAGTTGGCTGCCATTTGCGCCTAATTGCTCCGATGCCATACCGTTGAGCTTTTGCTGAAGTTCGTTGAGTCTTGCTTGCTGTTCTTGCCCTAATTGACCAACAGCCGCTTGTGCTATTTTGCTATCCAAATCGGACGACAACTTAAAGCCCGGTGCCGTTATCGTGCCGTCTAAGTCGACCACCATGTCCAGCTCACTTAAGCCTGACAAGGTATCAGCGATAATCGACGTAAGTTTGTCGTTGCCTGCCGCTTGCATCGCAAGAGACGTCAGATCGATTTCACTGGAACCTGACAATTGGTTATCAACCACTTTGACATTGCCAAGAGTGTTGAGCAATGCGCTGGAAATGGTAGCACTGAATCTGTCGGTATCTGAGAGTGCAAGGTTCTCTAACCCAGCACCAAGCAATTCCCAAGTTTGTTCTGCATCCAGTCCGCTCTCGTCAATCCACAACTGGCCATTGGATGTGAAATTAGCGAGCTTTTCGCCAGCACCTTTGAACATAAAGGTCGTTGGGTTACCAAAAATCGTATGGGCATTGGTGATATTTTCCCATTTGCTCTCGACGCGCTCGCCCTGCCAGTTAAGCGACACATTGGCTTTTCTGATCAACAATTGCATTGGATCTTTAGCACTATCGTCTGGCGCGCTTTCTACCGATTCACCGCCAAGCATTGGGCCTACCATTTGCACTGCAGCAGTAATGTATTGAGTGTAAGCCGCCGCTTGTTCACCGAACACAGATAAAGTGACGGTTTCAATCGCTTGCTGATCCCCCGCGACTAGCCCTTTGAGTAAATCGTAATCTTGGGCAGGAGCAGTTTTCAGGGCTTCAACGCTTTGTGAAAGTTCTGCACTGGCTGACTTCGCTTTTTCAGAGAAGGCAGCAATGTTTTCCTTATCTGCCAGCATTTCCTCTTTGAGCTTAGATAGTTTTTCCTTCGCCTCTAACAGCGCCTGAGGATTTTTATAATCGGTGTTTTTTAACGACTCGACCTCTTGCTTGTAATACGCCATCTTGTCCTTGTTGGGCAGAGCGTCGTAGTCGTCTTTCAATCCAGAGCCATATTTATCGTAGGTGGCTTTGGCGTCAGCGATAGCTGCCGTCGTTTTCAGCGGCGATTTTGCCAATACATCATCCACACTCGGTGCTGATTCCGATTGCTGCTCTAACCACTGATTAAAATTAAAGTTACTTTCAGGTTGCGCTAATACAAATCCTTCAGATTGACGAACCTGATCAAAGGCAATATCAACGATAGACAGTTCGTCAACGAGAACCTGGTTGGATAGCAGTGCCATAACGTCGACGTCGGCTTTGGCTTCTACCACAGTCACTTTATTGTGAGTTGGCTTGGCCGGATCTGTCATTTGAATGTCTGACAACATGATTTTGGCCGGAAAAAGGCCGTGATCTAGGCTACCAATATTGACCTCAGCGCCGTGGCTTTGGCTGAGTTGTTTTTCGAGAAAAGACTTGATGATGGCATTGGCAAATAACCAGTATAAAACGACTGGCACGAGGATGATTGCCAATAATATATAGCGCTTTTGCAACCCTTTGCGATTTTCCATGTTTCACTCCATTCAGTGTTTGGCAAATTTTATGGGAAACAGTGTGGCAGTCTCAAGGAATAAATGCACGGATTGGTTGACAGTTTTTCGTTCTGGTTTTGAATGATCCGACTGGTGTCGGCTGCATTTTGGCTGTATGGTTGCGCTAAATTATAAGAATAACGCCTAAGTGCGCGTGTTGTAGGAATACAAGAATCAATTAACACTTTGTTATTAAAGTGTTTTTTAATTTGGCAGCTCGTCATAGTAAGGTTAGCAATGTTAATTAAAAACGACAGTTACAGTACCCACCCGTTGCGTCAACGCATTCGTGACTTTTACCGCATTAATGAATCTGATGCGATTAACAGTATTTTGCCATTAGCCGAAGTAAATCCGGGCGCTCGAAGTCGAGCGTGGGATCGTGCGAGAAGAATGGTATTACAGATTCGCCGAGACCAAGATGGTCACGGTGGTGTTGATGCACTTTTAAACGAGTTTTCTCTGTCAACATCGGAAGGTGTTGTGTTGATGTGTTTGGCTGAGGCACTGCTTCGCGTGCCAGACAAAGCCAACCAAGATGAACTTATTCGTGACAAGCTATCAAGAGGCCAGTGGGCACCGCATTTGGGGAATTCCGAATCCTTATTTGTCAATGCATCTGCTTGGGGATTGTTGTTTACAGGTAACATGGTCAACTATGCCGATGAACGTAAAAGTGAACAATTCGGCCTGCTGAAGAAAACATTAGGCCGATTGGGCGAGCCGGTTATTCGTCGAGCGATGAATATCGCCATGAAAGTCATGGGTCGCCAATTCGTTATGGGTGAAACCATCGAAGCCGCTGTCGACCGCGCACAACAGAAAGAACAAAAGGGCTACGTATATTCATACGATATGTTAGGCGAGGGTGCTCGTACGATGGACGACGCGGATCGCTACTATGAATCTTATGTCACAGCCATTGGCGTAATCGGCAAAGCGGCTGCAGGGCGCGGACCGAAACGCTCTCCGGGAATCTCCGTAAAGCTTTCTGCCATTCATCCTAGATATGAGTTTTTGGGGCGCGAACGCGTGTTGGAAGAAATTCCACCGCGGCTTAAAAAGCTTTGCTTACTTGCCAAACAGTACGATATTGGCCTAACCGTTGATGCCGAAGAAGCTGACCGCTTAGATTTGTCTTTGGATATCATTGAAGCCGTCTTTAGAGATAAAGACCTAGATGGCTGGACTGGTTTTGGTTTAGCGGTTCAAGCATACCAAAAACGCGCATTGCATGTGATCGAGTGGTTGCGTGACCTGACCGTAGATGTCGGTCGTCCTATGATGGTGCGTTTAGTTAAAGGCGCATATTGGGACACCGAGATTAAACTGACGCAACAAGCTGGGGTTGACTCATTTCCGGTATTTACCCGAAAGTCGTCAACTGACGTGTCTTATCACGCTTGTGCTAACCGTTTGTTAGAGTATCGCGACAGCATGTATCCTCAGTTTGCGACCCACAATGCCTACACAGCAGCTGTGATCATTGAGCTCGCGGGTGATGACAAAGAAGGGTTTGAGTTCCAATGCCTGCACGGTATGGGTGATACGCTCTATGACCAAGTTGTCGAAGGTGAGCAGATTCAGTGTCGTATTTACGCGCCTGTTGGTGAACACGAAGACTTGCTGGCCTATCTCGTAAGACGCTTGCTTGAGAATGGCGCAAACTCGTCGTTTGTTAATGCCATTGTTGATGACAGTAAACCGGTAGAATCTCTACTGGAAGATCCCGTGGAAAAAACTCAGCGCTTGAAAGTGCGCTCCAATCAGCAAATCACTTTGCCGAAAGATTTGTATGCGCCAGAGCGGGTGAACTCGGCAGGTTTCGACCTAACCGATATCAATGATCTGCAAGCCTTGAAACTAGAGATGGACCGTTGGGCAGATACGTTTTCAGTCGATTCTGCAACGTTAACTGACAATGCTGTACCCGTGAGAAACCCGGCAGACCTTGATGACATAGTTGGTAGTCACGAGTACGCGACGCCAGAGCAAATGCTAGCTGCGCTGACAACGGTAGACCGTGGTTATGCCTCTTGGTCAAATACCGCTGTTCAAGAGCGTGCTGCTGTATTAGAACGAACAGCTGATGCGCTAGAACGCCATATGCCCGAACTGCTGACGTTGTGTATTCGCGAAGCGGGTAAAGTCAGCCAAGACAGTATCGATGAAGTGCGTGAAGCGGTCGATTTTTGTCGCTACTATGCAGCACGTGCGCAAACTCTGGCAGAAGATGAGCGCCTGACTTCAAGGGGAGTGGTGTTGTGTATCAGCCCTTGGAACTTCCCATTGGCTATTTTCTTAGGCCAAGTTGTAGCTGCATTGGCAACGGGTAACACCGTAATCGCAAAACCGGCAGAGCAAACTAGCATGATTGCGGTTCGTGCCGTTGAAATTATGCGTTCTGTTGGCTTGCCAGAAGATGCACTGCAAATCATTGTGGCACCGGGGGCAGAGGTAGGTAGTACATTACTGCCCGACGAGCGAATTCAAGCGGTAATGTTCACAGGCTCAACGCAAACCGGCACCTTGATTTCACAGATTTTAGCCAGCCGAGGCAAAGAACAGGTACCGCTGATTGCCGAAACCGGCGGCCAAAACTGCATGATTGTCGATTCGACTGCATTGCCTGAACAAGTCGTCGATGATGTCGTTCACTCTGGATTTCAAAGTGCTGGGCAACGTTGTTCCGCTCTCCGCGTTTTGTTCTTGCAAGAAGACATTGCAGATGGCGTGATTAAAATGCTTAAAGGGGCAATGGCTGAATTGCAGTTGGGCAATCCGGCATACTTGGATACAGACATTGGCCCAGTGATTGACCAAAAAGCTTTGAGCAGTTTGCAACAACATGCTGAAGACATGAAGGACAAAGCCACGGTATTGTACCAATGCCGTATGCCTCATGATTGCAGTAAGGGAACCTTCTTCCCGCCTACCTTGTATGAAATCAAAGACATTGACGTGCTCAAACGCGAGGTGTTTGGCCCCGTTGTGCACATTGTGCGTTTTAAAGGTAAAGACATCGAGAAAGTCATCGAAAAGGTCAACAGCACAGGCTTTGGTTTGACGATGGGGATTCACTCACGAATCGAAGAACGTGCGAATTATCTCGCCAGCTTGAGTCGAGCGGGTAATGTCTACATTAATCGCAACATGATTGGCGCGATCGTTGGTGTACAACCGTTTGGTGGGCGCGGGCTATCGGGGACCGGGCCAAAAGCAGGTGGTCCGAACTATTTGAGCCGTTTGATGAAAGAGAAGGCAACCCCTGATTCAGTCGTGAGAGTGCAAGACGCAGAAGAAGATGCACCGCTCTACGGCAATGAGAAAGCGGCAGATGAAGCCAACAGTATGATGGCCAATGCCATTGCAGTGGAAAACACGTGGCGGCATACGCCATTGAATGACCGCATATCAGTGGTACGTCAGTTGCTCGCAAAAATTGCAACGGTCGATATCGTTGAGGAATTTGCCGAAGATCTCAATCGCACATTGGCGACTGCGCGCTCGCAACTAACGTCTATTGAGCGCAAGCTCAGTAAACCGGTTGTATTGCCAGGGCCAACGGGAGAATCTAACTGTTTGTACTATGAACCACGTGGTGCGCTGGTGTGTTTCGCCGACAAAGGCGTTACTTTCGAGTACTGGACAATGTCAGTGGTAACAGCACTGGCAGCGGGTAACGTAGTACTTGCGGTTGTTTCTGACCTTTTCTATGAAGAGGCAATGGCATTTAAGCAGAAGTTTGTTGCGACAGGCGCCGATGGTTCGGTGTTCCAAATTGCACGTTTGGCTCACTTGGACACGCTATTGGCCCATGCACAATTAGCCGGTGTTGTCGTTGACAGTAATACCGACAGAACGGCGCAAATCACGACGATGCTCGCTCAGCGAGACGGCGCGATTTTGCCAGTGATCACTGCCGAGTATAACGACAACATGATTATGCGATTGGTAACAGAGAAAACCATCAGCATTGATACCACAGCGTCAGGAGGAAACACCTCTTTGATGACCATGGTTGAAGATGATGAGTAAACTATCTTAGTAACAAAAAGCCAGTCAAGAAGACTGGCTTTTTTGTCTCTCGGGATTGATCTGGCTCAGTGAGTCGACAATGGTCTTATTGAATAATGTTGCCGTGGCCCCTTACACTCATTCAAAACGGTGTGGTGTGTAAGTTGTTCCCTACGCTTTTATATACAATGGATAGCGCTCGACTATGATTATCTCCGGTCCCTCTGATTTTCGAAAACCGGCACAAGCTAAGTTGCCACCATTCCTATTCCACTATATTGACGGTGGTGCTAATGAAGAACACACATTAGCGCGCAACGAAGCAGATATTGGCAACTTGTGTTTGAAACAACGCGTGCTCAACGATGTGTCGAACCTCAACTTGAGTAAAACTATCTTAGGCGAAACGTTAGGCATCCCTGTGGTGCTGGGGCCAGTAGGATTGACCGGGATGTACGCCAGAAGAGGAGAAGTGCAAGCCGCCAAAGCCGCGCAAGCTTGTGGTATTCCTTTCACTATGTCGACAGTGTCGGTGTGTGCTATTGAAGAAGTCGTACCCACCCTCGATCGCCCAATGTGGTTTCAGTTGTACGTATTGAAAGACCGTGGATTCATGAAGAACGTACTAGAGCGTGCTAAAGCAGCCGGGGTAAAAACCCTTGTGTTTACCGTTGATATGCCCGTGCCCGGTGCGCGCTATCGCGATAAGCACTCGGGCATGTCTGGACCGTTTGCTGCGCCTAAGCGAATGCTTCAGGCTGTAATGCACCCACGGTGGGCACTTGAGGTTGGGCTGATGGGACGGCCTCACGACTTGGGAAACATATCCACATACCGTCAAAAGCGGGTTCATTTGGAAGACTATATTGGATGGCTGGGGAATAACTTTGACCCTTCAATATGTTGGCGCGATCTTGAGTGGATTCGAGACTTTTGGGATGGGAGTATCGTCATCAAAGGCATTTTAGACCCAGATGATGCCAGAGCGGCTGTAACGTTTGGCGCTGATGGTATTGTTGTTTCTAACCATGGTGGGCGACAGCTAGACACTGTTATGTCTAGTGCTCGAGCGCTGCCGGATATCGCCGACGCTGTCACCGGTGATATCACTATTTTTGCTGACTCCGGTATACGTTCTGGTCTTGATGTTGCGAAGTTGCTGGCACTAGGCGCTGACTGCACTATGTTAGGACGTTCTTACATTTATGCCCTTGCAGCACAAGGGCAACAAGGCGTAGAGACACTATTGAGCTTGTATAAAAATGAGCTAAGTATTGCCTTAACGTTAACTGGCGTAAACGATATTCACGACTTAGACAGAGCATCGCTGGCATACAGTGCGAATTAAAAATGCCCTTTTTATTCACCCTTAGTGGTTGGTGGCATAAGATGAGCGGGTAAAGGCTTTCTTCTGCCCGTTTCTTCAGGCGCATAATGCGTCGAAAGATAATCTAAAATTGGGGCTTCTGCGTCACCTAGCGGCCACAAGTTTTGTGTTTTCTGCATCCATCGAATAGTCGCAAGCCAGGTATCTCGGCTCATGCGGTTTTGGCTGATCAATTTGGTCGAATGACAAGCGCTACAGTGGGCCGCAACTAAATCGTGACCACTGGCATTCACAAGGCCAGTGGTTGGGTTGAGTTCTTGTGCCTCAGATATAGCAGTTACGAGTAGAAGACCGGCGACTAAAAGGCGCATATTACACTACCTCTACGGCGATGCGATGGCACGCATTGTTCAGGTAGCCTTTGGGATTCCATCCCGGAAGCACCATAGGTTGCGATTTCCCTGTAGAATCAACCGCTCTTGCCCACACTTCGTAATACCCTTTTTGCGGGAAAGTGATTTGATTGGACCAGTGTTGCCATGCCAAACGGTTTGCCGGCGCCTTGAGTGTTGCTTTTTGCCATGTTTGGCCAAAATCAATTGAGGTGTAAACCTCGCTGACACTCAAATCTCCAGCCCAAGCGTGGCCGCGCACTGATAGGGTGTCTTTTAGTGGTGTGCGAATACCTGATTTCGGGAACGTGACAAGTGACTTCACTGGCATAGACTCAATAATGCACATGTCCTCATCAGGCACTTTGCTACCGGGTGCGACGGTTTCACAAGGCACGCGATAAGCTTGGCCGCCCATCTTTGGGCCGTCGTGTATTTGATTGCGCACCACAATTTTTTCGAGCCATTTACCCGATGTTGAAGCAGGCCAACCACCAAATACGAGACGCAGTGGATAACCATTCATCACAGGCAAGTCTTCACCATTGATTGCCCATGCGATTAAGGCTTCGTCTTCCATCGCTTTGGCCATTGGAACACCACGAGAAATGGCGGGTTTGCCGGGCGTCCTGCTCAGGTGTAGGTCTTTGCCATAGTACCCAATATAGACGGCATCAGGCTTGATACCCACATCTTGTAATACGTCTTTTAAGCGCACGCCTGTCCACTGCGGGCAACCCACAGCGCCTGTTGTCCACTGATTGCCTTTTGCTGGTGGACTAAACTCAGAGCGGCCATTGCCTCCGCACTCTAGCGTGAGTTGCAACGTGTGATGTTGAAATTTAGCTTTTAGCTCTGCCAACGTATATGTCTTGGTTTGCTCTGCCGATTCCCCTGTGATGGTCAGCGTCCAATTTGCAACATCAATATTGTCGGGAACGATGCCGTTATTTCTCACAAATAGGCGGGAAGCCGACGTGATATCTTCATCCAGTAAGTGAGCTGGGGTTTCTGCATTGACGGGGCGATCGTTGAGAACAACTAAGCCAGGGTCTTTGCCAGGAATTGAAAACTGACTCTGTGTATCGGCCAAAGCGGCGGGAATCAACCCTGATGGCATAAAGCGAGAAAACACAATATCCGCACCGATAATAGCGGTCATCGTCGACAAACCAGTGAGAAAACCGCGACGTGTTACCGGGTTACTTGTGCGCCCAAAAACTTGCTCATCAGCGGCAACTGGATCTTGTGCATAAAGGGAGTGTATTCCTTCAGCATTCGGCGTGTTGTTTGGTTTATCTGTCATGTTGCCTCACGTGTATATCACAAAGCCCAGAATTAACCCTGCAATCCACAGAGTTTCGATGATCATCAAGAGTATGGGTTTAAAGCCCACATCAACCAATTTACCCAAATTCGATTTCATGCCAATTGCTGTAATAGCCGTGACTAAAAAGAACCGAGAGAGTTCGTTAGCGGTATCTGAAATAAGAACGGGAATATCCACCAAACTGTTCAGCGTCATTAATGCGACAAAAGCGATTAAAAACGTAGGCAAAGAGGGCACATTGCCTTCACTCGTACCATCGGAATGGAAGCGCTTTATCACCAGCATAATACAGATCACGACAGGCATTAGCATGGCAACGCGAACCAGTTTGGTCAGCGTGGCAAGATCACCTGTGGTTTCAGACACTGAATATCCTGCGCCAACGACTTGAGCGACATCATGGATTGTACCGCCTAAAAAGATACTCGCTGCTGTGTCGTCCATCCCTAAGTGCTTCACTAAAATGGGATAGGCGATCATCGCAATCGTTGATAGTGCCGTGACACCAATCACTGTGAGTAATGTATCGCGCTCTTTGTTTTTACCGTCGGGTAGCACTGTTGAAATCGCCAATGCGGCAGAAGCACCACAAATACCAACGGCACCACCAGTTAGGGCACCAAAGCGCTTTTGCATGCCCATAGCCTTGGATAATCCCACACCAATTAAGATAGTGGAAACAATCGCAACTGCTAGCATCAACGCGGTTTGCCAGCCAAGTGTGATCAGGTCACCAAACGCAATACGCAACCCCAGTAAGGCAACGCCCGTACGGAGCACGTGGCAGGCCACAAATTCGATTCCCGCTTTGCATGGTGTATCTTGATGGTACAAAAAGGACACAGCCATACCGAGCAATAATGCAAATAGCATGGCTGGTGCACCGTAATGGTTGCTCAGAAAGAGTGCTGCCATCCCGGTAATCGCCGTAATACCTATACCGGGCCACACCTCTTTGCAGTGTTGTTTAACAGCACTAAGTTGCATCATGCGGCCGCCAGAGCAACCAATACTTGGCGTTTGCGGTCACCAGTGAAAGGGCGTCTACCGTGCATTGCCATGTAGTTATCTACAAGCGCTACGTCGCCATCTTGCCAAGCCAGATCAAAGGTAAATTCATCGGCAAGTGCCACGACTTGCTCAAGGCCTTCAGCAGGAATCGCAGAGCCATCACCGAAAGTAATAGCACGAGATGGATTTTCTCTAACCCCTTTCCAGCCCATGTAAGCGGCAATCAGTTGGTTGTAAAAAACCTCAACGCCGTTGTCTAATGACAACACTGCTGGAAGTACGGGAGTAATGGCCTTGAGTGAACCATCTTCCAACCATTCCCATGAATAGCCCAAGTCTGCTAGTTTAGCTTCGGCTTCTTCCAGCGTCTCAACACTCAATGTACTTTTCCAGCTTCTGCCTTGACCTGACGTCGCATCATTGTCGGCCGGCATATAAGTGGTGTACTTCAATCCTTTTTCAGCGAAATCGTCAGCTAAAGTTGGGTTAACTTCTCTCAGCTTTTCAAACAATTTATCTGAACGACAAAGTGGTGTAGCTCCGCCTTCGTCGGCAGCAGAAACACAGAAGAAAAACAGTTTGCTCGGTGAAATAGGAGTTTGTGCCATCTCGTGATGCAGATAAATTTCTACGTCCTTTGGTGCTTCGTTGGCAGTAAATACTCGCTCAGTGAAATTGATCCTGACGGCATTCGATAGCGACTCTTGATACGTGAAGTTTGGATAGCCAAAACCCGCTGAAAATGCATCAAACGTCTCAGCGGCTTCGATAGGGAAACCGCGAAATAGCAAGGCTCCACTGTCAGCGAGCTTTTCTTCTAATGCCGTTAGATTGTCTTGCACAAATTGTATCGCTTGTTCCACCGTTTTAACGGAACCATCGTTTGCGACAATGGCTGGGAAAACACTGTCACCGAAAGCCAATTGGCCCGGTGCAGACTGAAAGTTGAGTGTCGAATTCTGCATAATTTTCCCCTAGTCGTAAATCGGATAGAAAGTGTTGAAGGCAGCTTCACAGAAGTGGCCCGGATCATTGAAACGGCGATTGATGTTTAGCGCTGAGATGCCTGCCATTTCGTCGTCTGAAAGTTCGAAATCGAAAATGGCGAGGTTTTCGCGCATTCTTTCGGGTTTCGTTGTTTTCGGAATAATTGCTGTACCGCGTTGCACACCCCAGCGAAGTACGATTTGCGCTGGTGTCTTACCTAATCGCTCTGCCGCAGCAGTAACAACACTTTGCTCCAGCACAGATTCTTGTTGCGATGCCATATCAAGTTCAAGATAGGACAGTGCGCCTAACGGAGAAAAAGCCGTTACCGCTATGGATTGTTCAGCACACATACGCACTAGGCGTTCCTGCGTGAGGTAAGGATGTGATTCGATTTGTAACATAGCGGGTTTGATTCGGGCATAGGTCAGCAGATCATGCATTAAACCCGAAGTGAAGTTACACACACCAATGCGTTTGGTTTTACCAGCGTCAACTTGGGCTTCTAGTGCCGCCCACGTTTCGTGAAGCGGGACTTTCGCGAGCTCCATTTTTGGTTCTTCGGCATCAGGATCGGCAAACCACTCTGGAGGATAACGTTCTTCGAACGGCACAAACTTTTGAGCAATGGGAAAGTGGATTAGGTACAAGTCGAGGTATTCGAGTTGTAAGTCGTCTAGTGTACGCTGCAATGCTGCACCTACGTGCTCTTTAGCATGATAGGTGTTCCAAAGTTTAGACGTAATCCACAGGTCGTCACGCGTACACAAACCATCGCTGATTGCACGGGCAATACCTTCACCTACCTGTTTCTCATTTCCATAATCGCATGCGCTATCAAGGTGTCGATAACCTGCTTTGATTGCTTCATAAACGGTGTCTGCACAGGTGTCTTGAGACACTTTCCATAAACCGAAGCCTACCGGTGGAATTGAGTTTAATGACGTCATGTTGAATATCCTGTCGGAAAGTAAGTTAACTATAGTCTTGTATAAGACATAAGTTAAACTACTATAATTTCAGTGTCAACAATCTGTTAACAAATGTTGGGGGTTAGAAGGTATGCAATGGGCTATCAGTCGACGAATAGTCGATGAGGGTGCATTAATTTAGCCAATGGGGTGGGTTGATGCGAAGGATGGAAAAAGGGCAGAACTGAGAAAAAGTAAAACAAAAACGCCCTGTTTGGAAGAACAGGGCGTGGAGAAATTCGCTAGTCTAATTCGACTTGATAATGATAGTGATCGCTGCGACAACGGCTGGAACGATACTCTATCTTTTTGCCTTCAATAGATTCAGTGATACGTGTCACCTCTAATAGTGGTGAACCCGGTTTTACTGCCAATAATTTAGCATCGCTATCGGTGGCGAGAATGGCTTTGATACTGTCCTGGGTTTTGTGAACAGTCTGGTTAAAATTGGTTTGATAAAAATGATAAAGGGTGTGAGGTATCTCACCGCTGTCGCCAAAACCAGGAAAGAAATGCTGAGGTAAGAAGATAGTCTCAACCAAGCAAAACTCATTGTCTAAAATACGGCGGCGTTCGATCACATGTACTTTATCTTTTGGTGAGAGCTCAAGTGCCACTGCGACTTCAGCAGGGGCATTTGCGGTTGAATGGCTAAGTAACTCGGCTTTTGGAAGTTCAGCGCCTTTGCCATCGGCTTGCAGTGGGAAAAAGCGAAACAATGCATGTTGCCCAGTATGTTCGGAGACAAAGGTACCAACGCCTTGCCGGCGCGTGACAATTTTCGCATCGGTTAGCATGGTCAGCGCTTTGCGAACGGTGCCTTGACTAACATTGAATTCTTCGGCTAAGCGAAATTCATTAGGTAGCATTTCGCCGGGTGTCCAGCGCCGTTCGACGATAAGTTGTTTAATATATTCGGCGACTTGTTTATAAAGCGGTTGGAAAGCAAGGCTGGGGCCGCTTAGCTTATTTTCGAATTTAGAGTCTTCCATATTATTATTTTGCCGTTGCTACCTAATCGTTATCTTTTATATGACGCGTCACCAAAGATTGGTTGGCGTTTACTTTATACATCTATTTAACAAAAAACGGCCCACATTGACAGTATACAAAGAGTGAAACCTGCGTATTTCTTTGATCCAGCGCTAACAACGTCAATAAATCGACCAGCCAACAGGCTATCTCATCTGATAACATATTTAGTGTTGGTTAAAATGTGCTCAGTCATGTATAAGACTAAGAAAGATAAAATGTGGAGAGTCGATTGGTCGTCATTACACCTGAAAGTGTGTTGAGTATTTTTGCGTGCGTGTGCGTTGCCGTGGTCATGCAATCGCTTAGTGGATTTGGCTTCGGTTTGATCGTGGTTGCGAGTTTTACCTTGTTCGACCTCATGCCATTGACGATGACCACACTGTTTGTCAGTGTTTTGGGCTTCGTCAATTCGGTAGGCATAGTGTCTCGCAATTTAACGACGGTCAATTGGCCAAGCGTGAAACTCATGCTCATGACTGGCTTTCCCTTCATGGTAATTGGCTTTGCTTTACTCGAGTATATGTCTCAAGGGCTAGTGACGATACTTAACATTACGCTGGGTATTTGTATTATTTTATGTTGCTTGATGATGTGGTTTACCAAAACACAGAAGACCCAAGCGAGTAGACCGTTTTCTTTTCTTATCGCCGGTGGACTAGGCGGCCTGCTAGGTGGCCTATTCTCTACGTTCGGTCCCCCTGTCGTTTTTAATTGCTATCGTCAACCATGGTCGATTCAGACCATACGCAGCACGTTATTGGCGGTGTTTTCCGTTACCGCTTTATTTCGAATTACCCTCGCGTTTTTCGGGACTTGGCCTGCTCGTGAATTCTGGATAATGATACTATTTTCGGTACCTTTGGTCGTCATGATGACGACTGTAGGTCAAAAAATTGCCAATTGGGTTAATCCTGCTTTTATTCGGCCATTGGCCGCCGGATTACTGTGTTTGTCTGGGGTATCAATCCTCCTGACGAATCTCAGTAATCTATGAATATTCCCGTTTTAACCATTGACACTGATGTTACATTTTATTAACTTCTATCTTATACAAGACTTGATGGTGATAAAATCTAATGTCGGTGAATCCGTACCAACTTAACGAACCAGATTGGAATGCGATTGAAGCTGCTGAGCTAAAAGCTGAGCCACAACTGGGAAGCGACAACACCCTTACACTGGTAACGCAGTATGGCGACCTAGCGATATCGTTTAGCCAATTCGGTATGCGTCTGCAAAGCTTGCCTTTAAGCAATGATAACTTTGGTATGTTGAAGCAAACGCCTGAAAACACTGCACTTAGTATCACTACACAAGATCAAGTGAGTTCAGTCGTTGCGGGCGAGTACGAGTTAACCTTGCATCACCATCCTCTTCATTTTGTGCTTAAACGCAATGGCAAGATTGTTCAACAGTCTGCGACAGATGGCCATTTCGTGCGCCAACATCGGTTACCGCCACTGGCAAAAACAGAGCAGGGATGGCTGCTCAATTTAGAATTGGAACATGACGATGCCGTTTATGGTTTGGGTGAGAAGTGGGGCAAGCTCAATAAACGTGGTCAACTAGTCAGGTCGTTTAATCACGATGCGCTCGGTGTGAACGCTGAGAAGTCATACAAGAATACACCTTACGCATGGAGCCCTGAGGGCTGGAACCTGTTTGTCCACACTCCAGCGCCTGTCACTCATGGAGTTGGCTATGCGCCTTGGTCACAGCGTTCTTATGTTTGTTTGGTTGAAGACAACAGTTTAGACGTATTTTTATATCATACCGATAGTCCCGCTCAGAGTATCGAGCGCTATGCTCAGCTCACCGGATTTGCGCCGATTCCACCGAAATGGAGTGCGGGGGTGATTCTGTCTAAAGCTTATTATAAAGATGCCGAAGAGTTACTGGCTGTTGCAAGAGAAGTGCGTGAAAAACAAATGCCTTGTGATGTCATTACTTTAGATGGGCGCGCCTGGCAAGACACCGACACTCGTTTTGCGTTCGAATGGGACCCGTCCCGTTATGCTGATCCACAGCCTGTTATTGATGAATTGAAGGCGCTGAATTTTAAGATTTGTGTTTGGGAATATCCTCTCATATCAGTAAAGAACCCATTGTTTAAGCGCGCAGCTGAGAACGGATGGCTGATAAGAGACAAACGCACCGGCGAGGCCTATGAGTACGAATGGGATTTAAGTCCATTTGGCGAAGTACTCACACCACTGCCTAAATCAGGGATCTTAGATTTTACCCATCCAGATGCTTATGACTTCTGGTTAGAGTCTCACAAACCACTGTTTGATATTGGCGTAGATATGATCAAGGCCGACTTTGGCGAGCAAATTGAAGATGACAATATGCTCTCTCACAGCGGCGATTCGGGTATGCGATTGCACAACGTATACAGCATGCTTTACAACCGTTGCGTGTATGAGGCAGCAGCGAAATATTGCAAAACAGGCCCGTTTTTATTTAGCCGCTCGGCTTGGACAGGTAGCCAGTGTTACCCGGCACAATGGGGTGGCGATCCTCAAGCAGATTGGCAAGGTTTAGCGGCAAGTATTCGCGGTGCATTGTCGTGGGGAATGTCTGGTGGACCTTATTTTGCTACCGATATTGGCGGTTTCTACAAAGATACTCGCGACGCAGACCTGTATGTGCGTTGGTCGCAAGCCTCGGTATTTTCTGCTCACATGCGCCTTCATGGCATAGGGGCAAGAGAACCGTGGTCATACGGGCAAGAAGCGTCAGACGCGGTATTTGTTGCTTTGCGTTTGCGCTATCAATTGTTGCCTTACATCGAAACGGCAATGGAACAGGCAAATCAAACGGGTTTGCCGCTACAACGCGCCATGGCCATTGCGTTTCCTGACGACCCTTTGTCACACGCATTTGAACAACAGTTTATGTTTGGTGACAACTTGTTAGTTGCACCTTGTGTTGTACCTAGTGGTGAGGTGAAGTTTTACTTGCCCCAAGGCAATTGGCGTCGATTCCCAGATAACAAAGCTTATACTGGGGGATATCACCGTGAGACACTGGCGTTGTCAGAGATGGCGGTGTTTGTCAGAGAAGGGGAATCTATTCCTCTTGGTAGTGATATTGAACACACTGAATGTGAAAAACAAACTGTCACTATGTGGCAAGCACAATAATAGGGCATCAGTATGGATGGTTTTAACGTCGGCGTGACCTTGCTGTCATGTGTATTTTTCATGGCGCTTGTGGGTTATATCTCCTATTTAAAAACCAAAGGAGAAGTGAATACCAAAGACGGGTATTTTCTCGCTGGTCGTGGCCTTACAGGGACCTTCATTGCCGGGTCCATGTTGCTAACCAACCTATCCGCGGAACAATTGATTGGCCTTAACGGCAGTGCATTTGGTTATAACTTGAGTGCTATGGCGTGGGAGGTCACCGCTGGTGTATCTACAATCATCATGGCGTTAATATTCCTGCCGCGCTATTTGGCAGGCGCTTTTTCTACCTTGCCGGAATTTCTGAAAGACAGGTTTGATGACGACGTCAGGCGCATGACAGTCGTCCTCTTTATGGTGGGCTACAGTTTAATTACCATCCCCTCAATCTTGTATTCTGGTTCTATTGCAGTGCTGCGTTTGTTTGATGTGCCTGCACTGCTTAATTTGAGCTATGAAGCGGCCTTGATCGTTACCATAGTTATGGTGGGGACGATAGGGGCTATCTACGCTATTTTTGGTGGTTTGAGGGCCGTTGCGGTGTCAGATACCATCAATGGTATTGGTCTTTTGATCGTAGGGCTATTGGTACCTGTGCTTGGCCTCATCGCCTTAGGGGACGGTAGCTTTGTCGCGGGTCTAGAAATTCTTGGCACAGAGCACACAGAAAAACTCGATGCAATTGGCAGCGAAACCGACCCTGTACCCTTTGGAACGCTATTTACGGGGATGATTCTCGCCAACCTGTTTTACTGGGGGACGAATCAGTACGTTATCCAAAGAACACTGGGAGCCAAAAACCTTGCGGAAGGGCAAAAAGGCGTGCTGTTCTCGGGATACTTTAAGGTACTTGTGCCTTTCATGATGATGATTCCCGGTGTTATCGCCTTTCATTTGTATCAAGATGAAAACCTACAAACGATTGATTTAGCTTATCCCCACCTCGTGAAAAATGTATTGCCACTGTACCTTTCCGGCTTCTTTTTGGCGGTGCTGTTAGGTGCGGTGTTTAGCTCGTTTAATTCCTTGCTTAACAGTGCTGCCACACTGTTTTGCTTGGATGTTTACGCACCAATGAAAAAAGACAAAGTGTCTGATGAAAAGCTGATTCGTGTGGCAAAAATAACCAGTATCGTCATTGCACTGTTTTCCTTCATTACTGCCCCTTTGCTGATGTTTGCACCTGAAGGGTTGTGGCAAATTATTCGGATTTTTACCGGTTTCTATAACATCCCAGTGATTACCATAGTGTTGGTCGGCTTGTTTACCCGACGTGTCCCAGCACTTGGTGCGAAAGTGGCTATTGTCTTCCACGTTATTGCCTACGCATTACTGAAGTTCGTGTGGGAAGTCGACATTAACTTCATTCATATCTATGCCATTCTGTTCTTTGTTGAACTCGCTATTATGTTAGCAATTGGTTATATGTGGCCGCGTGAGACGGAATGGCGCTTTACTCGCAAGCCTGAAGTCGAACTCAAACCATGGCGATACGCTCTCCCGTGCGCTATCACCCTGTTTAGTATGATAATTTCTCTTTATATTCTGTTTTCTCCTATCGGTATAGTGGGCGGCTTTAGTCCGTGGTTTATACCGAGCCTCGCAATACTTTGGGGCGCTAATTTTGTCTTGTGTTGGGCTAGTCTGAAGTGGTGGGAAAGTCGCTACGAACAGGGCCTACAGCAAATTGGGGTTGCCTAATTTAGGCAACCGGTTTCGTCCGACGTTTATCACCAAGAAAAATTCTAAAAATAATTAACATAACGTTTGCATTTGTTTTAACAATTGTTTAACTTTGTGTATCTTATATAAGACTACTTATCTAAGAGGTAAGAGTGATTTGTAGTCTCGATGCCCTAGCACTCTCTGGACGGTGGACGGGCATCAGCAACGATGACCTTTGTACCCTACCGCGTATACAGGTAATCGGATAACAAAAGCAAATAGCACAATCTGGAGAACCTCATGAAAGCCAAAAAGACCTTGCTAAGCCGCTCAGTTGCCCTCGGGTTGACTGCGGGTATGGCACTAAGTAGCCACGCTTTTGCTCAACAAGAAGCGGATGCGACTGCAACAGAAGAAGATACTTCTTTTGAGCAGATCGTCGTTACTTCTCAAAAGCGTACACAGAAACTAAGTGAAGTACCGGTAGCGGTATCGGTATTGAGATCGGATCAAATCGATTCGGCATTTGCCAACAATATTGAGAGCTTGCAGGCTTTGGTTCCTTCAGTGAGCTTCCGCAAAGGTACAACGACTCGTAACTCTGCGTTGACGGTACGTGGTATTGGTACCATCTCATTCAGTATTGCCGCTGAGCCAAGTGTCGCAACAGTAGTCGATGGTGTCGTACTTGGTCGTTCGGGCCAGGCGTTTGCCGATTTGTACGACTTAGAACGCATCGAAGTATTGCGTGGCCCTCAAGGTACGCTTTTTGGTAAAAATGCCTCTGCTGGTGTGGTCAATATGACGACCAAAGCGCCAACACAAGATGTATCAGGTAATTTTGAAACGTCATTCTTCCAAGATAATGAGTACCGTATGAAGGGCACCATTAGTGGCGGTTTGACAGACGAGCTTGCTGCGAGTTTGACCGTTTTCCAAGGTAAGTTTGACGGTTACATTGACAACGTATTTAACAACACCAAAATCAACGGTTATGACAGAGAAGGTGCTCGTGCCGTTGTGCATTACGACCCAACTGACGACTTGAGCGTTAAGTTCATTGCCGAGTATTACAAAGCCGATGATGACTGTTGTGCCGATTTAGAATTGTTACCAAGTGGCCGTAACCCAGCGTCGGAAGCAGCACCAAACAGCAACGGCATCGTCAACGGCGTTGCAGATTTAGACCTTGATCAACGCCGTGTTGATCACGATTTTGAGTCTCGCACACAAGACGACCACAGTGCATTCTCTATCCAGTTGGACAAAGACCTAGGTGATTACACACTAACGTCGATTACTGCCCAGCGTTCTTGGGATAACACGGAGTTCCGTGAAGGTGATTTCACCTCAATCGCGGGTGACAGCAATGAGCCAGTATTTGGTGTGCCATTCCAGTTGCACGATGTTGGCCCACAAGAGTGGGATCAGTTCTCGCAAGAGTTCCGTGTAACATCATACTTAGACGGTCCATTTAACTTTGTTGCAGGTTTGTTCTATTGGAATATTGACTCAGAGCGTAGCTTTACTCGTGAAGCGAGCTGTCAAAATAACAATGGTCAGTTAAACCAAGCGCTAGAGTGGTACGCGAACGAGAATCTAAGCGGTGATGAACTGACAACTGCATTAGCAGACCTTGATGCGTTTGCTAACAGCTTGGGCGTGACCTGTAATGCCAATGACATCGTCTCTGCAACAGCCTACATGAGCACAGAGTTTAACAACTGGGCACTGTTCGGTGATGCAACTTATGATATATCTGAAGATCTTCGCCTTCTATTTGGTTTGCGTTATACCGACGATGAAGTGTCTTTCACGCACCGCCGTGTAAGTAACGATGAGTTTGGTCGTCGTGGTGTTGGTGTTCGTCCAGCAACAGAAAATACGGACGAAGAGGGCTCGACTGACGAGACGAATCTATCTGGCCGTTTAGGTGTGCAATACGATGTTGCAGACGGACAAATGGTTTACGCGACATACTCACAAGGCTACAAAGGGCCTGGTTTCAACGTTTTCTATAACTTCAACCCAGCGATCCACAACCGCCCAATTGGCCCAGAAGAGTCTGACGCTTATGAAATTGGCTATAAGTATGCGAGCAACGACCTATTGTTGAACGTCGCTTTGTTCAGCACAGACATTGAAGGCTTCCAAGCAAACAACTTCGACTGTTCAGACGGTGCTTGTATCACTAGATTGACTAACGCTGGTGATGTGTCTACTCAAGGTATTGAAGTTGACTTCATGTGGATGGCAACTGAAAACCTAACGCTAACGGGTGGTTTTGCTTCTGTTACTGCTGAAATCGACAGATTTAATTGCCCACCTGAAGTAGCGGCGGGCTCATGTACTGACCGTTCTGGCTTAGATGTACCTTTCTCGCCAGATCTTAAGTACTCGGTTGCAGCAGAATACGTGTTAGAAACGGGTAGTGGTTTTGACGTTTACTTCAACGGTTCTTATGTCTATACCGACGAGCAATACTCTGACTTGCCAAATAACGTAGGTGATTTTAACCCTGCTTCTTTACTACCTGATTATGCGGTATTAAATGCAAGTGTTGGGTTCTCATTTAATGATGACGCTTTCCGCGTAACATTGATTGGTAAAAACCTTACTGATGAGAGCTTTGCGACAACTTACTCTGGTGACAACTTCCGTTACCAAATCCCTCGTGAAGCTGACCGTTACTACGGCGTATCTTTCAGAGCGCAGTTCTAATTCCCTAAGCTAAAGCAGTAAAAAGCCGGGCTCTGCCCGGCTTTTTTATGTCTTGGCAGCGTCAGCGCGCTTACTTTTTTACCTCATAACTTAAGTTGGGGGCGACCACATTTTTAATGTTGACCGATGTATAACGATGCAACGGCATAGTCTCTTGCAGTAGTAATTGTGTTCGGTTTCCCAAGAATGCGATTTGGCGTTCAAGCAACGCACCTTTCCGACTGAAAATTTGCATAGGATCGGGCCGTGGATATGGCTTTCGGTTCTTGAATCCCAATTTTATTTTCGGCTTCGCGGGCCTTGCACTAACATAGAGAAACTCTTCTTCAAGACGGCTATCAGCCTCGAGATAGATGTCGAGTGCATTAAATTCTTCGTAGAATGGAATGCTAGCTAGCCAATTTGCATAGCGGTCAGCGTCAAAATCTTCGATAGGTGCCTGCGGCACGACACTCAGACTATTACCTTCATTTTTATATCTCCCCAGTTCTGACACACTTAACGCTAAGTTCAAGAAGGCATTATTGAGCTGGGCTAACACCCCTCTGCCTAAATCTTGGTCATCGCGATAAAGGGTCGCGTACTCGCGAATAAGTAGCTGCATTTCACTATAAAACTGAGATTTTATGGCGGTGTCTTCGAGGTAGTCTTGATAGTTTGCTAGTTCCAACCTAAGTACACATTGATAGCGTTTGGATAAGGTCAAATAGGCGTTGGCAGATCGAGTGATTAAAAACGCGTGTTCTGGTTGGTAATGTTGGGCGTCGGCGATGATGTCACGAGCTTGTGCATCTACCGCTTTTAAAGCGGCAAACATCGGTTGTTCAAAACCAAAAGTACTCGAGACATAACTCATCTTGTATCCTGATAGCTAACGTAATCTGCTGCGGCCACACTTATTCTCTGCCAATACGTTCAGTATTGAATTGGGCAAAACCTGCACAAAAAAGTTGGCGTATCTAAATAAGTGTCTTGAGAAGCAAAAATCACTCATATCCAAGGGATAATGGTTGAACAAATGGTGCTAAGCACAACAAAAGCGCTGAACTAACCTGTTTTTATCGACGAATTACGTTACGTGCATCGCCTGCAATAATGGGGTAAATCGCGTAGTCATTGGCCAGGGCCGAAAGATGGATACTCAGTTGAAACGTTGCAAGCGCGCAAACGTTAAGTCATATTGCAGGCTGAAATAGCGTTTTTTCAAAGGAAATCTAGTGAGTAGAGATATGGAAGTTTCTCAATCGATGACTCAAAACGTGTTATCTAGGGTGAGTTTTGTTTTGGCCAGCTTTTTAATGGTTTTGGCTGCAGAAACGGTACATTTTGCTCTGGTTAGCGTATTCAGAGTAAACATTATTGCAATGTTGGGAGTCTTCCTCGTTGGCTATTGTATTATTGTTAGCTTCCTATTTTACTGTTTTGTTCCTCGACCGTATTTGAAACTTCATTTCACCGAAAAGGGCTTTAAATTCTTCAAGTACGAAAAGCTTCTGAGCGTCGATTGGAGCCGTGTTGCAGGTTATCGAATTTCGCGATTCTTTCCTAAACGACTGATTATCAGTATCAAAGACGGTGAAGATATTGAATTCAGTTATTACGCGTTCTCCCGGGAACAGCGTCAGTCTATCATCGGGCAAATTGAGAAATACCACACCTAATAGACTGCTTGCGGTTGGGCTTTGATATCCGGCAAGAAGCGCATTTTTATATCGTACCAACTGTGGTGGGTGAGAGCCTATCAATTGCTGTCAATTACCTTTGTGTTGCTGTATGTGTGGTTAGCCTGTTTTCGAACAATAAAAAAGCGCCACTCAGGCGCTTTTGGTAATGACTTAATGGGTACTCAATCAGGCTACATCCAACCATCATTACGGCGGCGCTTTTTGGGCAAGTATGTCAATAGCATCCCAAGGAAAATACTGGCTGCCACGACTATCCCACCTCGTGTAAACCAAGCGCGCTCTTCGTCCTCGCTTTGCTTTTCCAGTTTGGCCTGAATGGTGTCTATCGTTTGGGTTTGCTCTTCCAGTTGTTGATTCAGCGCCTTATTCGTTTGTTCCAAATCAGCTAGCCTTGAAGCCAGAGCTTGATTATCTGTGTCTATGTTGGCGAGTTGGCGTTCTGCCATTTCGAGTTTGCTCAGCGCATCTGGTAATGCAACTTTACGTGATACGGTTTGTGATACCCAGGATGATTCTATCCATCCCTCTCGTTCGGTTTCGTCAATAATCTGTGTAAACCCGGCATCGTCATCTTTTGATACCACGGTAATAGGCGAACCAGCCTCGATAGAGCCGATAATCCGGTATTGCCTACCTGGCCCCGTGTGAACATAAATGATGAGATCGTCACTTACGTACGCCTTGTTCGATTCTTCTTGAGCAAAGGCCTGACTCTGTGTGCCAAGTGTGAGCGCTGCTCCTGCCAACAGAGCAAAACACCATTGTTTCAACATAATTGGTTTTTCCATAAAACGATTCTGCGATTCATGGTATGGGGTCGAGCACATAAAGGCAAGGCGACGAGTTGAAATACAAAGTATGCCAGCAGGATAAAAGTTATTCATTGCTAGAACATGTTGTAAAATCACTCAGTTGTTATTGAATACATTGCCAATTTACAGTGACAACGGTAAGGTTGTGCGGAACCTATAATTACCTTGAAGCCCATGTCGGAAATCGAAATCAAATTCGCTACAAAAGCGGACGCGGTATCCGCGTTCAATCGTCAAATTTTGCCCGCATTGACTGCCCAAGGCGCTCTCGTCTCTGAAGCAGTAGAAAAACGTTTACAAAACGATTACTACGACACACCTGAACACTTGTTTGAAAAGCATAAGATTGGCTTTAGGGTGAGAGGTGTGAATGGCCAATACGAACAAACCGTTAAAACGAATGGCAAAGTGACCGGTGGGCTACATGAACGCGCTGAATACAATATCCCGCTTGTTCAAAATGAACCTGATTTAGCCCTATTCGACAAAGCAGTATGGCCGGAAGGTTGGAACATCGATGAAATTAACGGTCAATTAGCCAGACAGTTTTCTACTCACTTCACTCGTACTGCCTATATCGTAGAAATCAATGATGCAAAAATTGAACTCGTGTTCGACGTTGGTGACGCGATTACTGACAAAGCGTCAAGCCCCATACAAGAAATTGAACTTGAACTTTTAGAAGGTGAAGTGCACGCGTTGTTTGTGCTAGCGACGTTGATGCTAGGTCATATTCCAATGCGCCTCAGCGATGTGTCTAAGGCCGCTAGAGGCTATCAGCTACTTCATGGTTCCGCGCGTAAAGTCTCGCCATTACCTGAGCTCCTTCCGGTGCAAGCAGATAGCACAACACAACATACTTTCGTACAGGCCATGCAGTGTGCGCTAAGTCATTGGCAACACCATGAACATCTATTCCTCGAAACAAAATCGGTGAAGATGCTTGGTGAAGTGGCCTCTGGTATCCGCATGCTAAAACAGACGGTAACCTTGTTTTTACAAGCGTTGGATTGCCCTGAACTACAGGCTTTACACCGTCAGTTAGTTAGCTTTGAAAAACGCTGGGTGTGGCAAGATGACTTGCAGAGCCTGCGCTATTTGATGTCGAAGAAAAGTGTTTTCAACAAGGGACTGAGTAGGCAACCCTCGCTGTTGAGCTACTTACAGGGAAGGCAAGCGGGATTGCTTCACGCACACGCGCCGGACAAACTCTTTTTTGCCGCCGAATCGACGAGGATAAAACTCGTTATTCTCGAAATATTAGCATCAAAACCATGGCTTAAAACGAATGACAACGGTAATCAGCCCATGATGTCATTTGCCAAAGTGTGGTTAACGAGTGGTTGGCAAAGCATGCAGCAATGTATGCCAGACAGTAAAACGATGCACAGTGTGGATTACATCGCCAGCGAACCCAAACTGAGCCAAGCCTTGATGACGGGGTTTGTGCTGGCGAATTTATTCGCCAGTGCACGCGGACAATATCGCGCACCTTGGCTAGACTTAATGGCAGGGATTGATGAATTAAAAGCGCTTAAAATGTTGCAACGGTCGCTAAAAGAATCGGATTTAGAAGCCCACGAGGACCTTTCTCATTGGGCAGAAGAAAAAGTGACTAATTTGCTGAATGTCATGGAGCGCAGCAGACAAGTGGCGTTACATGCAGAAGTGTACTGGTAAACGTGAAAGGATGAACAGAGGGTCCATCAATTGACCACCATACAATTGATCAGCAGCTATATTGTGGCAGGCGGGGCCATATTGTGGTTAATAGCCTGTGGCGTATTGGCATCGCGTTTTGAAAAACTAGAAAACCCCAATCCTCTGGTATTTATGCTTATTGCTTGGCCATTCAGTCTGGTGGAGGAAGCGATTCAGTTGTTACCAGGAGGCAGTTATCTGGCTGGTATGGTCGGCGTGTTTACCTTTGTGCCTCTGCTGGTTATGGCCTTCGCGTATAAGGCTATTAGGCCTAAAGTCACTAAAATTTCAGCCAAGTCACTACTGTTGCCTTGGCTACCCGTACTACTCGCCCTCGGCGCACAAGTCCCCTTACTTTTTGTCGCGCCAGAAACTAAACACATGCTCTATCGGCAAGCGCCAATTGGCGATCCCCTGGGTTATTGGTATGTCTACTTACCCTATTGGATAAGCGGTTTTGGGTGCTTGGTTATCGGTATAGTGTTGACTGAAATCTTACAGGTTTACCACAGGTATTTGCCTGAGCAAGTTGTCGATATTGACCAGTTTAAACTCAAAGGTATGGCCGGTGCTATGGCTACAACTGTCGGTATTGGCTTTATTTGTATCGTTGTGGTGTCTTTTGTTGCGTTCGGTATCTTGCCTTTTGAA
The DNA here is from genome assembly GCF_057544385.1 of Alteromonas sp. 5NS40-0096. Taxonomy (NCBI): domain Bacteria; kingdom Pseudomonadati; phylum Pseudomonadota; class Gammaproteobacteria; order Alteromonadales; family Alteromonadaceae; genus Alteromonas; species Alteromonas sp. 5NS40-0096. Next base: position 58,669 of record NZ_BAAJLQ010000002.1, read on the forward strand.
CACTGGCAAACCCTGTTTCATTTGTGTTTTGCCACCATGACGCTTTTGGTTTTGATGTATTGTTTAGACACTAAGCGCAGCTCGCCATCACCAATCAATTATCAGCGTCTGGAGAATATGGTACTGGGCAGTGAAGCAATGAAAGCCATACTGCAGAGGGCAGAGCGGGCAGTGATTGAGCACAAAGCGTATAAAAAAGTGGGATTAAGGATGACTGACTTTGCGGCAATGGCCAACGTAGAGCCAACCGAACTTGCTATCACCACAAGAGCGCTACTCAAACGTAATTTTCGGGCTTTTATTTTTCACTACCGACTGGAATATGCCAAAAAAGTCCTGCTGCGAAGTGACGCTAAGATTTCTGCCGTGGCGAAGCGCTTGGGCTTCAATTCAGAAAAGTTCCTCAGTGGCGTGTTCGTAAAGTACATGAACAAATTTGAAACTCATGACTAGGGCGTGTTGCCCCTGCTAGCCAGCGAAAGCATTTGCAATGATATTTTCGGTAAACGCTTTGCGTAAATAATAGCCGCGCGGGCGGGTGCGAATACGAGCGCCATCGGGCCCGAGAGCGTCTGTGAGCACTCCGCCATTAGCTGCTTTAGGGCGAATCTGCATAACGTTACCATGGCGAGCAGTAATTTCTTCTACTCGTCCTAGCGTGATCAGCTCATTGTGTTCTTCCCAATCCGCTTTCAATAGCGCGTTTTGCTCTTCATTTGGTTGCCACAAGAAGGGAGTAGCGATACGTCGCTCAGCAATGGGAATCTCTCTCTCACCATCGACAGGAACCCATAGCACCTGCTGTAATTTCAAAAAGACATTAGAGGTTTCCCAAACAATACCGGGCGGATTTAGCAAAGGGGCATAGCACACATAGGTGGTTTCTAATGGCGTACCGACATGACTAATTGGAATGGTTTTGAGCTCGATGCCGAGATCGGGAAAGTCTTGGGTGGGTTTGGAACCCGCCGTAGCGCCTAGCCAGAGCTCGAGTAATTGGCCAGCCCATCCTTTGTGACGGCGCAAGTGTTGTGGCGTCGATACCTTCGCCATGGATGCCAATTCCCCAAGAGAGAAGCCTGCGAGTTGCTGTGCACGTTCTATCAGTTCTTCCGCGGTTTGTGGACTGTGGGTGGGCACATGCATGGCAGCTAGTTTCCGTTGGTGAATATTAATGCTTTGAAAGGGCTCTAGTTTATGGAAGAATGCAAGGATAGAAAAGTCTAAAGTGCCCAGGAGTCTGAGTGATTGACGCCGATGGATTCCGTTCGAATGTGGGCATAGTGATTTGCAACAAAATGGGTCAAGTATTTTGGGCAAGACGTTATGGTCAACATTCATGGCAGTTTCCACAAGGCGGAATTGATGAAGGGGAAACTGCAGAACAAGCGATGTACAGGGAGCTACACGAGGAAGTTGGGTTAACACCTAAAGACGTGACAATCCTCAGTGTGACACGCAACTGGATGCGATATAAGTTGCCGAAGCGTTTGATACGCCAAGACAGCAATCCGGTTTGTATAGGGCAAAAACAAAAATGGTTTTTGCTTCGCTTAGATTGTGCTGAAAAAGATGTCGACTTACTCAAATCTGGTCATCCTGAATTTGATGACTGGCGGTGGGTAAGTTACTGGTATCCGATTCGAAATGTTGTGTCGTTTAAACGCGATGTATATCGCCGTGCGCTAAAGGAATTTTCTGGCGCGATTATGCAAGCACAACAAAAACACGGTGGACAGCAACGCCGTCCTCGCCGACGACGACGTAATTAAGGAGATAGGGTGGTCGATAAAGTTGCAAGCAAAGGCAACATGCTGACAATACTCAAGCGTATTGTTCAGGAGGTCACCCAGATCCCGCAACTCGACGTTGCGTTGTTCAAGCTCGCCAGTCGCGTAAAAAGCACGATGGGAGTCGATTCGTGCTCTATTTATCTCGCCGATTACGACAATCAAGAATTCGTGTTAAAGGCCACTGATGGTCTAGACCCAGAAGCAGTGGAACGGGTCCGTATTGGTTTTAACGAAGGCCTAATTGGTCTTGTAGGCCAGCGCGAAGAGCCTCTTAATATTCGCAATGCGCATCAGCACCCTCGATTTAAACACTACCCCGAAGTAAAAGAAGAAAACTACAACGCTTTTCTTGGTACGCCGATAATCCACCAACGTCGCGTTGTTGGCGTATTGACAATGCAACAAAGTGAGATGCGACGCTTCAGTGAAGATGAAGAGGCGTTTCTGGTCACGCTTGCTGCCCAACTTGCGCTTGAAATAGCCAATGCACAAATGCGTGGCGCGTTAGTCGCCAATACTTCTGTGAATCTGACTTTGCAGCAAAACAAAGTGCATGGCATTGGTGGCTCCCCGGGTTTGGCAAAAGGAATAGGCTATGCAGCCGATTCCAAAGTGGATTTGCGAAACTGGGTAGTGAGAAAAAGCAAAGATACCGACAATCAAATTAAGTTGTATCGTCGTGGCGTCGAAATTACGCGCGGCCATGTAGATGAGTTGTCGAAGGGCTTGGAATCTGAAATTCCAGATGATGTGAGATCTATCTTTCAGCTCTATCATCACCTGCTCGACGCCAACAGTTTAGGGCGAGAGGTCGAAGCCAAGATTCGCGAAGGATGGGATGCGGGCTCGTCATTAAAAATGGTGATTGATGACTACGCCGCGCGTTTTCGAAGTATGGAAGATCCATACATGCAAGAACGCGCCATTGACATCATCGATTTATCCAACCGAATTTTAATTAATATTTTGTCCGTCTCTGGCGGTGGTGACGTAGAAACCAAGTTGCCGGAATGGGATACCATTTTGGTTGCAGAAGAAGTGTCCGCCACTATGTTAGCGGAATTCCCTCGGGAATATCTAAAAGGTATTATTTCAATTCGCGGGTCAAACAACTCTCATGCGGCAATTTTAGCTCGCGCGATGGGTGTGCCCGCGGTGATGGGGTGCCAAACGTTATCGCCAAAACTTCTCGAAAGCAAAGCCATATTGCTCGATGGTTATTCCGGTGAAGTCATTGTGTCGCCAGAGCAAAGTATTCTCGATGAGTTTACCGCGCTGATTGAAGAAGAAGCCCTCTTTGCACAAAAAATAGAACAAGAAGCCGACCAGCCTTGCTGCACGGAAGATGGCTGCGACATGGCATTGTTTATCAATGCGGGCTTGTCTGCGGAAATAGAAGTCGTATCGCACAAGCAAGGCAGTGGGGTCGGTTTGTATCGCACAGAAATCCCCTTCATGTTGCGTGAAAGTTTCCCCTCGGAAGACGAACAAGTAAAACTATACCGACGTGTGCTTGAAAGCGCGCCGGAGAAGAGTATTACTATGCGTACTTTGGATGTTGGTGGCGATAAACCATTGCCTTACTTCCCGATAACCGAAGAAAACCCATTTTTAGGGTGGCGTGGTGTCAGATTGACGTTAGATCATCCTGAAATTTTTCTCGTTCAAATTCGCGCCATGTTGCGAGCGAGTATAGGCTTGAAAAACTTGCAAATCATGTTGCCCATGATTTCGTCGATCAGTGAAGTTAACGAAGCCACTCGTTTGATTGAGCAAGCGTTTTTCGAAATCGCCGATGAAATTAAAGGCCAAGGGTTGAAATTGTACAGGCCTAAAGTCGGGGTCATGATCGAAGTCCCTTCGGTGCTTTACCAATTGCCTCAGCTAGCGGCAAAAGTCGATTTTTTCTCTGTCGGTAGTAATGACTTAACCCAATATCTACTCGCGGTTGACCGCAACAATGCTCGTGTTGCTGGCCTCTATAATAGTTATCATCCAGCCGTACTGTCCGCGTTATACGACATTGTCCGTCAAGCTGAACAGTATAATGTGCCTGTGACCATTTGTGGTGAAATAGCGGGCGAACCCGGTGGGGCGATACTATTGCTAGGCATGGGGTATCGCCGTTTGAGTATGAACGTCCATAGCTTGAGAAAAATCAATTGGGTACTTCGCAATGTCAGCTTAGAAGAGAGCGAGGCGCTACTGTCAATGGCACTTACGGCAGAAACTCATGAAGACGTATTTGAGTACGTAAACACGTATCTCGAACAAAAAGCGTTGGGTGGGTTAGTACGAGCCGGCGCTTAAGATACACCTCTCACCGCATTACCTCTAGTGTTTAAACACTAACGTGAATAGATTGTCATCATTGACACTGGTTCAATTCGTTCATGCAGATGTGTTAACCTAGAGCGGAATTTAACCTCGGTGCATCAAACACCTAAAACAGTGAATTTTTTCCATGTTGCTATTCGTGATTGCTTGCTTGTTGTTAGGCAGTATTGTTGGGGTGTTAGCGGGCATGTTGGGGATTGGCGGCGGTCTAATTATCGTGCCTGTTTTGAGCTATTTGTTTACAGAGCACCTTGCTTTTGATGCTTCTGTAGCAATGCCTATTGCTATCGCCACATCGCTCTCGACGATTATTTTTACTGGCATGTCCTCGGCGCGTGCCCATTATAAGTTGGGGAATTTAGACACCTCCATTGTCATATGGGTGGCGTTGGGTATTGCTTTTGGTGCAACCATGGGGGCACAGATTGCCAGTATGCTACCAGCACAACAGCTAACGGTTGTTTTTGCGGTTCTGGTATTGGGCGTCGCGGCGCAGATGGTGTTTGGGAAACCTAAACCCTCGCGATTCGAAGCCAAGCCGTTGCTACTGGTTATCGTAGGCCTTATCGCTGGTATTCTTGCTGCGATAATGGGTATTGGCGGAGGTGCATTGTTGGTACCGGCTCTGATATTGCTTCAAGTCAATATTCGCATCGCCATCGGCTGCGCAGCATTGAGTGGTATCGTGATCGCCATTTTCGGTACATCCAGCTTTATCTATGCAGGGTGGGGGCAGGCTCTACCTGATAGCACGTTAGGATACGTATACTGGCCTGCGACACTCAGTATTGCTGCCACTTCTGTGTTCACCGCCGGAGTAGGCGCGCGAATTGGACAAAATCTTCAAACTGACAAACTCAAAAAGGTATTTGCAGGTTTGTTGGTACTAATTAGTTTAAAAATGATTATAGGAATGACCTAACACATGGGGAACGAGGACTTTTTTGTATTTCCAGCTATTGATCCAGTGATTTTTTCGATTGGAGATCTGAGTGTTCGCTGGTACGGCATGATGTACCTAATTGGTTTTATCGCCGCATATTTATTGGCAAACCGCCGCTTACCGCAAACGGGCTGGAGCAAAGACCAACTAGGCGACCTGCTTTTTTGGGGGTTTTTAGGCGTTATTCTCGGTGGTCGCATTGGGTATGTTTTATTCTATCAGTTTGGTTTGTTTTTAGACGACCCACTGTATCTCTTTAAGATTTGGACGGGGGGAATGTCTTTCCACGGCGGCCTGCTCGGCGTATTGGCTGCGTTGTATCTACAGTCAAAACGGTTAGGTACAACGTTTTTAACCGTTGGTGATTTTATTGCGCCATTGGTGCCTATTGGGTTGGGCGCTGGGCGTATTGGAAACTTCTTAAATGCTGAACTTTGGGGTAGGCAAACGGATGTTGCTTGGGCTGTTATCTTCCCCAATGCAGGGAATATTCCGCGCCACCCATCTCAGCTATATGAATTTGCACTCGAAGGTGTAATACTGTTTATTATACTCTGGCTATATTCAGCGAAACCGAGGCCTACTGGAGCGATAAGCGGCGTATTTTTGTTGGGATACGGTACTTTCAGGTTCATTATTGAATTCTTCCGCGAACCTGATGCGCATTTAGGTTTGTATCAAGTAGGGTTGAGCCAAGGTCAATTGCTGAGTATGCCAATGATATTGCTAGGTGCTTGGTTGATCGCCGCCGCCTATCGAAATCAAAAGACCACTGCGACCAAAAACTAATAAGAACAAAACATGAAAGAGTATTTGAAGTTGATGCGCCACGTTAGGGATAACGGCATCAAAAAAGAAGACCGAACGGGCACAGGTACACTCAGCGTATTTGGTTACCAAATGCGTTTTGACTTATCGGAAGGCTTCCCGTTGGTGACGACGAAAAAGTGCCACCTGAAGTCTATCATCCATGAATTGTTGTGGTTTCTCAAAGGCGAGACCAATATTGCGTATTTGAAAGATAATGGCGTATCGATTTGGGATGAATGGGCAACAGTTGACGGTGAGCTAGGGCCTGTTTACGGCCACCAATGGCGCAGTTGGCCAACTCAAGACGGGCAAACCGTTGACCAGATTAGTGAGTTAATTGACCAGATCAAAACGAATCCAGATTCCCGTCGCCTTATTGTCAGTGCTTGGAATCCTGCGGTATTACCAGATACTCAGTACTCTCCAAGAGAGAATGCGAGCAATGGAAAGCAGGCATTGCCACCATGCCATACCATGTTTCAGTTTTACGTGCTCGACGGTAAGCTATCCTGTCAGTTGTATCAGCGCAGTGGCGACGTCTTTTTAGGTGTGCCATTTAATATCGCCAGTTACGCATTGTTGACCATGATGGTTGCCCAAGTGTGTGACCTTGAACCTGGCGATTTCGTACATACTTTTGGCGATGCACATTTATATTCAAATCATCTTGAACAAGCGGATTTACAACTGTCGAGAACGCCGTATCCAAGACCGAAGATGGAAATAAACCCAGAGGTCAAAGATATATTCTCATTCACGTTTGATGACTTTCAGCTTGTTGACTATCAAAGTCACCCTCACATAAAAGCACCCGTTGCGATATAGGAGAGTGTGATGACGACACAAGTCTTGATATGCGACGATTCTCGTTTTGCGCGAAAGCAAATGGCGAAATCGATCCCCGATGGTTGGGATGTTGAAATCAATTTCGCTGAACATGGACAGCAAGCACTTGATATGATCAAGCAAGGAAAGGGCGACGTCCTGTTCCTTGATCTCAATATGCCTGTTCTCGACGGCTATCAAACAATGGAAGTCATTCGCAAAGAAGATTTGCCTACAATGGTTGTAGTTGTTTCGGGAGATGTTCAACCTGAAGCACGAGAGCGCATGCTGGCGATGGGGGCTCTGGACTTTATTCGCAAGCCAATCGATAACCAGAAGTTGGTTGCGCTATTGCGACAATACGGTATTTACTCCGGCGATGGCGATGCCAAAAAGCGCAAGATTGTCGAAACCAGCGTATCTGACTCTCAAGATGATCGCATTGACGCCTACCGTGAGCTAGTTAATGTGGCAATGGGCCAAGCCGGGGAAAACCTCGCGAGAACCTTAGGTGAGTTTATTGATTTGCCTATTCCCAACGTGAACTTCATCGAAACCAATGAACTTCACATGGCAATTGCTGAGATCAATGCAAATGAACGGGTTTCTGCGGTATCAAAAGGTTTTGTCAGCGCGGGTATTCAAGGTGAGGCATTGGTCATTTTTAACGACACCAATACCACGAATATCATTACACTATTGGGTTATGACAGTATTAAAAACTCTGAACATCTAGAGTTAGAGGCATTGATGGACGTTTCTAACATCCTTATTGGTGCTTGTTTGAATGCGCTTTCATCTCAACTCAACGTCAAGTTTAGTCATAGTCACCCCATCGTTTTAGGCCGACATCGCGGCTTAGACGTATTGCTGAGCGACAACATTTCCCGTTGGAGCAAACTCATGGCAATCGAAATCGGCTATGCGATTAAGAGCCGAGATATCAGCTTTGATTTGTTGTTACTGTTTCCAGATCACGCGATGGAAAAAGTGTATCAACGTCTTGTTTCAGTCAGTGAGGAGTAGCCGATGTCTATATCTGATTTAGCCGATATTCACTGGCAACAAGACTTACTAGGCTCGATTGAAGTGGGCATTGTGGTTATTGATAAAGCGTTCAACGTGCAAGCGTGGAACCAATTTATGGAAAATCACAGTAATTTATTGCCATCTCAGGTAATGGGTAAGTCCTTGTTCACAAGTTTTCCTGATATCGATGAGGCCTGGTTAACCGCGAAAGCAGAGCCTGTGTTTAACCTCAATACGCCTGTGTTTTTAATTTGGGAACAACGGCCATATTTGTTCCGATTTTCGAGCAATCGCCCTGTTACTTCGGCCTCAAGTGTGATGTACCAGAATGTCACCATGTTCCCTCTCGTGTCGAGCACGGGGGAAATCGATAGGTTGTGTATGATGATCTACGATGTGACAGACCAAGCGTTGAGTAAACTGAGAGTTGAAGGGTTAAACGAAGAACTCAAAGTGATGAGCCGGGTCGATGGTTTAACTGGCTTGTACAATCGCCGATATTGGCAAGAGCGATTCGACAACATCTATAAACTGGCCAAGCGCAGAGAAAAGCCTGTAACGGCGATTATGTTGGACATTGACCACTTTAAAAAGGTCAACGATACCTATGGTCACCAAGCTGGCGATAAAGTCATTCAGTCGTTGGCTAGAGTCATTAAGAAGAGTATTCGTGAGACGGATTTAGCCGGTCGTTATGGTGGTGAAGAATTTGCCGTGGTACTGACTGATGCAACGGCAGAAAATGCCAAAATTGTAGCGGAACGCATTCGACTCTTGGCTCAAGCATTGATTGTTGAGCATGAGGGGCAAGAAATTCGTTATACGGTAAGCCTTGGCCTTGCCGAATATAACCCGGTATGTCCTTCCGCAATGGCTTGGTTAGAATATGCGGATCAGGCGCTTTACGATGCCAAATTAGGTGGCAGAAACCAGTCTCGAATCACGAACTATGAAAGGGCTTTGTAAGCATCAATTGATATTGATAGTGACAATGTGTTTTTCAGTTCTTGATAAGATACAGGTTTTACTAAGTGATAACGCATTCCCGCCTGCCGGGTTTCAAGTTTATCCGACTCATAACTGTGTGCGGTGACTGCGACAATCGGAGTAGTCACTCCCTTTTCCCTCAGTATTCGTGCTACTTCGATTCCCGATACATCAGGTAAGCTGATATCCATCAAAATGACACTAAATGACGTGGTACTGCACAAGTTAATCGCATCTTCACCATCGCTGACGTGAGTGGCTTTGTAGCCTAAATTAGTGACCATATGAACCATAATTTCTGCATTTACTGGCTCGTCTTCGACAATCAAAATTTCCGAGTCTAATTTACTCACTGCGATTTGTTTTTCACGACTGGACAGTTGGTGCAAGCTATCAATAAACCGATTGATATCTAGCGGTTTGACGAAGGTTTGCCATACCTGAGCATCACTTAGTGCAACGATGTTTGCGATATCGGGTGTGGCAGACAGCAGAACTACCGGGGGGGCTTTTGTACCGTACATTGCCGATACCGCCTCAGCCAATTCAACACCGTCTATTCCCGGCATGAAGTAGTCGGTGAAAATACCGAGGTAATCTGTAATCGCGTCTTTCTTGCTTAAGAATTCAGCGGCAGATTTGTAGATATCGACTGAAAAGCCCTCGGTTTTGATCAAGTTTTGCAGGTGTAGACGGCTAATTTCAATATCATCGATTACTGCGAACTTGCCCTGCGGCGGTGCGTGTTGATCAATAGTTGAAATAGCCGATGGATAAACAGGTACCTTGATAGAAAAGGTCGAGCCCGCGCCGAGGTCACTGACCGCTGTGATTGTGCCGCCAATCACAGATAACTGCTCTTTGGCCACGGCAAGGCCTACACCTGCCCCGGAATAACGATATTTCGGACCTATGTACACTTGGGTAAAGCGTTCGAAAATGATCGAGACATCGCTTGGGCGCATGCCAATGCCACTGTCAGTCACATCAATGCTGAGTAGTAAACGCTTGTCCTCTACACTGATGTCTACACTGACGCTGATTTCGCCTTTTGCGGTGAACTTTACGGCGTTATCAAGCACATTTTCAATCGCTTTTGCTATCGCACTGGGATAGCCCTCGACGTAATGGGGGAGCGTTCTTTTGCAGCTAACATACAAATCTAAACTTTTATCTCTCGCTACGGCTGACATGGGTGAAATGGTATCGTCGAGTAACCTGATTAAGTCAAAAGGCACACGTGGCGGGGGCTGGTGGTGTTGTTCCTCATCGAGTATGTCTAGCAAATTATCGGTCAATCGAAGCATCTGATAACAAGCGCGCTCTGCCCGCTTGGTCAGTAAGGACTGTTTTTCTTGTAGATTGGGTAACAATTCAAGGGTACCAATAATGGCATTCATGGGTGTGCGGAATTCATGACTCAACTTGGCAACGTATTCTGAGCGAATTTGTCTCGCACGAATTTTCCGCAGGCGCTCTTTGCCAAGAGGAGAGTCATCTACTACTTCTTCCTCTGTATAAAACAAGCGGCGAGCGAGTGGCCTAAATAAGGCAATGCCCAACAACACTAGGCATACGTTAATCAATGTCCAAAAGAAGATGTCAGCCCGTTTTTGCGATTCGATACTGGCATTAAGTTCATCTTCGAACATTCTTACGGCAGTATCGAGTTGGTTGAGGATCGTTGTGATCTCTGACACGCTTTTGCGCTCTTGGTTGGCCAATTCCAATGGTGTCATATCAGATACGAGCAAAGCGTCAGTTGCATAGGCACGAACTCGAGTGTCCAGTGGGTTATCCGCGCCAAAGTAGTAGTCGCTGAGTGCTGGCGATAGTGAATGAATTTCACCTTCTATCGGTTGAGAGCCAGTGATCATTTCGTGATTGATTAAAAATTCTTGGGCGCGGAATCGCAATTCTCTTTGGATAGACTGACGTTGTTCGTTGGTTAGGCGGTTGCTGCTCACTAACAATTCGTAAAGCAATGCAATGCGTTGGGATAGCATGCGCTGCATACCCGATTTGTTAATAATACTGGGTGATAAGGTTTGTTCTTGGTGTATGAATAGCGAATAGGAAAAAGCAATAGCGATCAACAATGCGATGCCTGCCAGTGCCGAGACATATGTCTTGGTGAACATCCCCTGTAACCTTTCGCTATCCACGCTTTTCCCACTTTTTGATCCCTGTCTATTGAAGATAGAAGGGGGCAGCTTTGTTTGTCAAAGTGGTAATGGTACGAAATCGACAAATAGCTTGTATTTACACGCTATTTTGCTCTTGTTCAGTGATTTTACCTTTTAGCGCTCGCAAAAATAGCAGGCTGGGGATGACCATTAAGGCGGTGAGTAAAAAAAACAGCGACCAATTGCCATTCAAACCGTCGACTAAAAAGCCGCTGGTTGACGCCAGTACGGTTCGTCCTGCGACGCTCAATGATGCCATTAAGGCGTATTGTGTGGCACTGAATGTTTTGTTACACATCAGTGAGATAAATGCCACCATCGCGACCGTGCTCCAAGACGCTGTGAAGCCATCAACAATTACCGTTGCCGCGAAAAGCCAAGGATTAGGGCCGACTAAAGCAATAACGCTGAACATCAAATTGCTGGCTGCCATTGCAATTCCCGCAATCATGAGACCGCGATAAATACCGTATTTGATATTCACCATGCCACCAATAATGGAGAAAATGATGGTCACGCCCCAGTTCAATAGTTTGGATAGGCTGCCTATCTCTGCATTACTGAAGCCAATCTCCTTGTAAAAAACGAGACTCATTTTGCCCAAAAAGGCTTCGCCAATTTTGAACAAGAAAATGAATAACAGAATAGATAGCGCGAATTGCACACCATTGCGGGTAAAGAATTCGCGAAATGGTTCAACAAGCGTCACCAGTAACCATGTGAGCAAGGCGTTTTGTTGCCCCGTGGAATGTTCGTAACGTTGAGCGGCAGCTTGCAAAGTTTCAGCTCGATTGACGACTGGCTCTTTCGACCATAAGGTTGCCATCATCAGTAAACCCATTCCAGCGGCCATAAACAAGTAGATATCGGGCCATTGTAGTTGAGTGAAATCGACCAAAAAGAAGGGAATGGCACCTAAACCACCATACCCTGTCCACCAACCCGCAGTCGCTACCGAAGACGCCGCGGACAGCTTATCTTTTTCATTCTCGTCAATCACATCGATACGAAACGCATCGATGGCGATATCTTGTGTAGCGGAAGCCAGCCCGATAATAACGCCAATAAAAGCCATGGTGTAAAGGCTCTGTTGCGCGTCCAATGTCGACATGAACACACAGGCAATGGCGATGATGCTTTGCATTGTGATAATCCAACCACGGCGCTGACCGAGATAAGGTAACTTGATACGGTCAACAAGAGGAGACCATAAAAAGTTAATTGAATAAACAGCAAAAACCGCCCCGAACAAGCCAATGGTTGAACGAGAGAGTGATTCATCGGCAAGCCAAGCGGTCATGATGGAACCTATCATTAACCAAGGAAAGCCGCTGGCAATACCAAAGAAAAAAACACTGACTAAGCGTCGGTCTTTAAAAACCGTAAGAAGTTGGGTCACAGATAACTAGTTTCCAAATGAAAGGCTTGGCCATTTGATCATGAATTGAAAGGGGATGCAACAACCGACAAAACACTGCTTAATGACTTGTACCAGGTATCTCGCCAACGTGGGATAGCGAGATGAAATGACCTAAGGGCGAATACCAATACAATCGAATGGGCACATGCCTTTACCTTCCAAGAAGGCAACACAATTCGTCAATTCCTCAACTAAATACTGATCGTACTTCAGTTTGTCTTCAGACCAGAAATGGGCTTGGTGCAATAGATGCCAAAATACTCGTTCTTTTTGGGAATAGGGGTGTTCGAATTTATCGGTGACCTGACACCACTCTTCGAGGGTGTCCCAGAAAAACAATTCGATTTCGCCATAGGGGATCTCGCCCAGCCAATATGCTCGAAGATAAAAGCACAACTGTTTCGCTTTATTGTCTATGAACGGTTTTACTAGCACGGATTGCGGTCGCCAATGAGTTCTTCACAAAAGTATAGCCACCCTCGTGTGATTTTCCTTCCACATACGCAATAATGCGACAAAACCAAAAAGCAGGTGTAAGGAAACACGGGCTTTTTCGTCGGACTATAGTGGGCATGTGTAAATCATAGGCGTAGATAGTAGCTTTGTCCAGACGGTCAACTCATTGTGCCAATAAAGAACAAAATCAGAAGGTTACCAACCCATGTGGGTGAGCCAGCCTTGAATCTCCTTACTCAGCCAAGCGACATGCGGGGAGAGGGCGTCCGGTTGGCCAGAGGATGCTACTCGGCTGCCATTAATCACCTTTTGCCTGTAGTGCATTTTGAGTTGGCGTATTGCTTTGTGTCTTCGGTCAGATAACGTCATCGCATCCCAGTTGTTAGACTGAGGCGCGCCAATGTCCAACAATGGGCTGGTAGTCATGGCAACATTATCTGTGACTTTTTGGTTGTGCATCCGCTCTGGCCAATATGGCGAAATGGTGACCAAACTATCCGGCGGTGCGATTTGTCCTTCTGCCGTCAGGGCTAAAATATGCGCCGCATGCATACCGTGACTGACAATAATTTTGAAGCCTTGGTGGTTGGATGTGTGGTTGTAGAGCGCGGCAATCAGCTGCATCATTTGCGTTTGCGTCGATTGATAATCGACGGAGGGATGCAACATACTGTCAATAGGCGCCGAGCCACCTTCCATCGATTTAACCATGTCTTCCGAGCTATCTACCGCCAAGGCATAGGGTACTACCGTGGTGTACCACCCCCAAGAATTGAGCATGGTGGCAAGTTGTTGTCCTTCGGAAAAATTCAAACCATATTGACCCGTCGAGACTAGGATGATGACCGCACCTTTAGAGAGTGGTGTGGTTGGCTCACTATCAAATATGGGGACCGACGTCTCGCCAACCAGCAATGTACTGTATTGGTTTTCTGGCATGTAGCGAAGGTAGTCGTCTTGGACCTGGGCGAGTGTAGGCATAGAGCAAAGCACGAGTGCTAAACACAGTATCAGCAAACTAGAAATATTGCGTTTTGCTAGACCAAAAAAAGCCACATCGCCTCGATTTTATGTCATAGGAATAGTCAGGTTATCGACACATGCTGTAAAACATTTAGCGCTGTAACGTGTTGGCGGATTACAGTGCGACTAGTGACTCATCATTGAGAGGTGCGCAATTGTCAAAGGGCAAGGGTGCCGAAAAGTTATGCCATTCATTTGTCACTGGATGAAAGATACCGAGGCATTGTGCGTGCAACTGCAACCGGTCGGCCATCGTTAGGGCTTGCGCTGAAGCGTAAAGACGGTCGCCCAAAATAGGGTGGCCAAGAGACAGCATATGAACCCGTAATTGATGTGAGCGCCCCGTGACTGGCAAGAGCTTAACTAACGCCCAATCAGGTGCCTGTTGAACCAAGGAATAATGCGTTTGCGCGGGTTTGCCGTTGTCGAAATCGACCATCTGTTTGGGGCGATTTGGCCAATCGCAAATCAAAGGCAGATTAATTTCTCCAGACGTTTGAGCAAGTGTGCCGAAAACACGAGCGAAATAGCGTTTTTTGGTTTTTCGGGTCTCAAATTGGCGAGATAGGTGCCTGTGGCTATCTTTATTCATCGCCAGAATAATGATACCCGACGTCGCCATGTCGAGGCGGTGTACGATTTTAGCCGTAGGCCAAACGAGATTAATTCTGGTGATAAGCGAGTCGCGGTGCGCAGGATCTTTTCCTGGCACCGTCAATAACCCGCTGGGCTTATTCGCCACAATAATATCGTTGTCGTAATAAACGATGTCGAGAAAAGGCGATTGTGGTGGCGAATAAACGAACGGTGGATTTGCCATTAGGGGTTGTTTACCACAATTCGCAAGGCATCAAGCTGAATATCTGCTTCCTGTAGTACTTTATCTAAGGCCTTCATTTGCAACTCGATGAACTCGATTTCCTCGTCGCGAACCGCCGGGTTTTGTGCCTGCAAATCGCGTAAGCGTTGACATTCTGCGCCAAGTGCACCGTGCATGGATGACAAGGCTTCACTCAGAATTTCATTGGCTTTACTGTGCGCAAGGCGTTGTGCTTTTTCTAAATGCAATGCAATGGGCTGTTGCAATGCTTGTGCGAGTTGGTGACTAATCTTTTTGCCCGGGCCTTTGGTTACATCAAAATCCAGCTCCACAGGATTCCCTTGCGCGTCCAAACACAGTCGGATAGGAGTCGAGGGTAAGAACCGTGAAAGTTGCAATGCCGAGGGGGCTTTGGCCGCCAAAACATAAATGGCTTCCAGCCAATAAGCGCCTTTAGGCAGAGTTTTATCCGCGATAAAGCCGACACTAGCCCTGCCGTGAGTATCAGTAAGCACCATATCCATCGCATTGTGCACAAGCGGGTGATCCCAGCTTAAGAAATGCACGTGCTCCAAGGTGGTCGCAACGCGGCGGCGGTAAGTGACTGTCATACCTTCGGGGTCAAGCCCCGGGAGATGGCTAACCATGCGTTCGGTAGGCTTGAGGATAAAGCAATCATTACCCTTTTCTTCTTGCTGTACACCAAGGGCATCAAGCAGTCGGCCCATAAAGCGCTGCAAGTCAATGTTTGAATCAAGCTCAACAATATCTTCGAGTAATGTGTCGACTTTACCTGAGCCTGACGCATTGAGTTCCAACAGTCTATCGCGGCCTTCTTCCAATTGTTGCTTCAGGTTGTCGTTAAGGGTTTTACTCTGTGCTATCAGGTTGTCAGTTAAGCTTTGGTCACTCGGGTGCAACAACGCACCGATAAGGTCAGTTTTCAATGCATCGAATACTGCCGAACCTGTTGGGCAGGTTTCATCAAAGGCGTTCAATCCATGGGTATACCACTGTGACAATACGTTCTGAGCCGTACTTTCAAATACAGGCACATGGATATTCACGTCATTTTTCTGCCCGATACGGTCTAGGCGTCCAATACGTTGTTCGAGAAGATCAGGCGTTAGCGGTAAATCAAACAATACGAGATGCTTGGCAAACTGGAAGTTACGGCCTTCACTACCAATCTCACTACACAAGAGTATCTGTGCACCGTCTTCCTCTTGCGCAAAATAGTGAGCGGCTTTATCGCGTTCGACAATACTCATGCCTTTGTGGAATACCGCATGACGGATCCCTGATTTCACCCGTATCGCTTCAGACAACTGCTGGACGGTGACATCGCTGGCACATATCAATAGGACTTTCGCTGGCTTCACTTGAGGTAAAAACTCAAGTAACCACTCTACTCTGGGATCAATGTCCGTCCAGCTGTCCACGAGTGACGCATCGCGCTCGGGGTAGAGTGCTAATGTAAGGTCGCTTCCTGTCGTCATCGGTTGATAGGCATCAGGTAAGGGCAATGTGTAGTTATGTAAAATTCGTTCAGGGAAGCCTTCTATTCCCGCTCTGCGATTTCGAAATAAAATTCGACCTGTACCATGGCAGTCGATAAGTTGCTTTAACAAAGGTTCACGTTGTTCTGGTGTGTCTAATACTTCGTGATGTGCCATGATTTCAGGCGCTAACTCGACTAACCTTGCCTTTTGCTCGAGCGTCAGAGGTTCGTCTTCTAACAGTGGACTTACTGCCTCTGCAAGGGCGCTATACTGGTTTTCTTCTGCAATAAACGAGTGGTAATCATGGAAGCGAGCCGGATCGAGAAGGCGAAGTCGGGCAAAATGGCTCTCATGGCCCAATTGGTCTGGTGTTGCCGTTAACAACAGCACTGCGGGAATATGCTGCGCGAGCTGTTCTACTAACAGGTATTCTTGCGACGGCACGTCTTTGGACCAAGCTAAATGGTGCGCTTCATCGACCACTAACAGATCCCAACTGGTATCTAATACTTGGGCTTGGCGTTCTGGATTGTCGCGTAAAAAATCCAAGCTACACAGTACCAGCTGATCATTGTCAAATGGGTTGTCTAACTCTTCGGTCAATGCCTCGCATCGGTCTTCGTCGAATATAGAAAAGGCCAAATTGACACGGCGTAACATTTCTACCAACCATTGGTGGACCAAGGAGTTAGGTACAACGATCAAAACCCTAGATGCCTTTCCCGTCATGATTTGCTGGTGGATGATCAATGCGGCTTCAATGGTTTTACCCAACCCCACCTCGTCAGCAAGTAATACTCTTGGAGCATGGCGTTGACCCACTTCGGAGGCAATGTGTATCTGATGGGGAATCAGTTCGATTCGGGCTCCCGTTAAGCCAATTGTCGAAGACTTTGCGCGTTGATGTAAATATTGGGTCGAAGCAAGGCGCAAATCGAACCATTTAGGCGCATCGAGTTGGCCGTTGAACAACCGCTTTTCCGGTTGATTGAGTTTGATGTGGTGGTCTAAAAACGTTTCTGGCAGACGCACTTGCTCTTTGGTGTCTTCTCGAAATCCGAGGTATATCAGAACATCATTGTGGTCTTCGACTTCAGTGATGGTAAGCTCCCAGCCATCCTGACTTTTGACCGTATCGCCAACCTCGAATGCTAAGCGAGTTAGAGGGGCGTTGTCTTTTGTGTAAATACGGCTCTCGCCTGTAGCGGGATACAGCATTTCTACAGCGCGAAAATCGACACTGATAACGGCACCTAAACCCAGTTCGGATTCGGTATTACTCAGCCAGCGTTGGCCTACGGAAAAGACGTTGTTTGAGCTCATAATATCTACTTAATTCAATCGGGCGCGTATTGTACTGGTGAAGTGATGAAGACGCAAAATGAAGCGCGCAAAAGTAGGCAGAAAAGTCGATTTTTTTCATCTTCTACACTACCTGCAACAAGTGGGTGGTATCAACAAAGTGTAGCATAAATCGCGGGCCTCCTGCGGTCACAATAGCAATTCAATTTAATTTACAAATTAACGTGAAAATTAAGTGTAAATGTCACGAAAGTGGATTATGGTGAGTATGTGAGTCGACGCGACACGGAGTGAGTGGTTCGATTCAACTTGCATTCGCTCCCGACGCGAGACGCTTTAACGCACGCAGCAGTTAAGCGCGCTTAGTTATGACCTACGGAGCGACGGATGCCACGAAAAAAATCCCCAGATATCAAAATCTACGTATTAGATACCAACATCCTGTTACACGAACCGCTAGCTTTTACTTCTTTCAAAGAACACGACGTTGTTGTTCCTATGACGGTGCTCGAAGAACTCGACTATATCAAGGACAGTAAAAAGGACGTCGCCCGAGATGCCCGTGTTTCTATTCGTTCAATGGAAGACCTATTACACGATGCTAAACCCGAAGAATTGATCGCAGGGGTCTCAATGAAGGGGCTTGGTGCGGGCGACGCGGCACCTTCGGGCGAGCTTTCGATTTACGCCGATTTGAATATGGCTGAATCGCAACAAGTCTTCACCAGTAACGAAAATGACAATCGAATCATAAATGTCGCACTGATGTTGCAGGCGTCCCATGCACCACAACAAGTCGTATTGGTCACTAAAGACCTTAATATGCGGCTTAAAGCAAAAGGCGCGGGGCTAGATAATGTCGAAGATTACCGAACTGACCAACTCGTCAGTGATATAAAATACTTGTCCAAAGGCTATCACCAGTTTGAAGGTGATTTTTGGGAAAAAGTGAAATCAGTCGATAGTCGAACGGAAGGACGCGACACCATACACACGATTCCTAAATCGATGCTGCCAGAAGCCTATGTAAACGAGTTTTTAGTTGATGATACAGGGCATTTTGCGGGTCTCGTCGAATCCATTACCTCAGATGAGCTCGAAGTCTTAGATCTGGGCTATGAACGGTTAATGGGACGGCATGCTTGGGGAATTTCCCCGAAAAACATTGGCCAAGCCATGGCGTTACACGCGTTACTCGACCCCCATATTGATTTAGTCGTTCTGACAGGCCCCGCCGGTAGCGGTAAAACTTTGTTGGCCTTAGCGGCAGCGCTCGAGATGGTGGTAGAGAAGAACATGTATGACAAGATCATCGTAACTCGTAGCACGCCCGAGATCGCCGAGTCTATTGGTTTCTTACCTGGTACAGAAGAGGAAAAAATGGCACCTTGGTTAGCGGCAATAACAGACTCTTTAGAAGTGCTTCACAAACACGATGAGAACGTCAAAGGTTCGATGAACTACATCATGGAAAAAGCCAATATTCAGTTCAAGTCAGTTAACTTTATGCGCGGCAGGAGCATTCAAAATTCCATCGTTATCTTGGATGAGTCGCAGAACTTAACGGCCTCTCAGCTAAAGACCATTATTACCCGCTGTGGCGAGGGCACTAAGCTAATCTGTGGCGGTAACTTAGCGCAAATAGATAGCAATTACTTGAGCGCCGTTACGTCTGGATTGACCTACCTAGTCGAGAAGTTTAAAAACTTTTCGGGCAGCGCAACGATTAATTTGGACGGTGTGGTCAGAAGCCGTCTGGCTGAATTTGCCGAAGAACAGCTCTAGACTCGTTTATAACGACACAGGGGGACACGGCATTGTGCCCAAAATGAGCGTCTCAAAAGCAGTAACCTAACCGTTATTGCTTTTTGGACGGCTCAATGCAGTTAGTCTCATCGAGTTTCAAAAACAAACAAATTGTTCTACGCTAGTGCGTGTTGAATGTTGCTGTATGATGTTGCAGCGATTTGAATTTGTTAAATGATAGTTGCGTAGGACCTCATCTTGTTTAGGGATTTTCAAGAGTTTAGCCTCGACTTTACTAACCGTCAGTTGATGGTACAGGGAACATTGGTCGATATAGACGATAGGGCATTTGTCATTTTTGAGCAATTGATCAACGCCTATCCCAATACGTGTACGAAACAACAATTACTCAAAGCCGCGTGGCCCGATACCGTCGTCAGCGACTGGTCGTTGTCCAAGTTGATCTCAGACACCCGCAAGATATTCAAAACGGCAGGCTATAATGGCCCTCTATTGCAAACAGTGCACGGCAAAGGCTATCGACTTGCCGTTGAATTGGCTAAACAGCTGGAACAAACTAGCGAACCCACGCCTTCAACCTCCCCAACAATCGCAAACCCGTTAACTAGAAAAACGACGGTGGCACTCTTATTGGTAGGCTCTCTCCTGTTGCTATTATTGTTGGCGACCAACATTGAGCGAGAGACTCATACACTTATTACACAGGAGCCAGTGGGGGCGAACTACCGAATTTTGTGGGTCGATGACAATCCTATTAATAATGAAAAAGAACGAGCGCATTTTGAATCCAACAAAATAGCGGTCTATTCTGTCGAATCGACGGAAGAAGCATTGCGCTTATTGTCACTGTATCAATACCAGTTAGTTATTTCTGATATGGGCCGTCATGACGACAAGCTGGCCGGTATTCATTTACTCGAAAAGATACGGGCGATGAATAACCAAACTCCCTTCATACTTTACACTTGGCACTCTACACCTGAATTGGTTGAAGAAATAAAATCTTTGGGGGGGCAGGCAGTTGCGGTGGAGTCCTTATCATTGTACGACTATGTTGATACCTTTATTGTCGAAGGTGATAAGTCGCAGTAAATACCTTCAATATCGTGTTGATTCAAAATCTTTCAAAACATTTCACAACAATTTAAACCTACTACTCTCTTGTTTATATATAGTTTTTAAGTGTTAGTGCGCTGCGCTAACAGAGGTTAAAACTAACTTTTAAAGAAAGAACACAAAACAAGGGAATGTACCATGTCGAAGCCGTTAATTGTCGTCTTACTACTGATCTGTAGTCAATTTACTCATGCCGGAATTATTTCATATAACGGCTACACCCTAAATGAAGCCACTAACATAGTCACAAACGATGCAACAGGGCTGGAATGGTTACAGTGGGATGTGCTCGATGGTGTTCCTCTAGCTGATGCTGTTTCTAGTGTTGCTAATAGTTACGATGGTGGTGGCTGGCGGCTCGCTTCCAATGACGAAATGGCAGCTCTTCTCAATGCATTTAATTTTGGGGCTAATGCTAGTTTTGTTACTACAGATTCTGTTACTTCTTTCAGTAGTAGCGAAACCGCATTTCAACGAATTTATTACACCCCAGGCGACGTAAACGATTTTTTTGCCGACCCCATAATTCAAATTGTAGAGCTATTTGGACCAACGAATATAAATAGCTCTCTCACGGCTTATTACAATAGTCTTGGCATTACTGGAAGTTTTGCGAGAGTACTTTTTGGTTCTGACTTGAATGGCAATGGTTTGATCAATGCCGCTGATTTTAGTATGGGAACAGTTTGCTCCACGACTTGCCGCTTAGATGATGGTCAGGTTAGATGGATCAATGAAACGACCTCTCAGTTCTTTAGCAATGGCAGTACTGCATTGGTGAGAGTCAGCAAGGTATCTGAGCCTTCTTCTATTTTATTACTTCTAGTATTACTCACTCTTTTCGTTAGAAATGCGTCAAAGGTAAAAAGGAGATCATGATGAATGTGAAAATGTTGTTTTGGGTTCCCTTTGTTTTCTTCGCCTTCGTAAAACCTGCTGTGTCTGGAGATTGGTCTGAATGGCAAGATGAAAAGACGATTAAGCGTGAGAATCGAGCGATCTTGACGATTCAATACCGAACGTACTTTTCTAAAAAATACCTACCACGAGGTCAGTGGAGAGTCACCAATCACTCCGGTGATACGTTTTATTGTGTCGGTATTGGAGATAAGTACTACTCAACCAATGATGGCCCTAAAAAGAAAGGGCAGGTTGGTTGCATTACTCTTGAAGGCTATGCCACGGAAACTTTCAGTAGTGAAACGGTAGGTCTACTAGATGGCGCAAAAATCACCGATGTGAAATTAACCGAAATAAAGTTCAGAACGAGTAAAACGGCTGACACAACGACCATTACGCTGTGAGGCGGTAACTTTAAGGCCGGCCCGTGCCATAATAAAAAGCGGGTGATTATCGGTGCTGGTTTGTACCAGCACCAACTTTTTGCAGCATGCTCTCTATACAAACAAGAGGACGGTCAAAGTCCACAATATGGCCGCCGTAACCGCAGCAAAAGTTGCAGGTACAATCTGCGACTTCACGTGATCCATGAGGTCACAACCCGTCGTCATCGAACTCAAAATTGTGGTATCGGATATGGGCGAACACTGGTCGCCATAAACGCTGCCATTTAAGATAGTCGCAAAACAAACCATCATGAACAATTCTGGACTGGCTAATCCTTGAGACTGAGCAATTGCCCAAGCCAACGGCATGGCCAATGGAAAAGCGATGGCGTAGGTGCCCCAACTGGTTCCCGTAGAAAACGCGATAACCATAGTCATGATTTGCAGTAAAACTGGTAACAGCCAAAATGGCACGCTTTCTCCCAATAATGAGACGAGATATAAACCTCCACCTATTTCCTTGCTGATTGCCCCTATGGTGACGGCTAGCATTAAAATCACGGAAGCGAATACCACGCCTTTCAGACCATTGCCAAATCCTTCTACTAAATTTGATAATGACATGCCTTTGAACAACGCGATAAAAAATGACATAGCCAGAGCAAGACCAAATGCCCAGGTGACTTTAGGTGTGCCCATAAACACAAACGTTAACACCGCTGTAGAGATGAGTGTTACCAAGGGCAAAACAAATTCAAGCACGTGGGGTGTGTAATTCTCAGGTACATCAGTCTCTCGCAACTCTTTGGCACTGAGCGGCATAGCGTTTGGCCCGTCGAGCTCGCCAGTATTGATAGCGCGTTGACGTGCTTCTCGAATACGTCGGCCAGAAAACTTCGTAATATCTAAGCTGAGTAGCAAAGTCCCTATGACTGCCAGAATGCCGTAAAAACTCAGTGGTACACTCTGAAAGAAGAAACTCAGACGGTCAGCTTCCGTCGCCAAAAACGTCACACCAGGGACAAAAATCAATGCTTGGATGTAAGCAGGCCATGCGTTAAAGGCCAGCACTGAAGCAATAGGCGATGAGGTCGAATCCACGATATAACTCATTTCCTCGTGGCTGACTTTGGCTTTGTCGGCGAGAGGGCGTACAGTTGTTCCGACTAAAACCGTGCTCATTGTGCCGCCTTGGAAGAACAATACGCCTAAAAACCATGCCACTAATTTGGCTGATTTTGGGCCTTTTACATAATGTGTTGCCATGTATTGAGCAAACGCACTTGCGGCTCCTGTTTTCGACCACAGGCCAAGCAATCCGCCAAGCAACCAAAGATACAGCACAAGGATACCTGCAGCGCTCGGAGAGGCTAAGTTACTGACCAATACATTATCGATAATGTTGTATTCGGTCATCAGCAATGCGCCGATGATCACTCCAGACAGCAAAGAAATGAGTGGCTCTCGGGTTACAACACAGAGCAATATCGTGATAAACGCCGGTAACAAAGACCAAAAACCATAGTGGAACCCCGGCTTAAGTAATTTCACTTCATCGCCATCGCGAACCCATTGTTGGGCGATCTGAGGGGTGTCAGTGATTTTGTCTAGCGCTTGTTGATTCAACGGGGATGCAGAATAAGCGGGAAGGGAATCCACGGCGACCTTTTCGCCGTCCTTCGAAATGTAATCCAGACCTAGCTCGTCAGTGAGAACAGGCAGTGTTTGCGATTGTTCAATCCACGTTTTTGCATGATATTGCCCGAGATAGAGCGCTGCCACCAGACCAAATATGAAAACCAAAAGCGCAGGTGATTTCATTGATTTCATTAGCGCAACTCCAGCTTTGTTATTGTTTTAATTAACGCTAAGGTTAACCTATTACTGACATCATTTGTTCAATAGTTTGCCCTTCGCGAATGACAGTGAGCACGGTCGAGTCTCCTTCGCGCTCAAAACCATAGACCGGAGGAGCAGGCAAACTATTGTAGTAAAACGGATTAGAAAAATAATAGGCGCCCGTTTCATGGACCATAATCAGGTCGTGTCGGGCAAGTTCAGGCAGCATGCGTTCACTGGCGAGCAGATCTCCGGCAAAACAACACGGCCCAGCAATGTCTTGCATAACAGGACGACTGTTTTTGATATCACCCGATGCATCATGAGCCGTAATTCGCAATGGCCATGCGTCCGGCATAAATGTGGTGCGAGCGGCGATTTGTGAACCACCATGGGTTATCGCTATACGCCTGCCACCACTGATTTTGGCATACTCAACTTTTGCCGCGAAGAAGCCGTTTTTTGCCATGATGGTTCGACCAAATTCCGTGATAATCCGATATTTTCCCGAGAACAATGCAGGGACGCGCTCGGCAAGTACATCAGAATACGCTTTGAATGTTGGTGTGACTTCTTCACCTTTAAAGTTAACGGTTAAACCGCCACCAATATTGATGTGTTTAACCTGCTGATGGCCAATTTGATCGTTGATTTCTTCGACAAGGTTGACCACCTCTTCAATGCCTTTTGCCATTAAGGGTAATGGGCAACCTTGTGAACCGACATGTGAGTGAATAGCGTTAAGCCAAGGGTGCGCTTTGTATGCACTAATGATTTTTTCTCGCACGCCAGGATCGGCCAATGGCACACCAAACTTTGAGGTCTTTGTTGCTGTACTCATTGCTTCAATGGAGCCCGCGCCAATTTGCGGATTGATTCGAAACCCAAAGTTGCCATCGGGCTTGTGTTTGTTGACCAAGTCACAAACTAAATCAAACTCTTGGAAGTTATCTATGTTGAGGTTAACGCCTGATGTAATCGCTTGTTCGATAACCTTGAATGACTTGGCTGGTTCATCAAACACAATATCTGTTTTAGCGAAACCTGCTTTTAGTGCTTGCGCCAATTCGCCGGGGCTTGCGACTTCCGCGCCGATACCTTGCTCACAAAGCAGTTTGAGAACACCGTGAATACTGTTCGCCTTGACAGCGAAATGATGGTGGAAATGACTTGGGAAACTGGCTTTGAGTTGTGAAATGGTTTGCTTGACGCCTTCAATATCGATAAAGCCCGCCAGTGGTAACTCATCGTTGAGCCAGTCTAAGGCAACTGCTTTGCGTAATGCGTTGAGTTTTCCGTTACTGGTGCGATGCTCGCCAATATTATTCATTTCCTGTGACTCCATAACGTATCGCCTGAAACGTCGCGATATCCAAATACTGCAAATAGGCTCTTTGCTCTATATTGAATACTGTAACGGTTTAACAAAAATAGAAGAAATTCGAAGAGTAAAACAAACAATAACCTTAGGTTATGGGCTAAAAAATACTATATTTTTCAAGTGTATAAATTCTCTCTTTGCGAGGTGCACCAATAAAAAAGGGAAGTCGCGCTTCCCTTTAACTCAATGCAGTCACTGGGATGAGATGTCCCATGCAATGTCTATAAACAAAACGCAGCGATGGCGCGCGATAGCTTATCCACCAACTCATCTATTTGTTCATGGGTAATGATTAGAGGAGGGCAAATGGCGATGGTGTTGCCATATATTTGACGAACGATTAGCCCATTTTCCAAGCATTGATTTACGATTTTCCCAGTCAGTGCAGCATCTGCTGTTTTTTGCGCTTTATCTGAGACTATTTCAAGGGCCGCTATCATGCCTACGCCTCTTACCTCTCCCACACAATTCATAGAACCGAGTGGACGTAGTTTACTTTGCATGTAATCACCAGCCGTTCGAGCATAGTCGAAAAGGTTATCTCTTTGATATATCTCAAGTGTTTTCAAAGCAACGGCGGCACAAACCGGATGACCTGAATAAGTATAACCATGACCAAATACGCCGACTTTATCCGCGGGATCGACTAGGGCTTGGTATATCTCATCAGAAATAACCGAAGCGCTGATTGGCAAATAAGACGCAGACATTGCCTTGGCTAATGTCATCATGTCGGGTTTTATGTCGAAAGTATTAGAGCCAAACGCCTGGCCTGTTCGACCGAAGCCAGTGATGACCTCATCGGCGATTAACATGATATCGTTCTTCTGCAACAGCGTTTGGAGCTTGGCAAAATAGCCATTTGGCGGAACAACTACACCTCCGGCGCCATTGACGGGTTCAGCGATAAACGCAGCGATCGTCTCTGCCCCTTCTTTTGCGATTAGCTGTTCGACGTTGCGAATCAACCTATCACAAAATGCCTCTTCACTCTCTCCAGGCAGACTATTGCGATAGTAGTGCGGGCAATCCGTGTGCAAAATACCAAGCTCATCGATTGGCAGATCAAAATTACTGTGTAGTGCGGGTAGCCCGGTTAAGCAGCTACTGGATAGCGTTACACCATGGTAGCCACGCTGGCGCGAGATGACTTTTTTCTTGTTTGGGCGACCTTCAACGTGATTGTAGTATCGCAAAATTTTCAGCAGGGTATCGTTGGCATCACTGCCGCTATTACCAAAAAATACTTTGGCATTGTCGATAGGAACCATATCGGCTAAACGCTCGGACAATGCCATGGCAGGCTCATGGGTTCGACCGCCAAACAGCGGCGCGAAAGAGAGCTTTTCCAACTGAGTCGTCGCGGCCTCTATCAGTTCTTGATTACCATAGCCAAGTGAAGCTGACCATAATCCAGATAAACCTTCTAGGTATGCTTTGCCTTTATTATCATAAACGTAAATGCCCTGTGCTTTCTCAATACTGAGCTGTTCAGCCAGCTTTGGGTTGGTTTGCGGGTACAGTAGGGGTGCAGGCATTTTAAAATCCTTAGTCAATCTCACTTTAGTTGTTTGGGTGTCTAAATGCTCACTATAGCGCTTGATGTGGTATAGCGATTAAACATTCGCGGCCAATTAGATAGTAACCCTTGTTGATGAAATTTGGTCATTCCTTTTGTTGTGAGGCGAAGCATTAAAACGCATGGGGCAATCATTCAATTTGGCTATGTGTTGTGTAATTTTGAGAATGTTATTTTGACAGCCGATTTTGGTAGGTTAGAAACATTACTAAGAGGGCAAAGTCATGACGAAACCACAATCAGCGAAGCAGAAAAACACCCAAGCGGATCGGCCGAAACCGGCAAATCCTATTTCCAATTACCGCAAGCTAGACAATCAAGTAAAGTTGTTTTCTAGTGAGTATAAGTGCTTCAATCTGGGCTATAACTAGACCAAATCAGGCTCAGTTCCTTACTTTTGCACTTGCCAGATTGGTCAATGAACAAGGTCTATCGCAGATAACATTCACACCGCGAGGGTGGGTCAGTTCAAGCCTAGGCGCTCGAAATCCTGCAACACCTAGGCAAGTGAAACTCGCGGTGTTAGTTTGACGTCGCTGTTGGTGCAATATAAGCCGAGGTTCCCCACAGTGGCACGGTTGATAGGCTATGCTTAAAGCTACCCTCTGTTTCCTTGGTCGTATAAGACAGGTACAACAAGGTCTGATTTTTCGCATCGTAGATTCTGCGTACCTTCATCGTTTTAAAAAAGATACTTTTAGATTGCTTAAAAACCACTTCACCTGATTTGCTTTTATCGATTTTCGCGATCATCTCTGGCGTGATTTCTCCGGTTTGGCGACAGGCTATCGAGCTGTCACTGGGATCGGAAAAGCTCAAATCTGCATCGATGGATGCAATATGGCAGGTCACACCTGGTATATCTTCGTCGACTAAGCTGGAAATTGAGATATCTTTTAGCGTAAACCAGCCCAAACCAACATCGCCAACTTCGCTATCAGAGCAACTCGTTAAGGTTGAAAGAGCGACTATTGCTGCTACGAGCTTTTTCATTACATGTCCTTTTCATTAGTGGTCAGTGTTTGCTAATAGCGAGGCCAGTTCGTCGACTGGCATACACTCGCCATCAGCCCAGTGATTTTCGATTTGATGAATTAATGCTGCCATTTTGCTTTTCTTTCTCGTTAATTGAGCGAGTAAGGTGTCAATCTCGGCTTGCTTTTGTTTAAGCCGACTCATGATCAAATCATGGTCGAAACCTGCTTCTGCGTGTAAAAGACCTGGCAATTCGTTGAGCGTAAAACCCAGACTTTGGCTAAAGCGAATCAATTGTAGGCGTTCCAGCGCACTTGTATCATAAACCCGATACCCATTGGCTTTTCGTTCGGCTTTGGGAATAAGTCCAGACTTTTCATAGAACCGAATAGTACTGGCGTTAACGCCTGACTTTTCGGCGAGTTCACCGATACGCATCACTTTCTCCAAAATGCATGTTGACCTTAAAGCTTACTTTAAGGTTATAGTGATTGCATCTATTTCTTGGAGCGTGTTCTATGTCAAACCTGTCGGATACTTCATCAGCGTTTACACCTTTTGTATTGCCGAGCGGAAAAACGGTGAAAAACCGTTTAGTGAAAGCGGCAATGGAAGAAAACCTAGCGGAAAATCACCAAGTCCCTGGACAGATGTTGTTCAATCTTTATGACGCTTGGGCACGAGGTGGCGTTGGCATGATTCTGACGGGCAATGTAATGGTCGATCATCTGGCAATGACAGGGCCCGGTGGCGTCGTATTAGAAAAAGATACGGATCTTGCGCCTTTCGAAACTTTAGCTTCCAAGGCACGGCAAAATGACACGCTTGTCGTCATGCAAATCAACCATCCCGGTCGTCAAGTTTTCAAAAAAATGGGGGGCAAAGTACTTTCACCTTCAAATATCCCTCTGAATATGGGTAAGCACTCTGCCATGTTTGGGCAACCAAAAGCGATGACGAATGAAGAGATTCAAGATCTCATAGCGCGCTTTACTACTACAGCGACACAGGCTCAAAAAGCCGGATTTGATGGTATTCAAGTTCACGCAGCTCACGGTTATCTCATTGCCCAGTTTCTCTCCCCTTTAACGAATAAAAGGGACGATGAGTGGGGTGGTGACATCAATAGTCGAGCTAAACTCCTATTAGACATAGTGAAGGGAATTCGTCTCGCCTGTGGCGATGAATTTATCGTTTCAGTGAAGCTAAACTCTGCCGACTTTCAGCGTGGCGGGTTTGATATCGACGACGCGGCTCAAGTGATTGCGCTGTTAGGCGAGTTAAAGGTCGATTTTGTCGAACTCTCTGGTGGTAGTTATGAAGCCCCAGCCATGCAGGGCAGAACCGCTGATGGGCGCACACTCGCACGTGAAGCTTATTTTTTGGAATTTGCCGAGAAAATTGCGCGTGATGCCAAGATGCCAATTATGACAACAGGTGGTGTACGCCGCTTGAGTGTGGCAAACAAGGTTATCGACAGTGGCGTTGAGCTTGTGGGTATGGCCAGTGCGTTGGCATCGGTACCTGATTTGCCAAATTTATGGCAAGTCCAACCGGATGTCGTTGGCCATATTCCTGTAGTGAACTGGAAAGATAAAACCTTATCCGGTTTGGCGACAATGAGTTTAGTCAAACAAGACTTGCGAAGACTTGGCCGAGGCAAATCACCCAAGTTAAATGCCTCGCCATTATTGGCGTTGATCAAAGACCAGTTAAGAAGTGCAAAACTGACGAAACGCTACCGGAAGCAATACCAAAGCCAACTAGAATCCTAGATAAAAGCTTTGATGGTATTGCTTTACCGCCCTAGCAATACCATCAAGAACCGTGCTCGGCTTGTTTTGCTTTCTGTGTCAGTCGCCTTGTTTTGACAATGACATTGATCAATACGCCGACGACAAATAGATTCACACCGAGCATAAACAAAAACATGTTAGGGCTTGCTTCCCAGGTGTAGACATGGCCTCGTTTACCCGAAATTTCACCTGTAAGCAGAGCATTGACACTTAACCAAACAAACAATGCCGTCATAGCAAATACGAATGCCAAACCCACTGGTCCCAGTGGTTTTTTTTCGGTGCTTTGTGTTGTTTTTTCTGCGTCGATTGTACCGTGCTGAGACTCGAGTTTATCGATACGGTGCTGTATCGCATTGAGGCGTTCTGGATACGCTTCTTTATCGATGCTGTCTAAAGCTTGATGTAATTCGGTTAGTGAGTACTTGCTATAATCTGGTTCGCCCAATATTTTCTCCTAGTTATGCGATTTTTCAGAAAGTGTTTGTAGATGTTTAACGGCAGGGATTGAGAACGGATAATGTGTCAGCGCTCTACTGCGTTCATCCTTGAAACTGATCTCTTGTAAATAGGGCAATGGGTCCATCATGCGCAGTAAGTCTTTTAGTAAAACCTTCGCGCAGACTAGCAAACCCAATTACCTTAAGACAAGACATTTGAGCGGTTACCACTATCGATTTGCTTCGATTTCTGCCCTTACCAGTTCAAGAAAGTCTCGACAGATACGAGGCAGGGGTTGTGTTTCTAGATGCAAACCTTTCACCTGAATAGGAATGGGAGGGGCGAAGGAAGCCAAGCCGACATTATCTTTCTGATTGGCTTTTGCTGTCAGGCTATCGATAGTGCAGCAACCTATGCCCTTACTTACCAAGCTGGCAGCGATGTAGTAAGTATCAACTTGAGTTGATGACGATACGTCTAGGCCACTATGGGCAATGCGATTCCAAATCAATTCTCCCAAAGGTCCGCTGTCCCATATTCCTATCAATTCTTGGTCAGCAAGCGCTTCAATGGGCATTGCCTCAGGTGAGTCTGGAAATTCCTCTGTTGGGTACATAATGACCATTTCACTCGCGCCTAAATCAATCTCGTTAACGCCAGGCATTTCGGGGGAAGAAAAGAGTATTGCAAGGTCACATCGGTGTTCGAGTAAAGTTTGCAGCGCGTCGTCGTTGTGCAGGGTCTTGATCCGAAATTGCACATCCGGATGCACCTCGTGAAATTTGGCGATCGCGTTGGGGATCAATTCGAAGCCTAGCGCAGGACTAATGGCAATATCAACCAGGCCACTCTCACTGCGTTTGATGTTTTCCGCTTTTTTCTTGATGGACGACAACTGCTTATAAATACTGTCGACTTCAGAAAACAGCATATCGGCTTCTGTGGTGGGAATGAGTTTCCCTTTCGCCCGTTCAAACAAAAGAAAGCCCAGTTGCACTTCTGCATGGGCGAGTACTTTACTCACGGAGGGCTGTGAGACACAGAGCATCTTGGCCGCACTGGTGATAGACCCCGTAGTGTAAATGGCATGGAAAATTTCAATGTGTCTCAATCGCATACTGTGTACCGTATTGATTTACTCGGTTTTTTAAGCATAACACAAGGCTCTTGTTTCTCGTTGAGTGGACATAGTATTTAATAGCCTTTTGATAGCGCATTGGGACGGCGTGGGTCAGATGCACCATAAATAAAGCCGTTTTTTATCACAATAGACTGGGTACTTCCCATCGTGAAGGTTTCTTCTACATTTTGCCCTTTCGCCCGTAGCGCCTTGATAGTATCTCGGTTAAACCCTGGCTCAACCTCTAGCCTATCGGGAATCCATTGATGATGAATACGTCGCTGGTTAGTGGCTTCAGCAATGTTCATTTGGTGATCTATGGTATGGCTTACCATTTGTACTACTGCATTAATGATTCTGCTGCCACCGGGACTGCCAGTGACCAAGAAAACCTGGTCGTCGCGCATCACTATGATCGGCGATTGCGAGCTAACTGGTCGCTTACCTGCTTCAAGTTTGTTAGCGGTACTCGCGATAAATCCCTTTGCGCCGGGTATGCCAGCTCGTACGGAAAAAGTGTGGATTTGATTATTCAATAAGAAGCCCGTGCCCGAGACAACCTTACCATTGCCAAAGGAATAACCCAGCGTATAGGTATTGGAGACGGCATTGCCTTGACTATCAACAATCGAAAAATGCGTCGTCGACGGGCTTTCACCCGTGTAGATATCGCCTTTGAGAGACGTTGCATCGATAGCTGTATCCATGTTGATTTTTGCGGCTAGCGTTTTAGCCCTTTGTTTGTCGATTAGCCAAGCGACGGGCACATCATAATAAGCCGGATCTGCCATGTAGGTACCACGGTCGGCAAAGCCAAACTTCATTGCCTCGGCCATGACGTGAAATGTGTCACTAGCGGGCCCCCATTGCGGTAAGGGGAACTGCTCCATTATGTTGAGAATACCAATAACCGTGACGCCACCAGAACTGGGAGGCGGCATAGCGAGAATTTGGTAGCCTCGATAGTCTCCCATCACTGGCGTCTTGAAAATCGTCTGATATTGACGCAAATCGTCGAGGTCTATGTGACCACCGTGTTTTTGCATATCAGCTGCAATTTTCTCAGCTATAGGGCCGGTGTAAAAGGCGGCTTTACCGCCTTTGGCAATCTGTTTTAACGTCCATGCCAAATCGGGTTGCTTAAACCGCTCTCCGTGGCGGTAAATGGTGCCATCGGGTTTGTAAAATGCGTGTTTTGCTGCTTCGTTTTGGCTTAACTGAGTTTGCTTGCTGGCAAGAATTTGGGCAAGGTCATAGTTAACGACAAAGCCTTGCTCTGCAAAATCAATAGCGGGTTGTAGCAGTTGCTGCCACGATAGCTTTTTACTGCCGTATTTCTGCCACGCATCGTACATCCCTGCTACCGTACCTGGCACACCAGCCGCATCCCAAGAAAGCGGGGAGTTTCTGTCTTTTTCTCCGTCAGGCGTTAAAAAGTGTTGAGCACTGACCCCAGAAGGTGCAGTTTCTCGATAGTCGATGGCAATATTTTTGTTTTGCTCAGCGGAGTGAAACAGCATGAAACCGCCACCCCCTAAGTTGCCTGCTCGTGGCAAAGTGACCGCAAGGGAAAAACCAACGGCAACTGCCGCATCAATTGCATTTCCGCCGCGTTTCAGTATGTCGACCCCGACTTCTGTCGCCAGCGCATTTTGACTGGAGACCATGCCCCGTTCGGCAACGACTGGATGAAACACATCTTGATAACGAACAATGCCAGTTTTTGACAGATGATACGGGTGAGATGAGGTAGCTTTTTGATCTGCTCCAGCGGCATTCAACGAGATGGCGCAGAGGCTCAATGCTATGAGGAGTTGCTTTTTCATAGTTGTCCTTTCGATTTTGGGGCGCGCTGGACTCGGGCTGGTCTGACGAACTCTCCGGCGAGTCTGCCGGTGAATTGCCCATTTTCAATGACACTTTGGCCATTGACGAAAATATACTTCACACCGCTTGATAGCACATCCCATTGTTCGAAGTTAGCTTCGTCTGAGAAATTATTCGGGTCGAAAATCAATACATCCGCTGCTTTACCGACATCAAGCGTACCGCGGTCTTCAATGCCCAAAATGTCAGCAGTTAGCCCTGAGCTACGGTGAATAAATTCGCCAGTCGTCAAAAGCGCTTTGTCTTTCACATACTGACGGAATTTTTTCGGGAAGCTGGCGTATTTTCTCGGGTGTCCATTGGTACCATCAGAAGATGTCACTACCCAAGGTTGTGCCATGAAGTTCTCTACATCCTTGGGGTTCATATTGTAAGACGCCACGCGATGGCGACCTAAACGTACCATTTTTAGTGTGGCTTCAGTGGGAGTTATTGACCATTGGTCGGCCAGATCTTGAAGGGTTTTTCCTACCCATTCTGTTTGCTGAGACGCGGTGATTAAAAGTTTGTCTGCGCCTCCACGGCGGCGAATGTTATCGGTGATCTCAAGTCGAATTCGTTCAATAAGAGTAGGGTCTTCAAGGCGTGATAAAAAGGCATCATTGGAGTCAGCGAGTGCCCATTTGGGAACGACTGCACTGTGTATGTTAGTGCCAGAAGCCAGCCATGGATATTGGTCAGCGGTGACCTTAATACCATTTTTATTCGCGTGTTCGATTCGTTCTATGGCGTCATAGCTTTGCCCCCACACATCAACACCAAGTGCTTTAATGTGAGCTAAGTGCAAAGGAATACTCGCTTGCTGTGCTATTTCGATCGCTTCATCTATCGCTTTGAGAAAGCCAATGTTAAAAGAGCTCTCGTCTCGAATATGCGTTTCGTATATACCGCCGAATTGAGAAGCAATGATCGCCAGCGCAATAATTTCTTTGGTATCTGCAAATTGACCGGGGACATAATACAAGCCAGTCGATAACCCTAACGCTCCCTCTTTCATGGCTTGTTCAAGAAGCGCTTCCATTTGTGCGAGCTCTTGAGGCGAGGCTTGGCGTTTGGCGGTACCCATGACCGACTTTCTCAAGCTGCCGTGACCGGCGAACATTGCGAAATTCGTACCAACGCCATGTGGATTGATGCGGGCAAGGGCTTCTCTGAAGCGTGCAGGGCCGCCGCCGTCGTTGCCATTGACCACGGTTGTCACGCCTTGGTAAAGATAATTGAGATTGAAGTGTTGGTCATCACTCGATAGCTCAGCGAATGTGTGCGTGTGGGGATCGATAAAACCTGGGCTCACCACGTAGCCATTGGCGTCGATGGTTTGTTTTGCGACAAGGGTATGAGTTCCCGTTGGCTCGATCGCACAAATGACTTTGCCACACAGCCCGACATCAAGATTTCGATTGAGGGTGTCATTGCCGGAATAGACGCTGCCGTTTACGATAAGCATATCGATTTCGGGTAAATCTTGACGGTGTTGGTTCGCACAACCATTTAGGGTGATCGCAAGCAAAGCGAGTGCACATCGTTTGGTTCTGAGCGCGACGGCAAAACTCATTGTTCCGAGTCCTCTGGTAGGTAGAAATCACTAGGGTCAGTACTTGTCATGAGTGACATAAACGTCTGCGCACTCACAGTGGCGATTTGTTTAATAAGCTGCCTGTTGGTATTGTCGCCCAATTCAAACGTCACACCGTGAACTCGATATGTGTCAGCAATATATTGTTTAAATATACCTCTTCCTGGGCTATTACCCGGTTTATTACGAACTTTGAAAAAACGGTTAGTTTGCTGATTAATCGTATCTAACCACAGGTTGGCCAAGTCTTTAGGGACAATGCCTGCATCACTGGGAATGGTGTAGAAAACATCTTCTTGGGTTGAGTGAAAGTCCAACGCAAAAACAATCTTCTGCTTGTCTTGCACTAACTTCTGCAAGACATTGTGAATCAAGCGAGTTTCCGTTTGTTCAAACTGATTCCAGTCTCGATTGAGGTCCTTACCCCGAGTATTGTGACGCCAATTACCGGCAGCGACACCGTCGGGATTCACGTTAGGAACAATCAATAAATTGAACCGCTGTCTAAACTGTTTGGCCATTGTCGAATCACTTAAAAGATTTTCGACAAACGGCAGCATAGCTAAAGCACCAGTCACTTCCGGCGGATGTTGACGGCCAATTAAAATGACCCATTCATTGCTATTTTCTGCCAAACTGGTGATTGCCTGAATGTGTCGACCTTGAGTTGATCGGCCCAATTCAAAGAACCGCCGTTCTGTCTTGTTCTTCGCGGCGTTTTTTTGTGCGTTAAACCAATCTGCATATGTTTGGTTCGTGATGAGTTCTTGACCCGCAATCCACAGCGGCTGTTTATCTACCTCTACTGCTATCTCAAAACCTGCTTTAGAGGTAGCGAAGGGTATCGTTTGCCATGATTGGCCGTCGCGGCTTATTTTGGGGAGATAGCGAGGTAAGTCACCATCAAAAGTCAGTGTTAAGGATAAGGTTTGTGGTGTAGTGCTTTTCACTTGAAATGCATACCAAGCGCTGCTGTTGATTGGACGATTTTCTGGTTGAAAGTGCAGCGTAAATTGTTGTGGCGAGATTTGCTCACAATGATTGAGCCTGCCCATAGGGAAGTCAGCGTGAAAAAGGACGTCGTTAAAGTCACAAGCATTGGCCATAGTTACTAGGCCAAGCCACGCGACGAATCCACTTATCATTTTCATATTTAAACACCAAGCTGATCGAAAAAAAGGGCTCATACGAGCCCTATAACGTAAAGGGATACATATTGTCCCTCGGCCTAGAAGCGATATCTTCCTGTCATATAGAAGTAACGGCTTCGGCTCGAATGCAATGTGCCTGTATAACCAAAAGTGGTATCCGCTAATGGTGGATCACGGTCAGTGACGTTATTGATACCGAAGGTTAAATCTAGGTCTTCGGTGTCAAATGCATCTCTGCGCGTGAGTGACCAATTAACCGTTGTCATAGGATCCACTTCCAAGAATACGGTTTCACCGTCGACGGTGGTTCTTACTGAAGTTTCCAGCACGTCACCAACGTAATTTGCAAATACCCGCGAAGTCCACAAGTTATCTGTGCTTGTCCAGCGCAATGATGCCGTACCACGCCATTCTGGGATACGAGAGGTGCCAACAATATCGCCGACATCGCTACCGAGGACGATTGGGTCAGCGCCCGCTTCTACGATTCTTGCCGCATCGCCACCAGGAGACTGGTCAAACTTAAGGGTTCTGGCGGTGTTGAACTTAACGTCAAAGCTACCCACGCTAGTGTCGAAGCCATAATTAACACTCAAATCATAGCCACTGATGGTCCGGGTATTCAGGTTTTTGTATTCACGTACAATTTGCACGATCTCGCCTAATGGATTGTCCTCATCAGGTGTTCCTCGAATAACACGGGGATTGAATGAACCCTCGCCGCGCAATACGAGGTCAAGACGTGATTCGTTCTCATCTGACAAGACGCCAACCGTGCCCTCTGTTTCGATTTCCCACCAATCAAATGTCACGATCAAACCGTCTGCAGGCCTAACGGTGAAGCCGAGACTGATGTTTTCACTTTCTTCCGGTTGTAGATTGGCGTTACCTGAAGTTTCCAGCAAATAGTTACCGTTACCTGGACCGCCGTCAGCAAGTGTTGTCGCATTGACAACGACGTTTCCATTTTCATCAAGCGAGTTTTCAGCAAAATCATCTACACCGGTTGTGATTGACGTGCCTGGAGAACGCAATTGAATGAGGTTTGGTGCTCTAAAGCCTTTTGAAATTGCACCGCGAATTTGTAACGATTCTATCGGGAACCATGAAACTGCCATCTTGGGTCGAGTAATGTTGCCAATATCGTCAAAATCTTCATATCGGGCCGCCAATTGCACATCTACACTGTGCGCCAGTGGCGCATCACGCAAAATGGGCATGACCAATTCGGCGTAGGCGGAGAAGACTTTGCGGTCTGCACTGATATCAGGTCTGACTGAGCTTCCTTCGAGTGAACTCAAATTCACCGGATCAGAATTGCCTTCAACGAATGGGCGGCTACCGTCAAAAATATCTGAATTATCTTCATCCAATGTTTCTTTGCGCCACTCAACACCCAAAGCGATACCTGCATCACCCGCTGGTAACTTGAAGAGGTAAGGATTAGAAACTTTAAAATCCAATAGTGTTAATGATGTTTCTGCTTCTCTCACAGCGCTGACCAAGAAAGGGTCAATACTCGATTGCGGGTTTGGCGACAAATCAATGATACTCGAAGGTACGGCATTATTGACGCCAGTAAAGGGGTTGTATGCTTGTTCTGTGTCTAAGCTCAATTGTGCCAAGAACAACGGCGAGCTGATTCTGTTGTTGGCGGTATCGGTGGTTTTCGCCTTGCTGTAAAGCAAACCTGTATCCCAATCCCAGTCGTTCCACGTGCCGCGTAAGCCGTTGAGGAATCGATAGCTAGTGCTCTCGACTTCTACTTGACGAGGGCCAACATCAGTTGGTCGTATTCTGAGGTTATAAGGAAGGCCTTCTTCTGGGACAATACTGGTATCCAAGCCTGGAATCCGATTCGGGTTTGCTCGGCCATCGGCAAAGGTAACTGGCCCAAAGGGGTTCCAATAACTGTCTGCTGGTACTTCAAAAGTGCCGTTACTCAGTATGGCGCTTTGTTCCCATTGACGTTCAGTCTTCGCATAGTAATAGGTGGATTCGTTGTAGAACTCGGTGCCATTTTCTAATTCATGGCTGATGTTCGAGTACAGATTGACGCGCTCGATATCAGGGATCAAAGTCCTTACTTCGTTGCGGTTAGGTCTCAACGCTCTGTTGTGGCTCCCCGTTTGTTCAAGACAAACGTCGCCGATAATGCCGCCTCCGTCAGGTAAAGCACCACCACCACAGGTTGCAGCGGTTACCTGGTCACCGGCATCGTTGATATAAGAAATTGGGCGAATGATGTAATCATCAATACTACTGGCTAATCCCAACCAGTGAATATCAGCCCAAGGTTCAAGGGTTGAACGGTTATCGAGGTCAGTATCACCTGCGAATAATTCTGGAGCGCGACTGCGCAAATCTTGATTTGCCGCATAGTCTTTTTCTGAGGCCAAAATGCCTTTCTTATTGTCATAGCTACCGCTGATCAACCAGTAGGTCGCGCCATCATTAAATTCAAAGCCTTTTTCAGCTTGTAAGGTCAAATCTTCGCGACTTGTTCCCGCTTCGGAACCAAATCGCACATTCACCTGACCCCCTTCACTTTCTGTGCGGGTAACATAATTCACTACACCAGCTACAGCGTCAGCACCGTACAATGCACCTGCGCCGTCTCGTAAAACTTCTATTCGATTCAGGCCTAGCACTGGTAGCGTGTTGGAGTTGGCCGACGTTACCGGTACGCCAAAGCTTGTTTGAGTAATCGGGTGGTTAACCATACGGCGACCATTTAGCAATACGAGAGTGTTGCCCTCACCGACGCTTCTTAAGTTGAACGAGCCAACATCGCCCCTAGCGGCGTTAACACCCGTATTGCCTCCTCGCGTTGATGTGAAGCCCACAGAACCGATTTGCGGGATGGCGCGAAGCAGCTCTTCGCCGTCAACAGCGCCCGTCGCTAAAATGTCTTCTTCGGATAGTTCGGTTACCGGAAGTGTGCCGGTAATGGTACTGCCTTTGATGTTTGAACCTAGGACTTGTATTTTCTCGATAGACTCTGAATCTTTGTCTTCAGTGGTCTGTGCCAAGGTTGAAAATGATGTACCTGCTATCGCCGCGCTAACACAGACTGCCAAAATGTGTTGCGAGAAGACGGTATGCGTTTTCGTTTTCATGTGCGACTCCCGTTATGCTGTTTCGTATTAGTTGGTTCTATTTCTCTCAGAGTCATTAACATACTCGCAACAAAGTCGAAAAAACAACAACCCTTTATAGTAAAGGTATAACCTTTGGTTATGTTCTGGGTTGCGCTAAATGTCGTCTAATACTTCTTTTCTGGTAATGGCGATATATGCCTCAAGGCCAATGAATTAAGTACCAAAAGGAAGATGTTATACAATCACTATAACTTGTGGTTATGGGCGCTTAACCTAAAGTTAAGGTCAGTGCTCTTAGCATAGTGGATAACCTGAGTTTATACCTAACACCGCTAGTGTGTTTGCGCAGATACCTTACGCTTTCACTTTTTTTGGTAGTATCCATGTAAGTTCAATCACCTATGATTGTTCTGTGTTGCATCGGGTATAAAACAAAATTGTCTTTGCAATCGACTAAATACTGGTATTGTGAGGCACTCAGGTCGATTACTGCTTAAGGAAAAAAGTATGAAGTCCTTTGAATCGTCGTCGGTTTTGGTAGTGGACGATGATGTAATAAACATCGCGCTGCTCGAAAATGCATTGGAAGAAATGTGCAGGGTTAACGCTGCAACTTCAGGTAAAGCCGCTCTCGAAATCATTCATCGCGATCCTCCTGATCTCATCTTGTTAGACATTAACCTACCTGATCTCAGCGGCTATGATATTTGTTCACAAGTTAAAGCCAACCCTGAAACCATGTCTATACCCATTATGTTTGTAACGGGCGAGGGCTCTGATGAGTCTGAACTTCACGGTTTACAATTGGGGGCGTTGGATTACTTGCGCAAGCCTTTTCACATTGCCTTGGTCAAAGCCAGAGTTTCCAATCTGTTAGAGCTGAAACAAAAAACCGATTTGCTCGAGGTGTATGCCAATATTGACGGCTTGACCAATATCCCTAATCGGCGAAGCTTTGATCGTCATTTGGCGGATGAATGGAGCCACGCACAACGCAAAGGCCGCAGTGTTGGGCTCTTGTTCATCGATATCGACTATTTTAAACAGTACAACGATCACTATGGGCATGCAGTAGGGGACAGCTGCTTGAAGCGAGTGGCAGCTTGTATTCAGCGTTTAGCCAGTCGTTCGTCAGATCATGTAGCGCGTTATGGCGGCGAAGAATTTGCGGTAGTATTGCGAGAATGCGAACCTGAAGATGTGGTGCAGTTATGTGAGAAGCTAAGAGCGGGCATTGAACGTTTACAGATTCGTCATGACAAATCGCAAGCGGCCAAAGTCGTGACAATCAGTGTAGGCGCGGCGATGGCAATACCTAGCCGCAAAGGCCAACCCGAATCGCTTATTGTGACAGCTGATGAAAGTTTGTATGAAGCGAAAAAGCTCGGCCGTAATACCGTTGTGACCAAGTTCGATAAACTCAAATGAGCCTGTATTAAATCTTGGGA
Organism: Alteromonas sp. 5NS40-0096; assembly: GCF_057544385.1. Classification (NCBI taxonomy): domain Bacteria; kingdom Pseudomonadati; phylum Pseudomonadota; class Gammaproteobacteria; order Alteromonadales; family Alteromonadaceae; genus Alteromonas; species Alteromonas sp. 5NS40-0096. Next base: position 98,565 of record NZ_BAAJLQ010000002.1, read on the forward strand.
ATGGTTTCAACGGTATATTGATGCGCCGCAATGTCGGAACGGGTGTTTGAGCTGACCTGACCGACTTCAAAAAGTGCTGGCCCAGTTGGGTCAAATAAAACATAAGGCACGCCGTTATAGGTGATGATGTCATCTGTCTCTTTGGCGCCTATAGCCAATCCAAGCAACGCGTGATTTCGCAGAAAAACCATGACCATTGGTGTGTTAGGTAAAAACGACCGCGTAATTGAAGCGGCAATAACCGATTTACTATCACAATCTCCCTGGTTTTGGTTTAACACAGTAATTGGTGGAGAAAACCCTGAGCCGTGACTCGTCGTTCTGTCTTCTAGCGTATCGTAAGGGATTGACTGCAACCAACCCAACAACAAATTTAAGTATTCTCTTGCTTCTGATTGCCCTCCAAGCTTTTCATAAAACGCTTGCGACAATGGAATTAATGCTTCGGTACTCATACCCACATATCGAATGTGATCAGGTTTTACCACAGGCTCTCGCATTGGCGTTTCATACTGCATGTAATAACGTTCGTAGAGATAGTCTTCAAACGCTTTGTCTTTGAGTGCGCCGAATTCTTTGCTGAGCATTTCAATGGTATTTTGATCATGGCTTTTAATGCCAATATTGACTCGCTCTTGTTGTTGCCGAATGTCGATAATGGCTTTTTTGGGATCAACGTTTCGAGCTGCTTTTAACAGAGAAACAGTGACGTGTCGCTGAGCTAATGACGGACGATAAACGGCTTGAGATTGAGGAATGGCATTGACCATCTTTTTGTCGAGTGCAAAAGCAATGCTTTGCTCGATATCGTCTTTATCGGTCCACTTATAATGGTAGGAGATGGTATTGTCAGCATTGCGTTTTTCAAACATCAGCTGGTCCGCCGATGTATCAAAGGCAAACACAGAAAGAAGAAAAATGACTAGCGCGCGAATAACGTGTAACCCACGAATAAACCAAACGTATGATTACTGTATATTAATTATCCACCGAGTACCAATCTAGTGTATCGCGAAGGGATACCACGCTGCCGACGATAATTAGTGTAGGCGGCTTCATTTGTGCAGTTTCTGGATTGTCGAGAATATTCTCAAGGGTGCCTGTGACAACTCGCTGTTGTGCTGTCGTTGCAGATTGCACTAATGCAATTGGCATTGAGGCTGGCATACCGTGTTCCATTAACTTCTCACAGATCACAGAGAGACCTGTGAGACCCATATAAAAGACCACAGTTTGATTTTCGTGAGCAAGTGCTGGCCAGTTGAGATCGATGGTGTTATCCCTAAGGTGGCCGGTGGCGAATACGACAGATTGAGCATGGTCTCGATGAGTCAGAGGTATACCGGCATAGCTTGAGGCTCCATTTGCCGCCGTGATACCCGGTACGACTTGAAATTCAACACCTGCTTCGACCAGTGTTTGGATTTCTTCGCCTCCGCGACCAAAAATAAAGGGGTCGCCTCCCTTGAGTCTTACCACTCGATTGCCTTTTTTGGCTTCATCGACCATCAATTGGTTGATGTCCTCTTGGGGTAATGTGTGGTTACTTTTGGCTTTACCGACATAAATCTTTTCGGCATCACGTCTGACTAACTCGAGAATTTGAGGAGACACCAAGCGGTCGTACACCACTACATCGGCTTTTTGCATTAAGCGCAATGCGCGAAATGTCAGGAGATCTGGGTCGCCCGGACCCGCGCCTACTAAGTAGACTTGGCCTTGTACCTTTGAATCGGCTTTCGCTTGTTCTAGGGCGTTGAGCAACATGGCGTCAGCTTTGCTTTCTTGTCCATTGACAACCGCTTCAGCAATATCGCCATCTAATACGTCTTCCCAAAAGTAGCGACGTTCTGTCACTGACTTTAAGCCTTGTTTCACGTTCTCGCGGAATTTTTCTGAAAAGGCACCGAGTTTACTCAAGTTAGCAGGTAAGAGTGATTCAAGTTTCTGTCGAATAAAGCGCAATAAAACTGGCGCAACTCCACCGCTACTCGCGGCAATGACAATGGGAGAGCGGTCGATAATCGTTGGGGTAATAAATTGGCACAGAGGTGTGTTATCAACAACATTGACCAGTATCTTGCGTTCAGTAGCAAGCTGATGCACATTGCGATTGACAGCGTCACTGTCTGTTGCCACGAATACGGCATCTTTGTTATCGAGGTCCGTAGCTTCAAACTCTCGCTTGATGAGTGTCACTCTTGGATCGTCGCCGAGGCGAATGACAGTATCACACATCCAAGGGGCAACCACGGTAACCTGAGCTTCGCTTTTTAGCAGTAGCTCCAGCTTGCGCGCGCCAACTTCACCAGCGCCAACAACGAGTGCGTGTAAGCGTTGAGTATCAAGAAAGATGGGAAAGTAGCGCATAGTCAAAACCTGTGTCACGTTAACAGAGTAAAATCATGCGCTATTTTGACTGGGTTGTTTATAAATCAAAACTAATTAAAGATGCATTTATATTCTGATTTGGAATAAACAACCCAATGGGCTTTAGTTGCGCTTCTTATCTTTACGACGACCAGGAGGGGTGTCTGACCACTCTCTAATCGACATGCGCTGCCCGCTTACGCGAGTATTTTGTAGAATGTCCTTGGTCTCTTTAGGCATACCCATAGGTAAATCCACGGTACTGAAATTATCGTAAATTTCGATAGCACCTATGTGTTTACTGTTGATATTGGCTTCATTGGCGATAGCACCGACAATGTTGCCAGGCTTCGCGCCGTGTGAATGGCCAACGTCAATACGGTAGCGCTGCATGCCTTCTTCCGGCGCGCGTTTGCCTTTCGGTGTTCTACCTCGGCGACTGTCTCGACCATCACGGCCGTCGCGACCACCTTGGTTGCGGCGATCACGAGAATCACGAGGTGCTCTCGCATTGAGATCTGGACTGTCTTTTTCGTTAAGTAACAGCGGCTCATCACCCTGCGCAAGCTTCACTAGCGCTGCAACTAGTACTTCTGGTGACGCTTCTGAAGCTTCTTGAATCATATCGACGATTGGCATCAACGATTCAATTGAGTCGTCGTTACACGCCTCTACAACCGATTGTTTGAATTTTTCCAAACGATTTTCGTTAACTTGGCTAACCGAAGGGATTGGCATCGCTTCAATGGTTTGTTTGGTTGTTTTCTCAATGGCAAACAACAAACGCTTTTCGCGGTGAGAGATGAATAATATGGCATCTCCACTGCGTCCTGCGCGGCCAGTACGACCGATGCGATGGACATACGATTCAGTGTCGTAAGGAATATCGAAGTTGATAACGTGGCTTACGCGCTCGACGTCCAAACCTCGAGCAACAACATCAGTAGCGACCAGAATATCTATCTTACCTTGCTTCAATCGCTCAACAGTGCGCTCACGAGCATTCTGTGGGATATCGCCGTTTAATGGCTCAACGTCATAGCCACGAGCACTGAGTTTTTCAGCCAATTCGACTGTCGCAGTCTTCGTTCTGACGAAAATGATCATGCCGTCAAAAGGCTCAACTTCCATGATACGGGTCAAAGCTTCTAATTTGTGGTGGCCTGCAACCTGACAATAGCGTTGTTTAATGGTGCTAGCTGTACTGACCTTTGACGCGATTTTAACGTACTTGGGTTCAGACAAATAACGGTCGGCGATCTTTTTGATTGGCCCCGGCATTGTCGCGGAGAATAACGCTGTTTGGCGTTCTTCAGGCGCGTGACTAAGGATTAGCTCGACGTCATCGATGAAGCCCATACGTAGCATTTCGTCTGCTTCGTCAAGCACCATGAATTTAAGATCTTTTAATTTCAGCGTACCGCGCTTGATGTGATCAATAACGCGGCCTGGCGTACCAACGACAACTTGAACGCCGCGCTTCAACTGGCGAATTTGGTTGTCATACGACTGACCACCGTAGATAGGCAATACGCGAATCTTCTTAGAGAAGCTTGCATAAACCTGAAATGCTTCAGCGACCTGAATTGCCAACTCACGAGTAGGAGCCAATACCAACAATTGCGGAACATTCTCTTGTGGATCGATATTGGCAAGCATAGGTAGGGCAAACGCAGCTGTTTTACCTGTCCCCGTTTGGGCTTGACCCAATAAATCATGACCCTCGAGTAGCAAGGGTATACTTTCTGCCTGTATCGGCGATGGTTTCTCGTAGCCAACCTTTTCTAACGCTTGTAAGATAGGTTCTGGCAGGTTGAGTTCTTTAAATGTCACTTCGACGGTCGTGGTCATTAATGATCCTGATGAGTTCGGCGGGTATGACTAGTCTTCTAGCCAGCTGATATTGCAAAACCTATATTATATTCGATAACGGCCACAGTTGCTATGAATTGGTTGATTTACGAGGTATTTAACCTTTTTTTGTGGTGTTATCATGAATTTAATCCAAAATAAGTGAGTAACGTGACCGCGAATTAGCGGTACTCAACTAAGGGACAGAGAGGCAAAACGGTAAAATGATAAAACTAAAAAAACAAAATCGACGCGTTGTTACCGCACTGAGTTTAGCCATTGGAGTGGCATTGGCTGTTTCTGGTTGCAGTAAAGCCACGCCTGAATCTCATGTATTAGAGGCTCGCCAGTACATCGACGCTGGTGATGTGCCCGCTGCCGTTATCGCTTACAAAAATGCTGTACAACTTGCCCCACAAGATCCAGCTATTCGCTTTGAATTAGGGCAGCTCTACATCGAATCTCGTGATTTCGCCAGTGCCGAAAAAGAGTTGAACAAGGCGCTGGAATTGGGTCACCCCGCAGGTCAGGTTGTCCCTTTGTTGTCTTTAGCTTATCAACAAACTGGGGCTGAAAATGCCCTCGCGTCAATGGATACGCAAGGGTTGTCATTGACGGCGGTTGAGCAAGCCGAAGTCAACTTTTACAAGTTACAAGCATTAGTACAGTTAGAAAAGGATTTAGAAGCTCGCGTATTAATAGAAGATACCGAAGCATTGGATACATCATCGGTATACAAGGGGCTGGTATCTTCTTTTAAGGCGGTGCTGGACGAAGACTACGAGCGGGCATTGGAACTCACGGCTTTACTTCGTGAACAGGCCCCGCTTAACAAAGACGTGATGCTTCAATATGCACGATTGTCTTTGTTTTTGAGTAAACCTGAGCAAGCTATTGATGTTTATCGTAATTACGTCAAGACGTACCCCGACGATATTCAAAACAAATTTACGCTGGCCGCATTGTTGGTTGAGCAGCAACAATTTAGCGATGCCGAAGTCTATGTCGATCAATTACTGGCACTGAATGATTTACATCCGTTACTCAACCAATACAAAGGCTTCATTCTTGCTGATGAGCAAAATTACGAAGGTGCATTGCAAGCTTTTGAGACAGCAATTCAACAAGGTAGAAATGACCCCGCGCTGTGGTTGACTGCAGGTTTTAGTGCTTACCAACAACAAGATTACCCAGCAGTGATTCGTTATATGTCGATGATCGCATCCGAGTTACCAGAAAATCATGCTGGGCTGCGAATGTTAGCTGACGCTCAGCTTAAAGAAGGGCAAAGCGATTCAGCAACCTCAATTCTCAAACGTATCACAGGCAAAGGTGATGGCGATGCTTCCTTGTTTTCTATGGCAGGCTATCAACTGGTCAAAGAAGGCAAGCTCAAAGACGCACAAAGCATGATTGACCGTTCAAGTGAAGTCAGTACAACGGCAGAAGATCTCGCTAGACTCGGGGTGTTGCAGTTATCAATGAACGATCTCGACGGGCTAGTAACCTTAGAAGATGCGGTGGGGAAAAGCGAAGAAAATGCGAATCTTCGCCGCATTCTTGCACAAGCTTACTTGTCAGGTGGGCAGCAAGATAAAGCGCAGGAGCTCATTGTCAAATGGCAACAAGATGAGCCCAGTGATTACACGCCTTGGCTACTTGAGATGCAATTGGCATTGCAAAACCAAGATAATGCCAAAGCAGAGGCCGCATTAGCCAAAGCCAAAGCCATGGCGCCCGACAGTGAAGATGTTAAATTTGCTGAAGTTAACTACGCGATTTCTCAACAAGACCTAGATAAAGCCTATAGTTTGAATCGAGAATTACTTAAGGCACAGCCGAGTAATTTACTCAGCTTAGCGGTGCAATACGCCATAGCTAGGGAGCAAGGTGACACCAAAGCAGCGCTTGAGGACTACAAAACGCAATACACTAATGCGCAAGATAACTTAGGGTTGCGCCTTGGCTACGCAAAGGCTTTGTTGGTAGAAGGGCGCAGTACTGAAGTCGCTGAACTCTTGCTGCCTATCGAAGGTGATAGAACGACGCAAACTGACTTTTGGTCAGTAAAAGGGCAAGCACTATTACAAACCAATCAGCTACGTGAAGCAGAAGCGCATTACAACAGCTGGCTGTCCTACTATCCAAGTGATCGCAGCGCGGTTTTGGGTAAGTTATTGATTGATGATGTACAAGGCAAATTCGAAGATGCCCTTGCTTTAGTAAGAGCAACACGAGCCCAACGTCAGGATACTCAATTTGCATTACTAGAGGCACACTTTCTGGCCGTAACTCGAAAAGCAGATGAGGCACAGCGTATTTTGGATGCGCAAGATGAAGGGGTATTGGCGTTGCCTTTCGTTAAGGGAATTTCTGCCAGATTACATATTCTCAAAGGCGAGTTTGAAGCGGCTATCGGCGATGCTATTGCCAACTACGAGGCGAACCCTAACACGCGTAACATGGCTATCGTGTTAACCGCTTACGAAGGGGCGAATCAACAGCAAAAAGCCTACGAGTTTTTAGCAAAGCATACAGAAGCGGCACCTGAGGACACCGCTGCTTTGATGTTGTTTGCTGAACGAACACTGCAAAAACAACCAACTGACGCGATTGAAATGTACAAAAAAGCGGTTGAGCAAACCCCTCGTAACCATATTGCCTTTAACAACTTGGCATACTTGCAATTGCAAGAAGGGCAATTTGATGACGCGCTGCAAAGTGCAACACGAGCGGTTGAGTTGCAACCTGCAAACCCTGATACCCTGGATACGTTAGGGCAAATCCAATTGGCGATGGGTGATATGGAAGCGGCTCTGAAAACCTATGAAAAAATCACAGATATCGTGGCGGTGCGGAATGAAGAAGTTTACGTTAATTACATCGAACTCTTGTTAAAATCAGATCAACGCCGTTTAGCAGAGCGTAAGATCAAAGACCGAAGCCTTACCCGCCCCGATATGGCACAAAGATTGGAATCGCTCAAACGAGAGTACCAGCTGTAGCAAAAGGTGTAACCTATCAAAAAAGGAGGCTAAGCCTCCTTTTTTGATAGGTTAGTCTGCCTTGTATTGGCGAAGCTGGTTAACTTCATGGCGCAGCGATTTCAGTTCAACCATTACGTCATTGAGAGTTGGTTCGTGATTTTCTTGTGCCTCTGCTTTACGCGCCTTTTCATTCTCTTGTTCCATCACATTGACAACAATGCCAATCACCATGTTTAAAAATGCAAAAGCGGTAAAGAAAATAAAGGTTAAATAATACAACCAACTGATTGGGTAGACTTCCATGGTTTCGTACATTACGTCTGTCCAATCTTCGAAGGTCATCACTCTGAACAATGTCAGCAGTGAAATTGTAATATCGCCCCACAACACAGGGTTTATCGTTTCGAACAGGGTGCTGCCAACTGCCGCATAGATGTAGAAGATAATAAACATCAAGAGCATGACGTAGCCCAGTTGTGGCAGAGCTTTAACGAGTGACACCAGCAATATTCTCAGTTCTGGAATGATAGATATCATTCTGAGCACTCTAAAAACCCGAACCAATCGTGCGATTAAGGCAAGATCGGTATTGTCGGCAGGAATCAAACTGACCAGCACAATGAGTGTATCGAACAGGTTCCAGAAGCTTTTGAAGAAATTCCGCTTTATTGGCTCTGCCATAAATCGAATCGAAATTTCGACCAGAAAAAAGGCACTGATAAACCAATCTAGCAGTAGTGTGATAGAACCAACTGTAGGTGGCATGTCATACGTTTTTGCGCCAACTAATAGTGCTGAAACAATGATGACGCTGATAACGAATAGCTCAAACATCTTGTTTGAACGTATGCGTTCGAATTTGGCTTGAAGTACGCTTGCTTGCATATTGAGTAAAAGTTGTGTTTACGTTAGTTATATGGCTATACTTGTCGGGTTAATAACCACCAGAAAGTGTGTATCATGGATGACTCTATTCGTTCTTTGCAAGGAAAATTAGAAACTGTAAGTAAGCAACTAACAGAATTTTCCCCTACGCGAACCCAAGCTGTTCAGCTTAAAGAAGAACTAGAATCCATCTTGTCTTTGATTGCTCAGATGAAATCAGAGTCAAATAGTGCGCCATTTGCGGTTGGAAAATAGCTAGCACAGTTAACGAGATACAAAAAAGGGGCGTCATTTACTATGACGCCCCTTTTGCATATCTACAGGGTTACTCAGCTGCTGCTGATAGCCCTCTGTTGATCATTTCTACGTCACTTTTGTTCAAGTTACCAGCTGCTTGCTTAAGGCTAACAACGGCTTGAATGAAGTCGTAACGCGCGCCAGCTAAATTACGGCGGGCATCAAATAGGTTACGCGTGCTTTCTAGTACGTCTACGATTGTACGAGTACCAACATCAAAGCCTGCTTCTGTGGCTTTCAGTGCACTCTCTGCTGAAATTACAGCTTGCTCGAGAGCGCGGATAGTAGAGATTGCCGCACTTACGTCGTTGTATGAACTGCGAACCGAGCGCACTGTTTGACGGTGAGTCAGCTCAAGTGTCTCAGAAGCAGCAACATAGTTATGGCGAGCTTGTGCCGAGTTAGCGCTTACTCTGCCGCCTAGGTAAATTGGGACATCAAGCTGAATACCAATAGACTGGTTGTTCAGTTTTGGGATGTCTAGGTCACTGCCGTCCGCTGCTCCGCCGATAACGGTAGTATCGGTTTGGCCGTAGCTACCATTTAGAGAAAGCGTAGGGTAGTGGCCAGAAGTGGCAATGTCGATATCTTCTTTGGCAATGTCTTTAGCGAAACGCTGCGCCAATAAGTCTAGGTTTTGCTCTTCAGCCATGCTCAACCAATCGGTTACCTTTTCAGGTGTCGGACGGTCAGCACTGAATTTATCCGTGTCGAGTATTGATAAATCTTTGTGGTACTTACCTGTGATCTCACGCAGCTCTTCAAGGCGCAGTTCGAACTGGTTTTCTGCGCGGATTTCTTGAGCAATGGTGTTGTCGTAGTTTGCCTGCGCTTCGTGTACGTCGGTGATAGCGGTTAAGCCCACTTCGAAACGTTGCTTGGTTTGTTCAAGTTGGCGTTCGATTGAGCGCTTCTCTGCTTTGATAAACTCAACATTATCGCGCTCGCGCAATACTGCAAGGTAGGCAGTAACCGTTCTTGAAATGAGGCGTTGAAGTTCGGCAGAGTAGGTCACTTCACTTTGTTGAGCGACGAGTTCTGCACGGTTTAGACCTAACCAGTTGGCGTGGTCGTATAGCGACATTTGTAAGTTAGCGTTTAGGCTAGTTGTTGTCGTTTCGTTTTCGAATACGAAGAAGCCAGCGAATACATCAGGTGTATCTGGATCGTTATCGTCGTCAACTGTGATCGGGTTAGTGTTGTCACGAGTACTTCGCGTGTAGCCCATGCTCGCAGAAATTTGTGGCAACAAATTTGCTCTGCTTAATGCAATACCTTCAAATGCAGAGTCGCGGTTTGCTTTTGCACGATTTACAACAGGATCGTTTGAAAGCGCTTGTTGATATACTTGCAGTAAATCGTCAGCCATGGCAGTGGCAGTAAGGCCCATACCTACCAGGAACGACAATAGTGTTCTTTTCATGTTTATGCCTTTAATGATGTCAGCAAACCCATCTTTGGGTTCTTCAGGTCTTTCAGTGTGTATAAATTATACTGCTATTCAACAGCTTATTGTGGTAACAGTCCTTGTACAAGTGTAACAGAATATGTTGCACTTGAAGTACGCTCCCCAATTAGCGAAGCGTGTAAACTTGGGGCGATACCTAAAATTTACAAGTAATTTGTAGTAAATTTCTGACAATAATACTCCCAAACTCATTGCAAAGAGAGAGTGAATGAGCACCAAAATTCAGCGTTTTAACTCATCTGATGTAGAAATTATACATAAAACCCCAGTATATACAGGGTTTTTTAAAATGGTTAAGTATGAGCTGCGACATCGACTCTTCGATGGCGGGTGGAGTCGGCCTTTTCAGCGCGAAATGTTTGAACGCGGCCATGCTATTGCGGTACTTCCTTATGATCCAGCCACTCAAGAATTCGTACTGATCGAGCAGTTTCGCTTGGGGGCGATGGCAACATCAAATACACCTTGGTTAATTGAGGTGATTGCAGGCATTATCGATGAAGGTGAGGATGCCGATGACGTTTGCCACAGAGAAGCGCAAGAGGAAGCGGGAATTGAGTTGACTCATTTGACTAAGGCGCTGAGCTATTTATCTAGTCCAGGTGGAACCACTGAAAGGTTGCATATCTATGTCGCTCAAACCGATGCCACCAAAGCAACTGGCGTCCACGGCCTCGAATACGAATCTGAAGATATACTTGTCCATCGGGTAAGTGAGAATGACGCATACGAATGGTTACAGAGTGGAAGAATTGACAACGCAGCGGCCATTATTGCGCTACAATGGTTTTTTATGCATAAGTCATCCTTGCTTGCCCAATGGCAACCAACGGTGAAATAACGAAGATATACAGGTAAGCCCAAATCGTGAAATTATCATCGCGAAAATATGTCCCCCATCTCCCTACAATGCAAGCGCTGTGCGAGCATAATTACGCTCGATTGCTGCGTTTGATGCCGGACATAGATCCAGATGACAAAAGCTATCGATTTCGGGTGACCAAGCATCAAGAATACAAAATCCAAATTCTTGAGACAGCGAGGTTCACAACCACGTTGGCGATCTCCCAAACCAGTGCAAAAACACCGCAGTTTTTGAAGCCAAAAATGACAGTGCAGATGTACCACGACGCCCGTATGGCAGAGGTCATTAGCAGCCAAAATACCGGAGCCTTCGCGGCGAAGTATGACTATCCCAATGCGAAAATGCGCCAGCCAAATGAAAAACACATGATTAACTTATTTTTGGCTGAGTGGTTGCAGTTTTGTTTGACGCTCAAGTCTGAGAATCTATCCGAAACCTAGATGATTCACCCTGTAAAGCTCTACCAGATTAGCGATTGCCACTTGTTAGCCAGTAGGCAACGCACCGCATATGGCGACATCAACCCCTACGATACACTTCAGGTAGTATTGCGAGATATTGCACAATATGACCCTGATGTGGTGCTTGTCACAGGTGATATTAGCGGCGATGATAGCGAAGCAAGCTATCAACATTTTGTTACATTGATGTCGAGTTTTTTACCCGACACACCTTGGTACGTCATTCCAGGCAACCACGATAATAACCCGTTTTTTGATAAGTACTTGGCTTCACGGTTTTTGCCATTAGAAAATGGTGTGGCAGTTGGACCTTGGATGCTTTGGGGAATCGATACGCGAGGAAAGGGGGCAAAAGGCCAAATTACGGCATCAACACTTGGTGAGCTGAGCTCTCGAGTTGCCCCGATATCTGACGCCCACCATCTGTTGGCAATCCATCACCATCCCATTGCGACAGCCAGTTGGATGGACAAACATTACCTTGATGGCGCAGATCAGTTTCTTGATTGGTTGGCCCAACAGTCTCAAATTGAGCTTGTGATGCACGGGCATATTCATCATGCTGTAGAGCACAAGGTCGACAATAAATCGATAGTGTCCTCGCCATCAACATGCTGGCAATGGGCAATGCAAAAAGCATTCGGCTTAGCGGATGATAGACCGGGATACCGACAATTTACGTTACATACTGATGGCCGATGGCAATCAGAAGTCAGGAGGTGCTAATGAGCGCAGTGTTATACCTACATGGATTTTTGAGTTCACCAAAGTCAGTTAAGGCGCAACAAACTCACGCCTTTTTCCAACAACATTTTCCCAATGTTGAATTAGTTGTCCCACAATTGTCTAACTACCCGTCTAAAGTTGCTGAGCAGTTGAATACGTTGCTCGAAGAGAAACCGCAGTTATTGGCCGGTGGCCTGAAAGTCATTGGCAGTTCAATGGGGGGATTCCTTTCAACCTGGCTGGTTGAAAAGCACGGAGGAAAGGCGGTTATTGTCAATCCCGCGGTCAAACCGTACGAACTACTAAGAGGGTACTTAGGTGAACACGTCAACCCCTATAGCGGTGAGTCATTTACGCTCGTTGAAAATGATATGACGTTTTTAAAAGCGATGGATACGCCCGTTTTGAAAGCACCAGAGCGATATCACGTTTTATTGCAAACCGGTGATGAAACTTTGGACTATCGACAAGCGCAAACTAAGTATCGCGAGTCGAGCTTGGTGATTGAAATGGGAGGAGACCATAGCTTTGTTGATTACGATCAGCACTTACCCGATATCGTTGCATTTTTAGGCGTACAAGGATAATTGCTCAGCTGCCTTTGCCCTGTTACCATCGAGTTAACCACAGCATCTCGGCTTTACGACAACAATAATATAAAACTATGTCTGATAAATATAATTCTGATGCGATTGAGGTCTTAAATGGCCTTGAACCCGTACAACGCCGCCCTGGCATGTATACCGATACCCAACGTCCTAACCACTTGGGACAAGAAGTCATCGATAACAGTGTGGATGAAGCACTGGCGGGGTTTGCAAAAAATATTAAAGTGATACTTCACGTTGACCAGTCATTGGAAGTTGTTGATGACGGCCGTGGTATGCCCGTTGATATTCACCCTGAAGAGGGAATATCTGGCGTCGAGCTGATTATGACGAAGCTTCACGCGGGTGGGAAATTCTCGAATAAGAATTACGCTTTTTCTGGCGGCTTACACGGTGTAGGTATCTCCGTGGTTAATGCCTTATCGACTCGCGTGTCGGTTTCGATTCGCCGAGATTCAAATGTGTATCAGATAGCATTTGAGAATGGCGACAAAGCCGAAGACCTGCAAATTGTCGATACCTGTGGTAAGCGCAATACGGGTACCAGCGTGCACTTTTGGCCGGACCCTCAGTATTTTGATAGCGCAAAATTTTCGGTAACCCGACTTAAACACAATTTGCGCGCGAAAGCCGTTCTTTGCCCAGGACTGCGCATTAAGTTTGAGGATAAGAACACAAAAGAATCCATCGAGTGGTATTACGAAGATGGGTTGCGAGACTACCTATACAGCTCGGTCAAAGAATACGAAACCTTACCTGACGATACACCATTTGTAGGCAACTTTTCAGGCAACTCAGAAGCGGCAGATTGGGCCGTAATGTGGTTACCTGAGGGCGGCGAATTGGTTACTGAAAGCTACGTAAACCTGATCCCGACAGCTCAAGGTGGTACGCATGTCAATGGCTTACGTCAAGGTTTACTTGAATCAATGCGCGAATTCTGTGAATTCAGAAACCTACTGCCACGTGGTGTGAAACTCACGCCAGATGATATTTGGGATCGCTGTGCCTATATTTTGTCAACGAAAATGCAGGATCCGCAATTTGCAGGGCAAACGAAAGAACGCTTGAGTTCAAGACAAGCCGCGGCATTTGTTTCGGGTGTAGTTAAAGATGCATTCAGTCTGTGGCTAAACACGCACACTGACATCGCAGAATCCTTGGCCGAAATGTGTATCAGCAATGCTCAGCGTCGTTTGCGCCAAGTGAAAAAGGTCGCTCGCAAAAAAGTAACACAAGGGCCAGCACTACCAGGCAAGCTGACCGATTGTGCGTCTCAGGATATCAACCACTCTGAGCTCTTTTTGGTCGAAGGGGATTCAGCAGGAGGCTCTGCCAAACAAGCACGTGACAGAGAGTTCCAAGCCATTATGCCGCTGCGAGGCAAAATCTTAAATAGCTGGGAAGTTGATTCGTCACAAGTGTTGGCGTCTCAAGAAATTCACGACATTTCTGTAGCATTGGGAATCGACCCCGATTCCACCGATTTATCAGGCTTGCGATATGGCAAAATTTGTATCCTAGCGGATGCAGACTCGGATGGTTTGCACATAGCCACATTGCTGTGCGCTTTGTTTGTTAGACACTTCCGCACTTTGGTAGAGCAAGGCCACGTTTATGTCGCCATGCCGCCCTTATTCAGAATAGACGTCGGTAAAGAAGTCTTTTACGCCCTCGATGAAGGTGAAAAACAAGGCATTTTGGATCGTATCGAGGCTGAGAAAAAACGCGGTAAAGTTAACGTTCAACGCTTCAAAGGATTGGGTGAAATGAATCCAATTCAGTTGCGTGAAACCACCATGGATCCGAACACACGTCGGCTAGTTCAGCTAACCATCGAAGACGCTGATGCCATGATTGAAATGATGGATATGCTGCTCGCTAAAAAGCGGGCCGGTGATCGCAAGCAATGGCTCGAGAGCAAAGGTGATATGGCTGAAGTGGTGTAATCACTTCACAACAAACATACAAAGGCAGCTTAGCTGCCTTTTTTGGTTTTGATAAATGCTTTTCTCAATGCTGTTGCACAGGGCTTTTCGAAACCGTAAAACGTGATGCTTGCCACGCCAATTGAAGCCACTAAGGCAGCGACGAGTTTAGTTTCTATTGCGAGTGGAAATTGATTTATCACCTCTATTATCGGCATGTGCAACAAGTACAAAGAGAACGAGATTTTTCCTAAAAAATCACCGATGGGATTGGCGAGAAGAAGGTTGTTATCTGGCACTAAAAATACTACGCAAAAAAAGACACAGCTCATTACAAACAAGACTTCAAAGCTCAGCCACATTTTTCTTACGGCATCTGAGGTGACAGGTGTGAGTTCAGGAAACAACATTGGGATGAGTAGCAACGCCAGTACATATCGATGTTTTTTCATATACGCAGGCACGTTAAAACTCGCATAGTGCATACCCATTACCATTCCGACAAAAAAGAAAGGCAAGCTTCGCAAGCTCTGAAACGCGTTGTAACTGACTCCGTTAATCTCGCCGTACAGTCGAGGGTAGTTGGTTAAAAACAACAGTATCATTGTTGCTGCAATCAGTGCGTAAACATAGCCTTTCCGGTGGGTAACCAGTGCCCATAAACCTATGAATATGATGTAGAAATGGATTTCTGGAGGAATACTCCACAGCACGCTTTCGCCGCGCATAAACAACAAGTGTGATAACAATTCGGGCACAGTGTTAATGGCATATAAACCAGAGAGATTATTGACTGACAGCAGGTAAGAGAGCATGACTACGGCGATATAGAGCGGCAGTACTCTCGCCGCTCGTGCTACAAGGTAGGCGTGAATATGCACTTTTTCAAACGGTCGAGAAGCGTAAAGGTAAGCCAGTAAAAATCCACTCAGAATGAAAAACAACATGACGCCATATTGGCCCGTGCCGCCCCCAAACAAACCATCGAGCCAATGGGTGATATCGCTGAAATGTGTGACGAAAACAATCAGGGCAGCCAGCCCTCTTAGGCTATTGAGTTTTCTAATTTCCATATCGTACTTCTTGTTGTTTGGGCTAACAATTATCAGGTTTGCGGCAATGGAATCAAGACGTTTATTGTCTTATCGTTGACTGTGCTTTTAGGTTTTGAATAACAACGGCATCAACCCAGAAGATATCAATATTTGGAATTTCCTCGATTTCGCCCTTGTGATTTACCCATTCAAAATTTCCTTGGTTGCGTGAAAAGAATAGGTATTTACCGTCGGGTGTTACTTTTGCACCAAATTCTGCCGCTGGGGTATTGATGTCTGGTCCCATTTCAATCGCTCGCCCCCAAGTGCCATCTGCTTGTTTGAAGCTAATAAACAAGTTGGCGTTACGAACATCGCTATTTCGTTGACCATCCCAGATGATGTAAGACTCATCAGGTGCGATAAAAGGATGAGCGTTGTATTGGCCAGTGTTTATTACATCGGGAAACGGCATTGGGCGCTGTCGTTGGCCATCGTTTAACTTCGAATAATACAAAAGGCCATCAGCACCTTTTGACGCGTCATCAAACGCGTAGGTGCCATTGAGCGATGCCGTTAAGCTCATGATGCGATAGGAATCAAAGTCTGAATTGAGTGATTTTATGGTTGACCATCCATTGGCGGTTTTTTGCATGAAACGCTTGCCCAAGTGCAGCGTATTGCCGTCGGGAGAAACAAACGGATGCCCGACGCGAGGCGAGATAACACGGGTCTTTAATTGGTTGTTTTCGTACGATAGGGCAACAAATTGTTGAGTCATTGATTTGGCTATCTCGACTTCTCGTACAAAATAGTAAGTCGTCATATCTTGAGAAAAAGCGCCGTTCATTTCCCAGTTATTAGTCGATACTGTGCCTGGGGCAAATACTTGTGGCGTTTGGTCGGGTATCGATTGTCCGAAAAACGTGTCCGGTGATGCGGCTAAAATGCTTAATGAGGTAAAACCGAACAACAAAGCGGTAAGTGTTTTCATTTAGGTGTCCTTTGAAGCGAAATGAAAGTGAAACATTGGCAACAAAGTGACGGATTAGAGAGTAAATAACCTGACGTCAGCGTGAAATTTCGCTGATATCTCGATGAATGAGTGGAAATCTACAGTAAGAAAAGAGTGGCTACTCTATCTGTAGCCACCTTTTGGGATTATTTGAGGGGAATGAAGCGAATAGCAACGCCGCCGCTCGTCGCCATTTTTAATGTCAGCTTGTCTTTGGCGGTAACCGTTTTTTCGACAATATCGATGTCATACGGATTGGTTTTCCAATCAGCTTTGTCACCATCTTGGTATATTTGAGCACGGTAAGCCTGGCCGTCCTTCAAAAAATCCAATGTCACGTCGACCGTTCTGGCTTTTTCGTCGGTAATCGCACCCAAAAACCACTCTTGTGAATCTCGAGCCTGACGTGCAAAAACAACGTAGTCACCGACATCGCCCGCTAACGCTACGCTCTGTTCCCAGTCCGTCGGTACGTCTTGAATGAATTGGAATGGCGCAAGGTTGGCTTCATAGTGCTCTGGTAAATCTGCAGCCATTTGTATCGGGCTGTACAGCACAACGTATAACGCGAGTTGTTTCGCAAGAGTGGTTTGTACGCGATTTTCTGCGTCCAAACCTTGATAAGCGAGATTGAAAATACCCGGTGTAAAGTCCATAGGACCAGACAACAAACGGGTATAAGTCAGCATTACCGTATGCTCAGGCGGGTTGGGGGGCGATCCCCAAGCATTAAACTCTTGCCCTCTTGCTCCTTCGCGCGCCAGCCAATTAGGGTAGGTTCGACGCAGTCCGGTGTCTTTTATAGGTTCATGTGTGTTGATACTAATGTTGTATTTTGCCGCCGTTTTTACACTGTGTAGATAGTGATTGACGGTGAATTGACTATCGTGCCACTCATTGCGGATTTGACCCTGTTCGTCGATGCGTTTAACACCACCGCCGTCAGCAACATAACCTGTCTTAATTTGCGCAACACCGTGGTCTGCATACAGTTGGTATGCCGCCTCCATTTGGTTTTCATAGTTGCTAACTGAACCCGAAGTCTCGTGGTGCCCGATAAGCCTCACGCCTTTTGTTTTGGCGTAATCGGTGACGGCTTTGATATCAAAGTCGGGATAGCTTTGGGTGAAACTGAATACGTCACCATTGTTAAACCAACTGCCATCCCAGCCGATGTTCCAGCCCTCAACTAATACGCCATCAAAACCGTATTTTGCGGCAAAGTCGATGTAGCGTTTGGTATTTTCGGTAGTGGCACCGTGCTTATCGCCGCTGCCCCACGATTCAACACCCAAATGCATTCCCCACCAAATACCGACATATTTACCTGGCTCTACCCAATCGACATTACCCAATTTGTTGGGTTCGTTAAGATTGAGTATCAGTGAAGAGTTGAGTAAACCTGGACCATCTTTGGCAATTTGCAAAGTCCGCCATGGGGTTGTAAATCCGCCATGGGTTTTCACCTTTAAGCCATCACTGCGTGGTGCGAGGTCTGCCACCAATACACCGGGGCGCTTTTGGTCAAGAGACATAGAGGCAAAGTCGACAAGTGCGGCTTCATGCACACTGACGTTAATGCCAGAGTCGAATGTCATCGTTAAGGGAGTATGAGCGCGATCAATGTCAGTAATGGGCGTTTCATTGTAAATATATTCGTATCGATTCCAGCCACGAGAGGGTATCCATAATGCTTCGCCTTTGCTGGCGTTGGGGATTCTAAATTCAGTTAACTCTCCCGTTATAGCGATAGATGTTGATGGTACTTGATGGTTTTCGTAGCGAAAGCCGACACCATCGTCGAACACGCGAAAACGAATAGTGTAGTCAATACTTTCGCCAGATTCAGAGTTCAGTTCGAAGGCAAGTTCATTGTGCTTATCTTGAACTATACGGCGTTCACCCCAAGGTTGTTCCCATGAACTGTTCACCTGATTGGTTGATGTTTTGCCGATGCTAAGCGGCTTTAGAAACGCATCAGAATGATTAAAGACCAGTCCCATTTTGGAGTGTTCGATTACGGCCTTTCCATCGTATTCAACCCAATAGTGAATTTGTTTCGCATCATCCGATACGTAGACTTTGATGTTGCCATCGGGAGAGCCGACTTCGACGGTTTTGGCCATGACCGCACTGCTCATTAGCGTGAATAAGCTGGGCACTAGAATTTTGGATACTGACATTGATACCTCCATTTATATGTAAACAGGAGGTTAATGATTGTCTAGCGCTGAAACAATCAACTGCATACGTATTCACAATGTCATCCGACCCTGAGTTCAAACTTTGAAGTTATCTACCAGTGTTTGCAATTGCGCGCCTAAGCTAGCCAATTCCTCACTGGATTCAGATGACTGCCTCGCTGACATTTTGGAGTCCGTCAGAGAGCTGCTGACCGATTCCAGTTGATGTACCAGCGCATTGAGGTGTTCTCGTTTAGTGTCAGTCGCTTCACGAATAGTTTGATTACTGCTATTGGCTGCGCTAATGAGATGTATAGCATTAGCCAATTGCTGTTGCATATCACAAGAGGATTTCGCCACGTCATTGGCAACAGTAAGGCTCTCATCAATGGTCTGTGATGCTTTTTTACTGATGGTGATCACGCTGTTGATCGATGATTCAATTTCTTCTGTCGAACTTTGTGTGCGCTGTGCGAGTGTTCTGACTTCATCCGCTACAACAGCAAATCCTCTCCCCGCATCTCCCGCTCTTGCGGCTTCAATGGCGGCATTTAACGCCAGTAGATTGATTTGCTCAGTGATAGAGTTAATGATGGTAAGTACTTGGCCAATGCGGTCGCTATCGTGGCTGAGTTGTTCAATGACCTCTTTAGAATTACCTAGGTTAGTTGCCAAGCTGGTGATCCCTTGCACTGATGACACGACAGCGGCTTCCACTGTGGACGCTTCCCGACTGGCTTTATCAGTGGTTTCCATTGCATCGTTTGAGCGACACGCTACGTCACTATCTGCCGCGACCAGCTTGTCTTTTATTTGTGTGGCATTATTGACTGCTGCAGATTGGGCACTGACGGTATTGCTGGTTTGCATCGACACAACCGAAAGCTCCTCTGAGGCAGAGCCAATCTGATAAGCCGCGCTTTGAATTTCACTAACCAGTGTTTGAATTGAAGAGATAAATTGATTGAAGTATTGGCTCAGTTCGGCAATCTCATCTTTACCCACGGTGTCCAAACGTTGGGTCAAATCGCCTTCGCCATGGGCGATGTCTTTTAACATGTTAGTAGTATTGCGAATAGGGCGTAAAATTCCTTGTGCAATAACAACGGAAAATCCGATACCAAATAGGGTCGCAATCAATGTCAGGCTCATCAAAGTCGACAAGGTGTTTGACACAGTCACTTCCACTTCCTCGCCTTTGTCTTCCAGCGAATCAAATACGCTATCGCTTAAGTCCCCGGCGAGTGCCGCCATTTGCGGGCCGATAGTATCAAGTAGCGCTACGTTGTCGATTTTTTGGTTGGCTGCGTCGACTAACGCACCGAAGCTTTCTCGGTAAGACAATGCATCTTGTAAAAGTGAGGGCTGCAACGCATCGATTGCTTGCGACTGAGAAATCACCTTGTCTAAAATCTGTAACGCTGCAGTGTATTGCGCCTCGGAGCTGTCTTGCCGGTATTTAAACACGGCTAATCGGGCTGCCAGCATTTGCGTTTTTATATTGTCTAAGGCGACTTTAGTCGGTCCGCTTTTCTGGGATATCAGAGTGTCGAGAGCTGCAATAAAACGCGGCCCAATAACATTTAACTGTTGGTTCTGGATGGTATCAATTTGATTTGATGCGGGTACGACTTTCGTGAAAAAGGTTTGTGTGTATTGCGCTTTCAGTTCGTCTATTTGCGTCAGAATCTGTTGGCGTTGAGGGTTTTGAATACTCGGTTTGGTCTGAGTTAGCGTCGTATCAAATTGTCGAGATCGCACTTCAAAGTTATCTTCATTGATAGAGCTACCTAGTCTTGCGTAGTCCTTTACGGCCAGTCGCATCATAAACAAATGTTCCAATAATTCGGTTGCGGCGCCGGCGTCAGGGGCTAGATCTCGAGTGATCCCTTGAACTTCTTGGTCTAACTGATCTAATCGTATGCTGCTCAGCACACCAATGGTGATTGTCAGCACTAATAAAACCGTGGGCAGCGCAATCAACTTTTTGCTGATTTTATACTGACTCAAAAACCGGATTAGACTTTCCATGGCATTACTCTTTTATACTAAAGTCTAATATTGGTACTTGGCTATTTTTGAGTTAGATCATTTTGATATACATAAATATAATATTTTTTTGATATGTTTCTGTTTTGCAAAGACTTATTTAATTGCCATTTTGGTCGCGCTATTCAACCCATTTGAGCTTGTCCAGAGGATAGCCCAAATACCATTTGGTGCGAGCCAGAACCGGGCGGATTTCGATGTGCTGAATGCCGAGTTCTGATTTGCTGCCTAACATGTCGCATGTGCTGTTCAGGTCGTTGAGGTTAGGAAAGCATGTAAAGGAAATATAATCTTTCTCACCACTGATCCGCATACAGTCCATAAACTCTGGAATTGCCTCAATGGCCTTTTCAAATCGTTTTTGATAATCCCCTGTATTCTTTACTAAGGTAAACTCAACATAGGCGAGTACGTGTTCACAAATACGATCTAGGTCCATTTCGGTGTGGAAGTTAAAGAAGTAACCCGCTTCTTGTAGGGCTTTTTTGCGCTGAAAACACGCACTGGGTGACAGCCCAACTCTGTCGGCTAAATCTTGGTTGGATATATCCGCCTCTTTGTGAATCAACGCGAGAATTTTCTTGTTGTAACTGTCCAGCTTTATGGTTTTTTTTGAGGAACTCATGGCGCACCAAAATTGATTGTATTCATAACGTGCTTATCTCTATTGCATTTGTGAAGCTCAGAATCAGAGGGGTAAGCCCATGCATGCGGCAAAAACAAATACGTCATACAGACTGTAATTCAAAAGAATCTTTTTTAAAACCGCCACATATCGATGAGATATTTAGCGTTATCTTACTTACACTGGGATGATTCATAGCAAAGGGAGTCTCTGGTGGAACCACCATACGAAATTGAATCTAGCCCTGTCACCGACAACGAGCTAGTCCACTGGGCGCGCGTTGCCTCTGTCTCTGCCATGGTGTCATTTTCGATACCGACATTCATGACGGGTATCGAGCTGTTTGCTGGTATGTCGGTAAAATCTGCGCTTTGGGCTTTGTTTATCGGCGCTTCCTTGCTCACGGCTATTGGTGGCTTCATGGGCTGGATGGGCGCTAAAACAAGAAAGAGCGCCTACTTACTTGTGAACGTTGCCTTTGGTCAACGCGGTGCCAGTGCTCTTAACTTTTTCTTTTCTCTGTCGCTAATAGGCTGGTTTGGATTGAATCTCGACTTATTTGCGGCCTCAGTCAATCAGGTCCTCTTTGCGACATTGGGGCAGGGCATAGATGACTGGATTATAGAGGGACTCGCTGGTGCGCTAATGATTGGCACCACACTAGTCGGATTTGGCGCAATCAATCGCTTGTCTGTATTGTTAGTACCCATCATGGTCGCCGTAGCTATTGGCCTTGCTCACATAGCGACAACCCAAATGACCCTTGTTAGTTTTATCGATCAGCAGTTACCCGAAGGGTTGAGTGTCAGTGCTGGGGTTAGCTTGATTGTCGGTGTCATTATTATCGGTGCCATTATCTTGCCGGATATCACGAGGTTTAGTCGACAAACCTCGGGCGGCGTTCATACTGCATTTTGGTCGTACTTTGTTGCGCAATCTTTGGCCATGATTATCGCAGGCTATGCCGCAGTCGCCTTGCTGCAAAATGATATCTTATCGTTACTACTGGCGATGGGTATCGGAAGCTGGGTACTGATTGTTATTGTCGCGGGCAGTTGGATACTCAACTCATTAAATTTGTACAGTGCGAGGCTAGCAACGTCAGCGAGTTTGAATGTCGATCGAGAGAAAACCATTACACTTGCACTGGGTGCCTTGGGAACTGTCGCCGCCTTCGCTAACATTCTCGATTACTTTATTGATTTCCTCTCCATTTTGACGGCTGTTTTCGTACCCGTTGCCGGTATTGTAGCGATGGATTTCATCTACTTTAATCGCAAGGCTTATTTCGAACAGTCTTCGATAACTCAGAAAGTGAATTGGCCTGCGATCGTTGCTTGGGCTTTTGGGGCGTTTTTCGCTATTGCAGCTCCTCACTACTCGATACCTTCATTGACCAGTATCGCGGCACTCGATGCAATTTTTGCGTCGGCTAGTTTGTATTTCGTATTGATGAGGTGGCGAGACAAAGCTCGTCACCCAAGTTTGTGAGGAAAAGTGTATGCGTATTGGTATCGATGTCGGCGGAACCCATACCGACTCAGTATTGATGGACGGTGACCGCGTTCTAACTGTCAATAAATCGTTGACCACTAGTGATGTGGCCAGTGGTATTCGCGAATCTATTGAAGTGCTTTTGCAGCAAAGTGGCGTCTCACAATCAGCGGTTGAAGCGATCATGATAGGCACAACTCAGTTTACCAATGCCGTAGTCGAACGCAGGCATTTGAGTGAGGTCGCGGTCATCCGCGTCGCGTTACCCAGTGGCAAAGGCTGTGCGCCTATGTGTGATTGGCCGGAAGACCTGTCTCAGATGATTGGCGAGCACGTGTATGAATGCCATGGCGGCTATCTCTATGACGGCCACCCTGTTGCCGCTATTGACCAAACTGAACTGGATGCCGTTGTTGCCGACATCAAGGCGAAAGGGCTCAGTGTGGTAGCCATCTCATCGGCATTTTCGACCATGAACGCACAACCGGAAACGCTATTATGGGAGAAGCTAAAAAAGGCGATTCCAACAATTCGTGGAACCTTGTCTCACCAAATAGGGTCGTTGGGTTTACTTGAGAGAGAAAATGCTGCCATTTTAAATGCGGCGTTACTGCCTTTTGCTGACCGCGTTGTTGACGCATTTCAATCATCCTTGAAAGCATACGGTTTTCAGTGTCCCGTTTTTATCAGCCAGAACGACGGAACTTTAATGAACGCCGAGTTTGTGCGACGTTTTCCCGCGTTGACGTTTGCCTCTGGACCAACCAATTCACTGCGCGGAGCTTTCAAGTTAACCGGAATGGAACATGCCATCGTTGTGGATATTGGCGGCACCACATCGGATATCGGTGTATTGCAAAATGGCTTTCCTCGGCAATCTAATGTGGTTGTTGATGTCGGGGGCGTGAGAACCAATTTTAGAATGCCAGATATTAAGGCACTAGGCTTAGGAGGGGGCAGTTATGTGTCGACAGACGGGTTACAAATTGGCCCACAATCAAGCGGTCATAACTTGGTACAGGAAGGCTTAGTGTTTGGCGGTAACCGCTTAACGGCAACCGATATAGCCGTAGCATCGGGCGGAGCGAACGTTGGCGATGAGAGCAATCTCGAAAACGTATCCCAATCCACAGTAAAAACGGCATTGCAAACAATGCAGAACATGTTGGATGAGAGCATTGAAATGATGAAACCTAATGCTGACCCTGTTCCTGTTATCCTCGTTGGAGGCGGCGCTATTCTGATACAAGGTGATTTATCCTGTGCCTCCCAAGTGTTAAGGCCTGAAAATGCCGGTGTTGCGAATGCGATAGGTGCTGCAATTGCTCAAGTCGGGGGCGAAGCTGAAAGTTTAGTGTCTTACGCCGAGCTGGGGCGTGAACAAGCGATCGCCATAGTAAGAGAACAAGCCATAGCGCGCGCAATAACGGCTGGGGCTGAGCCCTCATCAATCGCCGTAACCGAAGTGGAAGAAACCGATGTGCCCTATATGGATGGCAATATGCACAAAGTAAGAATCCGAGTGATTGGCGAGCTTTCCATTTTCAATACGGCCAAGACAACAGGTGAACAAGAATGAATACACTAGACGTGAAAGACCTTGATGCTTTGTGTTTGGGCTCTGTATTTTTGGCAACAGGCGGAGGCGGAGACCCGTATTTACCGATGCTAATCACCAAACAGGTTTTGAAAACTCATGGGCCGGTTTCGTTATTGTCTGTCGATAGCATAAAGGACGACGCTCATGTAGTAGCAATTGGTGCGGTTGGGGCACCCACTGTGAGTCTTGAGCTATTGCCATCAGTCGATGAAGCCAGCGCGACTCTCGATGCCTACGAAAAACATGTTGGTCGCGAGATTGATGTCGTGGCGCCATTTGAAATTGGCGGGGGAAATTCACTGCTGCCGATCATCGCAGCGGTGACTAAAGGTATTCCGGTAATCGATGGCGATGGTATGGGCAGAGCTTTACCTGAAGCGCAAATGATGACATACGCCATTGCGGGGGCGAAGCCCACTCCTGCTGTGGCCAGAGATTATGCGGGTAATCTGGCGACATTCGAAACCGACACAACTGCGACATACGAGCGTCATATTCGCAGTTTTGCAATGACGGCAGGAGGAATGATCACCGCTGCGGAACATCCCATGCGCGGTGATTTTGTTAAACGCGCCATTATCCCCAGTACACTGAGCTTTGCCGTGACGTTGGGCAAATTGCTGCAGCGTGAGAAAGGCAATGCCGAAAACATGTTGCCTCACCTAGTGAGTTTGTTCGAGGAGTCGGTGTATGGGCCTTGCCGACTACTCTACACGGGCAAAGTGACGGATAAATCAACTCAGATTATCGGCGGCTATGATGTAGGTAGCGTTACCGTTAAACCATTTAGTGGTGCGGGCTCGCCGATGACCATTGCGATCAAAAATGAATATTTGATCGCTAGTGTAGATTCAGATGTCGTTGCCAGTGTGCCTGATTTGATTGTTATTGTGGACTATGAAACTTCGACACCAATTAACGCTGAACGCCTGAAATATGGCCAGCGGGTTGCCGTTTTTGCGGTGGGCTGCCCCGATTTCTATCGCCAACCCAGCGCGTTGGATGTCGTTTCACCAAGAGCATTTGGTTTCGACGTTGACTATCATCCCTTGACTTAATGTATGCAAGCTATGGCCTTCAAGTGATTTTTGTCAGTCAAATTCAGTCTACCCTTGCATTAGCGGGGGGACTTTTGTCATAGTGTCTGCACAATAAAAATGAAATAGAAATCGAAGTGTTACGGTCGATTAGCTCGACACCAATACCGATTTTTTTACACCGCGATATCACTATGACTCAAGCTTCTCGACGACTGTCTCTCGTCAGTTGGTTAGCCACACCGACGACGCCATTTTACAAAAAAGCGTTACTTCGCATTGTTGACTACATTATCGGCTTAAACAAAATGGATCGGGTTTTTCAAGACGGAAAACTCGAGGGGCTAGATGCTGAATCTTTTTGCGCACGTGTCATGCAGTTATTAGACATCCGTCTTGATGGTACCGAAGCGTTTAATGCCGTGCCAAAGACCGGGCCCGCAGTCGTGGTAGCCAACCATCCTTATGGTGGGATCGAGGGCGTGGCCGTGCTTGGCGAAATGCTCAAGCAGCGAAAAGATGTGCGCGTCTTCGTTAATCGGGCATTAGGGGTATTTGAAGAAATTGCTCCCTATTTTATCTTTACCAACCCACTCGCTACCAATGCGAGAGGAAATGCTAAGTCACTGAAAGAAGCCAAAAAATGGTTGTCTAGCGGTGGGGTGTTGGTGATTTTTCCTGCCGGCAGGGTCAGTTACCCTCAACACAACGATCACGTGACCGATCACCCTTGGAATCGAATGGTCGCAAGTCTTGCAAAGCAAGCTGAAGCGCCCATTTTGCCGGTATTTATTGGCGGGCAAAACCGACCTATCTTTTATGCATTGGGAAAAATCTATTTTCGCTTTCGAATGTTGATGTTGGTGCGTGAAATGCTAGCGAGTGGCGGCAAAACGATTAACTTTAAAAGCGGAGGCTTAGTGGAAAATTTACCTGACTTTATGTCTGCCCAGCAGCAAACGGATATGCTCAATGTACTAACCTATGCGAATGCTCAGGATAACCTGTACAGATGGGCAGAAGATGAAAAAACGACATTTGAGCCAATTGCTGAGCCACAACAGCCAGAGGATCTCGAAACTGAAATCGCGGCACTACCAGACGAGCAACACTTAGTCAGTTTCAAACATTATGATGTTTACTATGGATACTGGCACCAGTTACCGCATTGCATTGCTGAAATTCAGCGCTTGCGTGAAGTGGAGTTTCGCCGACATAAAGAGGGCAGTGGCAAGCCCCAAGACGGTGACGACTTTGATAAAACCTATACGCAATTGTTCATTTATGACAAGCAAGCAAGGCAAATTATTGGTGCCTATCGTATGGGACAAACGGATAACCTCACGTCGAAAGATGGCGTTGCGGGCTTGTATTTGTCGCGTATGTTTAATTTTGAAGACGGGTTTATCAATCAACAACACCCGTGTTTAGAAATGGGCCGTTCTTTTCTGATTGAATCCCAACAGCGCAGTTTTCACGGCTTGCTATTGCTGTTTAAAGGTATTGGCCATTTTG
Organism: Alteromonas sp. 5NS40-0096; assembly: GCF_057544385.1. NCBI lineage: Bacteria > Pseudomonadati > Pseudomonadota > Gammaproteobacteria > Alteromonadales > Alteromonadaceae > Alteromonas > Alteromonas sp. 5NS40-0096. Next base: position 125,563 of record NZ_BAAJLQ010000002.1, read on the forward strand.
TTACCAAACACCCTGAATACCAGACGTTGTATGGTACAGTGTCATTGAGCAAAATGTACCAACCCTTATCGGTTTACTTTATTCAACGTTTTCTTATTAAAAATGGCGACCACGTGTCGGCGAAATGCACGTTTGACCATCCTCGATTTGAAGAGCTTGAGCAATACTTGGTCACTCATGGTGGAGACATTGACAGTTTAGATTGGGTGATTTCACAACTTGAACCTGACGGTAAAGGCGTGCCTGTGCTGGTAAAGCAGTATCATAATTTAGGGGCAAAGTTTCATTGTTTGGGATTAGACCCCAATTTTGCTCAGACGCCGGGGTTGTTGCTCAGTGTTCATCTACCTACCGCGCCAAAGAAGTTGTTAAAAATGTACCTAGGCAAGGGGCTAGATGGGTATTTGGCAGCAAATCAATAAATGAAATCGCGGATTCACACCCGCGATTTAAATTCTATTGTTGGTAAGCTCGTATTTGCTGAACGATATCTTTAGCCAAATCATTGGGTAAGGGAATCGTTAAATGATATTGCATGATTTTCCAGCCGTTTTCTGTCAGTACGAGCACACCTGTTCCTCTGCATTCACCATAACTTTGGTTATCTAGCATTTCATCAAACCACGCCACTTTGCCGTCTGCGCTTAATTGAACGTGGCGGTCTCTGGGGTGGTAGGTCCAGCCCGTCCCCTTTGCAAAATAGGGGGAAGCAAACTGTTCAAATTGTGCTTTAGTCCATCGTTCGCTGCCATCAGTACCAATGAAAACCGCATTCTCTGCGAGTAAGCCGAAGTAAGTTTCACCATCGGCTTCACTGGCTGCTTGGTGAAATTGGTCCAAAGCCTTGGCTATTGGAGTATTTGTAGGCGTTTGCGCATTAGTGTTCATCGCTATACCGAGCGTTAGGCATAGGATAAGTAAAATAGTGGTGACTCGGGTAATGAGCATTTCTGTTCTTCCTGTATTAATCTCGATCAATAACGTGGCTCACCCGCTAAACATACAGCAGAAAAAACAAAACTCAACAAGCGTCTAGTTGATGATAATTTGTGTCGTAGGGCATTATCTTTTACAGTAATCTTCACTGTTACTGTTTCACTCAAGTTGAACGCCCTATTCAAAGGAATGACACTATGCGCATTGCGTTGTTAAGTTTATTACTCCTATTTGTACTGTCCGGTTGTGCGGTAAATACCATCCAAAACACACGCATTTCGGCCAATGAACCGTTAAAAGCTGGCCATGGTGCGGTTGTGGTGCAAGTCGTCAACAATACGGACCGTCTCGGCACATTCCATCAGGGGTGGACGGAAGTGATAGCGTTTCGCACAGATAATATCGACGAAATAAAAGCCAATGCCATTGCATTAGCCAAAGAAAAGGCAAAGTCAAAGAAAGAGAAGTTTGACCCTGAAAAAGTCGATTGGGAACCTGAATTTTATTCTCTTACACCGGTTAATCAAGGCACTATCGACAGCCAATTGTTTGTCGGTAGCATGCCCGAAGGCAAGTACATGATTTCTACCTTGTATAGCTTTTTTAGCAATGGTGACATGAGCTCATGGTTAACGATGCCTGTAATGTTCTCAGCTGGCCGCTTTTCCGTTGGCGCTAATAACGTTTCGGACTTGGGGACTGTAGTATTTCAGCCACTGCTTAGCATTAAAGAGAAATCATTTTGGAGTAATTCTTCCCAATCAAAAGCGTTTGTTACGCGGGTTGAAGAAAAACAGAAGTTGAGTGATTTTGTGCTGAGTCACTACCCAGCTATCGCGTCTAGTCTAAAAACGGATATCACTCTGGGCTGGGAAGACGATGGACTTGATTCATTTCGCGGTAAATTAAGCGAGTTAAGTCGGCAAAATGCGTATTCGTCGCAAGCATTGAGGTTGGATGGCTACGGTGTTGGCGCACTCGCGTCGAAATTTGGTCAATTGCGTGTTCTTTCCAATGATGGCAATTGGCAGCAACTCGATTTGCCCACAAACTCGCGCATATCTGCTGTATTTGAGAGCGAGCAAGGATTGCACATTGGCGGCGAACGAGGGCAGTTGTTTTCGTTGGTAAATGGTGACTGGCAAGTGAGTCAACCTGTGCCTCCCAGAGAAGCCATCGTCTGGTTTGGCAAGGGAAGTGAAACTAATTTCGCTTTGACCAGTTCTGCTAAGCAATACTCGGCTTATACGTTTGACCAAATTACGCAACAGTGGAAACGAATGGGCGCCTTTACCCGTAAAGACCCAAATGACTGGCTTGTTCAAAATGGCGGTTTGTTCCCATTCATTACCCAATCAGGTGGTTTACGAATCCTTAATGATAATAAAATCCTCGACTATAACGGCGACACTTGGGTAACCAAAAAAGGCGAGTCTATGCGCAGCGTGGCTCAACTTGAAAACAACGTGTTGGTTGGAGTAGAGGTGAGTCAGTGGGACGGTGTGGGCGATCAAGTTATCAGTTTTGATGATGGCGATTCTTGGACATCGATCTGGCGCCGATTAAATTTGTTTGACGACAGCAAGACGGATGTCAGTTTGCCGGGCTATACGTCAACCGCTGGCGTTATCACGGTTGGACGTGTGAAAGGTAGAAACCAAACGAAAGCATCAGATCTGAAAATTTTGACCGCTCCTGTTGAATCAAGTGACGATAGAAATGGATGGACGGCACATGGCGACGCAAAGGATGGGTGCTACAGTTTCTTACCCCAACTAACTCGTGAAGACGTTCTGTATTTTCTGTGTGACCAAGGACAAATCGTCAGTACTGCTGACTTTGGTAAAACATGGAAGACAGAAATCGACGTAGATTTATCGTCGATGACGGCAACTTACGAACAATTTGTCGACGAACTTGTTAAGCAAGCGGAGAAAGAAGAAGCTGAGGCAGCGTTAGACACTACCGAAGAAGAGTAATGGGGGCAGGCGTTTATTGCGCCTGCAAACTTGCGTCGTTGTTGACTGTTGATGGCGCAATACCAAAATGTGCTTCCGTCGCCACCCCTTTAACGAGGTTTTTGATGAGTGCGTAATGGTGAGTGGCGTGACTCGTAGCGAACATAAGCTCGCGACCAACACTGCTTGGTACAGAAGCAATTGCCGTTTCGCCAACACCGACATCACAAATGACGGTAACCGTTTTACCGGCTTCCGTGGCAGAAAGAGAGTCAAGCCAAGCTTGAACGCGCTCAAACTCCACAATCGCGCTTAGGCGGTTGGATTCGAGGTTGCTACCTCTGCGGCGATTTTCATAATTGATCACACCATCTTTGTAACCGTCGATAATACACGTGAAGTGATCCAAAATATGTCTAAAGTGCTTGCCTACAGGGCTAGCTCCATTACCAGGACTCGAAGTAAACTGCTCGTCCGTCAGCGCATTGATGAAGCCCAAACCTTGGCCGATTATTTTTATATAGTGGTGATTCAAAATACTTTCCCGCTTGTTGTAAGGTCTAGGCGACCAAATATGCCTTGCCAGCTCCCATGCCTAAAATGGCTCGACAAAATACAACCCATCAACTAACTCTAAGAACAAACAACACTTGTTCAGATACAAGACTAGTTAGCCTTTTCCTACTACGCTAGTTTGCCCATAAAATGATCGGTTTGTATAGCGTCATTTGGTCTGATTTGTCATGTAGACCCTGCTAAATCCCGATTTATTTCATGGATATTGTGAAATTTCGAGCATTGGCACTGGGTAATCTACCCTATAAAGATTGCAACTTGGCGAAACTTCAATAATTTCAAGGGGCGCACCGAGCAAAAATTCGATACTCTGGTCGAGATACATCCTAAACGCCTTTCTTTCGAAGATGACGCTTTACTGCTATCAACGATGCTCAGGCAGAACAACATTCGCACCACAAAGGTCAACAGGCCCTAGATATGAAAACGACAATTTTATTTGACCACGATGGCACCTTGATAGATTCAGAAACCACACATTATGCCCTTTGGAAACAGGTATTAAAGGACTATGGTGTCGATTTGGGTTTCGCGTTTTATCAAGAAAATATGGCTGGTGTACCAACGACGCAAAATGCTATTGATGTGGTGAAGGCATTCTCTTTGTCAGTAGAGGCATCTGTACTAGAAGGTAAAAAACACCAAAGTTTGACGGCTTATCTCGCCAAACAGGCATTCCCCGCTATGGCGGATACGGTTGATGTGGTACGCCGGGCTTACGACGCCGGATACGTTTTGGGTATCGTAACTGGTGGGTCTCGCGAATCTGTCAACACAACGCTATCAACGTATGGCATTGGTGAGTGCTTTTCAACTATTGTGGCGGTTGAAGATGTGATTCACAGTAAACCTGCCCCTGACTGTTATCTATTGGCCATGCAACAATTGGGTGTGAATGCGAGTCAATGTGTCGCAGTAGAAGACACCGAACACGGCATGCGGGCGGCATTAGGTGCGGGTATAAGCTGCGCAGTTATCCCAACAGTTTTAACCGAGAGTTTGGCGTTTGAAGGGGCGTGTGGGCGCTTCAACTCACTAAGTGATTGGTATGACTCAATGGCACGGGAGAATCGTTGATTACATCAGTCGCCGTCTGATATATGATTGGCGCGTATTCCAAATTCCATTTGTCTTCGTAGGCTGATTTGCTGTTGCTATGCGTGTTGTTTTCTTATTCTTATTGATACTTTTACTCCCGATCATTGGTTTTGTGACCCTAGTGCAGTCGACGCCTGATGTCGATGTGTCAGCATCGCAACAGGTCGATCATGCTGATACTGTTAAACAACTATTGGACCAACTTGGCCGCAGCATTAAAGAGCGCCACGCCCAACACACTCTCATCATCTCTGAAAACCAGTTTGCTAGTGTCGTGGGTTTAGTTCAGCGAGCTCGAGATGAAATAAAAGGGGAAGTGGCATTGGAGAGCGACGGTAGTATTGCTAAGGTAACCGTTGAATTACCCTCGCCACTCGACGGCTATTTTCTCAATCTAGAAACGAAATTATTACCGGGAAACTCCCTTTCTTTTGACTACTTTCGAATTGGTGATCTCTATATCCCAGGCGAATTTGGCTTATCCATGCTGGAGTTTATTACCAATCAATACACGCATTCGGATATTGCGACTCAAGCGATTGCCAGTGTGTCGGCGGTGAAGATGGATGAGCAAACGCTCACACTGACGATGAAACCCTTGCATCCTTTACTCAAAGCAATGCGTGACGCGTCGGCCAATATTGGTGGAGACAGAGACGAGGAGTTAGAGGCATTAACCGCTTATTACCTCGCTTACTTTCACGATCATTCTGTCTCGCGGGGCGCCACTCCAGTGTCGGTATCAGATTATCTATCTGTTGGTATGGCGCTAGCCAAAAGGCAAAGTAATGAGCGTGACGCCTACAGGCATAACCAAGCTGTTATTTTGGCGCTTGCTGCTTACATCGGCCATCAACGTATTTCGCCTTTAATTGGCGACATTCAGCCGATACCTAGTCGGCCCTTACAACCAGTTTCTCACGCTGAGATAGCGGGGCGTAATGACTTAGCAAGGCACTTTATTTTGTCTGCAGCGATTCAATTATTGTCTGAGCGGGGGGTGTCTTTGGCTATTGGAGAATTCAAAGAGCTGATGGACCGAGCGATTGGCGGTAGCGGATATAGCTTTGTTGATTTAGCTGCTGATATGGCGGGGATGGAATTTGCACAAGTCTCTACCGATCAAAAAACGGCACAAGCGGTTCAACGAATATTGGCTTCCAATGCCTCTGAGAGAACGTTTTTTCCTTCCATATTAGGTTTACCAGAAGGCATTTCTAAGCGCGATTTTGAACGTGACTATTACACCGTAGATAGCCCCCAATATCTGGCACAAGTCGATGATATTAAAGGGCGCATCGCGCAAGTGCCGTTGTATTCCCTAGCCTTTTAATGCGCCATTGAATTGGGCAATAGTGGTCAGGATAGTCTCAATTTTTTTGACCAGTGAAGTGAGTTGCGTTTCGAACTCTTGGCTCGGTGCCGTTTTCAACGCTTGCCAGTCTTGCGCAATTTCTTGCACGTATGGGCCAAAGCGCTTGGCATCTGACTCAAACCCACTGTCTTTGTCAAAAATCGCAGAAAACTTGCCTTGTTGTGACTGTTGAAGTTGATCTAACTTTTTATCTGCATCAATGGCTTTGCGATGCAGGTCTGCGACTGTTTGTTGTAACTGCTCATGAATTGCTTGCATGAAAAAATTGCCTATTTGTTTTGGTTTTAGCGAGTGTGCAGTCGGTTTAGTACGCCGACATCTTGCTACCTCTGCCAAGGTTAACGGCTCGTACAATGTTTTTTAGTGAAATTGCTAAAGATAACTAATGAACGGCCGATAAGAATCTGAAGCGGGCAATTCTGCCCGCTTTTTAACGATGTCTCAAGTTAAGAGACAACAATACAAGGATACTGGTATGGATATTCAAGGTGCGCAAGCCCCTAGTTCGTCCGGTGCGTCACTTGAAGTGGCTTCTCTTAAACTTGCCAAAGGTCAGCAAGAACAAGAAGGCCAAGCGACGCTTCAGCTTTTAGAATCAGCTGACGTACCACAACCTAGCTCAGCGAATCCAGCTATTGGTGGTAACATCAATACGTTTGCTTAATCACTAGGGTAGAGACCGAGATCGACCGGCGTTTTGCCAGGTTGGCCACCAATTTCTCTCACGAGTTTTGGTACCAAATAGCCTGGCTGACGCTTTATCACTTCCGCCATCATTGCCTTGGCATCGAATTCACTGATATCAAAATGTGCCGCACCTTGTACCTTGTCTAATAGGTGCAGGTAATAGGGCATAATACCTGCGTCGAACACGGCTTCATTGAGTGCAATTTGTGCATTCACACTGTCATTGACGCCTTTGAGCAGGACGGCTTGGTTCAATAGCGTAACACCAGCCTCTTTAAGCGGTTTCAATCGCTGCTTGAGCGCATCACTGACTTCATTGGCATGATTAATATGTAACACGAGAATGCGCTGTAGAGGGATTCGTGTAAACCACTGAACAAAGTCGTGGTCGAGTCGCTCTGGCAATACAACCGGTAAACGGGTATGAATACGCAGGCGTTTCATATGTGGTATTGTCGTTAACGCATTACCCAACCACGCCAAATGATCATCTCTGGCCATGAGTGGATCGCCACCAGAAAAAATCACTTCATCTAGTGCTTTGTCATTCGCAACATAATCAATCGCATCTTGCCATTGCTGTTTGTTTACTGCATTGTCCGAGTAAGGAAAATGCCGGCGAAAGCAATATCGGCAATTTACCGCACACCCGCCGCGAACGATAAAGAGGGCGCGATTTAAGTATTTGTGTAATACACCGCGCCCGGCGGTATCATGCTCTTCCAATGGGTCAGTACTAAAACCGGGCTCGACAACAAACTCGTCCGCGTGCGGCATGACTTGCTTGAGCAAGGGGTCATTCCAATCGCCTTTGTTCATAAGAGTGGCGAAATGGCGAGGGACTCGCATGGGAAACAAGCGCCTTGCGCTACCGTGTTTTTGGTAGGTTTCCACGTCTAAATCAAGAAATTCCAGCAGTTTTTCAGGGCTTGTAAAGCTATTTGCTAATTCTTTTTGCCAGTTCTGCTCTACAGAGATGGGTTTTTTCGGTATTATTTGCGCCACTTATTTGCTCAACCTATGTTCAAACAGAGGAATTATGGCTAATTTCAGCACTAACGAATTCAAAGCCGGCCTAAAGATTATGCTGGACGGCGAACCATGTAACATCCTAGAAAACGAATACGTAAAACCCGGTAAAGGCCAAGCGTTTAACCGCGTAAAAATTCGTAAACTGATCACTGGCAAAGTGCTGGAAAAAACCTTCCGTTCTGGTGAATCGGTGGAAGGCGCAGACGTTTTGGATACGGAACTGGCCTACCTGTACAATGATGGCGAATTCTATCACTTTATGAATAATGATACATTCGAACAAATTCCTGCGGACCAAAAAGCCGTTGGCGACAACCAAAAATGGTTGGTAGAAAACGATGTATGCACTATCACATTGTGGAACGGTTCACCTATCACTGTTACGCCGCCAAACTTTGTTGAACTGGAAGTCACTGAAACTGACCCTGGTTTGAAAGGTGACACTGCGGGTACTGGTGGTAAGCCTGCAACCTTATCTACTGGCGCTGTTGTTCGCGTACCTTTGTTCATTCAAATTGGTGAAGTGATCAAAGTTGACACGCGCAGTGGCGAATACGTCTCTCGCGTACAAAAATAATAAGTAAAGACGGAGTCGAAAGACTCTGTCTCTTTCTTTGTGTCTACTCATTCTACTTGGCAACCAACGGCAGGACTGCCGGCAATAAAAGCACGAGCCGAGCTACTATCCCAAATACGTCAATTCTTTGCCGACCGAGATGTACTGGAAGTGGAAACACCACTGCTTAGTCACAGTACGGTTACAGACGTTTACATAGACGGTTTTTCTTGCCAGTTTGATTTTAGTCAATCTGGACAGCCTCAGTCGTTGTATTTGCAAACTAGCCCTGAATACGCCATGAAGCGTATTCTGAGTATGTATTCGTGCTCTATTTTCCAAATTTGTAAAGCGTTTCGCCATGAAGGTGAAGGGCGGTGGCACAATCCTGAATTTACCATGCTGGAATGGTACCGCGTGGGCTTTGACCATCACCAATTGATGAGTGAAGTCGACAGTTTGCTGCAACTTGTTTTGGCATGTGGTAGCGCTGATCGTTACACCTATCAATCCTTATTTATACGCTTCTTGGGCATAGATCCTTTAGTTACCAGCAGTGCGCAGTTAAACAAATTGATGAGTGACCATAAGATAGATGTCTTCGGTGACGATATCGACGACGACAGTAAACTTCAGTTGCTATTCTCAGAAGTGATCGAACCACAAATTGGTGCTGATGTTCCGTGTTTTGTTTATGACTTTCCGGCTTCTCAAGCGTCATTGGCTAAGCTTAATGACGCTGACAACCGAGTTGCAGACCGATTCGAGGTTTATTACAAAGGTTGTGAACTTGCCAACGGATTTAATGAGTTACAGCGGGCTGACGAGCAATCTCGTCGCTTTATAAAAGATAATGAACAACGTCAGGCACAAGGCTTACCCGTTCGGCCAATCGATCACCATCTCCTTGACGCTCTCGACAACGGATTGCCACAATGTGCCGGCGTGGCTCTCGGCGTTGACAGGCTTTTGATGCTAAAAACCGGTGCGGCGAGAATTGAAGAAGTACTGAGTTTCCCTGTATCTCGAGCTTAGCGTTTACGCGGCATCATCGAGCGCAATTTTCCCAGCTAGACCGAGTAACAGCCCACCAGATATAAACTCGATGATTTTTGCATAGCTTGCGGCTTTGGGCTGAGACAAAAGCCATCCTCCTATTAGGGCATATAAGAGGTTGCACATCGTTGCTAACAGCGTAAACCATACACCGAGAAACAGCAGTTGGTATGTAGTATTACCTGCTGCGGTATCGACAAATTGAGGTAAGAAAGACAGAAAAAACAAGGCGACTTTGGGGTTGAGAATACTGACAATGATGCCTTGTTTTAACACGCCTCTGTTGTGCACGGTTTGGTTATCCACCGCAAGTTTAGGTTTGCCTTTCCAAGCGTGGTAGATGGCAGTGCAGCCAAGGTATGCCAAGTACAAGGCGCCTAACCACTTGACAAGAGTAAAGGCGACAGAAGAACTTAAAATGAGTGCCGATAGACCGATACAAGCAGCAAGTGTGTGGAAAAAGTAGCCGATACCTAAGCCAAGTGAAGCTTTAATACCGTTACTAATCGAGCCTTTCATCGTGTTAGACACGATATAAATCACATCTGGACCTGGGATCAGATTTAGCGAGAGGCAAGCAATAGAAAACAGTATCAAGGTATCTAAGGTCATATATTCAGGCCTATTTCAATTATCTGTGACAGGTAAACCCAAATAGGTTGGGTTTTTGAGATATCCGATCAAGCCCTAGGCAACTTCAATGGCGCTGTCATCAAGGGAGTTGAGCTAAAAATACATTTAACCGAATCAGATCTTTTTCAAATTAATGAGTTAGTATACGCAATATTTGAGCAGTAAACGCATAACAATGCCATTAAATACGTGCACTTCGTGCGCCGGACAAATTAACACTGCTCCACAACTAAAAATAAGTTTGCTCGTTTATGGCGGGCGTTAGCTGCAGTTGGATACTACACAATTGAACATTTATGAATTGAGAGATACTGCAAAGAAGGCATTACTGGCCGCGGTCATATTTTACCTAAAACTACTTATTGTCTTATTTCCTTTATCCTTGTTCATGCATTGGCCTGAAAATACTGACTTTAGCATAGGCCTTCTTTCAAAAATTCTTTTGGCATTCTTGCAAAGCCCCTTATTTGCCATCATGCCTTGCATTTTGTTTTTCCTATTTTTGTTTATCGGTATTGCAGGCAAAAGGACGAATCAGTAATGTAACACAACAACCCAATTAATACGCTCAATGCGTTCGCTGGGACGCATACTCGCGGAGCTGCTTCGCATTATAGCCCACATGTCTGCGCCCTTTTTTTAAATGTTAATCACGCGGAGTTCTATTGAATCTTTATCCTCAAATCAGTTCTCTTCTTTCCCGTGCGTTAGACGATGCAAAGGTCGAAACTATTGGCGACGGTTGGGAAGTATTTAAACAAGAATACAAAAAGCTAAAAAAATCAAAGCCTAAAACAATTACTGATTTTGGTCTCCAATCTGAGTTTTTCGTAGATGAAACTCGCGCTCAAAAGATCTTTTACTTTGCGTTTCACTATAGAGTACATTGCAAAATCGATTGCGAAGAATATGACTTTTATGAGTTAGTTTATTGTGAGTATGATTTGAGTCACCTTGTGTTTGATCCAAGTTTGAAAAAAGGGGTGATAGAAGAATGGGAGTCATTGTTATCGTTCACAAACGTTTTGGATAAGGTTGAAAACTGGGATACGTTCCACTCTTTAAAATCAGTAACTGCTAAGTATGAAGTAACAGGTACAGAAGTGTGACCAACAAACGCATTAACAGCCTCGCTAGGAACAAAAACACGTAGGCTCCCTTCGCTTCGCCCATTATTATAGCCCACGAATTTGGGCCCGTTATGCGGGCCGTTAAGTGCACATGGAGTATTGATGAAAATTTGGATTTTTCTACTAACCTTTTTTAGCTTTTCTGCGTTGGCCGAAGAAGACATAGATTGTGATAAGGCTTGGACAACGCCCGCCATAAATCAGTGCATGTACAAAGATCTTGTGGAGGCCGAAAAAGTAATGGCTAAATATTTAGCAAAAAGCCTAGAGCGGTACTTGGAAGATGAGGTGTCTGTGGCTTCTATTAAAAAAGGGCAAGAGGCTTGGCTCAGTTATCGGGAAGAACACTGTGGTGCGGTTTATGACACATGGCGCGACGGAACCATCAGAACGGCAATGGGGTTAGGCTGCAAATTAGAATTAACTCACCAAAGAACCATTGTTTTATGGCAGTCATTTTTAAATTATGTTGACTCAACGCCATCTCTACTTCCAGAGCCTAAACCCTATGCGCCAAAGTCTTATTAAAAAAGTGAACTCAACAAAACGCTAAAGTCGCAACCTTCTTTGCGGGCTGCTGGGACAAAAACACAATGCGGCTTCACCATTATGCTCCACATGCCTGCACCCGTTAGTGAAACGTTACCTTCGACTCCTTGTCTGATAACGCCTTTGAGATCATAAATAAAAAAGTATGATACTTTTTTGTAGCTCTACACTAGAGGTGTAGCGACGTCGAATGTTTCAGTTGATAAAAGCCAACTAATGGCCTGCGGATTCACCTGCATTAGCGTCGAGTTCTAATACTTTAGATAGCAGAGATGTGAGCTCTTTAGATGACTTGTAACCTTGACTTAGCGCGTAGTCGTCGCCTTGCACAATCATTACCGACGGAAAACCACGAAACTTTAACGTATCACCATTCTTGTCTTTCAAATCGTCAAACACAAATCGAGAAAACCCAAAGTTAATGGTTTCTTTAACAGGAATAAAGTTATCGTTAATCATCGCAACAAACGCTGGATCACTTAATTCATTGTCTTCCATAGCGATACAGGTCGAGCAAAAACGCATCTTTGCAAAAACGAAAATGGGTTTATCCGATTTCAATTCTCTTGCATCTTCGTAGTCTAGCCACTTAATTTCGTCAGCCAGACTCACCGTTGAAAACATCATGGATAACACAACCAAAAACCACTTCATAAAACGCCTCGATAAACATTACACATTGGAGATAATTATACGACCAACAAGGAGAAAAGATTCTTTCACAGGTAGCGAAAAAACTCAGAAGGGCTTGAGTTTAGGGGAACAGTCTTTCATTCAACCAAGGCCTATTTTCGGCCCCAGTTAGCTACCCCAAAGGCCGGAGTTTTATTCAGCGGGAATTGTATTTATGACCTTGGCGGGGTTACCTGCGATGACGAGGTTATCGCCGAAAGAACGGGTCACGACGGCACCTGAACCTACCACAACGTTGTTGCCCAAGGTAACGCCGGGGTTAATCGTAGCGTGGCCGCCAATCCAGCAATCATTGCCGATCGTAATAGGTTTTGCATACTCTACGCCACTTGCCCGTTCAGTGGGATCAATAGGATGGGTGGCGGTATAGATACCAACTTGTGGCGCTATGAAGCAATTGTTGCCAATGCGCACTTCTGCCACATCTAATATCACGCAGCCAAAGTTGGCGTAAAAATTATCGCCAACGTGAATGTTTTCACCGTAATCACAATGAAAAGGCGACTCAATGTGGATAGCGTCGCTAGAAGTGCCAAACAAAGCTTGAATTTGTTTGAGTCGACTCTTTTCGTTGGCCATACTCGTTGTGTTCAATTGCTCTAGCTTGATGCGGGTGGCGAGGCGTTTTTCGGTAAGTGCTTTATCATCTGGGCGATAGCCGAGTCCTGCTAACATTTTTTCTTGTTCAGTCACTATGGTCTGTTTGTTTCTGATAATTCGACGTTGCTTTTGATGATAGCATTGCCATTGCGAAACAGCCCGACTATTACATCGATGCTGAATTACACCGAAATAAAGTGTAGTAAACAAACGTGGAAATCGATGGCTAAATACATGGTCTTGTTGCCCTGTAACCCCTATGAAAACTGGACTTTTCCGTCAATTTTAGGCATGCTTACGTCATCGCTATTTTTAGATACCTTCTATGACCGTGGCATTTCCCAATCTCACCCTTTTTCTGCCCGACCACTGGCAAATGAAGCTTGGCTTTCCCAATAGCAGCCAGATTTTTCATTACTTACGGGAATTATTATGCAGAAAATCATTGTTGTCGGTGGAGGTGCTGGTGGTTTAGAACTGGTTACGAAACTCAGTAGAACGTTAGGTAGGCGAAAACAAGCCGAAATCGTTCTAGTAGATCGTAGCCGAACACATGTCTGGAAACCTTTGTTACACGAAGTGGCAGCCGGTGTTATTGATAAACAGTCCGATGGTGTGGAATATGCAATCCATGCCAGTAGACACGGTTATCAGTTTCAGCTTGGTAACGTCAGTGGTGTCGATAGACAAAACAAGCATATTCAACTCGACCCGCTTGTCAGTGATGATGGCGAGGAGATTTTACCTGCGCGTACTTTGGCGTACGACTCGCTTGTGCTTGCTGTCGGCAGTATCAGTAACGATTTTGGTACGCCAGGCGTTAAAGACCACAGCTATTTTCTCGACTCACTGGCGCAAGCAGAGCGGTTCCACAAAGCCTTGCTCAATCAGCTATTGAAGATTAACCATCAACAAGACAATAGCAAAAAGCTCAATGTCGCCATTGTCGGCGGTGGCGCGACGGGAACAGAATTGGCAGCCCAACTGCATTATATTGGTGATCTAGCCAAGACATATGGCATGCCTAACATTTCTGCAGATCGATTGGCCATCACCATTATCGAAGCTGGACCGCGTATTCTCCCTGCATTGCCTGAACGTATCTCCTATGCCGCACGCAGTGCGTTAGCGAAAATTGATATTCAGGTAAAGGAAGAGACCCGTGTCACCCAAGCCACGAGTCAAGGGTTTGTCACTGCTGACGGTACCCTCATCGAAAGTGATATGCAGGTGTGGGCTGCAGGGGTCAAAGCACCTGCATTTTTATCTAACATTGCCGACATTGAACAAAATCGCATCGGGCAAATCATCGTTACGCCTGAGCTACAAGCTGTAAATGATGAACATATCTTTGTTATTGGTGATTGTGCTGGCGTACAACAACCTGATGGCAGTTGGGTGCCGCCAAGGGCGCAGTCCGCTCATCAGATGGCAGATACCGTTGCCACTAACCTCAGATTAAAAATGCAAGCTGCGGCCATGAAGCCCTTCAAATATGTCGACTATGGGTCGCTAGTGCATTTCAGTAAGTACTCCACAGTGGGCAGTCTGATGGGAAAATTGAGCAACGGCAATATGTTTGTTGAAGGGCGTTTGGCGCGAATGGTCTACATGTCCTTATACACCTTTCACCAGCTAGCGGTGCATGGGCGCTTTAAAGGAATCTTTACCTTACTGAGCCGCAAAGTTGGCCACTTGTTAGGGCCAAAATTCAAGCTCCATTAATATAGCGATAGGGCGATATACGGGCTAAACGAGTGTATATCGCCTCATTTTAATGCATTTCGTCCCTTTTTTTTAACATGTGATAACGTTACATTATTGACTTGCAGCGGCTGATCCTGAAAAATGTTATAACATCGCGAAAAATAACACACATTCAAGGTTCACTATGTTGAAACACACTGCAATTGCATCCGCCGTCGCGGCGTCGATGTTTGGTGCCCATGTTCATGCGGCTACTGTCTCTGGAAAAGTGACTGACACAAATGGCAAGGCGATTGTTGGCGCTGAAGTCAAAGTTGAAGGATCGCGTAAAGTCGCTTTTACCAATGAACAAGGGGTTTACCAAATTACTGGTGTCGACCTTGATGATGTTCATATTCATGTCTATTCACCGCAATACATTCACGGTGATAAAGACCTAGGCGCTGTTACTGCCGATACAACTGTCGATTTTTCTCTGGCACCAGCAAGCATCGAAAATGTTTTGGTTACAGCCAATGCCCTACAAACATCGGTACTTGAGTCTGTTACGCCAGTTTCGGTCATTTCTGCCGAGACGTTGCGCAATCGTCAAGCACCGACGCTTGGTGAAACCATTAAATACACCCCGGGTGTTCACAGCACGTATTTCGGTCCGGTTGCGAGCAGCCCAATTATCCGCGGTAATGATGGTCCTAGAGTGAAAATTGTTCAAAACGGACTCGATGTATCAGACGTAAGCCGTATTGGCCCGGATCACAATGTTGCGGTTAGCACTTCAAATGCCGTGCAAGTCGAAGTATTGCGAGGCCCGGCGACTCTGCAATATGGAAGTGGCGCGATAGGTGGTGTGGTCAACGTCGTAGACAATCGTATTCCTCAATACGTGCCTGAATCGGTAGAAGGCGAAGCAGAGCTAAGATATAGCACGGTCAATGATGAGCGATTTGGTAAGGTAGATGTCACTGCGGGCAGTGGTAATGTCGCCTTCCACTTTGACGGTTTTGCCCGTAAAACCGATGAAGCGGATATTCCTGGTTTTGCGTCAGTCGAGCCCGATGAGGATGAGCCAGAAGGCATCTTAGAAAACAGCCAGATGGAAACAACAAATTTCAATGCGGGTTTGTCTTATGTGGGCGACCGCGGGTTCGTTGGATTTTCTGTAGAGCAGTTAGACAACGAATATGGCGTACCGGGACATGACCATCATCATGAAGAGGAAGAAGAACATGATGATGAGCACGAAGGTGAAGAGGAGCACGGCGAAGAAGAGGGCGTATTGCTTGACGTCGATATGACGCGTTATCAACTGGCAGGTGAATTACTCTCGCCATTTAAAGGTTTCTCTGCACTTAAATTCTCTGCTGCTTACACCGACTACGAGCACGTTGAGCTCGAAGAAGGAGAGGTGGGCACAAGGTTTTCAAATGAAGCCACAGACCTTCGTTTTTCTGCCCATCACGAAAGTGTTGGTGGTTGGCATGGCGTCATTGGTGTACAAGCCAATACTTCTGAATACGATGCCGTGGGTGAGGAAGCTTTCACTCCAGCAGTCGACACAGACTCTTACGCGGTATTCTTGATTGAACAGAAAAACGTTGGCGATTTTACTATTGAGTTGGGCGCGCGTTTAGAACAAACAGAATATTCAGCAGCGGATACGGAAATTGACTCCGTCTTCGAAGGTGGTGAAGAACATCACGAAGACGAAGAGCATGAAGATGAGCACGGCGACGAGCATGGCGAAGAGCACTTAGATTTCGCATTTCCCGATTATGACTTTACAGCATTATCATTGTCTGCTGGCGTAAATTGGGAATACGATGAAGGCCGTTCTATCGCCGTATCAGTTTCACACAGTGAACGTGCCCCAAGCCAACAAGAACTGTTTTCTGCTGGTCAACACCTCGCAACTCAAACTTATGATCTCGGTTTAGTCTACGATCTGGATGAAGATGGAGAGATTGGTGAAGGTTTAGTTGATGTCAAAGAAGAAGTCAGCACCAATATCGATGTAACTTTCCGTAAGTACACGGGGAACTGGGGCTACAGCTTCGGCATTTTCTACAATCAAGTTGATGATTATATTTACGCTTCTGATACTGGCCTGATCGCACTAGAAGAAGGTCATGAGCACGAAGACGAAGAGCATGAAGATGAAATGCACGAAGACGAAATGGACCACGCAGATGAGCATGGTCATGAGGAAGAAGAAGGCTTCCCAGTGCTGTATTTCCGTCAAGCCGATGCTGACCTGTATGGTTTCGAAATGGAAACCTTTATCGATGTGTCACCAGAATGGCGTGTCACCGTGTTCAGTGACTACATTCGCGCTAAGCTAGACAACGAAGACCTGCCGCGTATTCCGCCTTTACGCGTTGGTGCAACAGTGAATTACGATGCTGACCAGTGGAGCGGAGAACTGGGTGCGATTTGGTACGACGAACAAGGTAAAGTCTCTTCATTTGAAACACAAACAGACGGCTATACCCTTGTCAATGCACGTGTTCAGTACGAGATGACAATCGACCAAACTGACATGGTGTTCTTCTTACAGGGTGAGAACCTGACTGATGAGGAGGCACGAGTGCATACATCTTTCCTTAAAGATCAGGCACCGTTGCCAGGTAGAAACATCACGTTGGGCGTAAGAGCTATCTTCTAACGCCACTTTGAAAGAACGAAAACGCAGGCTTGTGCCTGCGTTTTTTGTTTCTGATACGACAACGCTAACAGTTGCGTTACAGCGGTCATTCAGATTACGCTCTCGCTGTGTATTGATTATGGTGAGAAAGACCTATTGTGAATCGTAAATCGTTACAAACTGAATGCTGGCTCGCCGAGCACGACTCTGCACATTATATTTTGGCATACGGCAGCTTGCTTAATCGCGATAGTCGCCAACGTCATTCAAATATGTTTTCCACAGGTATTGCGACTCGCGTTTCTGGGTTTGAAAGAGGCTGGTATACCCGTGCTTATCACGAATCCCAAACCTATGTTGGTGCCACACCCAATCGCTCTGGTTCGCTAAATGCGCAACTTCTGCCAGTAGATTTGAACCCGTCATTTCAAACCCGGGAGCAAGACTATCGGTTCGTCAATGTACCTTGCGATGCACTGTCGTTCACCGACAATGTTGATGACGAAATGCGATTACGAGAAGCGCTCAGTCACGCTGAACTTTGGATATGTGAGACGCTGAAAATTTTACCAGCCGACGAATCCTATCCAGTGAGTCAAAGTTATATTGATACGTGTTTGGCAGGTTGTTTAGAGCATGGTGGTGAAACCGAAGCACAATGCTTTATCGACACTACCACTCATTGGGAGCACCCGAGAAAAGCGGATAGACAAGCGCCAGTTTATCCTCGCTTCGGAAAAGTCGACAACGATGCCACTACCATTATTGATAGGCTCTTGGGTATGATTGGGTAATCTAGTGTTGCCGTTGGAGGGACTGTGTCAGTTAGCTTACGCATGTTACATCAAGACGATGCCAATTTTATTCTTGAATTGGTCAATGATCCCATGTGGTTGCGTTTTATTGGGGATCGCAACATAAAAACCATCGCACAGGCGATGGCATATATTCGCCAGTGTCAGCTTTCGTTTTCAGAGTCGGGTTTTGGATTATGGTGTGTGGAATCAGACAACCAAGCCGCTGGTTTGTGTGGTTTTGTTCAGCGCGAGTTTTTGTCTCAGCCGGATTTAGGTTTTGCCTTATTGCCAAAAGCGCGGGGTAAAAACATACTGCAACGGGCCATTCCAATAGCGATAGAAACCCTTCGCGAACAGGGCGATGTCGCTTGTATATCGGCAATTACGGCAACAGACAATACGGCGTGTATGCGTTTATTGCATCATTCCGGATTTGATAAGTTAGGCACGCTTTACAATTCAAGTATGTCTGAGGGACAAGCGCAGCTGTTTTACATTAAGCGTCTGGATTCAAACACACTAGTTTAGCTTGTCGTCTTTCCAGAATTTTGTGCCCTTGATTGTCGCTTGTAGCGCCAGGCCTGCTTCTGTGAAAGTATAGACTGACACATCGCCGTAATAGGCCTCTGCCTCTACCGATTTACCTTTCTCTCCTGCTTTGGCAGCGGCATCGGCGTTGCCTCCAAAGGTCCAACCGTTCTCGACAAAGTTGTTCAGTGCGTTGGCGTTGTGGAATACCATGATGATTTTGTAGTCTTTAGCCCCGAGTCCCAAACCAACACCGCCTTCAGCCATGTTCATATAAGTTTGATTGCCAGAACGATTGTCTTTAACTACACCATAACCTGTGCCTGCTGAGACGATGAGCAAGTTAATATTGGCATTGGAAAACACGCCGTACCCTGCGGCACTTTGGATTTGAGAGCGAGTGTCGGGTTTTTCTCGATATAATTGGTTAAGGGCGGCCTCTCTCATATCCAGAATCTTTTGCCTTTTGGTCGCGACACTGCCATCTCCCATGGAAGCGCAACCTACAAATGCCAAGCAACAAGTGAGCAGAAACAAACGTTTTACGAAAACCATAATTAACCCTTTTACAATAAGTGTTAGTCCAACTGATAGTCAGTATAGGCCTGTATTGGCAAAACGGATATCAAAAACACAAGAGGACACGCCACAGCGATAAGCGCGAGATTGCCGTCGACAAGTCGGCGTGGATAAGCGCGTCAATTTTAAGCCTTAGGGGCTGCTATACGGGGGAACGAGGCCATCGTCACGCTGCGTTGAGTATTTTATTCACAACGCAGCGTGTTGAACTATGATGAGCTAGTAGGCGGGCAAGATTTCAATCTTTTTAATGACTATGTTTTCGATGGGAGCATCGGCAAAACCTTCAAGTACCTTGTATTCGGTTTCGACTTCATTCATGGCGTCCAACACAGATTCTCCATCAGTTACCCGCCCAAACACGGCATAACCCCATTGGCTGCCGGGGTCTAAATTAGTGTTGTCTTTCATATTGAAGAAAAATTGGCGATTGGCGGTGTGTGGTTCATTTTGACGTGCCATGGAAATACTGTAGGTGTCATTTTTCAAACCATTTCCCGATTCATTGAAGATATCAGGGTATTCGGGTTTGGAATTGTACTCTTCGTCATAACCGCCGCCCTGAATGACATAATTCGGGACAATGCGATGAATAATGGTGTCTTCATAACTTCTCTTGTCGACATAACGCAAGAAATTGTTCACCGTAATCGGCGCTCGGCGGCGATCAAGCTCCACCGTTATGTCGCCCATAGACGTGATGATTTTGACGACGGGATAGTAGTTGTCTGGCTGGATTTGAGAGCCATCATCTTGTTTTTTTGCGAAGGCAGAAAATGTCAGGCAAAGCGCCATCACACACAATATACGTTTCATGATCATTCCTTATCGTTTTGCTGCAGCCAAAATAACGAATTTTTTGTCACTTGCAAGTAACTTCACACCACCAAATACGCGTTTGACCTTAATGTGATAATCAAGGTGGCGATTACCCACTACAACTAAGTGACCTCCCTTCTGTAACAGTGTTTTACTGTCATTAAACATTTGCCACGCGATATGATCAGTGATGGCATTCTGCTGGTGAAAGGGGGGATTGCAAAAGATTTTACTGACAGGGGTGGCTAAGTCGCTGCTGAGTAATGACTCTAAGCAATTACTTGCGACAAATTGACATTGTCCAATTTTATCTGGGAAGTTGGCCAAAACACTGTCTTTTGCACTCTGCAACGCCATGTATGATTCGTCGACAAACGTCACTTGGCTATCGGGAGCAATATTGAGTACATGTAGCCCCAACACGCCATTACCACATCCCAAATCGACGATGTGCTCATGAGGTGAAACTTGCATGTGTGGCAGTAACGCTCGCGCGCCAATATCCAGTGATTGTCTGGAGAATACGTTTGCGTGATTGACCAATGAGACGCTTTTCCCACCGGGCAATTGAGTAGACCACACCGTTGGATAGGGCGATGTTACGGGTTGCGTAAGCTTATCTTGGTCTGGGGTACAAAATATCAGTCGCGATTTTTTCTTGGCTAAAGAGGTTTTCGTAGCGCCCAAGTACTTTTCAAAGAGTGCGAGTACGCCTTTGGTGATGGATTTTACTTTGCCTGCAGCGATAACTTTGGTGTTTGGAGAGACGTGCTGTCGCAATTGAATTAACTGATGCTCTAGTAGTGCAAGGGTTCTTGGGATTTTGATCACAACCCAATCAAAATTCGTAGATAACTGACTGGTACTTGGCAGCGCCATGACAGGAGACGACACGCGATAATCACTGGTGACCGTATTGATACCGTTGGCATCTAGATTTTCAGCAAGGGATAAATGCGCGATATGAGAATCAGACACCCATACAGGAGTGCTATCAGCGAACCAACAGCCCAGCGCACCAAAATCGTCATTGAAAATGCCTAAGTTGTCACCACTTTGATTGTCGAAGTGGTCATGCAAATATTCAATAGCCAATTCATCAGCACTGTCCCATGCTTGTAAGCTTACGTGTTGGTGCTTGGCTGGGTAACGATGTAATGACAGTGTTCGGTTCAGTAATTCTAAATGCGTATTCATGACTCAATGAAGGTAATTCGGTTTATTTTATGCAGCAATCTTTGTTCGACTCTCAACCAGATCCTTGTTACCAAGTCGATCTTATTGACGGAGAAGTCACTTATTATCCAAATTGGATCGCGCCAGACGTTGCCTCGCAATATCAGCAGGCATTGGTGGAAGAACTGACGTGGCGTCAGGATACCATTAAAATGTTCGGCAAACTGGTAAAAATTCCCAGATTGCAGTCTTGGCATGGTGAACCTCATTGCGTTTACCAGTACTCAGATTTGACCCTCAAACCACAACCTTGGACACCCTTGCTGAAACAAATCAAGCGAGATTGTGAATTGTGTACTGGGGCCAAATTTAACAGCGTATTGGCCAACTGGTATCGAGATGGACAAGACAGTATGGGAATGCACGCCGATGATGAGCCTGAATTGGGTCCCGAACCGGTTATTGCTTCGGTTACATTTGGGCAAACTCGACCTTTTGTGTTGAAACATATTCACACCAACGAAAAACACGTAATTTCACTGGAGCACGGCAGTTTGCTCATTATGGCGGGCAAAACCCAGCAATATTATCACCACGGTATCAACAAGACGAAAAAAGCCTTGAGTGATAGAATCAACCTTACTTTTAGACAAATTAAACACGAGCGATAGCGATGCAAGTAAAAGCGTTTATTACCGAAACATTAACCGAGGCATTAACGCCGGTATGGTTGGATGTGTTGGACGAGAGTCACATGCACAATGTGCCTGACGGTGCACAAAGTCATTTTAAAGTGACGGTTGTCAGTGAGGCGTTTGAAGGGAAGCGTTTAATTGGTCGCCATCGAGAAATCAATGGGTTGCTTGCTGATGCGCTTTCTGGCCCGGTCCACGCGCTAGCGTTGCATACTTATACGCCAAGTGAATGGGAAGCGAGGGGAGGTAGCGTGTTGTCGTCACCCGCTTGCCTCGGTGGTGATAAATCCGCAACCTAATACTCTGTATTTTCAATTTTAGCTGGTCATTGATGCGGTTGTTAAAGTAGTCTGAAACTATCTTTAGGCCCATTTTCATCGCTTTTATGACCACGATTCGATACACACTGCTAGGCCTCTTTGTTTTTATTTTTTCCAGTCAGTTGAGTGCTGAGCCAAAGGACGCTTGGTTTGAGCTGTTTAAACAAACCCATTCAGATGAGCAGCTGTATGCGCTGCTGCATCAAATGCCCAAGGGCGGTGATATCCATCACCACATTACCGGAAGCAATTTTTCTGAATGGTGGTGGGCCTTAGCAACAGACGAAAAGCGCAATGGCGGTTACCGCTATTACACGAAAACATCATTGTTGTTGTGCGATGGTTTGGCTTCCAATGAATTCGGGCGAAACAAATCGCTAGTGTTGTTTAAAACGATACAACACAGTACTTACCAAAGCTTAAGCGAATGTAAAAAAAACGAATATCAGCCTCTCACCTCGCTAAATGAGCAACTCAAAATGGCGTGGATGGATAGCATAAGGTTGCACCTACCACACGAAGGTCGTGACGAATTCTTCGAGCGGCACTGGGCAAGATTAAATGAGCTCATTCGCAACCCCATCATCATAGGTGAAATGCTGGTTCACAACATGCAGTCTTATCAAGAAGAAGGCGTGCGCTACCTAGAGACCCAAGTCAACATCGAGTACATGGTTAAGCCCGATGGAACGTCTTACAAACCACAACAAGTACTTGCCATACTTAACGAGCGCCTCGAGCAACCCGATGCTAAAGCCACGAATGTCGTAGTGCGCTTTCAATACATGTTATTGAGGTTTAGGCCAGATGCAGAGGCACAATTGGAGTGGATTTATCAGTTTGTTGGCCAACATCGAGACCGTTATGTTGGCATCAATATGGCGGGAAGAGAGGATAATGATAAGGGTTATCCAAGCCGCTTTCTTCCGGTTCTGAGAAAGCTGAGGAATCGCGCTACCAAGATCCCAATGTCGATTCATGCCGGTGAAGTGGATGAGCCTAATTTTCATGTTCGCGATACGTTAATGTTAGGGGCTGACCGCATCGGTCATGGTGTCAATCTGATCTCCGACCCGCAAACGATGCTGTTGATGCGCAACAATCGCTACCTTATTGAAATCAATTTAATTAGTAATCTTTTACTGGGTTATGTTGACGATTTTAGTCAGCACCCGTTTCCCGAGTATTTGCGAACTGGCATTCCGGTTGCTTTATCTACCGACGACAGAGGAATGTGGGATTCTACCTTGACCGACGAGTTTTTCGTTGCCGTGAAAGCGTTCAACTTAACGTGGTCGGAAATCAAGCAGTTGTCGCGCAATTCGCTTACTTATAGTTTTGTGCAACAAGAGACAAAGGAAAAGTTACTCGATGATTACGAAAGCGCTATCGACCTGTTTGAGGAACGTGCTGCGCAAGGAAACATCCCGCTTTCCAGGCCCAATGGCTTAACTACCAGAGGCTTTATCTGTCGTCAGTATGACCTTTGTTGGTAGAGGTTGAATCATCATTTTAGAAAATGGGGAACACAGGTGCGTTATCTCGTTGTCATTTTTTCATTTTTCGTGAGTCATTGGGCATTGGCCCAAAGTAGCCAGTTTAAATCCGTTTCGATTGGTGCTGCCGATGCACCAAAATCGCCCATAATGATCCAAGGGCCCATGCCTATTGAGGCAGAATATTTCGCCAGCCTGTTACAGGATGTGAAAGTTGAGCATTCGGGGAACGCGACATTTTACCTTGGTTCGTTAAATGGCTACCCAGTTGTTGTGGCGCAAACTGGCAAGGGCTTGGAAAACACGGCGGCGGCCACCGCGATAGGCATTGAACGTTACCGGCCGATTGCGATCATTAATCAAGGCACATCAGGTGGTCACGACCCGACGTTAAATGTTGGCGACATCGTATTGGGAAAACGTTCAGTCAATGCCAATAACTTTAAAACTGCTCGGTTGTTAAAGGGCGAAGGTTCAGACCCCATGCAATGGCTGCCTATGGATATCATGGCGTCTGAAGGCAGTGCCGGTGAAGGAGACAGTGCTGCAGACGCCGAAAAGATTCGATACTACTTAGGTAACAGTCAATTGATTCGCATAGCGAGGTCAGTCTCATCCAAGTACAAACGCGGTGTTGTAGTGGAGGGGACCATTGGTAGTGGCAACTTTTGGAACAATGAATTAGACCGTATTGCTTGGCTACATCAACATTTTGGTACTAGCGTTGAGGAAATGGAAACCGCCGCGGCTGCTCAGATTGCTCACGCTTATGATGTACCGTTTTTAGGTATTCGAGTGCTGTCAAACAACATCACCAATGGCGGCCATTATGACCCTTCAACAGCCGTTGATTGCCAAGTGTATGTCAAGAATGTGGTAGTGGCCTATATCGGGACGTTTGGCGAGTAATGCTCATAATCAGTGAATTCTTACCTCGATGGTTCACATGAATTGTGTTTAACAAACTGTTAAAAGCTTTTCCCTACTTTTAGTGGTAGAATCGCCGACCAATTTTTAGACACGCTTCGCGAGACACCTATGTTTGACATTTTTACTCGCCAGGACAGCAACGTTAAGAACGACGTGTTGTCAGGGATTACAGTTGCATTAGCACTCGTTCCCGAGGCTGTAGCATTCGCCTTTGTTGCGGGTGTGGAGCCAATGATCGGGTTATATGCTGCCTTCATGATGGGCTTGATTACTTCCGCAATTGGTGGCCGTCCGGGCATGATCAGTGGTGCAACCGGCGCCATGGCTGTAGTGATGGTTGCTCTAGTTGCGACTCATGGCGTGCAGTATTTGTTCGCCGCCGTGATACTCGCTGGTATTTTACAAATACTGGCCGGGATATTCCGCCTTGGTAAATTTATAAGGCTCGTGCCATACCCGGTTATGCTTGGATTCGTCAATGGTTTGGCTATAGTGATATTCCTTGCACAGCTTGGTCAGTTTAAAATGGTCAATGAGCTTGGCGTCCACACTTGGATGGAAGGTTCGATGCTCTACATCATGTTGGGTCTAGTTGCGTTGACCATGGCAATCATTTATTTACTGCCTAAATTGACGACAGCGGTGCCAGCATCGCTGGTGGCAATCGTTACCGTTACCGCTATCGTTCACGGCATCGATTTAGAAGCGCGTACCGTCATCGATTTCGTACGCGATATGTTACCTGCTGATCAACGAGAAAGCGCCACACTAGCGGGTGAATTACCTACGTTTGCTATTCCTACAGTGCCATTTAACTGGGACACCTTGATGATAATTTTGCCGACCTCGGTCATCTTGTGTTTGGTCGGCTTAATTGAGTCCTTATTGACGTTAACACTAATTGATGAAATGACTGATACTCGTGGTCGCGGTAACAAAGAGTGTGTTGGCCAAGGTGTTGCGAATACGGTGAATGGCTTCTTTGGCGGCATGGGTGGTTGTGCCATGATTGGTCAAAGCATGATTAACATTAATTCAGGCGGTCGAGGTCGATTGTCAGGTATTACTGCTGCACTGGTATTACTCGGTTTTATTCTTTTTGCTGCACCACTTATCGAGATGATTCCTTTGGCGGCTCTCGTTGGCGTTATGTTTGTTGTGGTAATTGGCACCTTTGAATGGGCATCATTTAGAATTATTCGTGGTGTGAACAAAGAGGATGCGTTTGTCCTGTTTCTAGTGACTGCGGTGACCGTGATTGCCGATCTAGCAATTGCAGTTGTTGTTGGTGTGATAGTGTCAGCGCTTGTTTTCGCTTGGAAGCACGCTCGTCATATTGCCGCGTCGACTCACATCGATGATGACGGTTGGAAAGTGTATAAGCTCGAAGGACCATTGTTCTTTGGTTCTGTATCTCACTTCCGCGATTTGTTTGACGTGAACAATGACCCAGAAGATGTGGTAATCGATTTTGATGAGTCTCGTATCTGGGATTCGTCTGGTATAGATGCACTTGACGGTCTTGCTGCGAAATACGAGCAACAAGGCAAGAAACTCCATATTCGCCATATCAGTGCGGAGTGTCGAGGGTTGCTAAACAAAGCGGGCAAGTTTGTTGAAATCAATGTCAACGAAGACCCTCGCTACCGAGTAGCTACGGATAAACTGGCGTAAAAACAGTCACCAATAGGAAGCAATTGCTCCCTATTGGTGCATTAGTTGGTTGTTATATACATAAGGTTTTACATTAGAGTGCTGAAATTATTAGGGTTTTTAATATAATTCAGACTGGCACTTAACTTGAAAGAGTAGAATACACGTGTCTGGCTCGGCGATGCCGTCCTCCGTGGTGATACTGCGTCGGACACAATTAATTATCGGTTTATGCATGTAGCGTAAATCACAACATTTATCGCTGCCACTTGGCAGCAAAGGCAACGAAGCCCACGACTAACATCAGTTAGTCGTGGGTTTTTTTTTGCATCGGTAAAGGGTTTTTACATGAATCAATCTATCAGTTCAAAGCGGGTTCTCGTGATTGGTAACGGCATGGTGGGACACCATTTTGTGGAGCAACTTGTGCAGCAAAATGTCCATGCCGATATCACGGTACTGTCTGGAGAGCCAAGGCTGGCTTACGACAGAGTACACCTTTCGGAGTTTTTCACTGGTAAAACCGCCGATGACTTGGCTCTCACCGATGAGAAAACCTATCAAGACTGGGGCATTAACTATGTGCTCAATGCGATGGTGACGGAAATTGACCGCGAGCAGCAGTCTGTCACCACCGAAGCAGGTGAAACCTACCAATACGATACCCTTGTCATGGCGACAGGATCTTACCCCTTTGTGCCACCTATTCCGGGTAACAGCCAAGAGCACTGCTTGGTATATCGGACGATTGAAGACTTGGAAGCGATTTCGGCGTCTGCCCAGCAAAGTAAGGTAGGTGTTGTGGTTGGTGGCGGATTACTTGGTTTAGAAGCCGCCAATGCACTTAAACAAGCGGGCCTACAAACTCATGTTGTCGAGTTCGCGCCGCAACTAATGGGCGTGCAACTCGATGTAGAAGGCGGGGAAGTACTCAAAACGAAAATCACCGATTTAGGTGTGACGGTTCACACCCAAAAAGCGACGCAAGAGATAGTGGCAGGAGACGTTTGTCGCTACAAGATGTGTTTTGCCGATGGCACTGAGTTGGAAACCGATATGATTCTGTTTTCAGCTGGTATTCGACCCAATGATCACCTCGCTAAACAGACGGGGCTAACCCTTGGCGAAAGAGGCGGCATCGTTGTCGATAATCAATGCCAAACCTCTGACCCGAATATCTTTGCAATCGGTGAGTGTGCACTGTGGGATAACCGAATTTTTGGTTTGGTCGCACCGGGTTACACGATGGCAAGAACCGTCGCTTCCGCGCTGACTGGCGGTAGTGAAACCTTCAACGGTGCAGATATGAGCACTAAACTCAAGCTAATGGGAGTTGAAGTCGGTTCTATTGGCGATGCGCACGGTAAGACGCCGGGCGCTTTGACCTATGTTTACCACAACCAACCGGATGGTGTTTACAAAAAGTTAGTGGTTGATGCTAGCAAAACCAATGTAATTGGTGCCGTTCTGGTTGGGGATACCTCAGACTATGACACCTTACTGCAATACGCGTTGAATTCAATAGCCCTGCCAGACACTCCGGAATCGTTAATATTGCCGTCCAGCGGTGAGGCGATATCCCTAGGTGCAGATTCGCTGCCAGATTCAGCCAGCATTTGTTCGTGCCACAATGTCACCAAAGGCGATATTGTGACGGCTATTGATAGCGGTTGCTGCAGTTTGGGTGATGTGAAATCCGAAACGAAAGCCAGCACAGGTTGTGGCGGATGTGCGGCGCTATTGAAGAACGTCGTCGATGGCGAATTAGAAAAACGTGGTGTGGAAGTGTCCACGGATATTTGTTCTCACTTCCCTCATTCACGAGAAGCGTTATTCCATATTATCAAAGTTGAAGGTATCAAAGACTTTGAAACGTTACTGACCAAACACGGTAAAGGATTGGGTTGTGACATTTGTAAGCCCGCCGTGGGGTCTATTTTAGCCTCGGTGTGGAACGATTACATTCTCGAACCGTCACACTTGCCGTTACAAGACACCAATGATACCTACTTAGGCAACATGCAAAAGGACGGTACCTACAGCATAGTCCCCCGTGTGCCAGGCGGCGAAATCACGCCCGAAAAGCTCATATTGCTTGGAGAAATTGCCAAGGAATACAAGCTCTACACAAAAATTACGGGTGGTCAGCGCATCGATTTGTTTGGTGCTCGAGTCGAACAATTACCGGACATCTGGGGCAAGTTAGTTGCAGGTGGTTTTGAAACAGGTCACGCCTATGCCAAAGCATTGCGTACTGTTAAATCCTGTGTAGGCAGTACGTGGTGTCGCTATGGCGTTCAAGATTCGGTCGGTCAAGCGATAGACCTAGAGAACCGCTACAAAGGACTTCGTGCACCACACAAAATTAAGTTTGCGGTTTCAGGCTGTACTCGAGAATGTGCCGAGGCCCAAAGCAAAGACATTGGTGTGATCGCGACTGAAAATGGTTGGAACCTCTATGTGTGCGGTAATGGAGGAATGAAGCCTCGTCACGCCGATTTGTTTGCAACTGACTTAGATGACGAAACTCTCGTTAAGTATATCGACCGAGTGTTGATGTTCTACACCAAAACGGCAGACCGATTGCAACGCACATCCGTATGGATGGAAAACATGGAAGGTGGTTTAGATTACCTCAAATCTGTAGTGATCGATGACGCCTTAGGCATTTGCGATTCACTTGAAGCACAAATGCAACACGTGGTTGATACCTATCAGTGCGAATGGAAAACGACCATCGAAAACCCCGAATCCCTCAAACGTTTCCGCCGCTTCGTCAATAGCGATGGCAAAGACGTCAATATTCAATTTGTTGAAGAGCGTGGTCAGCTGAGACCAGCCACAAAAGTGGAAAAGCACAGTAAAGAAGCCCTCATTCCAGTAGAAGTTTTGTAAGGAGAACTGTGATGACGAATGTGTCGGTAGCAGCAAGTGAAAATTGGGTAGACGTGTGTTCTACAGCAGATTTAATCGATAACAGTGGTATTTGTGCGCTGATTAATGGCCAGGAAGTTGCCATTTTCAGTGTGGCCATGGGGGGAACCAGAGCAGTTTACGCTATTTCGAACTGGGACCCAATTGGCGAAGCCAACGTTTTGTACCGTGGGATTATCGGTTCGATTGAAGAAGACGTCGTAGTCGCATCACCGCTTTATAAACAGCACTTTTCATTGATTTCGGGCAAGTGCTACGAAAATGAAAGTGTGAGTGTAGCGACCTTTGATGTAGAGATTAATGGCGACAGAGTCTTGGTCTTAAGCTGAGCTGTGGGTATAAATGCATGAATGAGGCAAACCCCATCGATAGCAACGAATCAGCGAAGCAAGGCAGCGTGCAAAGCTGTGTGAAAAAAACCACTTGCCCTTACTGTGGTGTGGGGTGTGGCGTAGATATAGACATACAACACGATGGCAGCCAACGAACAGCAGTAGGACTGAATGGGTCGCCGGAACACCCTGCAAATTTTGGAAAGCTGTGTGTTAAAGGCAGCCATTTACTCGATACTATTACGCCGTCAAATCGTTTGCTATTCCCTGAAGTAAACGGTCATCGAGTTAGTTGGCCAGTAGCCACCGACACCATAGCGCAAAAAATTCAGGATGTTTTGGCGACTCATGGCCCAGAGGCGATCGCGTTCTACGTATCAGGGCAGTTGTTGACCGAAGACTACTATGTCGCTAACAAGCTCATGAAGGGCTTCATTGGCAGCGCTAATATCGATACCAATTCTAGGCTATGTATGTCGTCGGCCGTAGCAGCGTATAAACGCGCTTTTGGTGGTGACCTGGTTCCCTGCTGTTATGAAGACCTCGAGTGCACCGATTTAATTGTCCTAACTGGAAGTAATGCTGCGTGGACACACCCGGTTTTGTATCAACGTATTGAGCGAGCAAAACAAGCGAATCCGTCAATGAATGTGGTTGTTATCGATCCGCGAGAAACGGCCTCTTGTGCTATCGCCGATATTCACCTATCGCTGAAATCGGGTAGTGACGCTGCGCTGTTTAACGGTTTGCTAGCCTATCTTCACGCTAATGGAAAAGTGGATATAGGTTACATAGCGTCACACACCGAAGGCTTTGAAGCCGCACTGGAATACGCGGCAGAATGGTCAGTAGAGAAAGTTAGTACTTACTGTGGTCTTAGCGTTAATAAAATAAAAGAGTTCTATGCGTTATTTAGCGGTTCTGAACGAGCGATAACGTTTTTTTCAATGGGGATAAACCAGTCAAATACAGGTACCGATAAAGGTAATGCCATCATCAATGTTCACCTTGCCTCTGGGAAAATAGGTAAGCCGGGTTCTGGACCATTTTCGATTACTGGCCAACCCAATGCCATGGGGGGAAGAGAGGTTGGCGGGTTAGCGAATTTATTGGCCGCACATATGGATTTTGCGAACCCCGAAGACATTCAACGTGTCGCTCGTTTCTGGAATGCTGCCAATATGGCACAAAAACCTGGGCTAAAAGCGGTCGACTTATTCGACCAAATGGCTGATGGGAAAATCAAGTTTGTTTGGATAATGGCAACCAACCCAGTTGTCAGCATGCCCAATCGCGAGCGCATTGAAGCTGCACTCAAGCGTTGCGATACCGTGGTTGTGTCGGATTGTATCGATAACACTGATACGTTGAAATTTGCTGACATCCGGTTACCCGCAGCGGGTTGGTCAGAAAAAGACGGGACAGTAACTAATTCTGAACGTCGAATTTCTCGTCAAAGAGGCATTTTACCGTGCTCTGGTGAAGCAAAGCCGGATTGGTTAGCCATGTGTGAAGTGTCTCAAAAACTGGGGTTTGGCGACGCTTTCGACTTTTCTTCACCCCGCGAAGTGTTTTTAGAGCATGCCCGACTAAGTGGCGAGGAAAATGCGGGTACACGAGGTTTTGATATATCAGGGCTGAGTGAGATGACGCAACGTGATTACGACACGCTACGACCCGTTCAATGGCCTGTGAACCAGGCAAACCCCGATGGGCAAAAACGATTGTTCTCAGACGGTAAATTTTTCACGCCATCAGGCCGTGCGCAATTCATTAAAGTGATCCCCAAGCTACCTGCACAGAAAGTATCGGACGCTTTTCCTTATGTATTAAATAGCGGTCGAATGCGAGACCAGTGGCATACCATGACTCGCACGGGGTTAGCATCAGCACTATTGCAACATGCTAATCAAGCTTATCTGCAAATGCATCCTGATGACATGAAGCAGTTGGGAGTCGTTGACGAAGCACTGATTTCGATTACTACTGCCTTTAATCGCGGGGATGCCGTTGTTTTACCAGTGAAGGCTGAATCTGGTTTGAGACGAAAAACCGTTTTCGCGCCTATTCACTGGTCGAAAACCTGGGGCAGTCATATTGCGTTGGGGCAAAACTTTTCTGGTGCCCATGACAGCATTTCAGGACAGCCAGAACTCAAGCATGGTGCAGTCGCCATAACGCCGGTGAGTTATACCAATCAGGGGTACTTGGTCACTAAACAACCTCTGGACAGTCGGTTACTTCCGGAGTGTTTTGAGTATTGGTCACTTATCAAATCCAAACATCACGCTATGTATCGATTTGCAACCAATCAGACGTTGTCGGTTTGTCGACAAGAAATTGCCAGTTTGTTTAGTGGAAGTGGTGAGCACTTGGCGGTCGACTCCCCAACCTCGTCTCGCCAAGTGTATTGCCATGAACAACACCTGATAGGGGCGAGTTGGATTGGTGATACTGATTTTGAAATAAACGGCGATTGGGTCGATAGTCTTTTCGATAACAGTGAGATTTCCCCTCAGCAAATGAGCCAGCTGATGAACTTACAGCCAGACGACGCGTTTCTACAAGGGCCACTCGTCTGTAGCTGTTTCAATGTGAGAAAAAATCCAATACTGGACGCCATTGAGCAAGGTGCTGATAGTGTGGACACACTTGGTTCACAGCTGAAGTGCGGTACCAACTGTGGTTCATGTCGTAGTGAACTTGCTCAATTGATTGACCAAAATAGATCTGCCCAATTGGCGTTGCAGGAGAGTGAATCATGACTTTTGTACAAACTACACAACGATTTTCAAAACCTTTAGCAAGGTTAATTGGCGCGATAGATAGCTGGCTTACTCATCCCATTTTCACCCAACGAGATGTAAAAAGCGCGACCCCAAATGGTGGTGAGGTCTTCATCGTTGGCGCTGGCCCAGGCGATGCACAACTCCTCACGCTAAAGGCCTACCAATTATTACAAAGCGCTGACGTGGTGTTATTTGATTGGCTAGTCGATGAGTCTGTACTTGCGTTAATTCCGCGTCACGTAAAACGAGAGTTTGTTGGCAAACGCAGTGGTAAACACAGTATGGCTCAATCAGCGATTACGCAGCGTATGGTAGCACTTGCCCAGCGAGGTAATCGCGTAGTCCGATTAAAAGGCGGCGATCCGGCAGTGTTTGCTCGAACAGTGGAAGAAACTGACGCGTTGACAGACGCGCAAATCCCTTTCGCGATTGTCCCTGGCATTACTACAGCATCTGGAGCGTCGGCTTTTACCGGCATCCCATTGACAGAAAGAGAGTGTGCGCAAGGGGTAAGATTAATCACGGCACATCAAAAAAATGCTGAAGCTGAGCCTGATTGGCAGCAGCTAGCGGCTTCCCTCAATAACGAAACGCTAGTGTTTTACATGGGGCTGAAAAAGCTTCCAACCATCGGCCGTCGTCTTCTGAACCAAGGCGTTAGTCCGTCTATGCCTTGTGCGGTGATAGACCGAGCTTGTTGTCATGATCAACGGATTGTAAAAGGTCAGTTAGGCGATATTACTACTCGAGTTAATCAGGCAGATTTAAAAGGTCCAGCTTTATTGATTTTTGGTCATGTTGTGGATAAACAACAAGGTGTTTGTACTGATTTGCTTAGCAAGGTAGGGCAAATCCATGGAGTTTAATGAGTACATCAAAATCATCGGCCGCGGTAAGAAAGGCAGTAAGGCGTTAACTCGAGAGCAAGCTTATGACGCGATGAGTCAATTACTTAACGGCCAAGTTAGCGGGGACCAACGAGGCGCATTTTTGATGCTATTGCGGGTTCGCGAAGAAACAGTTGATGAGCTACTCGGATTTACTGATGCATGTCGAGCGGTAAAAATTTCGGCGTTTTCAAATTTGTCGGCAGATCTAGATATTGGTTGTTATGCCGGTAAAAGGCGTCATTTGCCCTGGTATTTATTGGCCTTAGCATGCCTAGTACAACAAGGGAAAAAGGTATTTATTCACGGCGCGAAAGAGCAGGCCACGACGCGTATGTTCGCGAGTGATGTACTGCCTATGTTAGGGCTTTTACCTGCCACCAATGCAAGAGAAGCTCAGCACCAGTTAGATACTATTGGTGCAGCTTATGTCGATTTAGGTCATATACATCCTCAGCTTCATCAATTGATGTTATTGCGCCAAGTTCTTGGTTTGCGTTCCTGCGCTAACACCTTAGCAAGGCTATTGAACCCCAGTGATGCCCCTTTTTGTGTGCAAGGCGTTTACCACGATCACGTTGATGAACGGCACCAAGCCATCAACCAACACTACGCGAATCAATCGCTTTGCTTTAGAGGCGATGCGGGAGATCCGGAAGTCTCACCTGAGAAACGAAGCGAATTGTTCTTGTCATGTGACTCTCAACCCACTGTATTAGATGCAGAGGGCAAAGGCTGGTTTATGAAAGACGATATGACCCAGCCTGAAGTGATGTTATCGGTGTGGCAAGGCGAGTTCAGACACGAATACGGCAATACCGCTATTCTTCGCTCGTTGACCGCCTACTTAATGCTGGTGGATGGCCTGGATATCGAACTTGCGAGTCGACAAGCAAGAGAAATCTGGCAAGGACGAAGGCGAACGAGTAAACCCTTTAGCTTAAATCAAATAACAAGAATAAACGCGGCATAAGCCGCGTTTTTTAGGCCTGTTCACTGATATCTGTTGGGTACAATTACGCAGACATTAAATGGGTACAACCCCATAAAGGTGCACAAATTCGTGCATTGCACAACAACGAATCAGAAAGTCATATTTACCAACGTTAAAATGATGTTAAGTGCATGAATTAAAAGATTTATTTATTTTGGCATCGATAATGCAAATAACTAATAAACAAAGCGGTATTGCGAGTTGGATACCGAAAACAACAATGAACATATTTTGCTAATTAGGTTTATTAGCAAGGCAACGTAGCCCACTCAGCGAATGCTCGCCATTCAATGCTGGTGGGCTTTTTTTTTGGCTGCGAGGAAAGGCAAATGAAAACATCTACCCCATTTTCTAGGGTAAAACAGTGGGTTAAAGCCGCAAGTACATCGCTTCTTTTAGCGACAGCACCTGTGGTAGTGAGTCAGCTTCAGGCGGAAGAAATTGATTGGCCTGAAAAGGAAGAACTCA
The DNA here is from genome assembly GCF_057544385.1 of Alteromonas sp. 5NS40-0096. Classification (NCBI taxonomy): domain Bacteria; kingdom Pseudomonadati; phylum Pseudomonadota; class Gammaproteobacteria; order Alteromonadales; family Alteromonadaceae; genus Alteromonas; species Alteromonas sp. 5NS40-0096. The sequence continues at coordinate 160,187 of NZ_BAAJLQ010000002.1, forward strand.
AGTTTGGCTTCATAAAGCTAACAGACATGGCGCCTTTAGCTATCGCATATGAAAAGGGTTATTTTGAAGACGAAGGTCTCTATGTCACTTTAGAAGCACAAGCCAATTGGAAAGTATTGCTTGACCGCGTCATCGATGGTCAATTAGATGGTGCTCACATGTTGGCTGGCCAACCGTTGGGCGCAACTATCGGCTTTGGTACGCAAGCGCACATTGTCACCGCGTTCAGCATGGATTTAAACGGCAACGGCATCACTGTTTCAAATGACATTTGGAGCCAGATGCAGGCTCATGTGCCAAAAGAGAATGGCAAGCCTGTGCACCCTATCAAAGCTGACTATCTAAAGCCGGTTGTTGACGACTATCGCTCGAAGGGTAAGCCATTCAAAATGGGTATGGTATTCCCCGTTTCTACGCACAACTATGAACTTCGCTACTGGCTAGCTGCTGGTGGTATCCACCCAGGCTACTATGCGCCTCACAAAGGCGATACGTCGGGCCAAATTGATGCTGAGGCACTGCTCAGTGTAACGCCTCCTCCACAGATGCCTGCAACGATGGAAGCGGGAACTATTTTCGGATATTGCGTTGGCGAACCTTGGAACCAACAAGCGGTATTTAAAGGTATTGGCGTGCCCGTAATCACTGACTACGAAATTTGGAAAAACAATCCTGAAAAAGTGTTCGGTGTGAGTAAAGCATGGGCGGACAAGAACCCAAATACACACTTAAGAGTTGTAAAAGCTTTGATTCGCGCAGCCATGTGGTTAGACGAAAACAACAATGCTAATCGCCCCGAAGCGGTTAAGATTCTGGCAAAAAGTGCTTATGTTGGTGCAGATGCTGATGTGATTGCAAACAGCATGACAGGTACCTTTGAATATGAAAAAGGCGATAAGCGCGACGTGCCGGATTTCAATGTTTTCTTCCGCTATAACGCGACATACCCTTATTACAGTGACGCCATCTGGTACCTCACTCAAATGCGCCGCTGGGGACAAATCGCAGAGCCTAAATCCGATACCTGGTTCATGGACACTGCTAAAAAAGTTTACCGCCCGGATATCTACGCGATAGCGGCTAAAGCGCTTATCGCTGAAGGAAAAGCTAAGGCGTCTGATTTCCCGGATTTCGCGACAGAATCTGGCTTTAAGCCTCCGCAAACCGAGTTTATCGATGAAGTGACTTTCGATGGGACGAAACCCAATGCGTACCTCGAAAAATTCTCGATTGGTTTGAAAGGCGAAACAGTGCTGTAGCACCTGCATGAGACTGAGGAATTATCTATGAGTAAGTCGGCACAAATTGTAACTTCAATCACCAACTTGAACGCACAATCCGTCAAACGAAATTTGTTTACTGTGGGGCCGGCTTTCCTGTTGCCTGTCATTGGATTGTTGTTATTCCTCGCCTTGTGGAATGGTGTAGCAAAAACTATCGATACGTCATTAGGTCAATTTCCTGGTCCCGCACAAGTGTGGGAACAGGGCAATACCTTGATTGATGAGCATTTTGCTCAACGGGATAAAGCGACACAGTTTTACGAGCGCCAACAAAAACGCAACGAAGCGAGAATGGCGAAAGACCCTGACTATCAACCAAAAATTCGCCCATTCACTGGCGCGCCTACGTTCTTTGACCAGATTTGGACGAGTTTGTATACGGTAATGATAGGGTTTGTCATCGCATCATTGATAGCCATTCCCGTTGGTATTTTGTGTGGTTTGAGCAAATCGGCTTATACCGCTATCAACCCATTAATTCAGCTGTTCAAGCCCGTATCACCGTTGGCCTGGCTGCCATTAGTCACTATGGTGGTAAGTGCTCTTTATGTGAGCGATGACCCGATGTTTTCAAAGTCGTTTGTCACTTCTGCATTTACGGTTTCACTGTGCTGTTTGTGGCCAACACTGATTAATACAGCAGTAGGTGTATCTAATATCGATAAGGATTTGATCAATGTCAGTCGGGTACTTCGCTTAAATCAGCTGACGCATTTGCGCAAGATTGTACTACCCGCTTCAATACCGATGATTTTCACCGGTTTGCGTTTGTCACTCGGGATTGGCTGGATGGTGTTAATTGCCGCGGAAATGTTGGCGCAAAACCCAGGTCTTGGCAAATTCGTTTGGGATGAGTTCCAAAATGGTAGCTCGGAATCGCTGGCGAGAATCATGGTGGCGGTGCTAACGATTGGGGCGATAGGTTTTGTATTAGACCGCGGTATGTTGAGTATTCAGCGTTGGGTTAGTTGGGATAAAAACAGCGCATTGCGTTAATTTAAAGGAATCAATGATGAACAGAGCACATTTAGAACTGAGTCAGGTTGGTATTGATTTCCCAACCCCTAAAGGGCCTTTTACAGCACTTGTCGACGTAAACCTTAAAATCAAAAAAGGTGAGTTCGTTTCTTTGATTGGCCACTCTGGGTGCGGTAAATCTACTGTACTAAACATAGTGGCAGGACTACATGAGGCGACAACGGGCGGCGTATTGCTAGACGGCAAAGAAGTAAGAGAACCAGGCCCTGAGCGCGCGGTTGTGTTTCAAAACCATTCGCTATTACCTTGGTTGTCTGTCTACAAAAATGTTGAATTAGCGGTAAAACAAACCACTAGGGCTCGGAGTAAAGCGGAAACGCGTGACTGGGTAATGCATAACTTAGAATTAGTGCACATGACTCATGCCATCGACAAGCTGCCAAGTGAAATATCCGGTGGAATGAAGCAGCGTGTGGGTATTGCAAGAGCCTTGTCTATGGAGCCAAAAGTACTATTGATGGATGAACCTTTTGGTGCACTTGACGCATTGACCAGAGCCCATTTACAAGACTCGTTAATGGAGATTCACGCTAATCTTGGTAATACGGTAATCATGATTACTCATGATGTGGACGAAGCCGTATTGCTATCTGATCGTATCGTGATGATGACCAATGGCCCTTCAGCGACCATTGGTGAAATTTTGGAGGTGGACTTACCACGCCCAAGAGACAGGATCGCATTGGCAGATAATAAGCAATATAACCATTATCGCCATGATGTACTACGCTTCTTGTATGAGAAGCAAAAAAAGGTCGAACCCGTCAATACAAAAGGGAAAACCAGCGCAGGAAGCAGTAATAAAAATTCTGACGCGGCATAGCAACTAGCTACGGCTAGCTTAACACTCAGGCATAGAAATGAAGATGGCACCCCACGGGAAACTGTGGGTTAGCCAAGCTCAACCAAAATTTAGGGAACACACATGAAAACAACCAAACTGACTAGCTCACTGTGTTTATTGGCAATGTCTGTAGGTGCGGCACTTTCAACACAAGCGCACGCGGCTGAAGACTGGTACAAAGCACTTAGCGATATTAAAGCATCTGCAGATTTTCGAATTCGATACGAAAGTGCAGAACAAGACAATGCACTGCAAGACGCAGATGCACTGACATTGAGAACGCGTATTGGTATTAAAACGGGTAGTTACAATGGTTTCTCAGCCGTCGTTGAGATGGAAGATAACCGCATCATGTTAGGACAAGGGGACTACACGGTTGGTCCTTCAGGCTACAATCCTGGTATTTATTCTGTGATAGCGGATCCAGAGTTTACTGAATTGGACCAGGGTTTTGTTCAGTACAAGAACGACGCGCTTACGGTAAAAGTAGGCCGCCAAGTTATCGCATTAGATGATCATCGTTTTGTTGGGCACGTTGGGTGGCGACAAGACCGCCAAACATTTGATGCTGCTACAGTAATCTATGCGCCTAGCAAAGATTTGTCTGTTCAATACAGCTATATTGATCAGCGCAACCGTATTTTTGGCGAAGATGCCGATCTGGACGCAAAAGATCATTTGATTCACGCGGTTTACAACTCGAGTATCGGTAAGATCACTTCTTTCGCGTATTTGCTAGAAGTGGACAATGATACGGATAACAGTTTGGACACTTACGGTATCAAGCTAGATGGCAACTATAAAGCTGATAGTGTGAAGTGGCTTTACACTGCTCAGTATGCAACACAGACCAGCGATACAGCAACTACAAGCTTTGACGCTGACTACTTCCTCCTTGAGGGGGGGGCGGTATTCTCTGGTATCACGGCTAAGCTTGGCTATGAAGTGTTGGGTTCTGATGATGGTATGTATGGTTTCTCTACACCATTGGCAACGCTGCACAAATTTAATGGTTGGAGCGATCAGTTCCTAGCCACACCGGCTCAAGGTCTTGTGGACATGCGTTTGTCGTTATCGACTAAAGCTTTAGGCGGGAAATGGCTAGCGGTATTCCATCAGTTTGATACCGATGAAGATACGGCTGACGTTACTGATCTCGGTAGTGAATTTAATATTCAATACACGACTAAAATCGGTGAGCATGTCAATGCGGCGATCAAGTATGCAACCTATTCTGCAGACGATGCCAAAGTTGACACAGATCGTCTCTGGATCTGGTTTAGTACTAAGTTTTAAAGGCGAAAAGAGCGGGGTAAAACCTGCTCAATATCTATTATGACTCGTTGCGTTGGTTTGGTATTGGCAGGTGGCGCTTCTCGGCGTATGGGAAGCGACAAGACCGCTTTGCGGCTGAATCAGCGCTCTTTACTCTCTATCAGTCGTGAAACGTTAGAAGCGGTATGTGGCACGGTCTACATCGCGGGTTCTCGACATACCGATGTTGTCGAATCTAAACCTTTTCAAGGGCCGGCTGCAGGCATTGTCAATGCAGTAGAAGCATTGTCATTAGCCAAAGACTATGAATATCTTGTTGTTTCTCCTGTCGATATGCCAGAGCTGAGCAGCCAAAACGTCCAATTTTTACTTGCGCAAGCACATAAGTTGCAAAGTAGCACATACTTTAATCGCTGCTATTTACCCTGTGTTATTCATTTGCCTTCGCTCAATAATTTAGTCAATCAAACTAACAGCGAGTTTTGGTCGAATATGCCAATGCGAAAGTTATTGGGGTGGTTGCGAGGAGTGAGTATTGCCCACAATGCCCCACATCAGTTAAGCAATGTGAATACGCCTGACCAATGGCGAGCCTGTGTAGCGCGAGCAAAAAAAGCCCTCGTTACGAGGGCTTGATGAATTAGTCTTGAAGGCGGCTCAACCACACAACTAAGTCAACCATATCGTCAGGTGACATATCGTTAGTGAAAGTTGGCTTATATTTACCGTTTACGATAAATGTCGGTACGCCAGTTAAGTCTCTTGCATAAGTCTGCATTAGCTTGGCGTTTTTCTTCACCATGCTGTTTACGCCAAAACTTTTGCTCATTTTGTCAAAATCGGCGGCTTCAACACCGTTGACGATGAATAAACTGCGAAGGTCATTCAAGCCTGCAACTGAAGCACGCTGTTCGTGGATGTACTTAAACACCGCGTTGTTAAACTTTTCTTCTTGTTTAAGTGCTTTTGCGATCATGAGTGCACGTGTAGCTTCGTCTTGAATGGCTTTTGTTGTGAAGCGCAAGAAGTTCACGTGAACTTTGTTGAATTTTGTACCTGGGTCGAGTTTTTGTTTCATTTGAGCAACTAATGGCTCAAAAGCGTAGCAATGTGGGCACCAGTATGAGAAGAACTCCATCACCTCTGGTTTCGCTGTCGCAGGGTGGTCTAACACCTCATAGTGTTCGCCTTCTTTATATTTCTCTACTGCCATGGCTTGAAGCGGCAGAAGTAACGCCATAACAAACAATACTGCTATTTTTTTCATCATTAATATTTCCGTATGGATTTTGTATTTATCGACATTAACGTCTGATTTATTCTAATGGGGTTAGGTTAACACAGCCTTAACGAGGCTGGGTAGTGGCCCGCGCCAACTAAACGGTATTCTACGTTAGACGTCAGTATCCTATTTTTAACAAAGGCTCGTCGAGCGCAGCCAACTGCTCTTTTAGTGCCAGAATCTGCTGCTCCCAATATTTGGGTTCACCAAACCAAGGGAACGCTTTTGGAAATGCGGGATCTTGCCATCTATCACTGAGCCATGCCATGTAATGCACCATACGCATCGCGCGTAGGGGCTCAATCAATGCCAGTTGCGCCGTATCAAATTCATGAAACTCTTCATAAGCTTCAACTAGGGTTTCGAGTTGAAGTTGCTGTTGCATTCTATCACCGCTTAACATCATCCAAAGGTCCTGGATCGCTGGTCCCATGCGGCAATCATCTAAATCTACGAAACTCGGCCCATCGCGCCACAATATGTTTCCGGGGTGACAATCGCCGTGCAGACGAATCTTGTCAAAATCACGATATCGCGAAAGTGTTGCTTCAATCAAAGGCGTTAATATTGCGAAAAACGCCGTTTTTAAACCATCGGGAATGAGTTCAGACTGTTCGAGTGTCGCTAGCGGTGTTGCTAAATGTGTGTCTGTGTTGAGTGGCGGGCGAAATTGAAAAGCGCTAGCACTCGATACGCTGTGAATCCTGCCGATGAATCTGCCCATCCACTCTAACTGATCTAAGTTATCGACCTCGAACTCTCTGCCTCCTACTGAGGGAAATAGCGCAAAGCGATACCCAGCGATATCGTGAAGAGTTGAATCATTAATTGTCAGAGGAGCGACGACTGGAATTTCTTGCGATTGCAATTCTTTCGCAAATTGGTGCTCTTCCAAAATTTGTTCGTTTGTCCATCGCTGGGGGCGATAAAATTTAGCCACATACCGTTTGCGGTCGTCAGCGAGAAATTGGTAAACGCGATTTTCATAGCTATTCAGTGCTAGTAAACCAGATTCGGGATACAGACCGATGGCCTCTATCCCGTCGAGAATGGTATCGGGGTTTAGTCCCGAAAAGTCAAAGTCTGACAAATATGCCTCCTAACGATAGAGGAAGCGCGTCGGCTCTTTAACCTCTATTTGGTTACCGTTTTCATCTGTAGTAGAAACATGGAAATGTATATCGGTGACTCGTTCTGTCAAGTTATATGGGTCTGTTGCGACAGAAACCGGTAGACTAAATACTTCTCCGCCTCTCACCGTGACCTGAGTATCGCCTGTAAACTCATATTCGGGAAGCCCTTCTACTTGAATGTTGTATGTATAAGTCTGCTGAGATTTATTCAGTACTTTGATGGTGTAGACGTTTTCAATAAGGCCAAGGTTGGTCTCTCGGTAAAGTGAATTACGATCTCGGATAATATCGATTTCAAGAGGGACTCGCATCATAATGTTGGTGATGAGTAATCCCGTCATGATCAGCAGCACAACAAAATAACCGACGAGTTTAGGGCGGATGATATGCGTAGTGCCACCAGATAGCCGTTCCTCAGAGGTGAAGCTAATTAGGCCCGTAGGGTAATTCATCTTTTCCATGACGCCATTGCAGGCATCTACACAAGCACCGCAATTGATACATTCGTATTGCAAGCCGTTGCGGATATCGATACCGGTGGGGCAGACCTGCACACAAAGGTTGCAGTCAATACATTCGCCCAAGCCTTTTTCGGCAAGAGACCCATGGGAAAGTTTTCTAGGACGAGGTCCGCGTTTTTCACCGCGACTGGGGTCGTAGCTTACAGTGAACGTATCCTTATCAAACATCGCGGACTGAAAACGCGCATAAGGACACATGTGAGTGCACATGATTTCCCGCATAAATCCAGCATTGCCATAGGTACAGAAAGTAAAAAACAAGACGCTAAAGCCTGCCCAAAAACTGGTTTGGAATGTGAAAAAATCGACGAAAAGGCGGTCAATTGGTGTGAAGTAGCCTACAAATGTCAGTGATGTCAGTAAAGCGACCATTACCCAAGCGAAATGCTTTAGTGTTTTGCGCCAGAACTTATCAAAATCCATTGCGCGCTCATCGAGTTTGATCCGTTTGCTCCTGTTGCCCTCTATTTTTTCTTCAAACCACGTATAAATATACGTCCACGTGGTTTGGGGGCACATAAACCCACACCAAACTCGACCAGCAAAAGTCGTGACCAAGAACAAAGCAAACGCTGCAACGATAAAAATGTAAGCCAATAGGGTTAAATCTTGCGGCCATAGGGTCAGGCTGAAAATAGTGAAACGTTGGTCCACAATGTTGAGCAAAACGGCTTGGTGGTCGTCGTATTGAATCCAAGGGATGACCGCAAACAAGCCCAGAAAAAAGAGCCCAAATACCCGCCTGAAGTTTTCTAGCGGCCCCTTTACCGCACGGACATAGATACGGCTTCGTGACGAATAGCGCTTTTGAGATTCTTGTTTATCCGATTTATGGATTTTGACCGGTGTGACATTTTTGACCGGGATTCTCTCATTCATAGCAGTAGCCTTTTTTCACATCTTCTAGCAAAGTCGGCGACAGTATACCTCGCTCATATAAGCAAGACTTAATATGGATCAATGATTCGCGCCGTTTGTTCATCTAAGTGTATCACCATTGCGCCTTTTTATTCATTTATACATGAATATATCAATTGCTATATCAAGGTATTAACAGGTAGTCTGTACGTCATTAAATGAGTCTATTATGCTTAGTACATGTCGGCCTAAGAGGAAAAGTGAGTCATGTTTCGCGGTTTAGTTATCGTACTAGAGATTGTGGTGTTGTTGTTTATACTTCGCTCGCCCTTCGTACAGTATTTCTTTGCCGATATTCAAAAGGATTTGTCTGATTGGCTGGTTGAGCTGTCAGAAATCCCAGATAGAGCGGAACTAGATAGCTTAAAGTCCAGAGTGGCCCCCAATTTTGAAGCGATGCGTCCGTTTCAAAAAGAGTACTTGTTCGGGGTAATGGAAAGTAAGGAAGGGGTTAACCACTTTTATAGGCTCTACTGCCAAAAAGGCGATAAAAACCCCCATATTCAAGGCGCATCTCTGCGCTATTTTTGTTCAGAACTGGCGTCCACATCATTGATCGGTAGCGGGCCAAAATAAGCACTTTTGTCTTTATCTAGCCAATTCAGTTTCAGTTAATGAAACTTTGTTAGTCTAAGCGTGGTCACACTCTTATATCACTTAATGACGTCGACGGAGAGCCATGATGCGTAAATCTGTTTTGTTATGTACGCTTGCCATAGCCGCTTCTGCCTCGTGCTTTGCACAAGAAGAGGGGCGGGTAGAAATTACTTGGGAAGAACCTAAATCATATACTGATATTCGCCCCGCGAATGAGACCCGCGCCGGGTTTCGCAAACGGGTTTTTGCCAATCTAGAGAAATACATGGAGCACCTTTCAGAAGACCTCCCTGAAGGCTATTCACTGAGTATGACAGTGACGGATGTAGATTTGGCTGGTCAAGTTTGGCCGAGTCGATTCGCTGGTTTTGGAGCTGGGGCGGCGGATGTTCGAATAATCGACAGACCATGGATCCCAAGAATGGATTTTTCATATTCGTTATCTGACGCCGACGGCAATGAGATTAAAACCGCTGAAGTGTCACTTAAAGACATGGTGTTTCAAGACAGGATCGTTTCGAGAAGAAATTCTGATGCCTTTGTGTATGAGAAGGCCATGTTGAAAGATTGGTTTGGTAAAGAGTTTGGTGACCAAATCGTTAAAAACTAAGCCACTTTCTATCTTCATTTCTAATTGTGCCTAGACCGACTCAGATGGTGGGCGTTTGAGTCGGTCACCTCTAATTTCCCGCAAAATTGCCTAGCATTTATCCAATTAGGTGTATCTATTAATACGTTCAAAAATTCAAAGCTAATGAGTTTTTTATTGATTTGTTAACAGTAAGCGAAACTTATTAGGAAATTAGCTTACCTATTCAATTAATAAACTTATTTATTGATTTTAAGTTTATGAATTTATTACTTTATTAAAGTTTTTTTAAGATTTAAGTCAATTCCTTGCTGTGTTAACAGAACCTTTAAAACTGGCTGTACTTTAACACAGGGGAAACGAGGGTATGTATAATAATACGGCAGAAGCTAAGTCTCGACTTCGCTTTAATCGCAGTAAAACAGCGCTCCTTTTGTCAGCGGTTCTAGCCACTGGCACTTTCGGTGCAAATGCAAATCTTTACTTTGAAGATTTTGCGTCTAGCGACGGAAAAGGTGCATCCTACACTTCAGACAACGGCGTAGTCGTTGATCTCGATGGCATCACAAACTGGTCAATTGACACATCTGGCGTTCAGCTGACAGCGACAAGCGATTGGTTTAGAGTACAAAACGGCGCATTCGAAGCCAGAGATATCGACGGCGAGGGGATTTGGAATTCCAGCAGTATCGATATCAGCGGCGCATCTGGCGCGACCCTTGAAGTCACCTTAACTGAGAATGGTAATCACGAACCATCAGACTATATCGATGTGTTCTACAGTGTAGACGGCGGTGATTTCCAGTTAGTTCAAACTGACGTGAGTAGCAATGGTCATACCGTGAGCGATGATTTTACCAATGCTACCATCACTGCATCTATTCCCGCTGGTAATACGTTACAAGTCCGTATTGCTATGCAAAATGGCGCGGGCTCTGAGTACTTGCTTATTAACCAAGTGCGCGTGACAGCCGGTTCGACAGATACTGGCGGCGATACAGGTACTGGCGGCGACACAGGCGGCGATACTGGCGCTGGTGGTGATACCGGAACTGGTGAAGCCGTGTGTTTCAATTGCCCTGAACTGGCGCCTATTAAATCACTCGCAGAATACGATGCCACTGCCTATTATATGGATGTGGATACAGCAATTGCTCAAGGCAAAACTGCAGAAGAATTGCGCGCCATCATCAACAATACGATTACGCTTGACCATAAAGTTCTAACGTATTCGGAAGTATGGACTGCGTTGACGAAAACTGACGAAGACCCGTCATCTACAGACAACGTGATCTTGTTCTACAAAGGCGAATCACTTGCAAAAACGAGCAACGGCAGTGGTTCTCAGTCGAGCAATCCCGATAACTGGAATCGTGAACACGTATGGGCAAGTAGTCATGGCTTCCCAACTCGCAGCGAATCAGCCTACACCGATATCCATCACTTACGTCCTACTGATATCTCTGTAAATGGCTCGCGTGGCAATTTGGACTTCGATATCAGTGATAGCCCATTAGCCGAAGCACCAGCTAACCGTATTGACGGCGATTCATTCGAGCCTCGTGATGCTGTTAAAGGTGATGTAGCGCGTATGATGTTCTACATGGACACTCGTTACGACGGTCTAGGTGACAATACACCGGATTTGGTATTGGTTGACCGCACGACAAGCACGGGCACACCGAATTTGGGTAAGTTGTGTACGCTTTTAGCTTGGCACGAGAGTGACCCAGTTGACGATTTTGAAGCGACCCGTAACGACCGCATTTATGAATACCAAGGTAACCGTAACCCGTTTATCGATAAGCCTGAACTTGCTGACATGATTTTCGCGTCAAGCTGTGATGGTTCTGGTCCGGTTGATCCAGTGGACCCGGTAGATCCAGTTGACCCGGTAGATCCGGTTGACCCAGTAGACCCGGTAGACCCAGTTGAACCACCAACGACATCTGCTGCAGTATTTATCTCAGAATACATCGAAGGCTCGAGTTTCAATAAAGCGTTAGAGCTTTACAATCCAACAAACGCGCCTGTGAGCTTAACGGGTTACGAAGTTGCTTTGTATTCTAATGGCTCTACTTCTGCTGGTACTACAGTCGCACTCAGCGGCACGATTCCAGCCAATGGCACGTTTACTATTGTTAATGGCCAAGCTGATGCACAAATCGCCTCTGGCGCTGATTTGGTCTCAGGTGTAGCTAACTTCAACGGTGATGACTACATTGAACTGTCTTTTGACGGTGCTATTGTTGATGCGCTTGGTACGTACGGCAATCGTGTTGGCTGGGGCGCGAACGTTACCTTGGTGCGCAAAGCATCAATTTCTGAAGGTAACCCAACTCGTAACCCTAACTTTGACAGAGATGTTGAATGGGATAGCTACAGCAGCAACACGTTCAGTTTCTTTGCTTCGCATACGGTTGACAGCGTAGACCCAACCGATCCTACAGATCCAACAGGTCCGACTGAATACGTGCTAATCAGTACTATTCAAGGTGATGGTGCGGCAACGCCGTTAGCGGGCCAAACTGTCAATGTCGAAGCGGTTGTGACTCGCTCACTTCCTGGCTTGAATGGCTTCTTTATCCAAGAAGAAAGTGCTGACCAAGATGACAACGACTTAACATCTGAAGGCCTGTTTGTTTTCGCAAGAAATCTTGAAACTTTCCCTGCAGAAGGCGATTTGGTTCGTTTAGCAGGTGCGGTTTCTGAGTTTAGAAATGCGACTCAAATCACTCTTGATGGCGGTGTTGAAGTTGTGTCTTCTGGTAATGTGATTGATGCAGTTAGCCTCGCTATGCCTTTCGAGAGCGTGGATTCGCTTGAAGCCTATGAGGGCATGGTTATCTCGTTCAATCAAGAGTTGGTTGTTACGGATAACTTCAATCTAGGCCGTTTTGGTCAGTTCCAAGTGTCGTCTCAGCGTTTGTTTACGCCTACCAACCAATACCCGGCGGGCAGCCCAGAAGCAATTGCATTGGAAGCAGCCAATGATGTTGATCGTCTGTTAATCGACGATGGCAACAGCGCACAAAATCCAGATGTTGTGCCATTCCCTGAAGCGGGTCTGAGTTACGACGATACACTGCGTCTAGGTGACAGTGTGGTAAACCCTGAAGGGGTATTACACTACGCGTTCAATAACTACAACTTGATCCCAACTAACGGTTTGTCGTTTGTGCAGAGCAACCCTCGTACAGATGCGCCATTATTTGAAGTAGAAGGCGGCTTACGTGTTGCAAGCTTTAACGTGCTTAACTACTTCAATGGCCCAGAGTTCCCAACACCGCGTGGTGCGGATAACGAAGTTGAGTTCGTTCGCCAGAACGAAAAACTCGTCAGTGCACTGACTGCAATCGACGCCGATGTACTGGGCTTGGTTGAAGTAGAAAATGATGGTTTTGGTACTGAGTCTGCAATCGCGCAGCTTGTCAACGAGCTAAATGCCGTAAACGGTGAAGGCGTTTATGACTACATTACCGTTACTAACTTACTTGACGTCAACGGTATTGAGCTAGGTGGTGACGCCATTAAAGTGGGTATTCTCTATAAGCCTGCGTCTGTCACTCCTGTGGGTGATGCAATCACAATTGAAACGGTACCATTTGATTTTGGCAACCGTCCTCCTGTGATTCAAGCATTTGAAGATCAGTATAGTGGCCAAACGTTTACGCTAGCGATTAACCACTTCCGCTCAAAAGGCAGCTGTTCTTCAGCGACCGGTGGCAATGCTGACCAGAATGACGGACAAGCGTGTTGGAACCAAGTACGTGTTGAAGCTGCACAAGCGCTAATGGGCGTTTTGGCAGACAATGCTGAAACACTAGGTGAAAACATCTTAGTCATGGGTGATTTAAACGCTTATGCGAGTGAAGACCCAATTCTTGAGTTTGAAAGCAATGGCTTCACTAACTTGGTTGAAGCGTTTGGTGGTAGTGCCGCATATTCCTACTCATTTGGTGGCGAAATCGGTTACTTGGACCATGCTCTTGCGTCAGCTGGGTTAGTTGAATACGTGACTGGTGCACAAGTTTGGAACATCAATGCTGATGAACCACGTGTATTTGATTACAACACTGAGTTTAAATCTGACAATCACCTTGTTAAGTACTTTGGTACAACGGGCTTCCGCTCGTCTGACCATGACCCGGTCATTGTTCAGTTAACGCTCCCTTTACAGCCAGTATTGGGTGATTTTGATGGCGACCGTGATGTTGATGCTTTGGATATTCGTGGCTTGATTACTGCGATTGTTCGCCGTCAATCAATCGATATGTCATTTGATTTTAATAACGATGGTCTCGTGAATGCGAGAGATATCAGATTCATGCGCCCGTTATGTACTCGCGCAAGATGTGCAATTAGATAAGGAAAAGTAGTAATGAAAAAGTTTTTTGCAATGATGTTGTTTGCTTTTGCAGCAAACGCTAACGCGGCGCTAATCACTGTTGATGTGAACGGCCCAACTGAAGTAGAAGCTGGAGATGTTGTTTCCTTTACGGTAACTGGCGACTTCGACAATGCAATAGACCTATTGAGCTTCGATTTGTTGTTTGACGTGAATTTGTTTGACTATGATTTCACTAGTTTTACAACGAACTGGCCAAACGATGGTCTTGATGGTGAAGTCTTCGATACGCCTGACTTCTTTACTGGCGTGTTTTTTGACTTTGTCGCATTTATTGACGTATCAGGCCCTATCACATTGGCATCGTTTGACTTGATTGCTCTTGATAGTGGTGTTGCGGCTTTTGACGCGACTGTGCTAAATGCAGCTAACTCACTTACTGGTGATGATTTCACAGCGTCTACGCCAATTGAAATCAATCAAGTCAGTGCGCCTGCAACACTAGGCATGCTGCTTATCGCAGGTGCGTTGGTTGCACTGAGACGTCGTGCTTAATCTGTATTAATCGCAAGAAGTAAAAAGCCCCGCAAATGCGGGGCTTTTTTTTGATGTAAACATTACCTTGTTGGCAGCTTATGCGTAATCGAATTCGCCTTCTGTTACCGCTAGCAGCACATCTGCGTCTGATTGAAGCGCTGCTTTGTGCATGTCTTTTCTCGGCAATACGCGATGCAAATAAAAGTCACAGGTTTTCTGTTTCCCCGCAGCCAAAACCGCGTTATCGCCACGAGCGGCTTTGTCAGCCATACTTAACCATAAGACGCCGATGAGCATGTAAGCCGAGTAGTTAAGGTAGTCGCACGCAGCGGCGGCAGCATTCTCTGGGTTGAGAGCTAAACACGCTTGCGATGTTTGATACCATTCATTGAGTAGGGCTTGTGCATCCGCACGTTTACCTTGATCCGTAATCGCGCTGGCCATTTCCGCAAAGACCGAATGCGTTGCTGCTAGCATTTGGCCACCATCTCGAGTGAGCTTACGGCCGATAAGGTCCAAAGCTTGTATCCCGTTAGTGCCTTCGTAAAGCATGGCAATTCGCACGTCGCGAACCAATTGTTCCATACCCCATTCTCTGATGAAGCCATGACCGCCATAGACTTGAACACCCAGGTTGGTCGTTTCTAAACCCATATCGGTCATGAATGACTTACATATCGGTGTGAGGAATTGCAGGACTTTTTCTGCGTTGTCTTTGGTTTCTCCGTCGGACAGCTTTTCCACGTCCATATACTTGGCATAGACCAATGACAGTGCCCGGCAACCTTCTACCAACGACTTTTGCGTCAGTAGCATACGAGCCACATCGGGCTGATAGACAATGGCATCAGCTTTGTTATCAGGTTGCTGAACACCTTGTGGGGCGCGTGATTGCAGCCTTTCACGGGCGTAGCTTAATGCGCCTTGATATGACGCTTCTGCAGCACCTAGGCCTTGCAGACCAACTTGGAATCTAGCGTCATTCATCATGGTGAACATACACGCTAGACCCTTGTTTTCCTCACCTACAAGCCAACCTGTCGCGCCATCGTAATTCATGACGCAAGTCGGACTCGCTTTAATTCCCATTTTTTTCTCAATGCTACCAACGGATACAGCATTGGCTTCACCGGGTTCGCCATTTTCGTCAACAATGAACTTAGGCACAATAAATAGGCTAATGCCACGGACACCCGGAGGCGCATCGGGTAGACGTGCCAACACCAAATGAATGATGTTACTGCTCCAGTCTTGGTCGCCAGCAGTGATAAAAATCTTATTGCCAGTAACCTTGTAGGTGCCATCGCCTTGGGGCTCGGCTTTTGTAGTAAGCAAACCTAAATCCGTACCAGCTTGAGGCTCAGTTAGATTCATCGTACCGGTCCATTCACCAGAGATGAGTTTAGCGAGATACGTTTGTTTCAATGCTTCTGAAGCGTGTTTTGTTACAGCAAGAATAGCGCTTTCGGTTAGCATTGTTGTCAGACGCCAACTGAGGTTTGCTGAGTTTAACATTTCGTGAACAGGTACCGCCATAGTGTAAGGGAGTTCTTGACCGTCATAGTCGGCAGAGCCCAACATCGCATTCCAACCATTGGCAACGTAATCTTGATAAGCGCTTGCGAAGCCTTCTGGTGTTGAAACCTTTCCATCGACAAGCTTACAACCTTCCTCATCACCTTCGCGATTCAAAGGAGCGACGACGTCTTCGGCAAACTTGGCACCTTGAGAGAGAATTTCACTCGCTAACTCAAAGTCAAAATCGCCAATACCTAATTCTTGATAGTGATTGTCAATTGCCATCCACTCTTTTAAGAGAAACTGATAATCCGCTAAGGGAGCCTGATACTGAGGCATGATGCACTCCTTTTCAAACAGGTGTTTAAATTGACTGTATTATACGCACAAAAGTGATTTTAGGAGTAGTTAAATACGCAATTCACCAAAGTTATGGTCAAAGTCCCAAGTCAGAGTAACAGTGTAGTTTGATAATCTATCGTGCGCCGACAAATCCGTCGCGAATAGGGGTTAGGTCATCTTTATTTTGCAATGCATTGTTTTCAAAAAGAAAGGGATCGAGTTGATGAAGGTAGGCTGACGAGGATTCCGTCCAGCTCGGCAATGAATAAGGATGCGGGAATTGGGCGAGACCATCGTTAAAATTGCAATGATAGATTGCCAGCCCTTTAGACGAAACAGTCAGCAAGCGCGAAACCTCGACGTTTAACCCCGTGTGTTGCCAAGCTGCAGTATGCGCTTCACAGGCGATATTTTGTAGCGAACTCACGTCTTGCTGAGGTAGCCTCAATGATTGGCCCGCTTTATCTCCGATTAATGCAATGCCCAATGGGGTTTTGATCAGGCAAGCAACACGTTCGGCTTGCACATTGGGTGAGGCAATATCATCGGCAACGCGACACATTGGCGACGCCGGTGGTGGGTTCGTGCAGCTAAAAAGCGGTAAAACTACTAAAATAGCTGTTAAAAGAAATTTGTTGCTCATCAAAATCAGTAGAATATCGGATCATTAAAACACTGCCTGTGGCAGCGTTGTGTGTCTCTAGTTTGATGTCCAATCCTAACGTATTGGCTATGCATATCAACCCGAAGGATTTTTTATGTCTGTTGCTTCAAAGATTTCTCCACTCGTAATCGGTGTGGTTTTGCTAGGTGGCTTTATTGCTTACCTCAACATGCCCGAAGAAAAGACCCAAGGTCGCCGTAGCGCAGGAGCAACGCCAGTGAAGGTTGAAACTGTGCAGCGACAAATGTTTCCCGTCACCATTGAAGCCCTCGGCACAGCTCGAGCCAATGAATCTGTGACCCTCACTGCTCAAGATACTGAGATTGTTTCACAGGTCACATTTGACGACGGTCAAGTTGTTGATAAAGGGCAACTATTGGTTCAGCTAAACGACCGAGAAGAACAAGCTCGAGTGAACGAATTGAAAGTCAGTCTCGCTGAGGCGAAACGGCAACTGACTCGAATCAAAGACTTAGCAAAAGAAAATGCCGCGTCAGAACAGCTGTTAGACGAGCAACAAGCAAGAGTGAAAACCTTGGAAGCGCAAATTGAAGTGGCCAATGCGCAAGTTAGAGATCTCCAGATTCGCGCGCCGTTTGCTGGCCGCTTGGGTATACGTGAAATCAGCGTAGGATCTCTTGTGCGCCCAGCCGACGCGATTACGACGTTAGATGATATCAGTGCTGTAAAAGTCGATTTTAGTATTGCAGAGAATCACCTAGCTAGTTTGAATGTGGGCCAAAAGGTAACAGCATCCTCAGTCGCTTATCCTGCAGAGCAATTTACTGGGGAAATAAGCGGCATTGATTCGAGAATTGATCCTGTGACGCGCTCCATATTAGTACGCGCAATTATTAACAATCGTGAAGAAAAACTTCGTCCCGGGATGCTGCTTCAAATTACGCTAGAGAAGCAGGTACTTGAAACACTCGTTATCCCAGAAAAAGCATTGGTGCCCAATCAAGACAAGCAATTCGTTTTTGTACTGGTCGAAGATAAAGTTCGCCAGCAAGAAGTCATCATTGGTGCACGCCGTCCCGGCACAGTCCAAGTCATAGATGGGTTGCAAGAAGGGGACCGCGTCGTGACAGAAGGGACATTGCGAATCAGAGATCAGTCGAAGGTTCGCGTGATTGAAGAAATCGCGAAGGGGTAAGCTATGTTACTTTCAGATATTTCAGTTAAGCGCCCGGTTTTTGCCACCGTAGTAAACCTACTTTTGATCATCTTCGGTATTGTTGCGATTGGTATGTTGTCGCTTCGCGAATATCCGGACATCGACCCACCCATAGTGTCGATTAACACCACATACCCTGGTGCATCAGCCAATATTGTCGAAACTCGCATTACTCAGCTACTTGAGGATCGTATTAGTGGTATCGAGGGGATAAAAAACATCACCTCAAACAGCCGAAATGGTCGCTCGAGTATTTCAATTGAGTTTAAGTTATCACGCGATATTGACGCCGCGTCGAATGACGTGAGGGAACGAGTGAGTCGCGCTCTCAATAACTTACCCGATCAAGCAGATCCACCTGAGGTCTCGAAATCGAACTCAGATGAAAGCGTCATAGTTTGGTACAACTTACGCAGCACAAACCTCAACGTGATGGAGTTAACTGACTACGCTGAGCGTTTTATTGTAGACCGCTTATCCATTGCTGAGGGTGTTGCGCGAGTACAAATTGGTGGTGGCCGCACTTATGCAATGAAAGTGTGGCTAAATCGCAATGCAATGGCTGCGCGCGGTATTACCGTGGCTGATGTAGAGCGAGTCATTCGTGCAGAAAATGTGGAACTCCCCGCGGGGGAGGTGCAGTCAACCGATCGCAATCTCGAAGTCCGTGTAGCGAGAAGTTTTCTTTCTCCAGCGGATTTTGCCGCACTGACCATTGCCGTAGGTGACGATGGCTATTTGATTCGTCTGGGCGAAGTTGCACACGTGGAACTCGCTGCCGAAGACGATGAAACGGAGTTTCGCGGCGATGGCGTGAATATGATTGGTTTAGGGATCGTTAAACAATCTAAAGCAAATACCTTAGAGGTCGCGAGAGAGGCAAAAGCGCAAATTGAGCGCATTGAAGCTACTTTACCTGACAACATTTTTATTGTTCCTAGCTATGATTCATCGGTATTTATCGAGGAGTCCATCAACGAGGTGTACAACACACTTGGGATTGCCATGTTTATGGTCGTCGTTGTGATATACCTGTTCTTGGGCAATATCCGTGCAACGCTTATTCCTGCTGTTACCGTACCTGTATCTCTAGTCGCCGCATTTATCGTTATGTACGGTTTGGGTTTCTCGATTAACTTACTGACTTTACTTGCTCTAGTACTGGCAATTGGTTTGGTTGTTGACGATGCCATTGTGGTGTTGGAGAACATTTACCGCCGTATCGAACTGGGTGAACCGCCGATTTTAGCGGCGTATCGAGGAGCGCGGGAAGTGGGGTTTGCCGTTATCGCAACGACACTTGTGCTCGTTGCTGTATTTGTTCCTCTTGTCTTCCTTGAAGGTAACATCGGCCAATTATTCACAGAGTTCGCATTGGCGATTGCTGCGGCCGTCATATTTTCAAGTTTTACAGCACTGACGTTATCCCCGATGATGGGGTCCAAGTTATTGAAAAAACGTGAGCGTAGTTCTGGCTTTGGCGCTTGGGTCGACAAACGTTTTCAAAATATCGAAAAAGGCTACTACAACACCTTGACCAAAACACTGCATCAGCCCATTGTCATGATGGTGATGCTGATTTTGTCGGTGGTCGTGGTATGGCAGCTAATGAGCAAAATCCCTAGCGAATTTGTGCCGCGTGAAGACAGAGGTAATTTCTTTATTCTCATGCAGGCCCAAGAAGGGGCAAGCTTTGAAAGTAATGCAGCTAACCTTGAAAAAATTGAGAGTGTGTTGCTGCCTTACCGAGAGGCAGGTCGAGTCAGTCGTGTGTTGGTGAGAACTCCCGGCTTTGGTGGATCTTCAGGGATCGCCATTGTAGGCAATGCGCCATGGGATGAGCGCACTGATTCCACTTTTGATTTGATGGCGGAAATCAGTCGAGAGCTCAACGAAATCCCCGATGTACGTGCATTTGCGATTATGCGAAGTGGGATTGCGGGTAGAGGCTTTGGGCGACCAGTACAGTTTGTATTGCAAGGCGATACGTACGAGAACCTTGTTGCTTGGCGTGACATAGTCATGGCTAAAGCAGCGGAAAACCCAAAACTGGTGCGTTTAGATTCTGACTACAAAGAGACCTCTCCACAGTTGAAGATCAATATAGACCGTGACCGTGCTGCAGACTTAGGTGTTTCAATTAGTGACATAGGTCGTACACTAGAAGTCATGCTAGGACAGAGACGAGTGTCAACCTTCTTGGATAGAGGCGAAGAATACGATGTGATTCTTGAGGGTAATGAGAGTGACTACCGAAGCCCTAGCAGTATTGACAACTTATACGTCAGGTCACAGCGTACCAATGAACTTATCCCAATGGATAATTTGCTCACCTTTACTGAAGGTGCGACATCCGCTCAACTTAACCGCTATAACCGTATGCGAGCGATTACGATATCGGCGAATTTAGCCGATGGATATACTGTTGGCGAAGCGCTCGCATTTTTGGAAAACATAGTGGCAACTGAGCTACCTGATACAGTATCTATCGACTATAAGGGAGAGTCTCAGCTATACCATGAATCTGGCAACTCGTTCGTGTTTGTATTCATGCTGGCACTGGCGGTAACGTTCTTGATTTTAGCTGCACAATTTGAGAGCTGGATTCATCCTCTCGTAATCATGCTAACGGTGCCATTGGCGTTGGTTGGTGCGTTTGTCGGTTTATACTTGGGCGGGATGTCGCTCAACATCTACAGCCAAATTGGGTTGGTTATGTTGATTGGTCTCGCCGCGAAAAATGGTATTTTGATTGTCGAATTTGCCAATCAGCTACGAGATGCAGGTACCCCATTTGAAGAAGCATTAAAACGCGCGGCTGCACAACGACTCAGGCCAATAGTCATGACAGGGTTCACTACTGTATTTAGCTCTTTGCCGTTGTTACTTGCAACCGGCCCTGGAGCTGAAAGTCGAATGGTAATCGGTATGGTAATCTTTGCTGGTGTATTGGTATCCGCCTTTATGACCTTGTTTGTTGTTCCCACTGCATACAATTGGTTAGCAATTAAGACTGGGTCGCCACTAAAACGTACACAAACCATTGATAAGCTGGAGAGTGATATCCCTTACACGAAGGGCGAGTTACGCTAGTATTCAGGTCATACAGACAGTAACAAAGGAGGCAAAGCGCCTCCTTTTTTGTTGATATCAATCTTCATTTATACGTTTCGTTTTATCTCTGCTTGATGGAAATTGTGATTTCTTCATTTTTGTAATTAGTATGTAAGCGCTTTCATATTTTTGTTGCCAAGACAGATTCATCGTTTTAGTATCCGAAACATAACGATTAAAAAAAGAGCACCTGCCATATGATTTCTCGCCTGAAACGACTTTGTTGGTTAACTGTTTTTACGTCTTTGGCCAGTAGCCACGTGCAAGCTGGTTGGGAAGTCACGTGGATAGATAAATTTGACGGGAATCGAGTCGACTTTACAAAATGGACTGCCCAAACGCAGGCTAATTACAACAATGAAATACAGTGTTACACCGATGATGATGTGTCCGAACTGCGAAATTATGAAGTCTCTGACGGTACACTAAAAATCATTTCACGCAGAGGTGAAGTCGCTTGTGAAGGGCAGGGTAATCGGATACGTCCATGGACATCTGGACGCTTGAACAGTAAAGATAAAGGCGAGTTTTTATACGGCCGGGTCGAAGCGCGTATTCGATTTTTAGAACTAAAAGGCGGTACTTGGCCAGCATTTTGGATGCTTGAGAACCGCATCAGTGAACAGCCAGTTAAAGGTGACAATGATTCAATAGCTTGGCCCAACCCTGGTGCCGGTGAGATCGATGTATGGGAGTGGTATGCCAACAATGGTGATCGCTACATTACCAATTTTTTTAACACTGGAAACTGTGGTGCGGAGCGACGCGTAAATTATCCCGGCGGTGCCAATGATGTCATGGAGTGGACAACATACGCTATGGAGTGGGATGCCGACTCGATTGCATTTTACATGAATGATCAAATAGTCGCTGAGCATGATTTATCGAACTGTAGTCAGTATCAGGAGCCTATGTTCGTACTGATCAATGTGGCAATGGGTGGCACCTTAGGTGGTAATATCGACGACACCTTGGACATGGCCACGATGGAAGTAGATTACGTAGCGCATTGTGAAAAAACCACTGCAAATGCGTTGACAAGCTGCAATGAAGAAACGCCTGTTATAGAAGATGATGACAATGATGGTGTAAGCAATAGAAATGATGTCTGTCCAAATACGCCCGAAGGCGTGACGGTTGATGCCAGCGGATGTGAAGTTCAGACAGCGCCAGTGAGCGCGCCAGCTCCCCCCATGTTACCCAGCCAGCAAGTTATCTCGTTATTCAGTGACCAGTACTCGGACATAACTAATATCAATTACAATCCCAATTGGGGTCAGGCTACCCAAGTTGAGCAAATCGATATCGACAGCAATACCGTGCTCAAATACAGCAATTTGAATTATCAAGGCACAAGTTTTGAAGACAACACACAGGATGTGAGCGCTATGGATTTCTTACATCTTGATTACTGGACTCACGATGCAAACAACTTAGCAATTTATGTCATTAGTCCGGGCCCATTGGAAAACCCGTTTGATATCGACGTCGAACAACAGTCTTGGCAGACGGTATCGATTCCCTTATCAGCGTATACCGTACCAGACTTGGAAAATGTGTTTCAGTTGAAAATAACGGGCAATGGCACTGTATACCTAGATAATATTTACTTTAGTGCCGAAGGGGCACAAGAACAAAACGTCGCTGCGCAAGTTTCTTTGGAAGCGGTACAATCTTCCCAAGTAACGACTGCCATCGTGACTGACCAAGGCACAGTGACGGTTACCGCGATGATAAGCGATACAAATAGTAATGACACTCACACAATTACTTGGGATACCGCTGGCGTAACGGATTATACAACGCAGGACAACACACTGACATTTGAGCCCGGTGAATTAGCGATATCACAAGCGACGATAACGGCAAACGTGACTGATAGTGGTAATCCATCACTGACGACCACTGCATCGCTGGCTTTGTCTGTGTCTCAGCCGCCAGCGACCCAAAATCCGACGCCGACGACAAGCCCGCCATCCAGCAATCAATCGGGTGGTGGAACCATGTCATGGTGGGTACTTTTGATTGCTGCTGGGTTTATCTTAAGGCGGTGGAATCAGGCATAAAAAAAGCCGCTCGAAGCGGCTTTTTCACAGTTATTAAATTAGAGGTCAACGACATTTGGGTAGTATTCGTCTGCTTCTTTAATAAATTGTTCTTGGTTTGAACGCCATTCGTTCATGACACTTTTGCTGTAATTCAGATAAAGTTTACCGTCAACGATGGTAAATGCATCTTCATCAATACCAACTAAGCGGCCATCAGACATAGCGTACGCACAGTAACCTCCGTATTGAGGTGCGTATTTTTCAGGATCAGCAACGAATAATGCTTTGTGCTCTTCATTGGCAAAAAACCAATCTGCACCACGCCAATTGTAAGTGATTTCTTTGTCGCCTTTTACCGCTTTATTCTGTGTGAAATAAGCGACGGTGTCATAGCCATAAATCGCTTTGTTATTGAAAGTACCTGTTTCGATAGGATCGGCAGCGAAGCTAAGGCTCGCCCAGAAAACACCTACGATCATTGCTGCAAATTTTACGAACTTCATTTTTGTTCCTTAAGCCCTGTGTTGGACATGGTTTATACAATCATTATCGATATAAACCGAACGTCTCGCCAAAAAATTTCAGAAAAAAATAAAGTTTTATCAGGTAGCTATAGTAAATGGTTATTAAAATCAGTCGTATAGATACAAAAAAGCCGCGATAAATCGCGGCTTTTTGATGTTTCAATCTACTCGTCTAAGAAGCTTCTGAGTTGCTCAGAGCGACTTGGATGACGTAATTTACGCAGTGCTTTCGCTTCGATTTGACGAATCCGTTCGCGGGTTACGTCAAACTGTTTGCCGACTTCTTCAAGAGTGTGATCGGTATTCATATCAATACCGAAGCGCATACGAAGGACTTTCGCTTCTCTTGCCGTTAAGCCTGCCAATACCTCTTGCGTGGCATCTTTCAAGCTGCCACCTGTTGCAGAATCGAGGGGCTGAATAATCGTGCTGTCCTCGATGAAGTCACCAAGATGTGAATCTTCATCATCACCAATAGGTGTCTCCATAGAGATTGGCTCTTTAGCGATTTTTAGCACCTTGCGAATCTTGTCTTCAGGCATCATCATGCGTTCTGATAATTCTTCTGGTGTCGGTTCTCTGCCCATTTCTTGAAGCATTTGACGCGAAATTCGGTTGAGCTTATTGATCGTCTCGATCATATGCACTGGGATACGAATCGTTCTTGCTTGGTCAGCAATTGAACGCGTGATGGCTTGGCGAATCCACCACGTTGCATAAGTCGAGAATTTGTAGCCGCGGCGGTATTCAAACTTATCTACCGCTTTCATCAAGCCGATGTTACCTTCCTGAATTAAGTCCAAGAACTGCAAACCACGGTTGGTGTATTTTTTCGCAATCGAGATAACAAGACGAAGGTTAGCTTCTACCATTTCTTTTTTCGCTCGGCGTGCTTTCGCTTCACCAATCGACATGCGACGGTTGATATCTTTGATATCGGCAATCACTAAGCCAGTGTCTTGCTCGACCTGGTTCATTTTTCCGATAGAGCGCTCGATTTCTTCTCTGTACATCTCAAGCATAGGGACGTAAGGAGCGTCAGACGCTAAAAGGCCTTGTAACCAGTCATTAGTGGTTTCGTTACCAGCAAATGCTTTAATGAAGTCTTTCTTTGGCATCTTGGCATTGATAACACAATGCTTCATGACCAAGCGCTCTTGAATACGGACTCGATCCATCATCTCACGCATGTTGCGAACCATGCGATCGAATTGTTTAGGAACCAAACGGAATTCTTTGAAAACGTCACTCAGCAAGTTAATTTGCTTACGAGCGTCAGCGTGAGCTCGGCCTTTTGCATCAATGACTTTTCGAGTGGCTTCATATTGAACCCGTAATTCAGCGAACTTCTCGCGAGCGAATTCAGGGTCGATAGCGTTATCGTCCTCTTCATCGTCGTCGTCGTCATCGTCCTCGTCTTCTTCGTCTAACTGCTCTTCAGTTAGTTCAGAACCTACGTGGGTTGCTGTCGGGCCAACATCGTCCGCTTCATTAGGATCAACGAAGCCAGAAATAATGTCGCTAAGACGGATTTCTTCCGCTTCAAATAAATCCCACTGGTCAAGCAAGTAAGTAATGGCTTCTGGGTACTCTGCAACAGAGCACTGTACCTGATTGATACCGTCTTCAATACGTTTGGCGATTTCAATTTCGCCTTCGCGAGTCAGTAGTTCAACGGTACCCATTTCACGCATGTACATACGAACAGGATCTGTCGTTCGACCGATTTCACTTTCTACAGTGGCTAGGGCTTGTGCTGCTGCTTCGGCAGCATCTTCATCAGCCGTTGTTTCTTGCATGAGCAATTCATCTGAATCCGGAGCGGATTCTGACACCTGAATGCCCATGTCGTTGATCATGCGGATAATATCTTCGATTTGATCAGAATCGACGATGTCTTGCGGCAGGTGGTCATTCACTTCAGCAAAAGTTAAGTAACCTTGCTCTTTACCTTTGGCAATCAGGAGTTTAATCTGAGACTGCTTGCTTTGCGCCATATATCCTACACTTCTCACATTGATTCAATTATTGGTTCTGCAAAATGCACTATGCAAAACCTTCTTATATTCGTGCTGTGACCCGCATACTAACCAGTCTAACGCGGAAAAATCACAAGGCTGCACATCGGTATTTCGTCTTGCAGCGAATTAGCCAGTATAGCAGATTTTGCCCGCCTTTGACTAGATTCGCGGCTCATTTTCTAGCCAAAAGTTGAAGAAACTAGACCAATTGGCAGATTTTTCTCAACAGCTTATCGACGTTCGAGTGATAGCACTTTAAGCTCTTGCTTTTCGTCGTCGGTAAGGCCTGCCAAACGGGCTTTTGATAGCAGCGATTCATAACGGCTATCGATGCACCAATCGAGCAGTTTCGCAAAGCTACCCTCGTATTCACTTTGAGCATCAGACTCAGTAATCAATAATTCTTGACTGAGTAACTTTGCAATCCCATTACTGTGTGGGTGGTCTCGAAAGTTTTCAAGTAGCTGCGCAGTATTGGCAGATGGATTGGCTAAACAGTAACTATGAATATCCATCAAAATGGGAATGCCTTTTAAGCCGCTATTTTGCAGTAATACTGGCATAACATCCGGGCAGCTAGCAGCCAATGAGGGTTGATCGACCAAAAGACGCAACATCATGCGTAACGGCGACAGCTGATTTTTTTGTACTTGATGCTGCTTTGCGTCAAATCCTTTAGGTTTGCTGTTGAGGTTCGCCTGGTTGATATCTTGCTGTAAGCGAAATCTGTCGTACTCACCCGTGTATTTGCTGAGCTCTTCCTCTAACATGGCTTTTTGTTGTTCGCCAAGCACTTGTTCAATCAATGGGCGTGCGGCATTTTTTAATGCAACTTTACCTTCAGGTGTGCCGGGATTGTGCTCTTTTAGTAGGTGTTCAAAGAAGAAACGCGAAAGTGGCATAGCCTGAGTAATCAACTCATTAAACCCGTCCTGTCCGATTTGGCGAATCATGGTATCGGGATCTTCGCCGTCAGGCAGAAACAGAAACGTCATTTGCACACCATCTTTCAGTGCCGGTAGTGCATTTTCCACAGCGCGCCATGCTGCTTCTCTTCCTGCTCTATCTCCGTCGTAGCAGCAAACAATTTGTTGCGTATTTTTCACCAATAAATGGATATGATCTGGGGTGGTCGCAGTGCCCAAAGCGGCTGTGGCATTGTTAACACCAAACTGACTCAAAGCCACGACATCCATATACCCTTCAACAATCAGTACGTTTTTGAGTTGGCGATTGTTTTGACGCGTTTGATAGAAACCAAACAATTCATTGCCTTTGTGGAAAATACGAGTTTCCGGCGAGTTGAGGTACTTAGGCCCGTCGCCTTCTAATATCCGGCCGCCAAATCCAATGACTCGGCCACGACGGTCGCGGATCGGAAACATTACGCGGTCACGGAAAAAGTCGTATTGCTTACCATTGTCGTTTTGATTGACTAATTTTAAATCAATCAACTGCTTAACTCGGCTAGCATCAGTACCAAATTGCTTTAATACCCCATCCCATTCAGAAGGCGCATAGCCAATTTCCCACTGCTTGACAATGTCACCAGAAAGGCCTCGATTCTTGAGATAATCGATAACCTTTGCACTGTTGCTGTGGTGTTTCAATTGATGTTGAAAGAAGCGTGTGACTTTCTCCATCAGTTCGTAGTCATCGACTAACTGCTGTTTTTTTGCCTCAGAAATAGGCGGTCGGCTACTGGCTTCTCGAGGGATATCTAAACCGTGTAGTTTGGCAAGTTCTTCGATAGCTTCGACAAATTCTAGTCTATCGAACTCCATGATAAACGAGATGGCATTGCCATGTGCGCCACAACCAAAGCAGTGGTAGAACTGTTTGTCTTGGCTAACCGTAAATGATGGCGTTTTTTCGTCGTGAAATGGACAGCAAGCTTGATAATTTTTACCTGCTTTTTTGAGTTTTACACGGCTATCAACAATTTCAACCACGTCAGTTCGGTTGAGCAGGTCGTCAATAAAATCGCGAGGAATTCGTCCAGCCATAGCACCAGTACAGGAGTAAAAAGAATTACTTTAAACAGTGGAAAGACAATGCGCAACGAGCTTGTTGCGCAGTATCGAAATTAGCTGAGCTTAGCTTTGATTTGGCCGCTTATCGCGCCCATGTCTGCTCGGCCTTGAACTTGAGGCTTGAGCATGCCCATTACTTTGCCCATATCCTGCATTGAGGCAGCGCCAGTTGCAGTGATGGCTTCATCAATCAGCGTACTGATTTCTTCCGCAGACAGAGGTTGGGGTAAAAACGATTCTAGGACGGCAATTTCTGCACGCTCAACTGACGACAAGTCTTCACGACCTGCTTTATCGAATTGCGCGGCTGCGTCTTGGCGTTGCTTAACCGCCTTGGTTAAGATAGCCAATACGTCGCTGTCTTCTAGCGTTTTTTGGTCATCAATTTCACGCTGCTTCACAGCAGCTAACGCCATACGAATTGTGCCAAGACGTAACTTGTCTTTTGCACGCATTGCGTCTTTTTGGGCGTTTTTCAATTGCTCGATTAGTGTCATAGCGATACTTCGATTTTGTGGGTGGCTTAAACAACAAACGGCGCTAGTGCATTACGCATAGCGCCGTTTCAAAAAACCACTATCTTAGTAAAGTTTTACGCGACGTGCGTTTTCACGAGCCAACTTTTTCAAGTGACGCTTTTTAGCAGCAGCTTTCTTACGCTTGCGTTCCCAAGTAGGCTTTTCGAAGAACTCGCGACGACGAACTTCTGAAAGTACACCTGCTTTTTCACATGAACGCTTGAAGCGACGTAGCGCTACATCAAACGGCTCGTTTTCTCTAACTTTAACGATAGGCATTAAATTCTCACCTCAAAAACTTAACTATATTTCCGGGGTCTAAAAGGGATAAAAATCACCACCCGGGTTAAAAATGGTGCGAAATTCTAATCATATCTGGCGAAGAAGTAAAGCCTGAATGTCAAAAAATAGACAGTATTTGTCGGTTTCTTTGAAAAATCCAATCGCAAGGCGAAAATGCGGTGCAGGGAATACCTTCGGGGTGAGGTGTCCCCAAACTATACCTTATCTTTGTGCACAATGTTAAACTCTGCCCCCAGATTTTATTGAAGTTAAAAATAAGTGGTTGCGGCATGCGAATTTTAGGAATTGAGACATCATGTGATGAAACCGGTATTGCGGTTTATGACGACGAGCAAGGCTTGCTATCGCATGAACTGTATAGTCAGGTGAAACTTCACGCAGATTATGGTGGCGTAGTACCTGAGCTGGCGTCTCGTGACCACGTTAGGAAAATTGTTCCGCTTATTCAAAAGGCACTAGACGACGCGGGCACCCAAGGTAGCGATCTTGATGGTATCGCCTTTACACAAGGCCCAGGACTCATTGGCGCTCTACTTGTTGGTACGTCCGTTGGACGTGCTTTGGCATACGCTTGGAACATACCTGCAGTTGGTGTTCACCATATGGAGGGGCATTTGTTGGCTCCCATGCTCGAAGATAACGCCCCTGCGTTTCCTTTTGTCGCGCTGCTGGTGTCGGGCGGTCATTCTATGTTGGTTAAAGTGGAAGGGATTGGCCGATATGAAGTGTTGGGCGAATCTATCGATGATGCGGCAGGGGAAGCATTCGACAAAACGGCGAAATTACTTGGCCTGGATTACCCCGGAGGACCACTTCTGGCCAAACTGGCGGAATCAGGAGAGCCTGGACATTACCAATTTCCTCGTCCTATGACGGATAGACCGGGTTTGGATTTCAGTTTCAGTGGCTTGAAAACCTTTGCTGCAAATACCATTCGCGCTGCAGAAGATTTGTCACAATCACAGGCTAATATTGCGTATGCATTCCAAGAAGCTGTGGTTGATACGCTGATGATTAAGTGTAAACGCGCATTAAAACAAACAGGGCTGAAGCGGCTTGTTATCGCCGGAGGCGTTAGTGCCAACAAACAATTGCGAGAGGCCATGCGTGACATGATGGGCGAGTTGAAAGGGGAAGTCTTTTACCCGTCTCTTGCGTATTGCACCGACAACGGTGCCATGATTGCTTATGCAGGCATGCAGAGACTCAAAGCTGGCGAGTTTACGGCACTATCAGCCAAAGCCGTACCTAGGTGGCCGCTTGATACCTTAAGTGCTATTTAGGTTGAGACAAGGAGAAAGTGTTAGTGAGATTGGCATCGGTCATTAGTTTACTGTTTTTGTTGTGCTGTCCGGTATTAGCGCAAGAAAAGACACCCCAACACGTTGTTTTGTTCTCTCTCGATGGATTTCGCTACGATTATGCTGATTTGCACGATGCGAAGGAAATCAAAGCCATTGCCGCGCAAGGCGTGAGAGCAAAGGGAATGACCCCAGTTTACCCATCTAGCACTTTCCCCAATCACCTATCGCTTGTCACTGGGCTACATCCGATTGACCACGGCATTGTCGATAATCACTTTTATGACAAAGTGCGGCACGATAGCTATTCCATGGGAAAAGGGCATAAAGATAGCACTTGGCTTAACGGTATCCCGCTGTGGAATTTGGCGGAGATGCAAGGGGTAAAAGCAGCAACATACTTTTGGCCCGAATCCAATGCCCGAATCAACGGTATGACGCCGAGTTATTTTTTCCACTATTCAAAATATGCTGATTATCAAAATCGTATAGACCAAATAGTTCAGTGGTTGTCACTACCCCAAGCACAGCGACCGCGTTTCGTAGCGGGTTACTTTTCATTAACGGATTCAGTCGGCCATGAGTTTGGCCCTGAGGCACCGCAAACCCGTGAAGCGGTCCAGGTGGTTGATGCGTTGATGGGGCAGCTCTATCGGCGGCTTCAAGCCCTTCCCATAGACGTGAATTTGATCATTGTCTCTGACCACGGTATGACACGACTCGAACCGGAAAAGTCTGTCGTGGTTGAAGAGCTTGAAATTGGAGAAGCGTTTGGTGTTGATGTAGCGACGAGCATGGTCGCATTGTACGCCAGAGATGATGTGTCCGAAGTAGACATTCAATCTGAACGAGCGCGTTTGAGTCGAATCGCTAATGGTCGCTATCGAGTGCTTTCTGATGCCCAAAGAGAGGCTCGTCACTACCAAAGAAATAGTCGTACTGGGGATATCGTGCTTGAAGTTTCGCCGCCGGTGAAATTTTCGAAAACGGCAGACGTCAGCCAGAAATTTGGTGGTCACGGATACGAAAATCACCACCCAGACATGGCGGCGACGTTTATTGCTATAGGGCCAGCGTTCGTGCGAGGTCAGACGATTCCAACGTTTAGCAACCTCGAAGTCTACCCGGTGATTGCCGAAATCCTCGGGTTAGATTTGCTAGCGCCTGTTGCGAGCGACGGCCAAACCTTGTCGAAGGCACTTCGCCATTAAATGTGACGTGCTACACAAAGCCCCGCTATTCTTTGGATTGGCCTTTTGACCAAACTTTGGATTCTTCACCGCGAAGCAAGCGGATGATGTTGCCATGATGGCGGATGACAATGAGCACCGATATCATGGCTACTGGTAGGGTATAAAGAGGTTTGATCCACCACGTAAAAAGTGGCGCTAAAGAGACCGCGACAAGCGCACCTAGCGAAGAGTATCCAGTCAAAAATACCGTGAGTAACCAGGTAGCAATTAAGGCCCCTGTCAAATCTAGGCCAATAGGAAGCATAGCGCCAAACGCTGTTGCCACCGCTTTTCCACCTACAAACCCAAAATATAGAGGAAAAATATGACCGAGACATGCGGCCAAGGCGATCAATCCCAGTCCAAGTGGGTCAATGCCCAACAAATAGCTGGAATAAACAGGCAGTGTGCCTTTGAGGATATCGAAAACGAGTACTAATGCTGCAGGAATACGACCACCAAGTCGATAGACATTCGTGGCTCCAGGGTTTTGAGAGCCCACGGTTCTCGGGTCGGGTAACCCGTAAAGCTGACACACCACCACAGCACTCGACAGCGACCCCATGAGGTAGCTGACACAAATCATCAGAATTATACTCGCAATCATGTATTACTGTGGCCGTTCACGTTACACTGCGGTCACACTACTAAAAACTGAAGCGTCATGCCAACAAATGGCCTAACTTATTGATCGATAAGTGGATGGTCGGATGACGTAAAATGAGAAGTTATCATTCATGGAAACCATAATGATTCAAGGGCTCAAGGTCGAGACCCTAATTGGCGTTTACGACTGGGAGAGAGAGCGCACTACCGAACTTATTGTCGATATTACTATTCACGCCAATTTGCAAAAGGCGATGGAATCAGATGATGTTAATGACACCATTGATTATGCTGCCGTCGCTGATGCTGTGAAAGACGTCGGTAAACAGAGTCAATTTGAATTACTTGAAGCATTGGGTAACGCAATTTTGGACACATTGCTCCAGCGTTTTCCCATCGCACGAGTCGCAGTAGAAATAGAAAAGCCCGGAATTCTGCCCGACGCGCAACGGGTTGCGGTTAATATGGCAAAAGAACGATAAGGTTTATGAGTCACACAATTTTAATTAGCGTAGGCTCTAATATTGATAGAGCTTATTATACTCAGCGCGCATTGGATTGTTTAAAGGCAGAGTTTGAGGATGTGAGTCATTCCTCTGTCTATGAAAGTGAATCGGTGGGGTTTGATGGTAGTGCGTTTTACAATTACGTTGTTAAAGCCTCCAGTGACCTCTCTATTGCGCAAGTCTGCCTTATACTCAAAGAAATTGAAAAACAAAACGGGCGCGTCTCCAGTGAAAAGAAATTCAGTTCGAGAACTCTCGATCTTGACCTGTTGACGTATGACGATACCGTATGTAACAGTCCTGTAGTCCTGCCTCGCGAAGAAATTGAATACAACGCCTTTGTGTTGTGGCCACTTGCGGAGTTGGTACCAGAAGACGTTCACCCAGTAACCGGTGTGAATTACGCCACTATGTGGGAAAGGTTTGACCGTACATCCCAATGCTTACAGCCGATAAATTTTGCATGGAGCAACACTGACGAATGACCATTTACGAAATTATCATATTGGCAATTATTCAGGGTATTACCGAATTTTTGCCGATCAGTAGTTCCGCGCACCTGTTACTACCCGCCGAGTTATTTGGGTGGGTTAGTCAAGGCTTAGCATTTGATGTCGCTGTACATCTTGGTAGCCTTCTGGCCGTAATGATCTACTTTCGCAATGATATCGGCAAAATGACTGTCGCATGGTTCAGCCACGGATTCTCAAAGCAGCAAACGACAGATAGTAAATTGGCGTGGTGGGTTGTGATTGCCACCATTCCGGCTATTGTTGTGGGCTTTTTGATGAAAGATTGGATCACATTAAATGCCCGCACTGCCCTTGTGATGGCGTTTACGACAATTACCTTTGGTCTACTGCTGTGGTATGCCGATGTCAAAGCGAAACAAATCAAAGATTTGCAATCCTTGTCAGCGAAACAAGCTGTGATTATTGGTTTTGCCCAAGTTCTCGCATTAATTCCAGGCACATCTCGCTCTGGTATCACAATGACGGCGGGTTTAATGTTGGGCCTCGATAGAGAAAGTGCTTCACGT
The DNA here is from genome assembly GCF_057544385.1 of Alteromonas sp. 5NS40-0096. NCBI lineage: Bacteria > Pseudomonadati > Pseudomonadota > Gammaproteobacteria > Alteromonadales > Alteromonadaceae > Alteromonas > Alteromonas sp. 5NS40-0096. The sequence continues at coordinate 193,498 of NZ_BAAJLQ010000002.1, forward strand.
TTTTCTTTCTTACTTTCTATTCCCGTCATATTAGGTGCTGGCGCGCTTTCTACTGTTGAATTACTCAGCAGTGGCGATGCCGTCGACTGGACAGGGTTGTTTTATGGTGCGGCGTTTTCATTTGTCAGTGCCTATCTGTGTATCTATTTATTCTTGAGTTGGATCGCTCGCATTGGCATGTTGCCATTTGTGATTTATCGATTGGCGTTGGGAGCAATCCTACTCTGGTTTGTTTTCGGTTAGTGGAACCCCGTTCCCTTGTATCCAAATTGCGTAAAAGGAAGAACTGTGTCAGAGACTATTTTTACTAAAATCATCAATAAAGAAATTCCAGCGGACATCTTGTACGAAGACGATCAAGCATTGGCATTTCGCGATATTAACCCTCAAGCACCGGTGCACTTTCTGGTCATTCCCAAAAAAGCGATCGCAACTATCAATGATATTGCCTCAGAGGATAAAGAGGTTGTTGGCCACTTGTACTGGGTTGCAGCCAAATTAGCGGCGGATATGGGATTTGCGCAAGACGGTTACCGCACCGTAATGAATTGCAATCAGCACGGTGGGCAAACCGTTTATCATATTCATCTTCACGTCCTAGGTGGTAAAGCGCTCGGCTGGCCTCCCTACAGCGACACATTGAAGACTGGCGAGTAATTCAGTTATTTCATTCTATACTGGTAAGAGCTCATAAAGAAAGACACCCTGAGTACTCATGAATTACCATAAACATGAGGCGAATCAATAAAATCCAATAAGTTTGAGTGCAGATTTTTGATTTCGCTGATATATTGATTAGTAGGGGCCGAGTTATACCAATTGTGCCTGCATACATTGCGAATTGATTCATCGCTGGATTAGCGGCTACTGACTATCGGTAGTGGAAAAGAAAAGGTAGGAATATGTCTACACAGAACGCGCTGTTGACCATCTTAGTAGAAAAAATAAATAACGATACGCTGGTTTTACCCACTTTACCTGCAATTGCCTTAAAAGTCAGAAAAGCGGCAGACGATCCGGACATCAACCTAAATGCAATGGGTGATGTCATTGCACAAGACCCATCACTCAGTGCAAGAATGATTAAAATCGCTAACAGCGCTTACATGGGTCGTGCTGTTAAGGTTAACTCGATAAACCAAGCTGTTACACGAATTGGCTTACGTCAGATTAAGAACATTTCGACAGCATTGGCGATGGAGCAACTGTTTGTATCTAAAAATGACATCGTCAGTGATTATCTCAAGAAGGAATGGGCTAACACTGTGAATGTAGTGGCTAATTCTATGGCTACGATGCAGAACTATGTATCGCGTACTAAGAAACGCGAATTGAGCTTGGATACTATGACGTTGGCAGCACTTGTATACAACATTGGGGTCTTGCCAATTTTGACTGAAGCAGAACGTCATTCAGAAGTGTTTGCCAGCCCAAGTTTCTTGGAAGATGCCATCACCAAGTTATCTGGCCGAATCGGCGGTAAGATAATGCGAGAGTGGGGCTTTAGCGATGATTTTGTTGCCATTTCAGAAAACTGGAGAGACTTGTCTGTTCTTCCTGAAGCTACGTCATACCTAGATTTTGTCAGAGTAGGAGCAGCGTTGTCTGGTCAAAATGATGGGCAAAAAGATGCCGTGTTCAATCTTGCGATTCAGCGTGGTGTGATTGATGATATTAAAGAGCTGACTTCTGACGACTTTAGCGAGATGCGCGAGTCTGCTCGCCAAATCTTCGCTTAATACTCTTGCTATTAAGATAACTAAAAGCCCACCGATAGGTGGGCTTTTTCTTTGGTTTTCATAAATTGAATGTAATGGTGAGTCTTTTTCTTCGTGTATATTTTTAACGCTTTCTACTATTTACTACTATGAATATGGTGCCTAGTAGCAATCCCCATATGGCTGCACCAATACCAAAAAGGCTGATACCAGAAGCACAGCACAAGAAGGTCAGTAACGCGCCGAATCGATGTTCTTCTTTTTGCATCATTGCAAGCACATTGGCTTGAAGTGTTGGCAGTAATGCAAAGCCAGCTAAAAACACAGTCAGGTAATGAGGAATATGTTCAAAAAGGCTCACCACGCTACCGCCAAAGACGCCGAGTAGTAGGTAACCTACACCAGCGCAAATGCCTGCCCAATACCTTTTACTCGGATCGTCCCCGGCTTCTTTACCCATACATAATGCAGCAGTAATTGCCGCTAAGTTGAATGTGAACCCACCAAGTGGCGCAGTAACGGTTTGTAAGGCAGAGGGCACACTAATGGCAATACGACTAGACGGACGGTAATTGTGGCTGTGTAAAATAGCAATGCCAGGTAAGTTCTGTGACAGCATAGTGACTAAATACAAAGGCACTGACAATGCCAAGGTGGATTGCAACGACCAAGAGGGAGCCATCCACGTTAGCGTTGGCGCCTGCCATTCCAGTTGATTGAAACTGCCGCCGAAAAACGCCAAGCCCAGCGCTAACATCAGTAGTACTAACATGGTGTAGCGCGGAATCAGGTAGGAAGTCACTAGATAAACGATGAAAAATATGACGAGATAGACAAGTTGTGCTTCTGCCTGTGCAAAAATCGCGACACAAAACGGCATGAGAATACCTGCCAACATAGCGGTCGCTAAGCTGTGAGGAATACTTTCGAGCATTTTTACGCAGGTTTTAAATTGCATCGTCAACATCGCCATAAGGCCGGCAATAACACATGCTCCAATGGTCTCACCGAGGGTGTAATCTTGTACATTTGCTATCAAAAAAGCGGCACCGGGCGTTGACCAAGCAGTAACGACAGGCATTTTGAAAAACCAAGATAAACCAATGCACGTCACGCCCATACCCAGTCCGAGCATGACTAACCAACTGATAATTTGTTCAGGAGAGGCACCTGCCGCTCTCGCCGTCTCCATCACTAATACAACCGCACTGCTATAGCCTACGATGACTGCAGCTGTGCCTGCGGCGATATGACTGAGTTTTAATGGTAATGTCACTAGTATTCCCTTTGAGGTGAATTGAAGGCCAAAACAGGATAAACTTGGATTGTGCGCTATAACGTACAAATTGACTATAACACTGTGCGTTATAACGCACAATGGAGAATTAATGGAAATGAAACCCGATGTCGGATCGGCATTGAAAGCGATACGACAGAGTAAAGGGCTCAGTCTAGACAAAGCGTCAAAGTTGACCGGCGTGTCTAAGGCGATGATGGGGCAAATAGAAAGGGGAGAATCCAGTCCGACCATTGCGACGGTTTGGAAACTTGCCACAGGTTTGGAATGTTCCTTTACGACGTTACTCGGTCCTCAACACGGGCCTTCATTTGGTGGTACTGAACAAGATCCTAAGATGAAAGTGATTACTCACTTTCCATTTGATAGCTCGACAGGGATAGAAGTCTTTGATGTAGTGCTAGAACAGTTTCACGAACAGCTATCGACGCCCCATCAGCCGGGAGTCATTGAGCATATTTACGTTAGAGAAGGCAAGTTATCGCTACTTGTCGATGAGCAGTGGATTCTTGTAGAGCCGGGTCAAACGCATAAGTTAAGTGCCGATAAACCCCATGGCTATCGAGATCTCGCTGGCAGAACCGTTTTTACCGATGTCATTTACTATCCTGAGCACAAGCGATAACTAGGGGACTAAAAAGCACGCAACGACCGGATATATCGATGCGCGCTGTGTAGATAAAAAGGAATAATGTGACGTTGCGCCTTTTCCGCTATTCCTGATCTAAATTCAAGGTGGTGCGCAGGTAAGACATCAATTCACAAAGTTCGGCCGACATTAATGCAAATTCTGCATCTAGCCTCGCAGCCACTTGGTCTTTGGGTACGTCTTCAACCTCTTCTTTGATGCGGTCGGCAAACTTGATGCGTTTGACCGAGCCATCTTCGGCAATAATTGCAGTGAGGTTCTCGGCATATTCAAATGCCACTTTTTGAACCAGTTTCCCTGAGTCCAGGTGCAACGCTATTTCTTCACTGTCTAGTGGCTGATTTTTGCATCGGATAATACTGGCATTTTCGTCTGTCGATTTGAACTCAGCTTCTTCAAGTAACACAATATTTTCGGGCGCTTTGTCGGTTAGCCAAGACGTCAGCTCTGCTTGCAAGCTGTGCCTCGCAAGTGGTACTACTGGAAGTGAGCCAATCGCTTTTCGTACCATGGCTAAAAACGCTTCCGCTTTGCCATCTGCAGACGCATCAACTAACACTAAGTTATCTGTCAGGCTGATAAAGCCGTGAGTAAATGTATTCTTTGTGAAAGCTTGGGGAAGTAAGCGGTGGATGATTTCTTGTTTGAGGTCTTGTTGGGCTTTTTTACCGACAGGTGAGCCTGTCTCTGCTTCAATATCCGCTACTTTTTCAGCCAATTCGCCATTGATGACAGATGCGGGCAAAATGCGCTCTTGTTTCTTCAATGTGATCCAATATCGGTCACCCACACGGTGAAACAACATGCCTGATTGGCCGGCCACAGATAGTGGAGATGCAAAGCCCATAGTGGCGGTTTCTTGACTACCACATGGTCTGAAACTGTGCTCTGACAGAGCCTGCTCGAGGTCATCATCGTGAAGAGAAAGAGGTTGTGTTAGTTGAAACGCTTTTACATTCTTAAACCACATGTATCTTTGGGTCCTACTGATAAATTGAACGGCGCAAGGCCAAATAAGAGGGCAAGACTACCAGTGGCTTAGTACAGGTGCAAATCCAGTTTGATAGCTATTGTAATATCTTTGGGCGCTAATCTCGATGTGGGAATCGGATATGATATTGAAGGCCTTTTCCAGGTTCACTTTGCGCTTCAATCTGCCCACTCAGTGTTTGAGTCACTAAGTTATACATGATGTGGGTACCAAGGCCGCTACCACCTTGGCCGCGTTTAGTGGTAAAGAATGCATCGAACAATTTCTCTAAGTGGTGACCGTCCATTCCTCGGCCATTATCACTGTAGTCCATGAAAATTTCGGCGCCTTCCTTCTTCACGTTTAAGACAATCTTGCCGTCTTTCATACTTTCAAAGCCGTGCACAAGAGAGTTCATGATCATGTTTGTTGTAATCTGTGCAATGACGCCAGGAGCACAGCGAATTTCTAGATCATCGGGGCAAGTAATTTCAACAGTATGCTTGGTCTGTTTGAAGCTAGGTTTCAGCGACTGCAGAATTTCGTGCAAGTAGGTATTGAGGTTAAATACGCGCTCTGCCTCACTCGTCTGGTCGACAGCGACTTGTTTGAAGCTCGCAATCAATTCTGAAGCACGGTGCAGGTTACTCAACAATAAAATAGTAGTTTGCTCGGCCTCTTCGATAAAGTTAGCCATGGTTTTATTGGTGAGCGCTTTGTCCTCATACGCAGCGTGAAGTGTTTTTATGCGCTCTTGTAAGAAGCTGGCGGCTGTCACGCCGACACCCAGCGGCGTATTAACGTCATGGGCGATACCTGCGACTAATCCGCCGAGAGACGCCATGCGCTCTGATTCTAATAGTTGATCTTTTGCGATATTGAGCGTCTCCATAGATTTGGCGAGCTCATCATTGCGTTTGCGTAATTCGTCTTCAATGTATTGCCGATTTTCGTTTTCTTGCCTCAACTCACGTTGATTGGCAATCAACTCATCTTTTTGTTGCTCCAAGTCCAGCATGATTTGGCTCAAAGAAGCCGTTTTTTTCGCGACCTCTTGCTCGAGGATCAGGTTTTGATCATCGAGTTTGATGTTTGCCAGTTTCAGTTCGTCCTGAGTGCCGCGCAGTTTATTTTGCGACATGATCAAATCATCGATAACTTGATTGTAAGAAAACTGCAGCTGTTGCAGTTCGTTATCATCTTCAATCGTCACCATAATTTTTGAGTCTTCAGGGTGTTCGGCGTCGAACATACTCATTTGAGCCGTGAGCTCGGCTAAAGGCTCTGACAACATTCTTCTGAAAGCTGTCATGAAGAGGAAGACCAAAAACGCGGTTTTGACAATGGCATTACCAATCAGGAAGAAAATACCCACTTCGATACGGCCAAAGATGATGTCAAAACTTGAGTAAAGTGTAACGTCACCCACATTCGATGCGCGGCCAGAAAATTCAAATATGAGTGGGAAGCTATAGCCAAACACACCACCACTGTGGTCTTGTAATTTACCCGTGGTTATAGGGTTACACGTCAGAGCATTGTCAAGGGCAGGGTCTGGGATGGTTAACCCCAAATCCGCAATGTATTCACAATTTTCATCTCGTATTTGCACCCCTTCCACAATAGGCAATTCCATCAAGCCTTCAGCAATCGATATCGCTTGAGGAGTATTGAGCTCCCAAATTGCACGAGTAAGGCTGGTTGAAAAGGTGTTTTTTAAGGTTTGGAGTTCGTCTTCGATGTGGTTTTTGGTACTTAGGTATTCAGTGAAAATCTGGCCCACTGTGACTATGAGTGTGAGGACAAAGTAGACAGACAAAACACGCGTGAGCAGTTTTTTCGATAGTCCTGTCTTCACCGTTGCCATTATTTTTCACCCTGATCGCAAAATCTAAGCCTTATCAGCAAAGAATATGCGCAAACCCGTTAATAAACAAGCAAATTACCATCTGACTTAACGATTCCGTTACAATTGTCGTGAGATCTCGTAAAGATACTGATTTTTATTGAATGTTTGTTCAAGTTTTTGCGCTATAAATGCCTTTCGCGGATGGCAATAAAGTTTAAATCAAGAGAGGAATCACTGGTTTAGTGCAGCGAAACGACAGTGCTAAAACTTTCAAAAACTTGACACAAATATGTAATCGTTTTAATAAAAGTGTCACGTACCCCATGAATAATAGCGGCGTTTTGTTATGAGTAGGAATAAATCCATGTCACGAACTGTCTTATTAGTGGAAGATGAAGCGCCAATCAGGGAAATGCTGAAATTCGTGCTTGAGCAGTCTGGTTTCAACACGGTTGAAGCTGAAGACTATGATGTCGCGCAACAGTTGATTGCTGAACCATACCCAGATCTCATCCTGTTGGATTGGATGTTACCAGGTGGAAGCGGTGTGCAATTGGCAAAAAGCTTGAAACAACACGAGTTTACCCGTGATATTCCCGTTATTATGCTAACGGCGAGAGGCGAGGAAGAAGATAAAATTCGCGGGTTAGACGCGGGGGCTGACGATTATGTCACCAAACCTTTTTCTCCCAAAGAATTAGTCGCAAGAATCAAAGCGGTAATGCGCCGTACGACGCCAACCTCAAGTGAAGAGCCCATTGAATACAATGGCCTCAAGCTTGAACCTATTTCTCACCGAGTGATGGCGAACGATGAGCCGCTAGATATGGGGCCGACGGAATTTAAGCTGTTACACTTTTTCATGACCCACCCCGAGCGTGTATACAGTAGAGAGCTACTGTTAGATAATGTGTGGGGGACCAATGTGTACGTGGAAGATAGAACGGTAGATGTGCATATTCGCCGCTTGAGAAAGGCTATTTCGCGCCACGGTCACGATGCGATGGTACAAACTGTTCGCGGCGCGGGTTATCGGTTCTCGACTAAACTATAAACGTTTAGGCAACGCTCAATTTATTGTGATTTGCCGGGCTATCCCGGCATTTTTATTGGAAATTTTCAGCATCATGTATTACCCCTTTTCTTGGTTTAATAGTCTACTAAGAATACTGCTTTATTTGGCCGTATTTGCCATTATTGGGGTGTATCTCGACGATATGTTGTTTGCCATGTGCGCTGGCGCGGTGGTGTTGTTGGGGTTGAATTACTGGCAATTGTATCGACTCAATCGATGGTTGTGGCACAGTCGCAAGATGTCGCCCCCCCACGTCAAAGGCGTTTGGGAACACATCTACGAAGGGATTTACTACTTACAACGCCGCAATAGAAACAAACGAAAAGAATTAGGCGAATTAGTTAAGCGCTTTAGAGAAGGTTCTGAAGCACTGCCCGATGCCGCCGTTGTTGTCGATTCGAAGGCTGCAATTATTTGGTGTAACAGACTCGCGCGCTTGGAGTTAGGGCTAAGGTGGCCCGCTGATGCGGGGCGAAGGATTGACAATCTACTGCGTCATCCACAATTTATCGAATACTTTCATGCGGGTAACTTTAACTACCCCATTGAAGTGCCATCTCCTACGAACCCGAGCAAGACTTTCGAATATCGGATTATGCCCTATGGGGATGAGCATTTGTTGTTAATTGCCCGTGACGTGACTCGAGTGTCTCAACTCGAAGAAATGCGCAAAGACTTTGTGGCCAATGTATCTCATGAACTGCGCACGCCGCTCACGGTGATTAATGGATACCTCGAAATTTTGCCGATAGATGAGTCTAGTGACCCCTTTGCGGCTAAGGCGTTAGCGGAGATGGGCGCGCAAACTCAGCGTATGCAGAGTTTGATAGAAGATTTGCTAATCTTGTCTCGAATTGAAGCCAGTGCGGAACGTATTTACGAAAATATCGTTCCCATGAGTGCCATTCTGGCTCAAGTGAAAATGGAAGCCATGACACTCAATAAGGACAAAGGGCATAACATTACTTTCCATGTCGAAGACGATTTACGCGTGTTTGGTGTCGAAACCGAGCTCAGAAGTGCATGCTCCAACTTGGTTTTCAACGCGATTCACTACACGCCACCAGGCGGCAACATCGATGTATACTGGCGTCGAACTGCGACGGGCGCTAAATTTGCCGTTGTAGACGATGGAGATGGTATTGCTGAAAACCACATAGCGCGGCTTACCGAGCGGTTTTACCGCGTTGACAAAGCCAGATCGCGCAAAACCGGTGGATCAGGCCTAGGGCTCTCTATCGTTAAACACGTATTGAGCCACCATAACAGTCAACTGGATATTGCTAGTACGTTAGGCCAAGGAAGCCAGTTTTCTTTTGTACTCGCCAGCGAATTAATTGCGGAGTAAAGATGCGATTGTCTCAAATCACGGTATTGATTGTAGGTGTGCTGTGTGCGTTTATGAGCTATGCCGATTCACCCAGTTATGAGCGTCAACCCGGTGTCGCGGGTAAGATCACTTCCACAGGCTCTGATACCTTGGCCAATTTGATGACGTTTTGGTCTCAAGAATTCAGAGTATTGTATCCCCAGGTTAAATTTCAAATTCAAGCAGAAGGATCGTCGACAGCGCCGCCTGCGCTAACTGAAGGAACAGCGACAATTGGGCCTATGAGCCGAGAGCTAAAGCCCAGCGAAATCCAAGCATTTGTTAGGGCTCATGGTTACCCGCCTGTCGTGTTAAAAGTCGCATTAGATGCTATCGCGATCTTTGTCGACAGACGTAGCCCGTTACAGGGGTTAACCCTGTCGCAAATTGATGCGATCTTTTCCTCAACATTATACTGCGGTGAGGCTCAATCGATTACCCATTGGCGGCAGTTGGGTGTTGGCTCATCTCAGGGTAACTTGCCCATCAGATTGTTTGGGCGGAATTCAGTTTCCGGCACCTATGGCCTGTTTAAAGTGATGGCAATGTGTGACGGTGACTTCAAAACCACTATCAATGAACAGCCCGGTTCAGCGTCGGTAGTGTTGTCAGTCGCGTCGAGTAACGGCGCCATGGGATATGCAGCATTCGGTTACAAAACTGCGGGTGTGAGGGCGCTGCCAATCGGTGAAACGTTAGATAGCCTGATCCCTTTGACTATCGATTCAGTTAGAGAAGAGCGTTATCCTTTTTCCCGCTTTCTTTACATCGTAGTTAATAAATCACCTGACGAAGCCTTACCTGTATTAGAACGTGAGTTTTTGCGTTTTATCCTTTCCCAAGAAGGGCAAAGGTTGGTGCAACGAGATGGTTATTTCCCCATCCGAGATGACATGGTAAGCCGCCAGCGAAAAATGCTGGTGAATTAATCGGCAAAGCTCATGTTCGGTTATGCAGAGGCGGGCTCAATTGTCACAAACATGGCGCCTGTAAGCGTTTTGCTTGATTTCGACATGCTATTTTTTGCTATTTTTAATCACATACTGATACGTATATTTTTTACAAAATAACAATAAAATCATAGTGCTAGTGTGAATAGATGAGGTTTTAGTCTATTTGCGGTCTTCTTGTGTGAAACTTTTGTTACAACTTCTTCATGTAACAAATGTGTCATTTACCTTCGGTAATCTTCTCCCGTTTTTAAATCCATAATTATACCTATCTGCACTTGGAGAAACGAATGGACCTTAAGCACTTATTTAAAGCTTCAGCGATTGCAGCGGCGCTTACGCTTGCAGGCTGTGGTGGCGATATTAATATCAATGAAGGTAACGTTGATAACAGCCAAACAAACAGCAACAACACAACTGGCGACAACAACCAGCCAGGTTGCTGTAATTCTGGTGGCGGCGACAATGGCGGCGATAATGGCGGTGGTAGCACTGACCCAATCGGTTCAAACTTCAATCCTTCTGCTGATGCAGTTTCTCCTATCGATGCGGGTATAGCGACTGACGTATCTGCTGATTTCCCAGCAATCACTGACCGCCCGGTATACTTGCTTGCAAGCCCTCAAGCAAAAGCAGCTAAGTCTGACGTTACACTAACTCAAGAAATCAAACTAAGTAACGATGCATACTGGATTCTAGATGGTCGTGTTGCCGTTGGTAATGATAACGCCGACCAAACCACACTCTATGTGCAAGGCGGAACAACAATCGTCGGCCAAACGGGTGATGACTTCTTAGTGGTTCGTCGTGGTTCAAAAATTGAGGCAGTAGGTACTGCGCAAGCGCCAATTATCATGACGTCTATCCAAGACGTTACGGGTGAAGCGACTGGCATTGGCCAATGGGGTGGTTTAGTCATTCTTGGTAATGCGCCAGTTAACTTGTGTGACGCTGACGGTGATGATGCAACGTCTGATGAAGAGCTAGCATCTTGCGGTGTTTCTGCTGAAGGTAACGCTGGTCTTTACGGCGGCAACGACCCAGCTGACGATTCTGGTACGCTAAATTACGTTGTCGTGAAGCACGCGGGTAACGAAGTCGGTACTGGTGATGAGCTTAACGGTATTACATTCGCTGGTGTTGGTAACGGTACTGACGTTGACTACATTCAAGTGCATGAAAACCTAGATGACGGTATCGAATTCTTCGGTGGTACGGTTGACGTAAAACACGTTGTATTGACAGGTAACGGCGATGACAGCTTAGACTGGGCTTTCGGTTGGACAGGTCGTGCACAACACGTATACATCCAACATAACGATTCGATGGCTAACCGTGGTTTCGAGTCAGACAACTCTGAAGACCGTCCTCTTGCGCAAACTATCTCTGATCCTATGGTAGCTAACGTGACTATCGTGGGTTCTTCATTCGACGGTGATGACGATTCTGAAGGTGTATTGCTTCGCCACGGTACGCGTGGTCGTTTGCACAACTTCTTCATCACTGGCCCTGCAGGTATGGGCGAGTGTCTTGAAGTTGATAGTTTCGAAGCGACTGGCGCAAATGCCGACGACGAAACTCTTATCATGACTAACTCTGTTGTTGCTTGTGCGAATGGCGAAAACTTCAAAGGTAACGCTGGTTCTCAAACAACTGAAGCTTGGTTCCTTGGCCAAGATGGCAACATGGCATTTGAAGGCACAGACCAACTTGCTCTTGAGCTTGACGGTTACACGCCAACATCTAATTCTCCGCTAATCGGCGCGGGCATTGACCCTAGCACTGTAGATAGCTGGTTCGATTCTGCTGACTACATCGGTGCGTTTGACGGTCAAACTGACTGGACTGCTGGCTGGACTGTAGGTGTATTCACTGGTTTCCCTAGCGATGTTCAAAACGCGTTCGAACAGGGCCTTGCAACAGACGCTTCTTCTGATTTCCCTGAAATCACAGATAAGCCAGTATACCTACTAGGTGCCGATACTACGTTCACTGCTGACGTGACATTGACCAATGATGCACATTGGGTGTTGAATGGCCGTACTGCAGTTGGTAACGACAACACAGACAACGCGACGCTATTCATCGAAGAAGGCACAACTATCATCGGCCAGTCTGGTGATGATTTCTTAGTTGCACGCCGTGGTTCTAAAATTGAAGCACTAGGTGACGCATCTGCTCCAATCGTAATGACATCTGTACAAGATGTGACTGGCGAAACGACAGGTATTGGCCAATGGGGTGGTTTAGTATTACTGGGTAATGCACCTGTTAACTTATGTGACGCGAACGGTGACGATACGGTTTCTGATGAAGAAGCGGCTAACTGTGGTGTTTCTGCAGAAGGTAACGCTGGTCTTTACGGCGGCGGCAATGCAGCTGACGATTCAGGTACACTTCGCTATGTTGTGGTCAAGCATGCTGGTAACGAAGTCGGTACTGGTGATGAGCTAAATGGTATTACCTTCGCGGGTGTCGGTTCTGGTACCTCTGTTGACTACATCCAAGTTCACGAAAACCTTGATGACGGTGTTGAATTCTTCGGTGGTACGGTTGACGTACGCCACGTTGTTTTGACTGGTAATGGCGATGACAGCCTAGATTGGGCTTTCGGTTGGACTGGTCGCGCGCAATTTGTTTACATCCAGCACAATGAGTCTATGGCTAACCGTGGTTTCGAGTCTGATAACTCTGAAGACCGTCCAGCGGCAACGCCAGTGTCAAACCCAATGGTGTCTAACATCACTGTAGTGGGCTCTAACTTCGACGGTGATGATGATTCAGAAGGTGTATTGCTTCGTCACGGCACAGAAGCGCGTCTTCACAACGTTGTAATCACTGGTCCTGAGGGTATGGGTGAGTGTTTAGAAGTTGATGGTTTCCCAACAACTCAAGAAAACACAACTGATGGTTCACTTATCATCACGCATTCTGCGGTTGCGTGTGACAACGGTGAAAACTTCAAAGGTGACGCCGGTTCTCAAACTGTAGAAGCGTGGTTCTTGGGTCAAGATGGCAACATGGCATTCGACACTTCAGGTCCTCTTCTTCTTGCGGCTAACAACTATCAACCAGAAGCAGGTTCTCCTCTTCTTGGCGCTGGTATCGATGCGTCAACCGTTGATGGCTGGTTCTTCTCTACAGATTACATCGGTGCTTTCGACGGCGAGAGCGATTGGACTGCGGGTTGGACTGTTGGCGTAAATGGCGACTTCCCATCTGATGTTCAAAATGCATTTGAGCAAAACCTAGCAACTGATGTTTCTGCAGATTTCCCTGAAATCACAGATAAGCCAGTATACCTTCTAGGTGCAACTACGACGTTCACGGCTGATGCAGCGCTTACTAATGACGCTCACTGGGTATTGAATGGTCGTACCGCTGTTGGTAACGACAACGCCGATAATGCAACACTGTATATCGAAGCTGGTACAACTATCATCGGTCAAAGCGGTGATGACTTCCTAGTGTCTCGTCGTGGTTCAAAGATCGAAGCATTGGGTACAGCTGCTGCACCTATCATCATGACGTCTGTACAAGATGTTACTGGTGACACAACAGGTATTGGCCAATGGGGCGGCTTGGTTCTGCTAGGTAATGCACCTGTAAACTTGTGTGATGCTAATGGTGACGACATGGTTTCTGCTGATGAAGCAGCGTCATGTGGTGTGTCTGCAGAAGGTAACGCAGGTCTATATGGCGGCGCTGATGAACAAGACGATTCTGGTTCTCTTAAGTATGTCATCGTTAAGCACGCAGGTAACGAAGTTGGTACAGGCGACGAACTTAACGGTATTACGTTTGCTGGTGTTGGTTCTTCAACTTTCGTTGACTACATCCAAGTTCACGAGAACCTAGATGATGGTGTTGAGTTCTTCGGTGGAACTGTTGACGTACGCCACGTTGTACTTACAGGAAATGGCGACGATAGCCTAGACTGGGCATTTGGTTGGTCTGGTCGTGCACAACACGTTGTTATCAAGCACAACGAGTCAATGGCTAACCGTGGCTTTGAATCTGATAACTCAGAAGATCGTCCACTAGCAATGCCAGTTTCTAACCCGACTGTTGCGAACATCTCAATCATTGGTTCTAACTTCGATGGTGATGATGATTCAGAGGGCGTACTACTTCGCCACGGTACTCGCGGCGCAATCGCTAACCTAATGGTTACGGGCCCTGCTGGTATGGGCGAGTGTCTTGAACTAGATGGCTTCCAATCTACACAAGACAATGCCGTTGACGGCACGCTAAGTGTGACTTACTCATATGTAGCTTGTGACAACGATGAGAACTTCAAAGGTGATGCAGGTACACAAACTGTTGAACAGTGGTTCTTAGCACAGACTGGTAATGTTGCAGGTACGTCATCAGTATTAGAACTTGCGTCTAACGGTTACATGCCTCAAGCAACTTCACCTCTACTGGGTGCGGGCACAGACATGTCTGCTAACGATAGCTGGTTCGAATCAACAGACTACATTGGTGCATTCGGTACAACTGATTGGACTAATGGTTGGGTAACTGTCGGTCTTAACGACTAAAAATTACTCCATAAAACTTTAGTAGTAATAGAAAGTTAAGGCGTGAAAGCGCCTTAACTTTGCTGCTAAAAGCACAATGTTTTGATTTATGGAGTTTTCACATATGAAATCTGAAAGACAAATGAAGAATGTAAAAAGCAAATTGACCTTGGCTGTTCAAGTTGCATTACTATCGGTTTCTTCGGGCGCATTAGCTCAGCAAAGTGAAGACCAGGTTATTGAGGAAGTGGTTGCAACCGGCACCCGATTAAAGGGCACCGCGTCAGCAGTACTTCAAGAGCGTCAAAACCAAGCTTTCGTAGCTGATATTCTCGGAGCCGAACAAATTTCTCGAACGGGTGACAGTGACGCCGCGTCAGCACTTCGTCGTGTAACGGGTTTGACCCTTGTTGATGGTAAATTCATTTATGTTCGTGGTTTGGGTGAGCGTTACTCAAGCACTGAATTGAACTCTATGAATGTACCCAGCCCGGATCCCACTCGCTCGGTTATTCCACTGGATTTATTCCCGTCGTCTATTATCGAAAGTTTGAGCGTTCAAAAATCGTTCTCACCTGATATGCCAGCTCACTTTGGTGGTGGTAACGTTGATATTCGTACCAAATCCATCCCAACTGAACGTGTATTGGGCTTCAGAGCACAATTAGGCATCAACACTGAAAACAGTGACGATTCTGCATGGTATGCTGGTGGTAGTGATGATGTATTGGGTTCAGATGATGGCACGCGCGCCATATCTAACTTATTACGCGCTAACTTAGTCAAGGCGTCTTCAAGTACGATTGACCAAGTTGCTAGCAACTTTAATTTGAGCGACCTTTCCCGCGAGGAAAACATCGCTATATTGTCAGAACTTAACCGTGATATCACGGCGACTCCTGAGTCACTGGATCCAAACTATTCGTTTGGCGCAAATTTTGGTGACTATCTGGACTTAGGCGATGACATGCGTTTGGGTTTTTTGACTGCTGTTAGTTACTCAAACAGCTGGCAGGCGAGTGACGAACGCAACGTTTACAACCTCGCCCGAACGGGTGACGGTACTATCGGTATCAACGAATTTGAAGATGGTCAGTCGACTGAACACTCTGTAAAGTGGAGTGGTATGTTTAACGTTGGATTCAAATACAACAGTAATCACCGCTTTGAATTCAACAATATGATTCTTCATGACGCACGAGATCGTTTGCGTGACCGATTGAGAGAATCAACTAACACCATCGCCGAACCTTTCGAACAACAGCGTGTTGTCGACATTATTTACGAAGAACGTGAAATGATCGCACACCAGTTGAAAGGCATTCACAATTTTCCAAGTTATTGGAACATTGGTGCCGACTGGTATTACTCTGAATCAGAGGCTAGTCGTGAAGCACCGGGTGGTTTCGAAGCCCTTTTCTTCCAAGAAATTGATGAAAATACAGGCGAGGTTACCACTAACTTGAGCCAAGTTAGCGGTGTTGAGTACACGTGGCAAACGCTTCAGGATGAAGCAAAAAGTTATGGCTGGAATGCGTCGCTACCGGTTTTTGGTAGTGGTTACGAGCTTGAATTTAAGATCGGTGCAGATTTCTTCGAGAAAGCCCGTGCTGGTGACAACATTACCGTTGATTTGCTGACGCGTAGCGTGCCTCGTAACTTCCTTGCGGGTGGCGATTACAGTCAAATTTTCAGCGACCAAGTACTGGAAGATCCAACGTTTGACGTTGAGTTTGAAGACAATACCATCGGTGGAGATAAGTACGTTGCAGCACAAGACATCGACGCTTACTACTTCTTAACGGATGCGATTTTTGGTAATTGGCGTGTTACGGGTGGTGTGCGCTATGAAGATTTCAAACAAATCTCCATTCCAAACCTTCCACACATTGGTATTTTTGATGCAACATCGGAAGAAATCCAAGACTTAGCCGTATCAGAAGACAATTTCTATCCGTCGTTAGCACTAACGTATCAAATGGATGGTGGTCATCAGTTGAGGTTCAACATTAGTGAAACGACGATCCGTCCTGATTTGCGAGACTTGTCGACGAGTTTCTATATTGACCCGTTAACCGATTTGCTGGTTCGTGGTTCGACGAGATTGCAAAGCTCTGATCTGACCAACATAGACTTCCGTTGGGAATGGTACCGTGAAAATGGTAACAACTTGTCAGTCGCATTGTTCTACAAAGACATCGAATCGCCAATCGAGTTGATCGAGCTTCCGTCAGCTACTGAAGGTGCTCAACAGCTTCTCACTGCAAACGGTGAAACGGGTGAAGTCTATGGTGTGGAAATTGAGTTCCTTCAAGACTTAGCGTTTTTGGGTGAATGGGGCAATAGCTTCTATACCTCGGGTAACTTTACTTTCTCAGACTCTGAAGTCACCTTAGGGGTGCAAAACCGAGACAGTTTGTTCTTCGAACAGGTATTTTTCGCGGTATCAGATAATACCTCGGACGAAGCGTTTGAAGCATTCCAAATCACCAATGCTCCTACCAACGACAAACGTCGCTTGGTTGGTCACTCTGAATGGGTTGCTAACTTACAGTTAGGTTATGACTCAGACAATGGTGAACACAGTGCATCTCTGGTATACAACGTGTTTGGTCCACGTATCATTATTCCAGGTGCGAATGGTTTTGAAGATGGTCAAGAGCAGCCTTTCCATTCATTGGATTTGGTGTATACCTATTACCCAGACTTCAATACGACTATTCGCTTCCGCGCGAGAAATGTGTTGGACGAAGAAAAGCAGATCGAACAAGAAGGCATCGCCATTTGGAACGAAACTGTCGGTACGACATTTGATATTCGTTTCTCTTACGATTTCTAAAATACGATTTCAAATTGAGAAAGGCCGCATTTGCGGCCTTTTTTGTTTCTGTTTTCTATTGCACGCCATCAAAAGTTTTTGTCCTTGATTCACGTGGTTTAACCACACTGTCACAAAGCCCATTCAAACTGATCTGATAGGGAATAAATACGCGACACTCGTTCCAATGCTTTCATTGGCTAGTAAACGGCGCCGTCATTTTTTGTAATATTTTATTGTTACAGTTAAGTTGCTGTTTCTATTTATTAAAAATGGATTTTGGAAGCGGGATTTAGGCTTAAATATGACGAATATGTAATAAAACTGTCATGGAAAGCCCCTATGCTACGCGCAGAATTTTTAGGGTCGGATACATCCGATTTTTGTTAACTTTAAGGTTTGAATGTATGAAGCTTTTCAACACTTTGCTTTTGGCGTCTGCCGTCATGGCATCTTCCGCCTTAGCACAAGACGATGAAGTCTTAAAACCAGCTGTTAAAGCGGCCACCGAAATCAATGAGTCTGCTGCAGCCTCACAACAAAAAATTGATGGCATTACTGACCAAATTGACAGTAAATTGCAGCAATTTAAAACGCTAAGCAAAGAAATCGAAGGTCTAGAGGTTTACAACAACCAGCTTCGTAAACAAATCGCAAACCAAAACCAAGAGATGGCAGATTTGAACTTGGCTATCGATGAAGTGTCGGTTATCGAGCGTCAAATCACACCTCTTATGCTTCGAATGATTGACGGTCTTGAGCAGTTTATTGCGTTGGACGTACCTTTCCTCGCGCAAGAGCGCGCTGACCGTATTGCTGACCTAAAAGCGATGATGGACAGAGCGGATGTTGCATCTTCTGAAAAATTCCGCCGTGTGATGGAAGCCTATCAAGTAGAGATGGACTACGGTCGCACCATGGAAGCCTACACGGGTATCCACACTATTGATGGCCAAGAGCGCGATGTTGAATTCCTTCGCGTCGGTCGTACAGCGTTGATTTATCAAACTCGCGATGCAAGCCGCCAGGGTGTTTACAACAAGCAAACACGTCAATGGGAAGAGCTTGATAGCAGCTACCGCACACAGGTGACCAAAGGCCTTCGCATGGCGAAGAAACAGCTTGCACCTGATTTGCTGACACTACCAGTAGCGATTACGGACTAAGAGGTATATGACAATGTTGAAATCGTTAAAATTCGTTGCCGCTGGTCTTACTGCCGCAACACTCAGTTTCGGTGTAGTCGCAGAAAATGAGCGCGCATTGGACCTAGACGCATTGCTTAAGCAATTGGAAGAAGGCAAATTTGCTCAAACTCAGCAAAACAAAGCGCGTGAACAAGAGTTTATCTCAATGCGTTCAGAGCAAGACCGCATTCTGCGCGAGACAGCGCAGCTTCGCGACAACATGCTCAAAGAGTCAGAGCGCCTTGAAACGCAGTTTGAAGAAAATGAATTTAAAATTGCAGATTTAAACGGCACTTTAGATAACCGCCTTGGTTCACTCAAAGAACTATTTGGTGTGCTTCAGCAAGTCGCTGGTGATACGAAGAACAAATTCTATAATTCTGTTGTTTCTGCACAAATTCCTGGTCGCGCGGCATTTTTAGACGAGATGGCACAGTCGATGGGATCAAGCTCTAAGTTGGCATCTATCGAAGAAATTGAGCGTGTGTGGTACGAACTTCAACGCGAAATGACTCAAGCTGGCAAGGTAACTCGCTTTACAACCGACGTGGTTGAAGCTGGCGGTGCCAAAGTGAATAAAGAAGTCGTTCGTGTTGGACCATTTGCACTGGTTGCAGACGGTCAATATCTCGATTACAACGGCGTTACGGGCACAGTTGCTGAGCTTGTTCGTCAACCACCACAACGCTACGGTGACAGCGCTGCTGCACTTCAGGCTTCCAATGGTGAATTAGTGAGCTTTGGTATGGACCCGACAGGTGGTTCTATTCTTGGTCTTCTCGTTCAAGCACCTAACCTTAAAGAGCGCGTTGAGCAAGGTGGTCTTGTGGGTTACATCATTCTGGTAGTTGGTGCTATTGGTCTATTACTTGCCCTTGAGCGTTTCATTACTTTGTCGTTGACTCGTATGAAAGTAAACGGTCAGCTGAAATCAAAAGATGTGAAAGAGAACAACCCGCTTGGTCGTGTATTGAAAGTGAGAGACGAACATCCTCAAGCAGATACCGAAGCGCTTGAACTTCACTTAACTGAAGCAATTCTAGGTGAACTACCTAAGCTTCAACGCAACCTTACCGTGATTAAGATTATTTCTGTTGTTGCACCTTTGGCGGGTCTATTGGGTACGGTTACCGGTATGATTAACACCTTCCAAGCGATTACGCTGTTCGGTACAGGTGACCCGAAACTGATGGCTGGCGGTATTTCACAGGCGCTTGTAACAACGGTACTAGGTCTTGTGGTTGCTATCCCGACTACCTTGCTATACGCATTGCTTAATACGCAAAGTAAGAACATCGTTGCCATTCTTCAAGAACAAGCATCTGGTGTTATTGCAGAGCGCGCAGAGCGAGGCTAATCATCATGATCGAGTTTCTAGAAGCAATACGCGATTTTACAGAAACAGGTGGCCAGGTTCTCCTTGTCATCGGTTTCCTAATCTTCGTCATGTGGCTTTTGATCCTCGAGCGTGCGCTTTACTTTTTCGTTACGCACAAAACCAATGTGCGTAACGCCATAACACTATGGGAAAACCGTCAAGACAGGTCGTCTTGGAACGCTGAGCAAATTCGTCAGAAATTGATTTCTGATATCAATTTGAAGCTCAACGGCAGTATTCCCGTTATTCAATCTCTGGTTGCCCTTTGTCCTCTTCTCGGATTGATGGGGACGGTAACTGGCATGATTGAAGTCTTCGATGTTATGGCAATTTCTGGTTCAGGTAACGCTCGTTCTATGGCATCGGGCGTGTCAAAAGCAACGATTCCAACAATGGCCGGAATGGTTGGTGCTTTGTCAGGGGTGTTTGCCTCAACTTGGTTAACCAGAACAGTAAAATCTGAGCGCATGCATCTAGAGGATGCATTAATAGTTCAACGTTAATGCCACTAGGGTATTAAGGTAAGGTAAGCATTATGAAGCAGCATTTTCAAAACCTCGTAGACGAGGAAGAAGCGAATATCGATATGACGCCCATGCTGGACGTTGTTTTTATCATGTTGATATTCTTCATCGTAACCGCCTCTTTTGTTAAAGAAGCAGGTATCGATGTGAACCGCCCAGAGGCGGCGACAGCAGTGAAAAAAGATCGCGCTAACATCCTGATTGCAATCTCTGACAAGGGTGAGGTTTGGATCAACAAACGTCGCGTTGACGAGCGTGCCATTCAGGCGAATATCGAGCGACTTCACGCTGAGAACCCGCAAGGCTCTGTTGTTATCCAAGCCGATAAAAAAGCGACAACAGAAACCTTGATTAAAGTGATGGATGCATCACGTGCCGCGGGTGTGTTTGATGTCTCAATCGCAGCGCAAGAGCCTTAATCATGGTACGACTTCTAATCGCAATTTTAGTATCAGCGGGGATTACATTAGGTTTGTTTTTCCTAATGCAGTCGCTGATACAGATGAGTGGCAGCGCTCTTACTGATCCGCCTAAAGGCAGCGTATTAGACTTCGTACGCGTCAAGCCTGAAGAGCAAGTTCAGAAGAAAGATCGCAAGCCGCGTAAGCCGCCAAAGCCGAAAGAGCCGCCACCGCAAATGAATCAGCCTCAGATGGATTCTCCATCACCGAACGCTGAAGGTAGTGGTTTGGATTTTGCTGCAGATGTCGGTGACGATATCTCTTTGGACGGAGGGTTGGCATTAGAATCTGGCGACGGAGAATATTTGCCAATAGTGAAGGTGGCGCCAGTCTATCCTCGTCGCGCTTTGCAACGTGGTATCGAAGGGTATGTTATTCTCGAATTCACGGTTACAAAGCAAGGTTCGGTGAGAGATCCTATTGTCATTGAAGCAGAACCAGCGGGGATTTTTGAGCAAGCGGCAAAAGACGCAGCACTTAAGTTCAAGTACAAACCTCGCGTTGTGAATGGTGAAGCGACCGAGGTTTCTGGTGTGCAAAACCGTCTCACGTTCCAAATAGATGGGTAAGCTGATGAAAAAGACATTATTTACTAACTATCTATTCGCCGCGCTAACGTTGTCTTGCGCTGTGGTAACTGTGAGTGTATCGACGGCTATCGTCGCACCAGCGGCGAGTGCTCAAGAGCAAAAAGCCAGCGAGAAGAAAACCCGTAGAACGCCTGCGTTGCGCTCTAAAGTTTACGAGCAGTTAGCCCGCGCACAAGCACAAGCAGATGAAGGTAACATCCCTGGTGCCATCGAAATTCTTGACGAAGTGAAGGGCAAGTCGAGCTCGATGAACAGTTATGAACTGGCCATGATGTACAACTTCTACGGTTTCATTTATTACAACGACGAACAATACGATAAAGCAATGGATTCTTTTGCGTTGGTCGTTGAGCAACAGCCAATTCCTGAGTCGTTTGAGTTAAGCACGCTTTTCAGTCTTGCTCAGCTTAATTTGATGCAAGGGCGTTTTGCCCAAAGCATCGATTACCTCGACCGTTGGGAAGCGTTGAACACTGGTAAGGTCCCGCCTAAAAACTGGGTCATTAAAGCCCAAGCGTATTATCAAAACAAGCAATACGCAGAAGCTGAGACCTATATCACTCAGGCGATTGAGGGTCATGAAGCTGAAGGTATGATCCCAGATGAAGGTTGGTTGATATTGCAGCGAGCAATTTTCTACGAACTGAAGCAGCCGGGTAAAGTAAAAGACGTGCTTATCAAGATGGTAAAGCTGTTTAACGAACCCAAATATTGGATCCAACTAGCCGGTATGTACGGTGAATTAGGTGAAGAGAAAAAGCAGCTTGCGATTATGGAAGCCGCTTATCAGCAAGGTTATGTCGAGAAAGGAGCGGACCTCTTTAATCTGGCCCAGCTGTATTACTATCATCGTGTACCATATAAAGGGGCATTGTTGATGTCTCAAGCCATGGATGATGGTTCCCTCGAGAAAAACCTGCGCAATTTAAAGTTCTTAGGCCAAAGCTGGACGCTAGCTAAGGAAAATGACAAAGCGGTACCTGCGCTTATGGCGGCTGCACAGCTGTCAGAAGACGGTGAGCTAGATGCTCAGGTTGCGCAAATATTGCTGAATATGGAACGCTGGGAAGATGCTATCGCTGCTGCACAACGAGCATTAGAAAAAGGCGACTTAAGAAACCCAGGCACGGTCCACTTAGTGATGGGTATGGCACATTACAACAAGAAGGAATACGTGCTAGCACTCGATCAATTGGCTGAAGCCGAGAAGCATTCAAGTAGCCGAGGTATGGCGAAGCAATGGATGCAGTTCGTCAATAGCGAAAAGCAATCGTCAGAGCGACTCGCTGCAGACCTCTCATCGTAGTCTATGCTAATTGAAACAAAGCCAGCCTCAGGGCTGGCTTTTTTGTGCCTATCGTTTACAAACCTATTGATTGGCTAAACGATGTTTAATCGAACACTGACTTTCGAAAAGACGTATCAGGCTAAAAAATAATCAAATTTTCTGGACATTATACTAAAGTATAATATATTGGATATTGAGAATGTAATTTCTCACTAACTGTTGAACGTAATTTGATGATTGTGTTCAACGTCGTGCTATGTTCGCGATATTTCTCTGTGTGGAACCCTTGTTCCTATTTGTGTTCAAGGACCATTTTAGGCGCATATTTATGTATGCGCCTTTTTTCTATGTGATAAACGGGCACAACGGTTGCTACAGTCTTTGGCTAAAAGACAGGGATAAAAAATCTAAACCAGGATTTGGCTTTTTGAAACCGGCATTAGAATAGTGAATGTATCTCAATGCCAGACGATATTCCTTATTCTTACCCCAATATGTTCCAATGCCTAATCTGTCTTCAAATTGGTAGTGTGTGGATACATCTTTACCGGCAAACTCGGTATCATCGAGTAAAGCGAGCCCAATACCAAACTCTCCCTCAATAGGATAATCACCCCATTGAGTCAGTGGCATGCGTATTATCGGCGAGATAGCGAGAACGAAATTGGTGTCGTATTCATTGGGTGAGCCGTACTCCCAGAAATTAACACTGGACTCCAGTGTTATCTCGATAGGCCAATCGTTCGGTAACGGGTTCCCTAAATGATATTGGTATGCGACCTTGAGCCCATTGACTGAACCCTCGCCGCGCAAGTAATCAACCGCATAGCCAGATTGGCCAGCTATAGAACAAAAAGAAAGCGTGAAAAACGCCAAAAAAGTTAACAATCGATTCATCATAAATCCTCCCACCGGTTATGTGGGGGAGGAATATGATATTCAAAAATTCAAATAATCGACTCACTCGTTCGCAAAAATCGATTAAAGTTACAAAAAGTAACCAGATTACGAATGTATTGTGGGTTTAGTTATCTCTTAGCTTGCGCCTTAGGATTTTCCCGACGGCAGACTTAGGTAATTCTTCAATGACATTGAACTCTTTCGGTACTTTGTAGGCCGTTAAGTGCTTTTGACAATGAGCTTTGAGACTGTCTTTGTCTAGTTCTCCTGACACGGTTATGTAAGCACAAACCCGTTCACCGCTTTTTTCATCTGGCTTACCAATTACGGCTGCTTCCAAGACTTGCGGGTGAGAGGTTAAGATATCTTCTACCTCATTGGGATAAACATTAAAACCTGACACCAAGACCATATCTTTGATACGGTCTACGATTTTTATTGCGCCGCTTTCTAGGAACACCCCTACATCACCCGTTTTGAAAAAACCGTCTGGTGTCATGACTTTCGCCGTCTCATCGTCTCTGTTCCAATAACCCAGCATCACTTGCGGGCCGCGCGCCGCGATCTGGCCAGGTTGTCCAGAAGTTACGGGGGCGTCATTGTCGTCTAACAAGGCTATCTCGGTGGCAAGAAGAGGTAACCCAACGGAGCCAAATTCTTCTTCTCCGGGTTTATTAAAAGACAACACAGGGGCAGTTTCAGAAAGACCATAGCCTTCTGTAATCGTGCACCCAGTAACCTCCTCCCACAGTGTCGCCGCACCTTTTGTGAGTGCCGTACCGCCGGAAATCGTAAGATGTAATTTGCTGAAATCGACTGACTTGAATTCCGGGTGCTGGCCTAAACCGACGAAAAGCGTGTTGATACCTGCAAACGTCGTCATCGAATGGCCTTTCAGCGTTTGGACAAAGCCGTCAATATCTCTTGGGTTGGGTATTAACAGTGTCTGACAACCTTTAGCGAAGAACGTCATCATACATACGGTAAACGCGTAGATGTGGTAAAGGGGAAGAGGGCATACTACTAATTCTTCACCCTCTTGGAAGCCTTTACCCAGACGGTCGAACATTTGTGTGCTGTTACTTAACACATTGCGGTGGCTCAACGCCGCGCCTTTGGAAACGCCAGTCGTTCCCCCTGTGTACTGCAGCATACATAAAGTATCTAGGTCAATTGGGTCGCGAACGACCTTGGGTTGTGATGCACCTTCATCTAGCGCCGTTGAGAATGCGACTGTGCCGTCAATCTGGGGGGCCGTTGAGGCATCGAGCAGTTCAGTTGCACTGGTTACGACAACGTGTTTGATCGGTGTATCGGCTTTAATCGCATCATATTTGGGCAGTAAATCGGCCAAGATCACCAATGCTTGCGCACCGCTGTCATTGAATTGATGGTGCATCTCTCTTTCGGTGTAAAGCGGATTAGTATTGACCACTACCAAACCTGCTCGTAATGCACCATAAACGGCAATCGGATTCTGAATGAGGTTAGGCAGTTGAATCGCAATTCGATCTCCGGCATTGAGTCCTAAGTTATGCCTAAAAAATGAAGCTAAAGCAGATGAAGCTTGGTCAATTTGCTCGAAGGTAAAAGTTTGACCGATTGCAGTATAGGCTGGTTTATCCGCAAATTTGGTTAGACAATTTTCAATGTAATCAGGCAGCGATGTGGCGCTTGGCGGCAAAACTAGATCAGGCATTCGAATTCCCTCGAGTTATTGAATGAGTGCTTAAGTGCATTGATCGTTTTCTGGCTTCATTTCCTGCGGCGCTATTGCTTCTATGCAGAGTCAAATTAGTCGCTAAGTCTTACATAGATGAAAGCAAGGCCTCAGTCACTATTTCAGCAATGATCAATACGCCCAACATTTCCTTACGTTAGCAAACAAATAAATGGATTAACATTTTGATTACATTATATTGCGCTATTCATTGGGACTATAGTTCTATATCAATCGTGTTGACCACAACGTTAAATGCTATCCATTGCTTTTTTTCGTCCTTTAATCATTTTAATTCGCCTGGTATGACCATTTTGATAGATTTTCTGAATGGTGGATATCGCGCGCTAAATGCGTTATCAAATTCATAAATATTAGACGAAAGGCTATAATTTGGCCGTCCTAATTGAAGACTTGCCAACAAGAACATTGAAATGTGCGAGACAACCCAAGAGGAATTTATTGTGCTAGAAGACTATCGTAAACACCTTGAAGAACGTGCTGCTGAAGGTATCCCGCCAAGACCATTGAACGCCGAACAGGTAGCAGGATTGGTTGAGTTACTGAAATCACCACCAGTCGGTGAGGAAGGGTACCTTTTAGATTTATTGGCTGACAGAGTGCCGCCTGGCGTCGATGAGGCGGCCTATGTAAAAGCGGGTTTTCTCAGTGCGATTGCGACAGGTGAGGAAACCTGTGAGTTGATTAGCAGAGACGCCGCAGTGCAATTGCTTGGCAATATGCATGGTGGTTATAACATTTCTACTTTGGTTGCCCTGTTGGACGATCCCCAGCTGGCAGAACTCGCGGCGGAAGAATTAAAACATACCCTGCTAATGTTTGACGCTTTCCACGACGTTGATGAAAAGCGTAAAGCGGGTAATGCGTATGCTGCGGACGTGATGGAATCTTGGGCAGAGGGCGAATGGTTTACCTCAAGGCCCGAACTCGAAGAAAAGATTACCTATACGGTTTTCAAAGTCACTGGAGAAACCAATACAGACGATTTGTCGCCAGCACCGGATGCTTGGTCCAGACCGGATATCCCCCTTCATGCCAAGGCAATGTACAAAATGACTCGTGATGGCCTTACGCCACAAGAACACGGTGTCACTGGACCTTTGGCGCAAATTGATGAGGTTAAAGCAAAAGGGCACCCTGTTGCATTTGTGGGCGACGTTGTAGGCACTGGCTCATCGCGTAAGTCAGCAACCAACTCTGTGTTGTGGTTCTTTGGCGAGGATTTACCTGGCATTCCCAACAAACGCGGGGGCGGCGTATGTATTGGCTCCAAGGTTGCACCAATCTTCTTCAATACCATGGAAGATGCAGGAGCCCTTGTATTTGAAGCTGACGTCGAAAAGATGAGCATGGGTGATGTCATTGATATCTATCCACGACAAGGCAAAATCACTAATGCAGAATCGGGTGAAATACTGGCAGAGTATCAATATAAATCCGATGTGATTCTTGATGAGGTGCGCGCTGGCGGACGGATTAATCTGATTATTGGCCGAGGCTTAACGGAGCGAGCGAGGGAGGCTTTAGCAATGGGCCCCTCAGAGCTGTTTCGAAAACCAACACAACCCAAAGACTCAGGTAAGGGATTTACGCTTGCTCAGAAAATGGTTGGTAAAGCGTGTGGTGTTGAAGGTATCCGCCCCGGTACTTACTGTGAACCCAAAATGACGACCGTTGGTTCGCAAGATACTACTGGTCCTATGACGAGAGATGAACTCAAGGATCTCGCCTGCTTGGGCTTTAGTGCCGATTTAACCATGCAGTCGTTCTGCCATACCGCAGCCTACCCCAAACCCGTTGATATCGAGACACAACACACTTTGCCTGACTTTATGATGAATCGTGGTGGCGTCAGTTTACGCCCTGGTGATGGCATCATTCATTCGTGGCTAAATCGTATGCTACTGCCTGATACTGTCGGCACAGGAGGGGACTCCCATACTCGTTTCCCACTAGGTATTTCTTTTCCCGCCGGATCCGGCCTAGTCGCGTTTGCGGCGGCTACTGGCGTCATGCCACTGGATATGCCAGAGTCGATTTTGGTGCGATTCAAAGGCGAAATGCAGCCTGGAATTACCTTGCGCGATTTGGTTCACGCCATCCCACTTTACGCGATTAAACAAGGTCTGCTAACGGTCGAGAAGAAAGGCAAGGTCAATGCTTTCTCTGGTCGCATATTGGAAATCGAGGGACTCGAAACGCTTACCGTGGAGCAGGCCTTTGAGCTATCAGATGCGTCTGCCGAACGTTCTGCCGCGGGGTGTACCATCAAGTTATCCGAGAATTCTGTTGCAGAGTACTTGCGGTCCAATATCACTATGTTGCGATGGATGATAAATGAAGGTTACGGCGACGCACGTACTTTAGAACGTCGAGCGCAAAAAATGGAAGCATGGTTGGCTAACCCCCAATTGATGGAAGCTGACACCGATGCTGAGTACAAAGAAATCATTGAGATAGATCTCAACCAAATCAAAGAGCCCATTGTTTGTTGCCCAAATGACCCTGATGACGCTAAAACCTTATCCGATGTCGCAGGTGATAGTGTTGACGAAGTCTTTATTGGTTCGTGTATGACTAATATCGGCCACTTTAGAGCCGCAGGCAAATTACTGGAGCAATACAATAAAACGATTCCAACGCGCTTGTGGGTATCGCCGCCAACCAAAATGGACAAAGCGCAATTAATGGAGGAGGGGTATTACAACATCTTCGGTAGAGTGGGTGTAAGGACAGAAATGCCGGGTTGTTCTTTGTGTATGGGAAATCAAGCCCGAGTTGAAGCTGGCTCAACGGTTTTATCTACGTCGACTCGTAATTTCCCGAATCGACTGGGCGATGGTGCGAATGTGTATCTGACGTCTGCAGAGTTAGCCGCTGTTGGCGCTATTATTGGTCGTATACCAACGGCTGAGGAATACATGGAATACGCAAGTAAGATAAATGCGATGTCTGGCGAGGTATTCCGCTATCTTAACTTTGATCAAATGCCATCATTTAAAGCGGCGGAAGAACAAGCAAAAGCACAAATCATACCCACACTGAGTCTCGTGTAATCGAAACTGAGCGCGAGTTTACAGGCCAGTTACAGTCGTTTCTGGCCTTTTTTATGCGTAATTGACATAAGTTTGACCAAACATTGCTAGCATTTGAATATCAGTTAATGGCATTATTCAGGGCTGACATCGCAAACGTGTAAGCCCTACAGCCGTGTACCTAACCAAGGCACTAAGAAGGAATTCAAGTATGACATTATGGCGCAATCTCAGTCTGGTTTTTACTACACTAATGTTAATGTCTTGCACGGGTGTTAACGCACAAAGTGATGTGAGTTTTGATGAAATCACAATAACCATAAACAATAAAACGCTGGCGGTTGAGTATGCTCAAACTTTCGACCAGCGAGCTCGAGGCCTGATGCATCGTAAGTCAATGTGCGAAGATTGCGGTATGTTGTTTCGCTTTGACGGGCCCAAAAGAGCAAGCATGTGGATGAAAAATACTTTTATTCCCCTTGATGTAGCCTTTATCGACAGAAACGGTGTGATTACAGACATCAAGCCTTTGAAACCTCACGATCTGACTTCGGTTGGGGCATCAAAAGCGGTGCTGTACGCATTGGAAATGAACCAAGGGTGGTTCGCCGACAATGAAATCCACGTTGGCCATAAAATAACCTTGAATCCATAGCCAAGCGATTAGCTTTGCTCGTTTTACCCTCATTAGTGTTGAGGATCCGGAGAGAATAGTGACAACAGAATTAACAATTGCAAAGTTCGGTGGGACCAGTGTCGCCACGTATGAAACGATGCAAAACTGCGCTCGAGTGGTGGCAGATAATCCATCTACTCGAATCGTTGTAGTCAGTGCGTCTGCAGGCGTTACCAACCTTTTGGTTGACCTTGCGCACAATGCCATGACGCAGGACCAGATTGAAGAAAAGTACCAAGCAATAGTGGCGATTGAATACGCCATTTTGAACAAGCTTGATGTCGATGAGTCGGTTAAGACTAAGTTATCTGATCTACTCGATGAACTTAAAACATTGGCCTTCCACGAAGAGATACTCCATCGCGTCGATCTAAAAGATCAATTGCTGTCGATGGGAGAGCGGATGTCCTCGCTATTGTTCAGCGAAGTACTGGCTGAGTTGGGGGTAAACACCATCAACTTTGACGTAAGAAAAGTATTGCGCACCGACGATGTGCACGGTGCGGCGGCACCTCAGATTGACGACATTGCGAGGCTATCAGAGTCACTATTGCGCCCTGAAATAAAGGACTCGGTCGTGATTACACAAGGCTTTGTTGGCGCGACCGAACAAGGTAAAACAACGACCTTAGGGCGCGGTGGTTCTGATTTTACCGCCGCATTATTGGCAGAAGCGCTAGGCGCACAGGCGTGTGAAATCTGGACCGACGTGATTGGGGTGTACACAACAGACCCAAGAATTACGGATGCTGCACGTCCATTGCCGGAATTAAGCTTCGAAGAAGCTGCGGAAATGGCCACGTTTGGTGCAAAAGTACTTCACCCGGCAACTATGGAGCCAGCTCTACGCAAAAACATTAAGGTTTTTGTTGGTTCGAGCAAAGAGCCTGAGAAGGGCGGAACTTGGATTGTAAAAGACTGTGAACACGAACCTCCTTATCGAGCGATTACTCGCCGTAAAGAGCAAGTCATGGTTACGGTGAAAACGCCTAAAATGATGTATGCACAAGGTTTCTTGCAGCAGGTTTTTGCCATCATTGCCAAGCACAAACTCAGTGTCGATTTGGTAACGACATCTGAAATCTCCGTGTCGTTTACCTTGGACAATCCTGCAAACTCAGTGGCGGAAAGGTTAAACAAACAAACGTTGGAAGAGTTAGAAACTATTTGTGATGTCAAAGTGGAGCAGGGCTTTGACTTAGTGACGGTAGTCGGTAATCACATGCATTCAAGTGTTGGAGTGTCGAGTAAGATATTCGCTGCCGTGGCGGATTATAATCTCCGCATGATTTGCTTTGGAGCAAACCCTCACAACTTGTCTTTTCTTGTAAACGAGAACAACAGTACTGAAATCGTCAAACAGCTACACGCTGAGTTATTTGAATAGCGCTGTTTGTTGAGGTGGTGTGAGCACACTAATGCCCTTTGCCTTTGGCAGAGGGCCTTATCCCTTCGGTTTCAAATCAACAACAACGGCGCTATCCATTTCGACACTGCTGATATCGAAATAATCAAATCTGTTACGCCCTTTGCGTTTCGCTTTGTATAGCGCTTTATCTGCTTGTTCAATCAATAGCTCTGCATCATCTAATGTGATGCTAGGTGTGAAAGAAATACCCACGCTCATAGTGACGAAATCAGCTGCACGGCTATACTCGTGGGCGATATTCGCTCGAGCCATGCTATCGATGATGTTCTCGGCAACTTTAATCGCCCCTTTCATATCGGTATCCGGTAGGATAATCGCAAATTCTTCACCGCCATAACGTGCCAAAAAGTCTGTTTTACGAGGTAAGCACCCCATAAGAACCTGTGCGACTTGTCGGAGGCAATCATCCCCTTTTCCGTGGCCATAGTTATCATTGTATTGCTTGAAAAAATCGATATCGAGAAGCAGCATACTAATCGGCCATTGGCGTCGGATTGCGATACTGACTTCCTGCTCAAATCGCTCGTCCAGCGCCCGCCTGTTGGCGACACCCGTGAGTGCATCGATCAAGCTCATTTCTGACAGGGTTTGCTTCTGGTTTTCGATGGTTTTAGCAAAAGAGTCGAAGGTCTCCGCGAGGTCGGATATTTCATCATTGCCGAACAGTGCTATATCTTGTTCAACCCCTTCTAGCCTTTGTTGAATTTGGTTTCGCAAGCGTAATATACGAGTAACAACCAACCGGTGAACGAAGACACTAAAACCGATAATCACCAGTACAATGAACAAAAAGACCAAGTTGATATTTTGAATTTGGTTGTTGATTGTGCCCGACGCATTTCTCGCATCTTCTAAAATTCTTGAATTGAGTTGGTAAGACTCAAACTCCGCCAACCTTGCGTAGTCTAGTATCAGATTGTTAACCATATTGGCTCGACCTCTAGCGCGGCCAATGACTTTGAGCTGTTCTTGTCGAAGAGAAAAAATGCCCTCAATATCGTCGGTTACCGTCGTATTTAGCTGACCGATTAAATTGATTGTTTCTGGCGAAACGATCTCTCGGCCAGACTGAAAATCGTCTTCTAATGAGTCAAAAATTGCAGACATCGCTTGTCGTTTTTCACGAACGACATTGAGCCTGTCTATGATTAGAATTTCTCCAGTTCGCGTAACAATCTCGGAAACATGTTGTTGCCACTTGTCGCCATTGGCAGTTTCGGTATCCATGAGTTTTTCATACAACCCATACATGACCGTTTGTTTTTCGAGCATTTTGTCGTGAATGGTTAATTTTCGAATGACAAGTTGGTTGAGGTCACTGAGCTCTTTTGAAATAGTGTAGAGCTGCAATAGCATGTAGGCATTCTCTTTTTGCCGTTCAGCTATACCCGTGAGTATGGCGAGTTGGTCGTTTATTTGGCCATAACTAATACGGCGATGAGGGTCACTATTGGCGTTCACTAGTCTTTCACTGACCCTGGCAAGGTTGTTCACTTGAATGAATATTTCACCGGAGCTGATGACAGTGGTTAACGATTTCTCTGATACATCGTTGAGTGTTTCATTAAATTCACTGAGCCGATAATAGGTTGAGAGCGCCAATACCACGACCAAACTGACAATCACGAACAGTCCACTGTTGATGATTTTGGTCAGAGAGTAACGTCGGTGCTGCTTGCCGTTTGCTGATTTATTCTTATCGTTATTGGTCATCGGCCCGCCTCTGGGGCATCTTTCCTGCGAATGCGTCCCTCAATAATAGCTGTTAATGTTTGTTTTTTCCTAAAATAACTAATAACGATATCGGATATGAGAGGCGTGACTTGCTGGCTGAAGCCTAAGCGCTTGGCATTATTGAACATGGCAAAGCCGTCGCCGCCATTGGCTAAATAGTCTGACATAGCGACTGTATACTTTTGATTGGGTTCTACTGCGCGCCCATCTACTGTCGCGGATAACAAACGGCTTCCGATGGGTTTCGAGCCGTCAAAGACCATTTCCAACCCTGACATCTGTAAAAAGCGCCCTTTGGCTCCCTCGACTTGGCTAAGCCCATTTTCCAGCCCAAGCAGTAGTTGGGCGCCCGTGAGCTCTACTACCATGATACGGCTTCTAAAAGGCAATTCCTCGGCGATGTCACGGCGAGTGATTACCGCATCTGAGGTGTATTCTTTTTCACCTCGGATCGCGCCGCCATTGATGATCGCAATATCCGTTTGTGCGGCCTCTCTCAGCGCGTCTGTCACAATATTGCCAAACGCACTTTCTCTGGTGCGAACCGTAGGGCGCAATGTATCGAAGCTCTGTGAAGTTGTCGCAAGCTCTTCGTTGAGCAATCGCTCAATACGTTGTGTATAGCTGCGTATTTGGTGGTTGATAATAGGATCTTTGGGAATCGAATCCAGCTGTTGCGTGTGCCAGTTTACAACTAATGCTTCTGGGTCGCCTTCTGGCCACGATAGGTCTAATATCGCGGCTACACCCGCTTCGTTTACAAGAATACGGTTGGGGTGAGCCGTGATTTCCTTAGATTCTGATAGTTCATAGTGAGGATCGGTTCTCAACGCTAAATTTACCGTCTTGTCGTTGAGAATGGCATCGATGAAAGGATAACTACTGGAATACATTAAGATAACTATCTGAGCGCCTTGTGCACGCAGTTTGTCTGCACCGGTTTTTATCGCGCGAAGGGGATCGGTGATTTGTAGTCGCTGCAACAGGTATTCTTCGATGACGGATTCGTGTATTACGGATAGGATACCGATTTTTACGCCATTTCTTTCAATAATCACACTGTCATTTGCGCCGTCTACATTCCCTTGAGTGAAGGGGTCAAACGCGTTGCTCAACACCATTGGAAACGCCGCTTCGTAGGCTCGCAACGAAAACTCATCTTCGAAATAACTGAATTCCCGTTTGGTCACCGACATTGCATCAGGTTCGATACTGTTTAGAATATCAATAATATGAGCACCGCGGTCGAATGAGGACAAGTGACTTGGCGCTAAACTGCCACCACCAAATAAAAAGAAGGTCGTGGGATCGGATTGGCGCATGGTATGAACGAGTTTAGCGAGTTGTGCGTAGTCACCGTGCTCCTTACTGCCAATAACTGGCAAATCAGCAGTAAAAATCAACTTCGCCGACTGTTGCTCGGCGTAGGTGTGCATTCCTGCGAATAACGCAATGGACACAAACACGTATTGAAATAAACGTCTCGCCACGTTCATTAGCCTCTCAAACTACAAAGTGTCAAAATGATTGTCGGCAGTGCTGAACAAAAAAGCAAACAGAACTACGCAAAATTATTCTAAAGTTTACTGCTTGCGAATCCAACAGCGCTTATGTTGCTAAATTTGTCAGAAAACAAAAAAGGGGCGACCATGTCGCCCCTTTGCTAAAGCGTAGTCTAGGTTACACTTTGAACTGACGAATTGACTGTTGGAGTTCTTCCGCCAGCCGAGCAACTTCATGACTGGAGTCAGACGTTTGCTGTGCACCAATGGTGGTCTCTTCGGCAATATTCACGATCCCTTCGAGCTTTTCACTGATTTCCTGAGATACCACATTTTGCTCTCTAGCTGATTGCTCGATTTGAGTACTCACATCAAATGCCTTGTGAACTGCATCAGAGATTAGGTCTAGTGCTTTAGTGGCATTTTCAGTTTGCTGCACACATACACCGGTTTGCTCTTTGCCTTGGTTCATTACTGCAACGGCTTTTTCAGCTCCGGCTTGCAAGACTTCAATCATCGAATTGATTTCTTGGGTAGATTCCTGTGTGCGGCTTGCTAACGTACGAACTTCGTCCGCAACCACCGCAAAGCCTCTACCTTGCTCACCAGCACGAGCCGCTTCGATGGCAGCGTTCAATGCCAGTAGGTTTGTCTGGTCAGCTACACCGCGAATTACGTCAAGGATGCCACCAATGCTAGCACTGTCTTGATGCAGTTTATTGATTACATTCGCTGCCTCTTCAACATCTTTAGCAAGCACTTCTATGGTTTCTTTGTTCTCTACCGATATCTTGCGCACTTTTTCCGCTTCCGCATCGGCGTGGCGAATTTGACCAAGGGTATCTTCGGCATTCTGACTCACCAGCTGAGACGTCGAGTGCATTTCGGTTGTTGCCGTCGCCACTTGGGCAATCTGTGATTTCTGTTCTTGGATAGAACTTGTTGTTTGCGCTGTCACTGCTGAGGTCTGTTCAGAAGCCGCCGCTAACTGCTCGGCACGGTCGTTAATACCAGCAATCAATGACTTAAGGTTCGCAATCAACTTGTTACAGTTTCGTGCAAGTTCGCCAAATTCATCACTTGCTGAGTCATCAAGACGGTGAGTAAGGTCACCTGACGAGGCAATGTTCAACAATTCGTTTACGCGGTTAAGCGGTTTGGTAATTGAGTTAACAATCCACCAGCCGATACCTAACGCGATGGCAATGGAAATAACACCAACGACGAAAACCTGAGCTATGCCACCAGACACTTTCGAGTTTACTTGCTCTTCAATGTCCTTCGCTTTACCGTTGGCCAGCGCTAGCAGCTTTTCCAACTCGACAATCGCTTGTTTGATGTTTTCATCTGAACGGGTTAGCGACGTTTGCGATTCGGTGCGGTAGTTCAAGCGCTCAACGTGAAGCTTCAAGATACCATCGCTACCCCTTACCGCATCTAGAGCTGCACTGACCATATCCGAGATTTCATCAAGTGTGCCACTATCATCTTCGCCATCCGCGGCTTCCATCATAGAGTCGAGGTGACCTTGTACTTGATTAACTACAAGTTCCACTTCGTTACCCAAGGTCTGAGCTCGCACTAGCGTTTCGGTTTTAACGTATTCTGAAGACGTTGTAAGCAAGGTCAACAAACTGCTTTCTAGATTACCACCTAGTTCAGCTGCTCTGCGCAGTTTTCGATTGCCTTGTACTTCGTCCATATCAGCAAAGTCCAATACATAGGTCGCGGCGTCGTCGGCGTTGTCTTCTGCATCAGAAATGGTGTCGGCGATAGCATTTCTAATGTCCATTGACGCCTTGTGGCTTTGGTACATGCTATCTACGTTGGTTGTGTATTCATCATACAATGACTTAACGCGAGACAATGTTGCGCTCAAGTCTTTTTCTTCAGACACCGTAGATGCCAGTTTTTTGTATTCTGAATCGAAGGTTGCTTTGCTGGCATTGAAGCCATCTTGCTTGGTAGCAAGGCCTGAAAGCGTGTCTTCAATGTAGGCTTCAAATGTTAACCGGCCCATATTAAGAAACGAGGCTTTGAGTCCGTTACTGCCTGATAATGTGGGAATAGCCAGTTCGTTCACTTCTTCAGTCGCATTGCCTACCTGGCTAAGATTGCTGTATGAAAAAATGCCTAACATTATGAGTAGCACTACCATGGCAGTGAAACCGCCAATGATGCGTCTCGCAACAGTGATATTCATCGGGACTCCTGATGTATCTTCGTTGTTGTTATAGTCAAGCGTCAAAGTTGGAAAACTTCAACATCTTTGTAAGATAGTGTGACAAAAAAAAGACAAAACTTCACGTACTAAAACATAAACTTTAGTGGTGTCTTTTTGATCTAGGCCGAAAAATACGCCCTTTTCTCATTTTATGCCGCCACACTTAGTCTGTGTTCGGCGTCATACTGAGCGACTTTGCTATTGTATTCGCGGGCGTGTCGTTTAGACCATCACACAAAGCATAACTAACTATCGACTTAAATAACAAAAACTTAAATTGTCTTTTGTCATCGAACCTTACTAGCGGCGCTGGTCGTTTAAAACATGAATGCGTTGACCATCTTCAAGCCGGTAAGCCGTCATGGTTTGACCCCAGACGTAGCCAGTATCCAGCCCAATAAACTGCGCCTTGTTAGTTTGACCACATAGTGCGGCCCAATGACCGAATAATACCATTTGGCCTGATTTCATGTGGGAATTATCTGAGTAGAACCAAGGGGTCAGATGAGTTGGTGCATTGTCAATTGAGGTTTTGGTGGCAAATTCAAGGGAAAGGTTGCTTTTATACAAAAAACGCATGCGCGTGCAGGCATTAATGATAAAACGTTGTCGTTCGATACCATTGAGATGTTTGTCCCATTTCGATGGCTCGCTGCCATACATATTGTGTAGCAAGCTTCCCCAATGTTCACCTTGTAGTTCATCAGACACTTCATCGCTCAATTTCACTGCGTCTTTAAAAGACCACTTTGGATAGAGGCCGGCGTGCACCAACAAGGTTTTCTTATTCAACCTTTTGACGAGAGGAAATTGACGTAACCAATCTACGATGTCCGGTAGTCGCTTGCTTGACAACAAGTTCTCTAGATTATCTGCAGCTTTGGCTTTTTTTACCTTTTGCGTAACGGCGAGTAGATGTAAATCATGATTACCCAACACACTGGAAAAGTTATCACCAAGGGACATTAAAAACTTCAAGGTGGCAAGCGAGTCCTCGCCTCTTGCGACTAAGTCGCCGACCGCATACAACTTGTCGTGCTTGGGGTGAAAGTTGGCTTTTTCCAAGAGCGCCATCAATCCGCGATAGCAGCCTTGAATATCACCAACGATAAGCGTTTGTTTTTGGTGTTTTGGCATCGACGACTAATTGATAATGTGAGGGACTGCGAGGCGAAACGCATCGATATCCGCTTTGAAGCGCTCGCCGTTTTCCAATTCCAGCTCGTAGTAGCCCTCCATACTTGCTACTGGCGTATCGACGACAGCACCGCTGGTGTATTGGAAGGTGTCACCCGGTGCGATTTGTGGCTGTTCACCAATCACACCTTCGCCTTGTACTTCAGACGTTTTACCGTTGGCGTCAGTGATCAACCAGTAACGCGTCATCAACGTCACCGGAAATTTGTTTGGATTCGTGATTGTCATTTTGTATGCAAACGCATACTTATCTGAATCACTGGGTAGGTGTTCCGGTAAATGACGTGTCCGAGCTTGAATGATCATGGTGGGTGTCGTCATACCTAAGCCTCACTCCTTGTCTTCTACTGCATTTGCTAACGTAGCAAAATCCTCAAGTGACAGTGTTTCAGCTCTTACCCCAGGGTTAATGCCCAAGTCACTGATTTGCTGTTCATCTAATAGTGACTTTAGACTATTTCTTATCGTTTTACGACGCTGATTGAACGCCGCAGCACATACCGCTTCTAGTTGCTCAACGGACTTAACATCAACGGTGGGTTTGGCGTGGGGCACGAGTTTTACGACCGCAGAATCCACCTTTGGTGGCGGTGTAAACGACCCGGGTGGCACATCGAGCACCGGGATAACATTGCAGTAAAACTGCGCCATCACTGATAAGCGGCCATAGTTTTTATGCCCAGGCCCTGCTGCGAGTCTGTTGACGACTTCTTTTTGTAACATGAAGTGCATGTCTTGAATCAAACCCGTGTGAGCAAATAAGTGAAACATCAATGGCGTTGAAATATT
Organism: Alteromonas sp. 5NS40-0096; assembly: GCF_057544385.1. Lineage (NCBI taxonomy): Bacteria > Pseudomonadati > Pseudomonadota > Gammaproteobacteria > Alteromonadales > Alteromonadaceae > Alteromonas > Alteromonas sp. 5NS40-0096. The sequence goes on from NZ_BAAJLQ010000002.1 coordinate 231,371, forward strand.
GTAGGGTAGGTTGCCAAATACTCTAAGCGGCTGCGTCGGGTTGTCGAACGTCTTTTGCAATTCAACAAAATCCATCTTAAGGGCATCTTGCTCAACCACATTGAGTTTGCTGCTATGAAAAGGGTGGTGGCGCAAGCGTTTGGCCAAATCTCTGTCCAATTCTATAACCGTTAACTTGTTGACGCGTTCACACACGGGCTCAGTAATCGCACCTAACCCAGGGCCTATTTCAACTAAGTTTTCATTGTCTTGTGGATTGATAGCCGAGACAATTTTGTCAATCACGTAGTCGTCGTGAAGAAAGTTTTGGCCAAAGCGCTTTCTCGCGGTGTGGCCTAAATGTGTTTTGTTCATTGTTTGTGACTTGCGAGTGTAATCGCTTTTTCTAAAGCTTTGCGGAAACTGCCCGTATCAGCTTTCCCAGTACCAGCGAGTTCTACTGCCGTACCGTGATCGACTGATGTGCGAATAAAAGGAAGGCCAAGCGTTATGTTCACCGCTTCACCAAATCCCTTGTATTTTAGCACAGGCAAGCCTTGGTCGTGATACATTGCCAATACGACGTCAGCATCATCCAAGTATTTTTGCTGAAAAATAGTATCAGCGGGAAGTGGCCCAATAATGGACAGGCCTTCATCGCGCAACTCGTTAAGCGCTGGGGTGATGACCATAATCTCTTCTTTACCGATGTGACCATCTTCGCCAGCATGTGGATTGAGTCCGCACACGTAAATTTTGGGGTGCGTAATACCAAATTTGAGTTTGAGATCGGTATTAATGATGTGGATGACTTTGTGCAATCGATCTCGGGTTATCGCTTTCGATACATATTCAAGTGGGATATGCGTCGTTGCTAAAGCAACATTCAACCCTTCTGTTGAGAGTAACATCACAACATCAAGTGTATTTGACTGGTGAGCAAAATACTCAGTGTGACCACTGAAAGAGACCCCTGCTTTGTTAATGATACCCTTGTGCACAGGCCCAGTAACGACTGCGGCAAAATCGCCTTGCATATTGGCTTCACAGGCTTGGCGAAGGGTTTCAACAACATAATGGCCATTGTCGCTGTCCAATTCACCGGGAACAGCAGGTTTGGCGGCACTAATTGGCTGGATAAACAGCTCCCCCGGTGCTTGCAGTCGATTGTCAGCTGCATCGTAAGGTGTGAGCGTGAGTGGTAGACCAATTAACTCGGCCCTGCTTGCCAGCATATCCGGGTCGGCAAATACCACCAATTGCGCTTGCCAAGCTTCTTGTGCAAGCGCAATGATAAGGTCGGGGCCAATACCAGCAGGCTCTCCCGGTGTAATAGCGATACGAATTGGAGTCATAAGCAGACTAGGAATTTCCTTCGTTTAGCACTTCAATGTGAGCAGCATCACGCATTTCACGCAACCATGTTTCTGCCTCTTCATTGAATTTACGATTGAATAGTAGCTGATACGCTTTGTCTTGCTTGCGCTTCTCAGTCGCGTCGTCAAAGCGGCGATCGATCAACTGAATAAGATGCCACCCGTGAGAAGAACGAACTGGTTGGCTGTATTCGTCAGGCTGCAGTATCGCGAGCGTATCTTTAAATGCGGGTACATAGCGCTCTGGGTCTGACCAGCCTAACTCGCCGCCGCGCAATGCTGAACCTGGGTCCGCAGAATGCTCTTTGGCTAGCTCTGCAAAGTCTGCATCACCCGCTATTAACTGTTCACGGAATTCAGTCAGCATTTGTTTCGCTTTATCTTCACTCAAAATGATAGAAGGCTTAATCAAAATGTGACGAGAATTCACTTCTTCCACTGTGACAAGCTCAATACCACGTGTGTCGAGAATTTTAAGAATATGGAGGCCTGCACCGCTTCGAATGGGGCCAATTAGCTCGCCTTTTGGCTTGTTTTGCACCGCTTCGGCAAAGAGTGTTGGCATAGCATTGATGTTCATCCAACCCATGTCACCCCCCTCAAGTGCTTCAGAACCAGAAGATGAGGCTATCGCTATTTTGGCGAAGTCTGAGCCATTGTTTAATAGGTCAATAACTTTTCCCGCACGTTCGCGAGCTTCAGCGATATCTTGGTCTGTTGGATCTGGCGGGAACGCGATAAGAATGTGGCCAAGGTTATATTCGGCTTGAGCGGCACCCTGTTGGTCCATTAGGCTAACTAGAGAGTTGACTTCTTGTTCTGTAATGTAGATGCGGCGTCTCACATTGGCGCGACGAACTTCACCGATGATAAGTTCTTCTCGAACGGTTTCTCGGTAGTCGTCAAAAGACAGACCCTCTGAAGCGATTTGGCTGCGCAACATATCCAAACTTGCGCCTTGGTTTTGTGCGATGTTTTCAATGGTTTGGTCCAATTGAGGGTCGCTAATCTGAATACCCATGCGCTCAGCTCGCTGCATCTGCAAGCTCTTGACGATCAAACGTTCAATAGCTTGCGTTCGCAGCGCTCTATCTGATGGCAACGCTTGATTGTTGGTCAGTGCATTGCGTTTTACGTTCGCCACTATCTTCTGCACTTCACTTTCAAGCACAACGCCTGAATCTACGATAACTGCAACACTGTCCAACTTGGTTTGTTGGGCATGTGCACTGGCTAGCATCGCGATGCTGAGCACAAGACCTCGGATTAAGTACTTCATAAACACTCTTTCGTTTTCGTTATTGTCGCGGAGGAAACGTCCCTGCCGCTAATTTAATACATAGGGGCGACGATAGCCAAACATACCGTCTTGTAACATTGACCGCTGAGAGTTGCTGCTACTTATCCCTTTGAATATGAACTGTAATGATACGCCAGAATCATATTCGTCAATGCTCTGTAATCCAGTGTTGTCAAAGCGGTTTGTCAAACTGCGCTGAGCTACAAAACGCACCGCCCAACAGCAAGAGTCATATTGCAAGCCAAAGTAACTTTCGATGCTTCTGTCTCGCTCAAGATCTCTAAAGTTACGACCTACCCATTGCCAATTTTTAGCAATCGGCCAACTGGCTGACATACCCAATTGATCAATCGTTTCCCCTGAAAGGTTGCGCACAAATCTGTGGCTAAACTGGATTAAGCTGTTGTCATCTCGACGATATTCCAAAGCAAAGCTGCTTCGATCTACTTTTTCAGTATCCGTTGTAATCTGGATATCAGTATGAACAAACCAACTGTCAGATATTCGCCAGTCGAGTTCAGCAGCTAGGGCAGAGCGGTCATCGGTACGAATCTGCTCAAATAGACGGCTGTCCTCGATGTAAAAGATTTGACCTATGCTGGCGACCAATTGTTCCCTGTTATTTGAATCGATTATACGGGAGGTGACACCCAAGGTAACCTGATTGTTATCACTAATACGGTCAAGCCCAGTAAATTCACGGCCGCGGAATAGGCCATCAAAGTCAATAAGTAGTGCCGTAGCATCATACAAGCCAATATCGTTTTGGTCTTCAAAAGAGGTATAGAGGTACTGAGCGGTCGGCTCGAAGGTTAAGGTCGCATCGTCACCTAACCATTTGTATTCTCTCTCAAAATAAAGTGTACCGAACAATCTTCCTTGGCCAATTGTCCGATTCACTTCTTCCTCAAGACCCGTGCCTTCAACGTTATCTTGGCGATAATAAGTATTGTATAACGTGGCCTCAGCTGTCACTTCACCCCAAGGACGAATATAAGGAATCGTCAAAGTCGGTGCGACATGAAAACGCAAAGCGGTCGGTAGGTTGTTTGCCTCATTGTCAAAATAGGCCAACTCTGAATCAACTCTAAATTCAGCAAAGTCAGTTAAATCAGTATTCCACGTTAATTGCGCCTCAGGTAAAGCGCGATAGGTGTCGGGATGATCACCGATAATTTCAAAATCTCTGAAGAACAGGCTGAAATCTAAGTCTTGAGAGTAGTAATTTAAGCCGAAAGTACGAAACAAATGGGTATCGGCTCGATTGTAAAAATCACTACCGAGATCGACGATATAGTTATCATCACTTAAACCGTTAACATCCGCACTGATCTGCCAGTTGTCGTTCAGGTTTCCTTTGTGATACCAACGGTAAAAATAACGCGTACTATCTTGTGTCAGTTCCCTGTCACTGGGTAAATACTCAATATTAAACTGACCCAACTGAGATTCGGTTAAATAGCGGAATTCCGTTTTTATTTGTGTACCGCGATTACTCATCAGGCGTGGCGCAATGGTCATGTCATAATTGGGTGCGATATTCCAGTAATACGGTTGCTCGTAGTCGACTCCAGTTGCTGTAGAACTGTTGAGTTTCGGGAACAGCAATCCACTCTGCCTTTGTGTGCTGACAGGGAAGGCGAAATACGGTAGATAAAAAACGGGCACGCCCTTGACATAAAAGCGGGTATTTTTTGCTTCACCGAGCAGTGCGCCATTATCAATACTGATTTCACTGGCGCGCAATTGCCAATCCTCTTGGCCAAGTGGGCATGTCGTGAAGCTTACGTCATTAAGAACAATACCATCGGATTTTGTCACTTCGATATTGTCTGCAGCGCCGTGGCCGACAAAACCGGTAAGTTGGTATTGCGTGTTGTCCATCAAGAAAGATTCTGATTCAGAATCCAGGGTTACAGAGTCACTGTTGACCAACATGTTTTGGTCTTGGTAAGACACATTTCCGACGGCTTTTACGTCTTTACCATCGTTTTTGATTTCTGCTTTTTCTGCTTGTATTCGAGCTTGATCACTCGTGATCTCTACGTCACCGGTAAAGGTCGCAACCTTGTTTTGCGTAATCTCTGCCTTGTCCGCTTCAACTTTGACATTGTCGGCAGGCATTAAGCCTTCACTGCGAAACTGAGTCGGAGGCACCGAGCAAAGTTCAAGTAACTGGGGAGGCGTAATTGGATCGGTTTGTTGGGCATTCGCGCTTTGCCAGCTAACAGCAATTACAGCGATGGTTGCGCAGCGTTTTTTCATGCTTAAGAATATGGCCCGTACTGTGTTCTTGTGCTTCTGATCATAACTAATCTCAAGAGGCAGAATGTGTAGTTATAGTATTGTGCTCTCTTGACGTAAAACGTTCGCTCGTAATATTCAATGCCATTTTCCAAGCTCGTTTGAAAGAGTCCATTTGGATAAGGCGGTCGTGTTGTGTCCTAAAAGACGAGCGAATCGACAATTCTAAGCACTTATTTATTAATTACCAAGCGTTAAGGTGAATAAACCACAATATTTCTGTTGATTCGCACCTTTCTTTTCCAATTTTGCACGGTAAAGTGTGTAGGTAATCGGAAACTGATATGCAATGGATGCTTTTTGAACGAATTAGTTCAAAACGAATTGCAATCATTTATCCGGCTTTTTTGAGTAATAGGAGTGGAAATATGCCCATTTGGGGAAAAGTACTGGGCTTTTTGTTCGGGTTCATGTTTGGCAGAATACCAGGTGCTGTTCTAGGTCTATTTGTTGGGCACTTATTCGATAAGGGGTACTCACAAGATTTCTCCCAAATGGGAGGCTTCGGCCGATTCTTCAGTGACCCGGATAACATGAAACAACAAGCCGTATTTTTTCACAGTTTGTTTGCCGCACTGGGGCACCTTGCGAAGTCAGATGGCAAGGTGACACAAGAAGAAATTCAAGTGGCTTCAGCGTTGATGGACGACATGCAGTTGACTGGCGATGCACGCCGCGAAGCACAGCAAGCTTTTCGAGAGGGAAAGGAAGCGGACTATCCGATTGAAGACACGCTAAAAAGCCTGAAAGAAGCCAGTCATGGTAGACGAGATATCTTGCAGGTATTTCTCGAAATTTTAATTCAGGCCTCATTTGCCGATGGTCAACTTTCCTCACAGGAACACAAGGTGCTTGAACGCGTCGCCAAGGCGCTCGGATTTAACCGCAAGCATTTGGCATTTTTAATCGGGGCTTTTGAGGCTGAAATTAGATTCAGACAACGCTCAAAGCACCGTCAAAAAGGCCAGTCTAGCCGGCCTCGCTATACGCAAGAACAAACGTTGGACGATGCGTATCGGATTCTCGGCGTCAGTGAATCCGATGATGAAAAAACCATAAAGCGTGCCTATCGCAAGCGAATGTCTGAACATCATCCTGATAAGTTGGTATCCAAGGGGCTGCCTGAGCAAGCGCTGGAAATCGCCAAGAACAAGGCGCAAGATATTCAAGCCGCTTACGAATTAGTGAAACAAAAACGTGGCTACTAAAGCGAGTTCAACGGCTAAACTCAGTGTCGCTAATACCGAGTTGATTGATAGCTTCATTGACGTGCTATGGCTCGAAAAAGGGCTCAGCGAACACACTCAGCAAAGCTACCGTAGCGATCTAGCGAAGCTGGCGTTGTTTTGTCAGTCACAACACGATTCGTTGTCTGATGTACTCACCGAAGATATCTTGGATTATTTAGCCCATCGGCAAGCGTCAGGGTTCTCCGCCCGCAGTACTCAACGATTGATGAGCGCCATGCGGGCTTTCTTTCTTTACCTGTTAAATCAAGGTGTACGGCACGACAATCCGGTAACTAACTTGGCATCACCTAAGGCTTCAAAGGCGCTACCGGCCTCATTGAGTGAGCAGCAAGTCGATGATTTACTGTCGGCACCGGATGTTAATGACCCCGTGGAGTGTCGAGACCGTTGTATGTTAGAAGTGTTGTACGCTACGGGCTTACGTGTCACTGAATTGGTTACACTCAGGATGGATCAACTCAGTACTCAACAGGGCGTTGTTAGAATTACGGGTAAGGGTGATAAGGAACGATTAGTGCCATTGGGCGAAGACGCGGTGGATTGGGTTTTACACTATTGCAAAACTGCTCGCCCGATGCTGTTGAAACACCCGACGGACACCTTGTTCTTGAGCCTGCGAGGGGCGCAAATGACGAGGCAAACGTTTTGGCACCGTATCAAAGCCTATGCCACGCGAGCGGGGATTGAACAACATTTATCTCCACATACATTGCGCCATGCGTTTGCTACCCATTTATTGAATCATGGAGCCGATTTGCGGGTGGTACAAATGCTGTTGGGACATAGTGATTTATCGACTACCCAAATCTACACTCATGTGGCGAAAGAGCGATTGCAGAAGGTCATCAGTGCCCATCACCCTCGAGGGTAAATGGCCTTGGTTACACTGTCGATAGCCAGTGTATGATGTTGAGCAGAAAGCGTTCGTTTTGCTCGGCTCCCGGGGATCTCAAGCCATGGAGTGCGCCAGATCTTCTGTCGAGTTGAGATGAAAACATCATGCCTTCTGAGAAGACTGCAACTTTGCCTTTTCCAACGCGTAACACGGCACCTTGGCTCCAGCCCGAAATTGACTTTTTCGGTGTTGATGAAGTGACTTCAAAGGGAATAGCGGGTTCAACTGAAACTTTGCCTTTGCCAAGTGTCAGCAAACTCGTTCCGTGCTCGGGTGGCACAAAGGCAGAGCCTCCAAAGGTTTTGACCTGATTCACATCCTGAGTGTTCAGAGAGGAAAAAAACGCCGGTGAAGCAGGTTTCGTTACTTCACCAAAGGTTGATTTATGTTGTTGTAATGTCCCTGCCTCTCGCTGGAAAAGGTAAGGGCCGACATGTCCATTTGAGAATTCAATGTCTAGTGCCAATGCCAGGTCTTCAATCACTTTTGGAAAGGGGGTATGGTCAGCCACTAAAAGTAATGCGCCGCCTTGTTGCAACCACAAAACCAGTGCGCTTATCTCTTGCGCCGATATAGCTTGCCCGTAAGGTGGCTGCCAATCCTGTCTGTCGCGGTCCAAAGCATTGGCAATCACCAATACATCGACATCGGCAAGCGACTGGGCTGAAATTCGTGACATACCTGATTTTACGGTGTACCCGTCATTGGTTAGTACCTGAGTGAAAGGAGCATAGCGGCCGTCTTTCGTCAGAAAGTTGTGATGGGCAGCGTCGATAACCACGACTGGACCATTCCCTGCTTGATACGCGGGAATGACAGGCGTTGGCGAGAAGTTAGGGTCGGCTTGCTGGGGGCCATCGGTGCAGGCAAACAATAAACAGCACGACATCTGAATGACTAAAATCAACGGCCATCGCATTTTTCTTTCCTTGTGCGGCAAAAATCAAAACGTCTTTGGGCAAACTGCCCTCATTACGAGCAGGCCATCATAACATGGTGAACACCTAGATACGTTTAAGTTGTGATTATCTTGATACCATCTTGAGGAAAAACCCTTTCGCTGTGATTGTGCATAGGGCAATACTGAATACTTGGCTTGAACATTCGCTCAAATGACGAAATTTTGCTGTGAATCGAATTTTATATAGGGCTTTCCGTTCCTATATATTGTTATACTCATTGGCCAAACACGGATACAGACCCTTAAGGCGGTTTTGTATTGACTATTATTTTGGAGTTTAAATAGTGTTAAAACGTCTTCTTATTGCGTCGGCAGCGTTCCTTTTCGCGTCATCGTCGACGATCGCGCAGGTTAAATCTGACTCCCTCGACGCGTTAAAAGCAAAATTGTCGCAAACGATTGGCTTAGAAGTCACTGCCATCGGCGATGCACCAGTGAAAGGCTTGTATCAAGTTAATACCAATCGTGGTCTGTTTTACGTGAGTGAAGACGGTACTTATTTCCTGCAAGCGAGAATTTACAATATCGATGAAGGCATGAGAAATGAGACGGAAGCGACACTGAGTGGTATTCGCATGGACGGTATCGGCCAGTTCGATGATTCCGCTATTGTTTTCAAAGCTAAGAACGAAAAAAGTGTCATCACAGTATTTACTGACATTACCTGTGGATATTGCCGCAAGCTCCACAATGAAATTGGCGAATTCAATGACATGGGGATTACGGTGAAATATTTGGCGTTTCCTCGCCAAGGTCTAGCGAGCTCTAACTACAATGACATGGTTTCTGTGTGGTGTGCGAAGAACCCTCAAGCAGCACTAACTGATGCGAAATCTGGCACTAAAGTGAGTTCTACAGTGTGTGAAAACCAAGTCGCAGCGCAGTATGAATTTGGCCAGCAAGTGGGAGTGAGTGGCACGCCGAATATTATCTTGCCCGATGGGTCGATGATTCCTGGATATCAACCTGCCAAAGCTATTGCACAACAGCTGGGTATCTAAGCGCTATTTGAAATTTAATCTTGGCCCTGAACGTCGGTTCGGGGCTTCTTTCCCTGCGGATTTCCGTTACACTAGTCACAATGTAATTTAGCTAGTTGAGTAATTTGGGTGTTCACCATTCAACGCAGGGAGTTAACTTCCTCAACCATTGATTCTTCTCTTCCCACCATCCTTGATCGCATTTACCGCGGGCGAAATGTATCTGATTTCAGTGATTTAGATACCCGAGCTACTGGCCTACATCACTATCAGCAGCTATTGGGTATAGAGCAGGCAGTGGCTATTTTGGTTGATGCTATTCAACACAATGAAAAAGTCATGATTATCGGCGATTTTGATGCCGATGGTGCAACAAGCACGGCACTGAGTTTGTTGGCCTTATCTCAAATGGGTATGCAGCATCTCGATTATCTGGTGCCTAATCGCTTTGATTTTGGCTACGGATTGAGTACGGGTATTGTCGAATTAGCTCATGAGCGTGGTGCAAAAGTCATTATGACGGTAGACAATGGTATTGCTTGTTTTGACGGCGTGAGTCGAGCTAAAGCATTGGGTATTAAGGTGATTATTACAGATCATCACTTGCCAGCAGAATCGTTACCCAGTGCTGATGCCATCGTTAATCCCAATCAACCTGGCTGCGAGTTTCCGTCGAAAAATTTGGCGGGGGTGGGCGTTGCGTTTTACGTGATGCTAGCGTGTCGAGCACGCTTAATCGACGTAGGTTGGTTCGAATCTCGCCACATTCCTACCCCCAATTTGGCAAACTTATTGGACATTGTTGCGATTGGTACAGTGGCGGATGTGGTGCCGTTGGACAAAAACAACCGAATATTGGTGCATCAGGGGTTACAGCGTATTCGCAGTGGTAAATGTCGCCCAGGAATTCAAGCGTTGCTGGATGTTGCTAACAGAGATGGGCACAGGCTAACGTCGACTGACCTCGGCTTTGTCATCGGGCCTAGGTTGAACGCGGCGGGGCGTTTGGAAGATATGTCTATGGGCATTGAGTGTTTGTTGACGGATTCCCCGTCAGTGGCGCGAGAAATCGCGACTGAGCTCGATAGCTTAAATCATCAGCGTAAAGCGATCGAAGCCGATATGAAAGCCCAGGCGCAGCAAATTGTAGAGCAATTGGTATTCGAAAATACCCAAGCTCCTGGTGGTTTAGTTGTCTATCGCGAAGATTTTCATCAAGGCGTTATAGGTATTGTCGCCGGGCGAATCAAGGAACAGTATCACCGCCCAACCATCGCGTTTGCGCAGGATGATAATGGCGATTTAAAAGGGTCTGCGCGTTCGATACCTGGGATACATATTCGCGACTTACTCGAAGAAATAAACACCCGAAACCCTGGCGTAATTGCCAAGTTTGGCGGGCACGCGATGGCCGCAGGCTTAACGCTGAAACTCGCGTCTTTGGACGTGTTTCAAGCGCAATTTGAAATGCTGGCGCAAGTACACCTCGACAGGTTAGGTGAACACAACGTTATCTACACTGACGGCGAGCTGAGCTGTGATGAGTTGTCGTTGCCCACTGCGCGATTACTGCGCACTGCAGGTCCATTTGGTCAAGGATTTGAGCCACCGCAGTTCGATGGGGAATTTGCTGTTGTCTCACAACGTATCGTCGGCCAAAATCATCTAAAACTGGTACTTCGAACCGGTGACAATGAAGAAGTTGACGCTATCATGTTTAATATCGACTCAGCGCAATGGCCCGATAATAGCGTAAAAAGCTTGGTGGCCGTTTACCAACTTGATGTTAACGCGTTTCGCGGTCAAGAGTCAGTGCAGCTACTAATAAGCCATATAGAAAAGAATGCGTAAAGATAGTAAACACTTACTAGAAAAACATGCCGAACTGAACCATCTCGAAGGTAAAAAGGTCACTTCCCACGTGCAACGAGAGGAAGAGGACTGGGTTCGACATACAATTATGGTGGCAGACTACGAGGTACCTTTTGTCTTCCGCCGCAAGCAGCAATATCAATCGTTAAAAGGTGCTCGTGTGAACCTGACTTACTACCGCCATATAGAAAATGTGTCGGGCATTGAATTTGAAACCATGAAAGTCGTTCGGATTAAGCGGACCTGATAATGGACAACCTCTGGCACGAGTGTTTCGTACTGCATCGACGACCCTACAGAGAAACCAGCTTTATGGTTGACTTTTTCGCCAGAGATTTGGGCATAGTCAGGGTTATTGCTAAGGGGGCCAGAGGGAAGAAATCTGAGCGAAAGAGTTTACTGCAACCCTTGCAACCATTGCGCATTCAATTGTATGGCAAGGGTGATCTTAAAAACCTCAAACACATAGAAGCACCCGAAAACGCTGTCTTGCTGAACGGCCAAACATTGTTTTGTGCGATGTACGTTAACGAGTTATTGACTCGTGTGTTTCCGCAACTTATCCCCGCAGAGGCGCTGTATGAGGTCTATTTAAGCACGTTGAAAGCGTTACATGCCGAACAAGACATCGAACAAACATTACGCCGATTTGAGTTTGCAGTGTTGGAAGAACTCGGGGTAATGCCTGACCTCAGCACCGATGGACACACCGGGGAATTCATTGCTGCGGATGGTTACTATCGGTTAATGGGCGAGTCAGGGTTAGTGCCGGTTGCCGGCCCGTTACCCGGCGCTTTGCATGGCAAAGTGTTACTCGATTTAATCAATGGTGAGTGGAACGACGACGTCACGCGAATGACAAAGCGTTTGTGCAGACAGATGTTGGCGCCACTACTTGGCGACAAGCCGTTAAAAAGCCGAGAGTTATTCCAAGCTTCGAAAGCCCAATGAACGCCAATTTTACTCCCGTCGGCGATCATCTTGATGGCAAACTCCGTATAAACATTGTTTTATGACAAATCCAACCTTTTCATCGGTGGATTTGATACAATCACAAACATCACTAAAGGTTTTAAATACACTCGTTATGAAAGATATTTTGCTAGGCGTTAACATCGATCACATTGCCACGTTGAGAAATGCGCGGGGGACCGACTATCCTGATCCGGTTCACGCTGCGAGCATTGCTGAGCGCGCTGGTGCAGACGGCATAACCATCCATTTACGTGAAGACCGTCGTCATATCAAAGACAGAGATGTGTACATACTCGCCCAGACCTTGAACACACGAATGAATTTGGAAATGGCAGTCACCGAAGAGATGTTGGCCATTGCAGAAGACGTAAAGCCGGAGTTTTGCTGTCTTGTACCTGAAAAGCGAGAAGAACTAACCACAGAAGGTGGGTTGGATGTCGCCGGTAATCTAGAAGCCATAACTAAAGCGTGCCACCGACTCGCTAAAGTCGGTACTCAGGTGTCATTGTTTATCGATGCAGACAAGGCGCAAATCGACGCTGCCTTGGCTACCCAAGCACCCTATATCGAAATCCATACAGGACAGTATGCTGAGGCGAAAACGGAAGCGGAACAAGAAACCGAACTCGCACGCTTGGTCGAAGGAATCGAATACGCTGACAGTTTAGGTTTGAAGGTTAATGCAGGGCACGGACTTCATTATCACAACGTCAAACCAATCGCTGCAATTAAACAAATCATAGAGCTAAACATCGGACATGCCATCATCGCCAGAGCGTCGCTTGATGGGTTGCACAACGCCGTAGCCGATATGCGTAAACTTATGTTGGAAGCACGCCAAGGATAGTTATAGTGGCAATAGTTGGAATCGGCACAGACATCGTTGAAATCGCTAGATTTGAAGGGCAGGCCTCTCGAACAGAGAAATTGGTGCAGCGGATACTGACACCAAGTGAACAAGACAAATTTCGCAGCTTGTCCGAACCGGTACGCTTTTTAGCAAAGCGCTTCGCGGTGAAAGAAGCGGCTGCAAAAGCATTGGGTACTGGCATTGGTCGAGGGGTCAGTTTCCAACATATTGAAGTATTTAATGATGAATCAGGCGCGCCTAAGCTTTCTTTTTGTGATGAATTTGAGCGTTTGTGCGAGGCCAAGGGTGTGAAACACGCATTTGTCACTATCGCAGACGAACGCGCTTATGCCGTGGCTACTGTCGTGCTGGAATCTTAAGTTGGTGGAGAGGTAAATGGTCAGTTTCTACAAACCTGCCAATAAAACTGCGCGTGCTAAAAAAACAACATCAGCCCCAAAAACTGTTCAAAAGCCTATTGAGCTGACAATCGACAGTGTAGATGCACATGGAAAAGGTATTGCCAAAGGCCACAACCCCTTTGTTTTTGTTGAGGGCGCATTACCTGGCGAAGAAATTGTCGCCATCGTTAGTGATAAAAAGAAGCATGTCTGGCAAGCCAGAGCGACGAAAGTGGAACGTGCCCACGAGCAAAGACGTCAGCCTTTTTGTCAGCACGCCAATTCTTGCGGTGGTTGCCAACTGCAGCATGTTAGCCAAACATATGGCATAGCAATGCGACAGGAATCACTCGATAACGATTGGCGTCGGCTGTTTAAATTCGATGCTTTACCGTGGCAACCCGCGATAACTGATAAGGGCTTGGGGTATCGCCGAAAAGCCCGTTTAGCCATCGATGCCAGAGACATTGACAACATAAAGTTGGGCTACAAATCAGCGCAAACAAACAAAGTCACGGCAATAGCGGAATGCCAGGTACTTGAGCCCAGATTGCAGCAACTTGTACCCCGTCTTCAAGGGTTATTGTCAGAATTAGATGGCGTTCAAAAACTGGGTCATATTAGCTTGTTCGCTGGCGATGAGGTGACACAATGCACCTTTCGGGCGGTGAAGCCGCTAAAAAATAGCGATAACAAGACCCTCGCCGAATTTGGTCAAAGATACAATACCAATGTCGTAGTAGAGACGCATCAGGGGAACTTTGAATTCATTCACCTCGAAGCTATGCTTGATTGTGAGACGATAGACGGACTGAAGTTGTACCCTAAGCCCAATCACTTTGTGCAGGTCAACGGCGTCGTCAATACCAAGATGATTCAACAAGCGATGTCGTGGCTTAGCCCTGTTCCATCGGATAGGGTGTGCGACCTGTTTTGCGGTTTGGGCAATTTTAGTTTGTCGATTGCGAAAACGGGAGCATCAGTAATAGCAGCAGAAGGTGTCGACAGTATGGTGCAGGATGCCAAATCCAATGCACTTAAACAGGGCATCGAAGGCATTGATTGGCGGCATTTGGATCTAAATCAACAAGATGCGGTTGCCCAGTGTTTTGAATCGGGTATCGACAAAGTACTATTAGATCCGTCCCGTGAGGGGGCCTTGACTGTATGTGAAGCATTAGCAGAACAGCCGGTAGAAAAAGTCTTGTATGTTTCTTGCAACCCAACCACTTTTGCAAGAGACGCTAAGGTATTAGTGGAAGCTGGCTACGGTATCGACAAAGTCGGGCTGATCGAAATGTTTCCCTTTACGCGACATTTAGAAGTGATGGCGTTGTTTTCAAATTCATCTGCAAGTGGTATGTGAGCTAGGGATTTATGGTAACCACACGAAAAGTACACGAGCCAGATAGGCCAGCGTTTTTAGACTGGTTGGACAGTTTATCCATCAGCGAGGCGACCAAAGATAAGCTCAAAGCCATTTCCCACATGCCTGAACAGCTGCTGGTGGGTCAAGAGATGGTTGAAATTCTCACGCAGCTGAATATGGACGACGCGACGTTACAAGCAGCGCTAGTTTATCCTTATTGCCAACAGCATGCCTTGTCTGATGAAGACGTAAAAGACACGTTCGGCGAAGAGATTGAACAGCTCATCGTCGGTGTCCGCAGGATGGATGCCATTAAGTCCTTGCACGCGCGGCGCTCAACCAATTTGCCTTCACATGATGAACAGCACATCGACAGTATTCGTCGTATGTTGTTGGCTATGGTGGAAGATGTTCGGGCCGTTGTCATCAAGATGGCAGAACGTATTTGTGCCCTGCAGCAAGTCAAAAAAGCGGACGAAGAAACCAAGGTCATGGTCGCCCGTGAGTGCGCCGCAATCTATGCGCCCTTGGCAAACCGCTTAGGCATAGGACAGCTCAAGTGGGAACTTGAGGATTTGGCATTTCGTTATTTACATCCAGATACGTACAAACAAATTGCAAAACAGCTAGATGGCAAGCGACAGGAACGCTCTACGTATATCGATAACATAGTCGAACAGCTACAAGGATTGGTTAACAATGAGGGTGTAAGAGCTGAGGTGTACGGCCGTCCCAAGCATATCTTCAGCATCTGGAAAAAGATGCAGAAAAAGCACCTATCCTTCGAGCAACTATTCGATATTCGAGCGGTGCGAATTATCGCTGAACGGATGCAAGACTGCTACGCTGCGTTGGGTACAGTACATGCGAACTTCAAACATTTGCCCAACGAATTTGACGATTACATAGCGACGCCAAAAGCCAATGGCTATCAGTCGATTCACACCGTTATTTTGGGCCCTGAAGGCAAAGCCGTTGAGATCCAGATTCGTACGCAAAAGATGCATCAAGACGCTGAGCTGGGCGTGGCGGCTCACTGGAAGTACAAAGAAGGGTCTAGCGGAAAAGCATCGGGTTACGATGAGCGAATCAATTGGCTCAGACGAATTCTGCAGTGGCAGGAAGAAGTGGCTGAATCTGGCGATATTGTCGAAGAGCTGAGAAGTCAGGTATTCGACGACAGAGTGTATGTCTTTACACCCAGAGGGGATGTTGTAGATTTACCGCAAGGCTCTACCCCTCTCGATTTTGCCTACTATATTCATAGCAATGTAGGCCACAGGTGCATTGGGGCGAAGGTCAATAATCGTATTGTGCCCTTTACCTACAATCTGCAAAGTGGTGACCAAGTTGAAGTCTTGACGGGCAAAGAGCTCAACCCCAGCCGTGACTGGATGCACCCTGGATTG
This sequence comes from Alteromonas sp. 5NS40-0096, assembly GCF_057544385.1. Classification (NCBI taxonomy): domain Bacteria; kingdom Pseudomonadati; phylum Pseudomonadota; class Gammaproteobacteria; order Alteromonadales; family Alteromonadaceae; genus Alteromonas; species Alteromonas sp. 5NS40-0096. The sequence goes on from NZ_BAAJLQ010000002.1 coordinate 247,292, forward strand.
GGTTATGTGCACTCTTCTCGAGCGCGAGCGACGATTCATTCGTTCTTTAAGAAACAAGATAAAGAAAAGAATGGCGTCGCGGGTAAAGAGTTATTGGATAGAGAGCTTGCAAGAGCACAATTACACAGCAAGCTCGAGCCCGAAGTACTGAAAAAGTTCAATGTCACGACGGTAGACGATCTTCACGCTTCAATTGGAGCGGGTGATATCCGTTTGATGTCTGTTATCAAATACATTCAGCAGTTGCGTGAACCCGAGCCAGAAGTCGCGGATGAGATTAGCCCTAAAGTCAAAGTGCGGAAAGAGGCAAAATCGAAAGGCAAAAAAGATTCTGTGGTTGTGCAAGGCGTCGGGCATTTGATGAGTCAATTGGCGAATTGCTGTAATCCCGTGCCGGGAGAATCTATCGTCGGCTATATTACTCAGGGGCGCGGAGTCAGCGTACACAAAGAAGGATGCCCTCAACTAAACCATTTACTTGAACAACATCCCGAAAGAGAAATCGAGGTGAATTGGTCAAGCGCTATTAATGTTGGTTTTGAAGCCAAAATCGATATTTTTTGCTCGGACAGAAATGGCTTGTTGCGAGATATTACAACGGTACTTGCCAATGAGGGAGTCGCGCTCTTGGGCGTAAATAGCTTAAGTGATAAAACGCACCACACTGCTATGATCACGATTGCAGTAGAAGTAAAAGACCTTCCCACGTTGACAAAAGTGATGTCGCGATTGCGCCAGCTAAAAGGAGTGGTAGATGTCAAACGCAAAAAAGGCTGATGACTTACCACATACCGCAGCGCTATTGGAAGTCATGTCGAGACTTAGGGACCCAAAATCAGGTTGTCCTTGGGATGTAGAACAAACGATGGAGTCTTTGACCCGCTATACCATCGAAGAAGCCTATGAGGTCGCCGACGCAATTGCCACTGGCGACATGGATGACATCAAAGATGAGCTGGGCGACTTGCTCTTTCAAGTGGTCTTCTATGCGCAAATTGCAACGGAGAGTGATGATTTTGATTTCGATGATGTGGCTAGAGGGATTACTCAAAAACTCATCAGGCGTCATCCTCATGTTTTTGACAGCAACTCAAACAAAACCGAAGACCTTTCAGCACAATGGGAGGCAATCAAAGCCGCTGAACGACAGAGCAAAGGTGCGGTAGAGTTAAGTATCCTGGATACCGTACCTGAAGGGCTTCCTGCGTTAATGTTGGCACAAAAGCTACAAAAACAATGCGCGAAAGTCGGTTTTGATTGGCCTGACGTGATGCCGGTTATTGATAAAGTGCTGGAAGAGGTGCAAGAAGTTAAAGACGAATTGGCGAATGCACCAGTGAATCAAAGCGCTGTGGAAGAGGAAATTGGTGACTTGTTATTCGCGGTAGTCAATTTAGCTCGCCATTGCGAGGTGGATGCCGACACCGCTTTGCGCAACGCTAGCCACAAGTTTTCACGACGTTTCAAGTTAGTGGAACGCATGGCTGCGCAGCAATCAACATCGCTGGAAAACCTGTCTCTTGAAGCCATGGAATCCTTGTGGCAGCAAGTTAAGTCCCCAAAATAGAAAAAACTCCTCGTTTTTAGTAATTAGGGGTTCGCTTTTTATTCAAATCCTGTATAATTCGCGCCCTGCCCAGTTACACCCACTAGTGGGATAGTGGAAGAATCAGTTGGCTCGAAGGGGTCATATAATTGATTTTTGGCGATTTCTGGGACTAACAGAAATCTAGTAACGACGATTTTTTCGGGTAATTTAAAAAATGAAAACTTTTGTTGCAAAGCCAGAGACGGTAACACGTGACTGGTACGTGGTTGACGCCACAGACAAAACATTGGGTCGTTTAGCAGCTGAGGTTGCTCTACGCCTACGCGGTAAGCACAAGCCAGAGTACACTCCTCACGTAGATACTGGTGATTACATCGTAATCATCAATGCTGAGAAAGTGGCTGTTACAGGTAACAAAGCGAAGAACAAAATGTACTACGCTCACTCTGGTTACCCAGGTGGTTTGAAAGAAACAACTTTCGAAAAACTAATTGCTGCGAAACCAGAAATGGTTATCGAAAAAGCAGTTAAAGGCATGTTGCCAAAAGGTCCTTTGGGCCGTGCAATGTTCCGCAAAATGAAAGTTTACGCAGGTGCTGAACACAAGCATGCTGCTCAACAACCACAAGTATTGGACATTTAAGGAGCGTTTGACATGGCAGATACTCAATATTACGGCACTGGCCGTCGCAAAAGTTCTACTGCTCGCGTATTCTTGCGTCCAGGTACTGGTGCGATCACAGTTAACAAGCGTCCACTAGACGAGTTCTTTGGTCGTGAAACTGCTCGCATGGTTGTTCGTCAGCCACTTGAGCTTGTAGAAATGACTGAAAAGTTTGACCTATACATCACTGTTTCTGGTGGTGGTATCAGCGGTCAAGCTGGCGCAATTCGTCACGGCATCACTCGTGCTCTTATGGAGTATGATGAAGCGCTACGTCCTGCACTGCGTAAAGCAGGCTTCGTTACTCGTGACGCTCGTCGCGTTGAACGTAAGAAAGTGGGTCTACATAAAGCACGTAAGCGTCCACAATTCTCAAAACGTTAATTCTACGTTTTACTTTTCAAAAACCCGGCAAATGCCGGGTTTTTTTTTAAATCAGTGCGCTGTATCAAGAAATCACACAATTTCTTCATTATTTCTTGCTTAAATCACCCCAAAACCTTGTGTTTTTAAGGGGTTTTCTTTTATCATTCTCGGTCATAAATTTAATAAACTTTCATACCACTACGCAAATCTGTTAGCCGCATATTTTCGTATGATATGACAAGAAAAAAATGGACTGTGTAAAAGACCGTAATCTCGTACACAGAGCCATAACCTTCCAAACCTGGAGAAAAGTGGATGAGCAATGTATCTGTAGATGCAAATGAGTCTGCGCACAATAACGACCAACCCAAGGACAATCCGCGTCGCCGTTTTTTGACGGTTGCTACGTCTGTTGTTGGTGCAGTGGGTGTTGTTGGTGCGGCTGTTCCTTTTGTAGCGTCCTGGAACCCAAGTGCTAAAGCTAAGGCCGCAGGCGCCGACGTTGAAGTAGACATCAGTGGTATCGAACCTGGTCAGCTAATTCGTGTTATGTGGCGAAGCAAACCCGTGTGGATTGTACGCCGTACACCCGAAACACTAAGACAACTTGGTGAGCACGAAGATCAATTGAAAGATCCTGCATCAGAAACTGAGCAACAGCCAGCTTTCGCTCAAAACCAATACCGTTCGTTCAATGAAGAGTATTTGGTACTCGTAGGTATTTGTACTCACCTAGGTTGTTCTCCTCAGCACCTTAAAGACGGTGCGTTCGAACAATATGTCGAAGGCGTGCCAGAAGGTTTCTTCTGTCCGTGTCACGGTTCTAAGTTTGATATGGCAGGTCGTGTATTCGAAAATGTACCTGCACCATTGAACTTGGTAGTACCGCCTTACCAGTTCGTTGATGACAATACGCTCATCATTGGTTCTGAAGCGGAGGTTGCATAACATGAACGCTTTTCTAAATTGGATTGAAGAACGCATCCCAATGATGCGTGTGGCGAATATGCACGCCATTCAATACCCAGCACCGAGAAACATGAACTTCTGGTATGTGTTTGGTTTCTTGGCCACTATTGTTTTAGTTAACCAAATTGTGACTGGTATTTGGTTGACGATGAACTTTGAACCTTCATCTGAGCGTGCGTTCGCTTCGGTTGAATACATCATGCGTGAAATCGACTTCGGTTGGGTTATCCGCTACATGCACTCCACGGGTGCTTCGGCATTCTTTATCGTGGTTTACATGCATATGTTCCGCGGCATGATTTACGGTTCGTATCAAAAGCCTCGTGAACTGCTTTGGGTGTTCGGTATGTTGATTTACCTCGCACTAATGGCAGAAGCATTCATGGGTTACGTATTGCCTTGGGGCCAAATGTCTTACTGGGGTGCGCAGGTAATCGTATCTCTGTTTGGTGCTATCCCCGTTATCGGGCCTGACTTAGTTATCTGGATTCAAGGTGACTATGTTATTTCTGGTGCGACGTTAAACCGCTTCTTTGCATTACACGTTATCGCCTTACCGCTTGTGATTGTTATCCTTGTATTCTTGCATATTATTGCGCTTCACGAAGTGGGTTCTAACAACCCAGACGGCGTTGCCATTAAACACAAGAAAGGTTCTTTGTCTGAAGAAGACAAAACGAAATTTGAAATCCATGAGTACTATACATCGAAGTACGACATTGCTGATGATATTGTGCCATTCTTCCCTCATATCGTATTGAAGGACCTGGTTGCATTCAGTATTTTCTTGTTCGGTTTCTGCTATATCATGTTCTTCGCCCCAGAAATGGGCGGTAAGTTCTTGGAGCATCCAAACTTTGAAATCGCTAACCCGCTGAAAACGCCTGAGCATATCTTCCCTGTTTGGTATTTCACGCCTTTCTACGCCATCTTGAAAGCGGTACCTGATAAGTTGTTTGGTGTACTTGCGATGTTTGGTGCGATTGCTGCCTTGTTTGCGCTACCTTGGGTTGACCGTGGTCGCGTGAAGTCATGGCGCTACCGCAGTGGCTTGCACAAAGTCAACTTGATTGTATTTGCCATCGTATTCATCTTCTTAGGTTACTTGGGTGGCACACCACAAGAAAACTGGAAGATTGTGGCATCGCAAATTGCGACTATCATGTACTTCGGCTTCTTTGTGTTGTTATTCCTGTACAGCAAAAACGAAACAACTAAACCTGTACCGGCGAGGATCCCTAAATGAGAAAAATCGTATTAGCCTTAGCTTTTCTGATTCCGGGCCTGGCTGCAGCGGCAGGTAGTGGTTATCACTTAGATGAAGCAAAAATTGACCTGACTGACAAAGCGTCTTTGCAGAATGGTGCTAAATTGTTCATGAACTATTGCTTAGGCTGCCACGGCCAGCAATACCAACGTTATCAGCGTACCTTCCAAGATATTGGTGTGCCAGATGAGTTGGGCGAAGAATACTTGCAGTTTACTGGTGAGAAAGTGTCTGATTACATCGAGCGCTCAATGCCTGCTGAATCTGCAGCGGTTTGGTTTGGTGCTGCGCCACCAGACTTGACACTGGTGTCTCGTGTACGCGGTAAAGATTGGCTATACACCTATCTACGCACCTTCTATGTGGACGAAAGTCGCCCATTCGGCGTGAATAACAAGGTTTTCCCTGAAGTCGGTATGCCACACGTGCTTGAACCACTTCAAGGTACACCTCGTGAAGCGTATGAAGAAGCCTTGGTTGATGGTGAGACGGTACAGCGTTCTGTCGGCATCAAAGCAGACGGCAATGGTGCACTTTCACCAGAAGAGTATGACAAAGCAGTACTAGACCTAGTCAACTTTCTAGTCTACACAGGTGAGCCTTCGCGTCTCACGTCAGAGAAGATTGGTAAGTGGGTATTAGTGTTCATCATCGTGTTGTTTATCTTTGTTTACTTGTTGAAGAAAGATTACTGGCGAGATCTTCACTAATTACTGCTTAAATTATGTATAATGTGTAAAGGGGGCGTCTCGCCCCCTTTTTTAGCTTTTGTTGTATAACTGATTTTCAGGGTAGAGAACTCAGTTAAACTAGTCTCTAAACGGAGGAAAATGAATGGCCGTAGCCGCGAATAAACGTTCAATCATGACGTTGTTCTCAGACTCGATTGATATTTACAGTCATCAGGTACGTATTGTGTTAGCTGAAAAGGGCGTTGGTGTTGAGATCAGCTATACCGATCCAAGTAATTTGCCTGAGGACCTGATTGATCTAAACCCCTACGGTACAGTTCCTACGTTAGTTGACCGTGAACTTGTACTTTACAAATCACACATCATCATGGAATACCTTGATGAGCGCTTCCCGCATCCTCCATTGATGCCGGTTTACCCTGTGTCTCGCGGCCAAAGCCGTTTGATGATGCACCGTATTGAAAGCGACTGGTATTCTCTTGCTGCAAAAATCTTCCGTGGTGAAGGTGATGTAGAAGCGGCACGTAACGAATTGCGTGAAGCGCTTTTGGCACTTGCACCATTGTTCGCTGAAATGCCTTATTTCATGAGTGAAGAGTTCAGCCTTGTTGATTGCTATCTTGCTCCTCTATTGTGGCGTTTACCTGCTTTGGGTATTACGTTGACTGGTGCTGGCAGCAAAGAGGTCAATGCGTATATGAACCGTATCTTCTCTCGTGCGTCATTCAAAGCTTCTTTGACTGACCAAGAGCGTGAAATTCACAACCCGCTATGAAGCCAATGACATCGAATCAGCCTTATTTATTGAAGGCTTTTTTTGATTGGATCGTAGATAACGAGTTAACACCTTATATTGTGGTTGATGCGACTAACCCACTAGTGGAAGTCCCTCAAGAGCATGTTAAAGATGGCCAGATAGTGTTGAATCTATCGCCATCTGCGTGTGTTAACTTTTATCTCGATTTAGACGGATTGTCGTTTCAAGCACGTTTTGGTGGTCAACCCAGAAGGCTAAGCATGCCTTGCGCTGCGGTAATGGCCATTTATGCTCGAGAGAATGGCGCTGGTACTGTGTTCGCATTTGATGAAGACGATGCGGCACAAGGCGAAGACTTGGTTCAAGAAGATACTCTTGATACTCAAGAAGAAGCCCCCAAGCCCCCACCAAAGGGCAAACCAACGCTTAAAGTGATAAAATAAAAAAGAGGCTTAGGCCTCTTTTTTATTGTTTAATCTTCTCTTTTAACGCTTGTTTAAAGAAATCACCAATAATGCGGTTAACCTCTCCTTTCGGCGCATCTCTCAAACCATGCCCTCCCGTTGGGTATATTTTAAATGTCACCTCTCTGTCGAGTTTGGTTAACTCGTTGTTTAGCGTTTCGGCCTCGCTGAACAACACGCGCTCATCATCCTTGGCATGTATGATTAATACTGGCACATCGGGTATGGTGTCAGCCCAATAGACTGGTGAGCGAGCCTTCAATGCCGATTCTGCATGCGTTTCGTAATCGGGAATACGTTTTTGCACCATACGAGTGAAATTCGGCCTTTGGTTTTCCGTGACGGCAGTATACAAGTCTGCGCTGCCTGACACGGTAGCGATGGCTGTGATATCAGGGTAACTTTTTGCAAACAAAAAGCTTTGCATTCCACCTCTGCTGCTCCCGTAGACGCCGAGTTGCTCTGTGTCGGCAAAAGGAAGTTGCTTCAAAATATCAACGAGTGCGATGACATCGTCAACATCTCTCCCGCCGAACTGGTCCTGCGAGTTGTCGGCAACAAAGTCTTCATACTTCACTCTTTGATTACCGCGGTAGCTCGAAGCGATAACGACAAAGCCTTGTTCTGCAACCGGCATAACAGAATGCATGATACGACCCATATTCAACGAACCATAATTGCCGTTTCCACCGCGATTAAAAATCAGTGTGGGCGTAGCACCTGTTGCACTTTTCGGTTTGACGAGGAAACCTATAACTGGGTTACCCTCTACAGAATAGGTAAAAGAGTAACAATCGAGAGTGGATTGGTAATGGCTAAACTCTGCTTTAGAAAAGGGAAATCTGGCTTTATCGAAATGCTTTTTTCTACTAGCGAGTGCGTTTACCCATGTATCGTAGCTTTCAAACACGCCTGAAAAGCAAGGTTTCGTCTCTGACACATTGATAATGTTTTCCAATGATGAGGGAGAAGCGTGAGTGTACGCACTGAAAATGAGTGCGAATACAGTGCCTAAGCTAAGCCATGTTTTCATAGATAGTCCTTTATCAAAAAAACACTAGCTTATCAGAGCCTGCATTGCTTAGCCTAGTGCTGCAAAATTGAGAGGCAATATTATTTGTAATGATCTATTTCGTTGGTTGTTATGTTATAACATATATTAAAGGTTGGAAAACGGAGATAGGAATGAATACCAAGAAGCGAAAGCAGTATTCACCGCAAGAAGAGCGCTTAATCAATGCACCTGAAGATGAATATATGAACGCTGAACAACTCGGTTTTTTTCGTCAGTTACTTGTCGAATTACATGATTCGACTCGGGAGCGTATCAGAGAGGCTAAAGACCAGATGCTCAGTCCACCAGATCTCAGCGATTTGAGTGATAGAGCAACGTGGGAAGAACAATGCGCCATTCTCATGCGCATTGTCGACAGAGAGCAAAAGTTACTACCGAAAATTCAGCAGTCTCTCGAGAGAATAAGACTCGGAGAGTATGGCTATTGTCTGGAGACAGGTGAGCCAATCGGCGTGCCTCGACTGCTAGCAAGACCTACGGCGGAGTATTGTGCCGACGTAAAAATCTGCCAAGAAATGAAAGAGCACGTATTTCGCGACTGAACAACAGCGTCAAACCTGTCATGCAGTCAACAAGGCCTGAACGCGGGTAGGGATTCTCTTGGCAAAAATGAGTCTTCCTACTCTCCTCTCTTTGACGCTATCTCCCATTGGGTCGCCCCGTCTCTTGTCTATTCCATTGTGACTAATTTCTTAACTCCTTGTGATACTTTCGGGATAGTTAATCGCCATACTTAGTGCTGTATTTTGAGGTAGGACCAGCCGGTTCTTGATACCTCAACAAGATTACATGCAATTAATTTCGGCGCTGGACGGTCATATTTTTGATTGGGTTCACCACCCCTTCGGTGAGCCTGATCATATCGAGATAATACTGGCCTCTCCCCGCCACCACTTGTGCCTTGTGACGACAAGGCAATATTTTTGGGGAGTCTGGAGATATGATGATACTCGTTGTTGAAGATGATAAAGACCTCTCGGAATTATTGCGTGTAAATATGGCTGAAATTGGCGTAGAGGTAGAGGTAGCAAATTGCGGTGAGCAAGGTTTGCAAATGGCGCTGTCTCAAGATTTCGATTTAATCGTACTGGACTTAACACTGCCCAAGGTTAATGGTTTCGACATTTGTCGTCAGGTGAGAATGGAAAAGCCGGAGCAGATTATTGTGATGCTGACCGCGAAAAACTCAGAAACCGATCGAGTTTTGGGGCTGGAATTGGGAGCCGATGATTACCTCACTAAACCGTTTAGTATAAGAGAACTCCAAGCGAGAGTGCGCAGTCAATTGCGCCGCGTTGAAGTACTAAAATCCCTCGCCACCCACGATGCCCCGCAAGACAACCGAGTACAACATGGCGATTTGAGTATCAATACGACTCAACATCAAGTCTTCAGGGGGGAAGAAGAAATAGTCCTAACCTCAATAGAATTTTCGTTATTGTCGTATCTTGCGCATCATCCTAATCAAGTGTTTAGCCGAAGCCAGTTACTTAATGCCGTTTGGGGATACCAACACAGTGGGTACGAACATACGGTCAATTCTCACATCAACCGATTGCGTGCAAAGATTGAAAGAGACGCGACCAATCCAGCAATGGTTCAAACAGTTTGGGGAGTGGGTTACAAATTTAACCCTGATGGAGCGCGCAGTGTTCTTGCATAAACTGTGTTTTTATCAGCGCCTAAGCTTGAGTATCGCTATCGTTTTTGTGCTCATATTGTTAGGGAGCTTACTCGTGACGGCGCGTTGGCAAGCGCAAGTCAACAATCAAGCACAACAGCAGTTACACATTGACCTTGCCGAACACTTGGTCAATGACAACCCGATACTGTCTGAGGGCGTATACGATTACGAAGGCTTAGAGAATCTTTTCCATACTTTGATGGTATTGGGCCCGAACTTTGAATTTTATTTACTCGATACGACTGGCAAACTCATTACCTATTCGGCAAAGCCAGGAGAAGTGGTGAGAGAGTCGGTGGATATGGCGCCCATTCAGCATATGTTGAGTGCCGATAGACAATTGCCACTGCTAGGGGACGATCCTAGAGATCTCACCGGCGAAAAAGTCTTTTCCGTTGCCCAAGTGCACAGTGAAAACGGCTTACAAGGCTACTTATATGTCATTATTGGTGCGCAAAAGTACGAATCCATCATGTTGCAACTTAAACAAGATCACGAGCTTCAGCAGTTGGGTTTAATCCTACTTGCTGGGCTGGGGATTCTACTCGCGTGCCTACTCGTGTTGTTCAAGTTTTTCACTATGCCGTTGAAGTCTCTCAGTGACGATATGGAAGCGGTTTGCGAAACCGGTTTTCAGAATTTAGCAGATCATCAGCAGCCACCAAGGCCCAGACAAAGCCGCAATGAGGTTGCTCGCTTGGGTAATGCGTTTAACGACATGCTTAATCACATCAGCGGCCAGTTTGCTGAACAGGAACGTTGGCATCGAGAACGGCGTATGTTACTCGCAGATTTGTCACATGATCTGCGCACACCGTTGGCAAATCTATTGGGGTATTTAGAAACCTTAAGTTTGAAACATAATGATTTGAGCCGCGAAGTGTGTGAAGACTACATGGCCACATCGTTAAAAAACGCCAAGAACCTAAAAAAGCTCATCGATCAGCTATTTGAATTGGCGTACTTGGAAGGCGGACAGGTAACGTTGACACAAGAAGCGATTCCTGTAACCGAGCTGTTGTTCGATATCGCTCACAAGTTCGAAATGAAGGCAGAAAACAAACAGATTTCCTTGAAAGTGTCGCCGTTGGACAATGAATTTTTTGTGGTAACGGACGTCGAGAAACTAGAACGCGTACTCTCTAATCTAGTGGATAACGCTATTCGCCACACCGCTATTGGCGGTGAGGTCACACTGTCGCTTAAACAGTCTAATGGCGAGGTAACCTTGTTTGTCACCGACAACGGCGTCGGGATCAGTGAACATGAACTTGCCTATATTTTTGACGCGAGATACCAGGCCAGTAATCGCCAGTCAGACAATGCGTTACACGCAGGGTTAGGCTTAGCCATTTGTAAAAAGTTATCACTATTGCTCAATGGAGAATTGAGCGTTGAGAGCCAGTTGGGCGAGGGAACTGCGTTTAGTCTAACGCTACCTACTCAATCTTAAATCAAGAAGAGTGTAGCGGTGCCAAGGAAGGCAAAGATACCAACGACGTCTGTGATTGTGGTTAAGATTACGCTTCCTGCCAATGCTGGATCTATCTTTAGTTTTTTCATGATAATTGGCAAGGTTGCACCGGATAGCGCCGCGGCTATCATGTTCACCAACATAGCAAAGGCAATGATGACCCCGAGGGTGAAGTCTTGTTTCCACAATGCTATCACCGATGCAATGAGTACTGCCCAAATCACACCATTTAAGAAACCGATGGCTAATTCTTTGTTGATCAACCAGCGGCTGTTGCTCGGGCTAACATGGCCCAAAGCCATACCACGGATAACCAGTGTCAGCGTTTGATTGCCTGCAACCCCGCCCATGCTCGGTACAATGGTATTGAGAATTGCGAGTACCGCCATTTGACTCAATGTCGCCTCAAATAGGTCACTGACCGCTGCCGCCATCAAGGCGGTGAATAAGTTAACACCTAACCAAATCGAGCGACGTTTAGTACTTTGCAAAACCGGTGCAAAGGTATCTTCTTCATCGTCTAGACCCGCCATACTCATCATGGAGTGCTCGGCCTCTTCACGGATGATATCAACCACATCGTCAATCGTGATACGGCCGACCAGACGCTGCTTATCATCTACGACGGGGGCAGATAACCAATTGTAACGTTCAAACAAGCTAGCGACTTCTCGTTCTGGCATATCGGCGGGAATCGCTTCTGCATCCTCGTCCATGACTTCTTCTACACGGGAGTCTGGGTCTGCAGTAAGCAAACGAGGAACGGGCACCAAGCCAACTAGATTATCGGTGCGATTGACAACATAGAAGGTATCAGAGTTTTCAGGCAGATCACCTTTGAGTCTGAGATAACGCAATACCACGTCTACCGTTACGTCAGGACGCAAGGTAATGGTATCTGTGTTCATGATAAAACCAGCAGTATCTTCGCCGTAGGATAAGGCGGTTTCTGCTCTGTGCCTGTCTTGTGCATCCATCGATTCGAGGATGTCTTGTAGAACTTCGTCTGGCAGTGTACTCAAGGTTTCTGCCAGGTCGTCGGTGTCCATCTCTTCAAGGGCATCAACGACACTTTCGGGCATCATCTTGCTGATGATACCGTTACGTACGTCTTCAGACAGTTCTTCTAAAACATCACCGTGAAAGTCTGCATCGAGTAGCTCCCACAATTCATTACGGGTTTTACTCGGGCTGGATTCTAAGATGAGGGCGACGTCACTGGGTGGTAGCTCGTGGAGAATTTTGCGCACAGATACAAAGCGACCGCTCGATAAGGAGTCGTTGAGCTCTTGTAACTGACTTTGAGCAAATTTGGTCTCGAGCGCTTCTGCCACTGGTCACCTAGGTGTAACGTACTGAAAATCAATAGTTATAGGGTAACGCATAAACCCATATTATGTCATTTGAATTGCACCAATCCGCATATTGAATGATGCAATTTTATTCTGGTCAGACTTGGTTTTATTTGGTTTCGGCAATGTTGCCTACTTCGAGTAACGGTGACGCATCTATCTCTTCTGCATCCATCATGGTTGCAATGCGCTGCATGGTTGCCACCATCTGACTTTGCTCCCAGTCTTCGAGTTTGGCAAAGCGGTTGACGAAGTGTTCTTGCAGTGGGAGCGGGGCATCCTCAAGAATGGCTAGGCCGCCATCGGTAAGAAAGACGCCAACGCGGCGCTTGTCTTCCGTACTGCGAATTCGCGTCACTAATTCCTTTGCTTCGAGTCGATCTAAAATTGACGTTACGGTTGCAGGGCTGAGGTTTATATTCTCGGCAATTTGTCGAACCATAATGCCAGGAAACTTGCCGATGTTTCTCATGACCAGCAACTGGGGACCAGTGAGGCCGACCTCTCTGCTCAAGCGTTTCGAGCGCATATCAATAGCGCGGATCACTCGGCGCAGTGCGACTAATAGTTCTTCATCTCTTTGCATAAAACTCCCCAGCTAGGTTTACGAAGCGCAAATCTAGCGCATCAAATGCAGAAAATGCTGATGCTTGTGGTACTGATCAATAATATCGTTAATCACTGCGTGTGTAGACCAGCCCATGACATCATAGTCCTGACCGCCTTCTCGCAAGTGAACCTCGGCGCGATAATAGGATTGTTCGTCATCGGTGTCTATATTTTCCTGCGCAAATTCAGGCTGTTGGTATCGTCGTCGAATGACGCTGTATACAAAGTCTTCTTCGCTACCGTGGAGCACGACAAGTTTCACGCCTTTTTCGACGTTTTCAACGCTGGCTTCAATTTGTAGGTCTTTCAGTTCCTCTACCACCTTAGCCATCGCACTTTTGATATCTCCATTAATAAATTGGTCAACTTTAGAACGGCTAGGAAAGTCGACGATGTTCTTTAGCCGCTCTTGCCAATTTTCGGTTTTTGTTGGCGTTGCTACAGGTGAAGCAGTAAACAATAAGCTCTCTTTTTTAAACAACTCGACACGTAAGGATTTCATCAAGCCGGTAATAGACAACAGCAGAATTATCGCAAATGGAAACGCAGACGCTATGGTTAAAGTTTGCAGGGCAGATAAACCTCCGGCAAAGAGTAATACCATGGAGACAAAGCCAATCATGATGACCCAGTAGGCTCGTTGCCACAGTGGCGTATCGTTATTACCAAACGAGCAGAGCATATCGACTACCATCGCGCCGGAATCGCAGGATGTGACAAAAAATATCACTACCATGATGACAGCGAGAGCCGATAACAACTGACTAAAGGGAAACTGCTCGAGAAACACGAAAATGCCAACAGCCGCATCCGCATTGACCATATCGGCCAATTGGGATACGTCCAACTCTCGTACAAAGTGTATTGCCGTGTTTCCGAACACAGTCATCCATAACATGGTGAACAGCGTTGGGACAAACAACACGCCTAACACAAACTCTCGTATTGTACGCCCTTTGGAAATCCGTGCGATAAACAACCCGACGAAGGGAGCCCAAGCCAGCCACCAACCCCAGTAAAACAGTGTCCAGCCGCCAATCCAGTCAGTTTTTTCATAGGCAAACAAATTAAAGGTATTTCTAACGATATCCGAAAGGTAGTCCCCCGTATTTTGAACGAAGGCTTTGAGTAGGAATACCGATGGGCCCAGTGCGAGCACAAATACTAACAGCAGCACGGCGAGAATCATGTTGGCTTCGGATAATCTGCGAATGCCCTTGTCTAAACCGGTCGAAACAGAAACGAGTGCGCACAGTGTAATAGCGAACATAATGGCAATCTGGATTGTGGTGGAGGAGTCAATGCCAAACAAATAGGATAGGCCAGCGTTCACTTGAGCTGACCCAAAACCCAGTGAAGTCGCTACGCCAAAAATGGTACCCGCGACGGCGAATACGTCGACGATATGGCCTCGCCAACCAAAGATCTTGTCGCCAATAAATGGGTAAAGTGCAGATCGAAGAGTGAGGGGCAGGTTATGGCGAAAACTAAAATAAGCAAGAATGAGTGCCACCATGGCGTAGATGGCCCAACCGTGAAATCCCCAGTGAAAAAATGACGTTTTAAGTGCTTCTTTTACGGCTTCAACGGAGCCCGGTGTCGCGGTTGGCGGAGCGAGGTAATGCATTAATGGCTCTGCTACGCCAAAAAACATCAAACCTATTCCCATGCCAGCAGAGAACAACATGGCTAACCACGTTGGCAGTGAATACGCCGGCTGAGCATGGTCAGGCCCTAATCGAATCTCACCAAATCGAGAAATCCCGAGATATAACGTGACCACAAGTACAGTGGCCACGCTCAACACATAAAACCAGCCAGTATTGTCAATAATTCCGCTTTGAAGTGCACCGAAAATGGTATCGGCTGTGTTTGGCGCAATGAGTGCAAACAATAACAGTACTGCGATGAGTACGGATGATGATACGAAGACGGGCAAATTGACGCGAGCGAGATGTGTTTTGACCACCGAAGAGGCTCCTAAATACAATGCTTCAAATTAAATGAACTGGTTCTTGTTATCGTTTGAATTACTGTAATTTTGATTTTTTTCTAACTAATTTTTCAGCGCGTTTTTTACGCGAAAACTAATCGTATATAGGCTAATTCTCCAATTAAAACATAAAATACGGCGATTTCGAAGTGGAGGGCGGATTTTGACCTTTTGTCGTTATTCGCTAATATAGATAGAGTTCTAATAATTACACTCAAATCTAATTAATCAGGGAATACACACAAAAATGCACAAAAAAAAGTTGAGTTGTGCGGTTCTTGCTGCATTGGCGTCTATGGCGGCCAACGCTCAAGAAACAGATGCCGACGCCAGAGCTAAAATCGAGACGATTGAAGTCACGGCAACAAAGCGAACCGAATCTATTCAAGATATTCCAGTTGCGGTGACAGCACTAAATGGTGAGGCGTTAGAAAATTTGGGGGTAGACAACTTCCAAGACTACGTCGAGTTTTTACCCAATGTTGTATTCCAAGGTACTGGGCCAGGGCAAAACGAAATTTATATTCGCGGTGCGGCGACAACACAAACCTCGATTGCCGTGTCTTCGGTACAGGCGATTCAGCCCGCAGTAGCGTTCTATTTGGATGAGCAACCTGTGTCTATGCAAGGCAGAAACTTAGACATTTTTGCTACGGATATTCAGCGTATCGAAGTATTGCCTGGGCCACAAGGGACGTTGTTTGGTGCCAGCTCTCAGTCAGGTACAGTGAGACTCATCACTAATAAACCAGACCACAGCGGATTCTCCGCCGGTATTGATACCGATTTAGGTTTCACCAAAGGCGGTGAGATGAGCAATACCCTTGAAGCCTATTTCAATTTTGCCGTTACCGACGATTTTGCCGTTCGTGTCGCTATGTACAACGACCGTCAAGGCGGATGGATTGATAATGTACTTAACGACCCAGCAAATGGCGGGTATGGCGGAAGTGTAGAAGTCATAAGACGGGTTTCGGGTTATGCGGGAAGCCCAGGTGTACTCGAACCTAGCACGACGGCTATCAGTGCACCGACTAACGATGAATTGGTTGAGGACGATTTTAACGACGCTACTTACACTGGTGCGCGTGTTGGAGCGTCATACCATATTAATGACGACTGGCATTTATTGGTCCAGCATACCGAGCAAACGCTGGATACTGAAGGGGTGTTTGCTTACGACCCCAACCTAGACGGTACATCGTCAGCGAATCGATTTGTACCGGAAGAAAACAGCGATGAATTTGGCTTAACGACCTGGACGTTGGAAGGCAGGTTGAAGAAGCTTGATATCGTCTATACCGGTGGTTACCTCGATCGTGAAATCAATTCGACCATTGATTACACAGGGTATACCAACGGCGGATCTTTCTCTGCTTTTTATACCTGTTTGTATTCGGGCCTTCCGGCGGAGGAGCAAGCTTGTTTCGATCCAACGGGCTTTTACTTGGAAGAAACGTCTACAACACGTCTAACTCACGAGTTCAGAGTCAACACTGACGCAGAAGAGAGATGGCGACTCACCGCAGGTGTGTTTTACGACGACCAAGAAGTGGCCTCTGTTGGTCGGTTCCAATTGGGCAGTTTGGATATCCCAGGGTTTCGTAACAACAGTGCCATGTTAGCTGGGACTGAAGGGATCAATTCTAATGGTGGCCCGTTCTCACCCGAAGTCAGCTTTGTTAACGACGTTACCCATACTATCGAGCAAATCGCGGTATTCGGTCAGTTAGATTTTGATATCACAGATACACTGACAGCGAGTTTTGGCGCGCGATGGTATGAGATTGAAGATGAGTATAAAGGGGCGACGACTACCGCTGACGTGAGCGGCAGATTGCGCGCATTTGGCTCCGGTGAACAAGCCATTCTGAATTTCCCCGGTTTAGGGCAAGATTACATTGACGCCATTAATGCCGGTCAACTGGACGTTTCTCTGTTAGACAGCGATGGCGTACTGACGGTGGATGACACCATTTTTAAATTCGGCCTAGACTGGAAAGTGACAGAAGATATTCTTTTGTTTACTAACTACTCTGAAGGGTTCAGGCCTCCGGTGACTAACCGAGTCGGCGGTAATCCAGCAACCTCAACCGAAGGCGCATTTGCCGATTTCCGTATCCCAGTTTACTCGTTAACCGATACCTTGGATAACTATGAAATCGGTATGAAAGGGGATTTCCTCGACGGTATCTTGCGCGTCAATGCTACCGCCTTTTACTCTGAAATCACCGATTTACAAACCTCTCGATTTGACCCAACTAATATCAGCTTTTTGGTCTTCACTGATAATGTTGGCGATGCTGAAATTCGGGGACTTGATGCCGATATAACCTGGTTGGCAACAGATGATCTCATTATCGATGCAGCATTTAGCCTACTCGACACTGAGTTGGTAAGCTTGAATCCTGAGCTGGTGGGTATTGCGCCGCCAGTGGGAAGCCGATTACCTTACTCCGCGGAATTTAGTGGCAATATCAGAGCTCGCTATTTTTATGAACTCGAAAATGGCATGACTGGATTCGTTAATGCATCTGTCAGCTACACGGGCGATCGCTTAATGAATATGACTGCAGATGCTTTTGTGTTTGAAGATGCCAGCCAACTGATCTACGGACGAGGCTCTGGCTTGGAAATCGAGCGAGAATTGTCTGCAGCGGACTACGCGGGTGTGAATTACTTGGACCGCAATGGCAACGCATTTGAGGGTGGTCGCTACGTTGCAGGGGATTATGCTATCGCTAATCTTGTATTTGGTCTAACAAATGATGAGTGGAAGGCAGAGTTGTATATCGACAATGTGTTTGATGAGAGCGCTACGCTCCATATAGACACTCAGCAATTTACGCCTAAAGTCATCACGAATCGACCGCGGACGATTGGGTTGCGTTTTTCTTACGATTTCTTGTAAGTTAAGCGTAAGTTAATTGAGAGGGGAGGCAAATGCTTCCCCTTTTTCAGGTCAACAGCACGCCAGTCCTATGACACAAAATACCCTTGATGTTGCAATTCAAAACGCGACTAAAAGCTTGAAACAAGCTGAATTTATCCGGGCTATCGCCTATCTCAAACCGCATGTCGATGATGTGTCAGACGTCGATTCTGCCGAAGCGGCATACCTGTACGCTGTGGCCTTGCGATACAGTAATCAACCTCAACAGGCACTTGCTACCATTCAAAAAGTGGTTGCTTCTCAACCCGAGCATGGTCGAGCACTTCAAGAATCAGGTTATTGTTATTTGGCGGTGGGACAAAAAGATGCCGCCGCAAAAGCGTTTTTTGACGCGACCTTGGTCAATCCTGCATTGATTGCGAGTTGGCAACAGTTGCGCCATGCATACGAATCACTTGGCGAAAGTAAAAGTATTCAATATGCCACCGAAAATCTTCAATTTTGGCAAGCTTTACCCAAGCCATTATTAGGGGCGGCGCAGCTACTCTATGATGGAAAAAGGGCGCAAGCGGACCAAGTGTGCCGGCAATTCTTACGAGATCACAAGCATCACCCTGATGGTTTGTACTTACTTGGATTGATAGGCGTCAAAATGGAACAGTACGCTGATGCCGAATTCATTTTGGAAACTTGTATAGCCTTGTCACCACAGCACGTTAGAGCCCGATATGAATATGGGATGTTGTTAAATCGCTTAGGTAAATTCGAGTCCGCTAAAGCGCAAGCCGAAGCCCTTCTGGCCCAACAGGCGAACAATGCGAATTTTTCCATCCTACTTGGTATTGCACAAATTGGCTTAGGCAATTATCGCGAGGGTATCACCCTATTTGTCCAGGTGTTGGAGGAAGAGCCCAATAGAGCGTCTCTTTGGTTACAACTCGGTCACGCCTACAAAACCTCAGGTGAGATTGACTTGGCGATAGAGGCTTACCAGAGAGCTTATACCGCAAGACCTCATTATGGTGATGCATATTGGAGCCTGACAAATACCAAGACTTATTCATTGTCAGACAAAGAAATCACCGATGCTTGTACTTTGATAGAAGCGGGTGGGCTAAACCGCGAGGATTATGTTCATTTGTGTTTTGCGATTGGCAAAACCTACGAAGATAGAAAAAGCTATGCTGATGCCTTTCGTTATTATCAAAAGGGAAATGACAAGCAATATGTCGCCAGCCACTATTCTCCAGATTTGACATCGAATGCCGTTGACCAAAATTGCAGGGTGTTTAATCAAGCACTGTTCGAGAAATTGAAAGGGCGGGGTGAGCAAGCGTCTGGCCCCATCTTTATTGTGGGGCTGCCTCGAGCAGGCTCAACACTGATAGAGCAAATTTTAGCGAGCCATAGTCAAATTGAGGGGACGATGGAATTGCAAAATATCCTCTCATTGGTAGCTCGTCTCAGCCAGCCTAATGCGGGTGGTGATAACTATCCAGATATATTGAGCCAGTTGCCAGACTCATATTTTCAACGTTTTGGTCAACAGTATTTGGAGCAAACCCAGCAACACCGTTCGGGATCGCCACTTTTCATCGATAAAATGCCAAATAATTTCATGCACATTGGGTTGATAAAGCTCATCTTGCCCAATGCAAAGATAATTGATGCCCGCCGAGAGGCGATGGCCTGTTGTTTCAGTGGTTATAAACAACTGTTTGCTGAAGGGCAGAGTTTCAGTTACGACCTAACGGCGCTGGGGCGCTATTATCGTGATTATGAACGAATGATGGCACATTGGGATAAGGTATTGCCGGGGCAAATCTTGAGAGTAAATCACGAAGATGTGGTCGATGATCTGGAAGGGCAGGTGAATAGGCTGCTTCATTTTATTGACGTGCCTTTTGAACAGCAATGTATCGAGTTTTATCAAACCAAACGAGCAATCAATACCCCCAGTGCTCAACAGGTAAGGCAACCTATTTATCGCAGCGGGCTAAATCAGTGGCAACACTTTGCGCCTTATCTCGAGGAATTGAAACAGGCTTTGGGCTGATTCAGCACAAAAACTTGTTTTTGCGCAAAATTACGTCAATGATGAGAATTCTCACTTACGCAAGGAAGGTCAAAGTATGGGATACACATTACCTTTTCATTGGCAGCAATGGTTAAATGCCGTTTCAGGTTTTTCGTTCGTCGCGCCGATTCGAGTGATCAAACGCATTGCTACGCAACATGTTGAGCTAACAGTTTTGATGTTGTTTGTTGTGTGTATAGCGCTTTACAACAGTTATGAAATAAGACGCACAGCTGCAATCGTCGAAGCACCGCAGATCAATGATTTTTTTCTGGTCGACTATTTTGAGTTGGACCCCACCTCTGACGGGCGGTTCCGTTATGTGCCCCTGCGAGTAATGGAGATCACAGATCAAGGTATTGAATTTCGCGTGGGCAATATCGCACATACCACCCCGGTGTCAGCAGCCAAACACTTCCAGTTTGATCGCGCTTTGTCTTTACGCAATTTTTATCGTGTCGATCGTTTGTTTTTGCCATTTGATAAAATTGCTTCGTTACACCAAACGGGAGTGATTTACGCTGCACGCAGACCTACTCAAATTTATATCGACGGTTGGATGGTGATGTATCAACACGAAATGCGCGTTGATGATAACCCCTAAAGGGGAATCGTGTTTTCTTGATTTTCCACTACACTCGTATGACAACCTGAGGGGGAAATATGGATAAAGCGCTTGAAACCATGATAGCCAACATGCCGGAGAAGACGGGCAAAAGTTTGGAACAATGGTTCGGAATTTTGGCTGACGGTGATTTTGAAAAGCATGCTATCGCAGTTAAGTTTCTCAAAGAGCAGCACGGTGTGACGCATGGCTTTGCCAATACCATCGTCAAATTATTTAATGATCAGCAAAGCCCACAAGAGGACTTAGTTGCCTTACAGTACAAAGGCAAGGAGGCACTACAGCCCATATATGACGCCATCATTGAGTTTGTCACTGATCTTGGGCGCGATGTCATAATCACGCCTAAGAAAGCAACAGTCAGTGTGATTCGCAAACACCAATTCGTCTTGATTAAACCCGCAACAAAAACGCGAATCGACTTAGGTTTAAAACTTAAAGGGGTTGCAATTACAGGCTGCCTTGAACCGTCCGGCCCGTTTGGAACCATGTGTACACATCGAATTCAAATCACCCATCTTGACGACTTCAATCCGGAGGTCAAAAAGTGGATTACAGACGCCTATCAAATGTCGGTGTAGGCCACCCTGTTTCGATTTAAGTCGATTTCGAACTGGCCAATAGAGAAAACAGTTTTTGCTTAAACATGCCATCTTTAATCGCTAAAATTGTTCGTGTATTGGCTGGTTTACCGCTCAAGTGGGTTGAATCGATAACGTATTGGCCGTAACTTTTTTCACTTTGGTATTCAATCCAGCCGTATGCCTGGATGTCACTTTCGACAATATCTGGGTAAAGCGCGACTGCCATTGCGGTAGGATCAGGTAAATCAAACCCTATGCGTTTCTCCCTCTCTGCATTGAACGCCATCAACACTTTGTTACAACGCACGGCAAATTGACCCAGCTCACCCAGCGAATTGAGTCGCTCGATATCCTGCGTGCCGATAAACGCTTCCCCCATGCCAATTTCCCAACCGACGACCGTGAGCGGCAGCCCAGACTCAATGACCAAATGGGCGGCTTCTGCGTCCACAAAGAAGTTAAATTCGGCCACTGGTGTAATATTGCCGGCTGATAAACCCGAACCACCCATTACATACACATGCTTTATTTTCTCTACAATAGATGGGTCTTTTAGCACTGCCATCGCCATATTAGTAAGTGGGCCAAGCGTCACAATTTCTAACTCTCCGTCATATTCATTGGCGTAGCCGATGATGGCGTCCACGGCATGGTTATTGGCAATAGTGAGTGTCGGTGCCGGTAAGCCCATATCTCCCATTCCATCTTCACCATGAATATGAAGAGAGTGAAAGTGCTCTCTAAACAGAGGTTTTGTCATTCCTGCATAAACAGGGGGATGGTAGGTATTGGCTTGCTCAACACAAATCAGTGCATTTCGGGTGCATTGTTCGATATCACAATTACCCACAACCGTCGTAATTGCGACTACCTTTATGCTCGGCTCTCTCAATGCCATCAATATGGCAACGGCATCGTCAGACGCCGTATCAGTGTCAATTAGAATAGGTCTCATCTCGATTCTCTGCTCAGCATTAAAGTATGGCCATCATAATGTGGCTCCGTTATGCTAAAAAGGATATATGT
The DNA here is from genome assembly GCF_057544385.1 of Alteromonas sp. 5NS40-0096. NCBI lineage: Bacteria > Pseudomonadati > Pseudomonadota > Gammaproteobacteria > Alteromonadales > Alteromonadaceae > Alteromonas > Alteromonas sp. 5NS40-0096. The sequence continues at coordinate 269,412 of NZ_BAAJLQ010000002.1, forward strand.
CACTTTTTGGTGAATGAAAATGAAGACGGCATCGACAACCTTGTTCGAACATTATTTATTGCGACATGACTTGCACCTCTCGCTACCCAAAGCGGTTATCGACGGCATGAAACTGATTAAGCTGAAACCAGGGGAAAGGCTGTTTAGCCAAGGTGGGCCGCACACTCACTTATATTTTCTGGTAGAAGGGCAAATTGAAATAGAACACTATGATGAATCTGGCGGGCGCGCTGTGTTTTCATTTGAGTCGGCATTCTCTGTTTTAGGAGAGTTAGAGTTGTTTTTGGAAAGTGATAAAACCGTAATGACAAATGCACTTAGCATGGGCAACGCTGTAGTGTTCAAATTGTCGATAGATCTAATACGCCAATATGCCTTATCACACCCATGTTTTTTGACCTTAATGTGCAAAGCGCTAAGTAAAAAACTCTATGCATCTGCGTCACTACATTCGACCAGTCGTTTTTCGGCTAAGCAAAAAGTCTGTAAATACCTCGGCTATCTTTACCGACAACATGGTCCAGTGTTCAGCCTACAAAATAGAGAGTCTATTGCTGCTATGTTAGGCATGTCAGTGAGGCAACTTTCTCGCGTATTGTCGGAATTAGCCAACGATGATGTTATCGGGTTTAAAACGAAAACAGTGACGGTTATCGATAAATTTGCTTTGCGCTAACTATCTGATTGAGGTAGTCGGCGCATATTTTCAAACAACGAAGGCTCCCAAGGGCGCATCGCAAGAAGTAGCCCGACATGTTGTCTATCATCAATTGGGAGGGTGTTATCCTCATCACTGAGTTGTGCCGCTTCTTGACGAATTTGCTCCAGCCTTCTTTGAATGATCGCAATTGAGGTTGGGGAATATCTTCCTCGTAAATAAAATCGGAACATCCAGGGTTCATTTTTCTTAGGTGCCATGAATTTTACCATGACCTCTTGTTCCATAAATTTCTCAAGTGGACCACCTGGAATCCAGCGAAAGTCTTGAGCGATAAGCAGTTTGTAATGATTGTTAGGTAAAAGTTCGATGAGCTGCAATTTATCCAACGTCGTCATTAGCTTAATACCCTCAACCGCGTCGATGTCATAATGCTCAATCAGTTCCTCATATGTCCAACCGTCTCTTACGCAAACCGCGGCCAGAAGTAGCTTGGGGTTCGACAGCAACTCCAACTCTTGTTGTTCAGACAGCTGAGAGATCTTGGTTTGGTGTTTTTGTGACAAAGCAAACAAATCGGTCAACGATAGCCCTAAGTAATCACAAATATGTTCGAGTTTATCCAAACTGAATGCTTGAAGAGAAAAGTTACGTTTAATACTGGCCTCGCTAACGGATAGTGCTTCTGCTACTTGCTTATAGGTCAGTTGATTTTCCCTTAGACATTGCTTGAGGGTGTCATAAATGAGTGAAATTTGGCTCATGGTATTAATATTTGATACTTGTGGTGTAGCTATATACTACATTTTTTTAAAAGGTTTACGAATTTAATTCTCTCACCTAGTGTAGATGGCGTTGGCAACAACACAACTTAGGAGAAAGAATGATGAAAAAGACGTTATTAACATTGATGTTGAGTGCTGTAATTTGTCAAAACGCGTTTGCCGATGATTCGGTAAATCACAGTGGTAAAGCGAGTAAGCACAGTGTCCTTGCTTCTAGTGGCAGCCTAACTACAACGGCTTCGGTGGCTAGTGCGGTAGTCGCGGTGCCAGTCATTGCAACGGGCAGTGTAATGGTCGCCAGCGGAAATGCGTTAGCCGAGAGTGCTGAAGACAGCAAACGACGTCATCGAGAAGCACATGCCGCTGAGCCAATTGTGATTACCGAAACCATTATTACCGTCGACCCTGCTCCAAACAAAGTTAAAGTGACAACGACGACACGCTAGGAGCCACCCATGAAATCTTTACTGATGATTTTATCTCTTGCTGTGGCAGGCCAATGTGTTGCTGGTAGCCAACAGCCGACGGAACCGAAGTTCAGCCCAGAAGCGATTGCAACCTTTTCTAAAGATGTTGAACATTTTGCTGCTAGCCAGGGCGCTAGAGCTTTCATTATCGCTCGTCGAGGGCGACCGGAAGCAGATTTACCAGAGGGAGTACGCTTTACGCATACTGCAATCGCAGTGTACTCCAGTATTGAATTAAGCAATGGCGAGATCGTCAAAGGCTATGCGATTCACAATTTATATCAAGATGCCCAAGATCAAGATGTGAGTCATCTGATTACTGATTATCCGGTTGATTTCTTCTGGGGCGCTTATGCATTAGAGGCCGGTATTATAATTCCTACTGTGGAATTGCAAACCGAATTGATCGCACTTTACAGCGAAGACAAAGCGAAAACGCTACACAACCCTAACTATTCAGTGATTGCTAACCCGTTTAACAGTCAGCGTCAAAATTGCACTGAATATACACTGGATTTGGTTAATGCGGCTGTTTACTCAACTACCGACATCGGCAGAATCAAAGCGAACGTCAACGCTTATTTTAAGCCAGAAGAGCTGAAAGTCAGTCGCGCAAAATTGACATTGGGCAGCATGTTCAGTGAAGGCATTACGTTAAAGGACCACAACCGAAAGGTGGTAACTGCAACATTTGGTAGCATCAGTGATTTCATGGATACCTATGACTTATCGACCACAACGGTAGTTTTTCGCGGTGTCGATGACATCAAAACGATTTAGGAGAGCGAAATGACTCATATTCAAAAACCAACTAAAGCTTTTGTCATCGCGTCTATTGTCGCACTTATTACTGGCGTCGGCGCCTACTTCATTGGGCTACTCAATGCCGCGATGGCATTAAACGAAAAAGGGTATTACCTCACCATTATGTTATTGGGTTTGTTTTCTGTGGTTTCACTACAAAAAACGGTTCGCGATAAGATGGAAGCGGTTCCCACGACCAAAGCATACTTTATTGCAGCCTGTGTCTCTACGGCCAGTGCGATTGCATTACTCGTAATTGGATTGGTCAACGCCGACTTACTGTTGAGTGAAAAAGGCTTTTTCGGCATGGCTTTTACACTGAGTATGTTTGCCGCTATTACAGTTCAAAAGAACGTGCGAGATAAGGCTGCAGTCAACAACGCTAAGCCTACTGTATTGCCTCCTGAGACAATACCCAGCCCTACAGTTGAGACTGAGAAAGTCACTCCCATTATTTAAATCGTGAAAACAGTTGGCCGCCGTGATGTGCGGCTGGCTTTTTGGGTTAGCTTAAACGCAGTTGATACACCCTAGTCAGAAGTCAGTACTTGGCTGAATATCGCCCATATCCGGTTCTGCACCGAAACCGCAACTCGAGCGTCATCTGTACTTTCTCCCATCCTCACGATGACTAAGTTTTGACTGGGGACTACATTAATAAACTGCCCCGATTTTCCCAATGCGGCATACATATCATTGGGTGCACTCTTTGTCATACTGCCGTCATACAATTCCTGTCCTGTGGCGGGTACCATAAAGGCTGCTTTACCGTTTAACCACCACAAGTAGCCGTAGGCAGGGTTGTGAGTTTGAGAGCTTGTTATCATTTGGTCGAAATACGCTTTGTCTTCGAGAATGGGCTGCCCATTCCAATCTCCTCTGTTGAGCATTAGCAAGCCAAATCTCGCCATAGAACGTGCGGTACTGTAGAAGGTCAGGTTGTCGCTATCGTCTGGTGAATACCAAAAGCCATCCATACCTATTTGCTGTTTAAGGGTATTATTGAAGAACGTTTCGAAATCACTGGTTACTGCACTTTCTATAATCTGTGTGAGCAAGGTGTAAGGGGCATTGTGATAGGCCCAGCGTTCACCCGGTGCATTGCGGAATAAGAGACAGGAAGTTAGTGTGCAGTCACTATCAGTTACAGACTCATCTAAACCTGTTGTCATACTTAGGTGATGCTTTATCGTGATGGCTTGTTCTTGTTCGCTAGTCAGTTGTGCCCAACCACTGCCGAGGTACTCTGCGGAAGACTCATCGATGGTTAAAAACGCTGCCTGTTGGGCCAAGCCAACAGTGAAGCCGGTGAGAACTTTTCCCGCCGATGCCCAATACCAATTTCTGGTGGCATCAAAGTCATTGCCGCCATTCAGTGTGGAGCCAAAGTATTCCTCAATGATTATTCTTCCGTCTTTGAGCACAATAAAGGCTCGGGTGCCGTCATTGGCTAGGTGTGACATCAATTCATTAATCGCACTCTGATTCCAATTTAGCGACTCTGGCGATGTTGTCGACCACGTTAACGAATCGTTAGGTGGAAAGTACAGCGTCTCTGACACTGGGCTGGAAGATGGGGAAGAAACTGGCGGAGTGGAGACAGGGGAAGTCGTGACATTTTGGCTGTCACTGCCTGAGCCTCCACCGCAGCTGATGCAAAGTGCGGCTGCAATGACGATAGTGATAACGCGATGACAGTAATGCAAAAGACGCAGGTGACTGATCATGGTTGGTTCGCCCCTTTATTTCACTCAGAGCTAGCATACCCAAATCACAGCCACTTGGTCATCTAGAATTCGTTACCTTTACACAATCTTTAATTTTCTTTTCTCGCAAAGAAAGGGTCACAGTCGATATCGTCATCTTCCAATGTAAACAGCACCCATAAATTAGCAATGAACCATAAGTCTTTGATGATGAAGATACCTGTACCGGTTAAAACCCCTTGGTCTACTGACGCTGAAAAGCTAACTAAAAAGGTCTGAGTCATAACAAAAACCGCACCGCTCATGAGCACGCCGAACAACAGGAATTTGCGATACACCAGGCCAAAACCGAGTAGCACTAATGCGATGATATCGTAAACGCCAATGACGTTAGATGTCTGTTGCACATCCATAAAGCTGTACATCCAAGACATGAATGGAGATGTGGCCACTAAATCTTCGATACCTTGGGCTTCTAGCAAAGTAAATTTCATTCCGCCTATCCATAGCAGTACCAATGCGACAGGAAAGTAATTGATCCAACGCAGCTGGTGGGCGCAAAGAAAATTAGGAATTAACGTTAGCCCCAGAGCCAGTAGGGCTACGTATTTAATTATTCCCTGACCCGAACCGATAGCGGGGAAACCGCCTAAGCTATCGATCCAGTGAATGTCTGAAAACAGTGTCAGTAAAGGCAGTATACTGAAAGAGACAAGCGCCAATCCGAGCCATTTGCGCAGTGCGTTGATACGAATAGCGACAAATGACAATGCTCCCAAAATGGTAAATACGCTGGCAACACCAGTGGTAATAAGCCCAGAAGATTGCTCGTTGAAATCCAAGAAGAAGGAGGCAACTTTGCTCAAGCCACCAAGGTTTCCTGAGAACATGGTGATACCGATAAGTAAAAGCGATACGCCCATGGCGAAAAGTATTGGAGTCGGGGAATAAGATGGCTTCATTGTAGGTCCTGTTAACTGCTGCTGGCTAACAAGACCCGACTACACCCGTGATAATTTCGTGATACTTTGGAAAATGTTATTCGTCTTCATTGAAACGACCAGCAATCAGCGTCTCAATGGCCGTCATTGCCGCTTGCGCGTCGTTGCCTTCACTTACCACATTGACTTGCTCGCCTTGATGACTTTCAAGCATCATTAAGCCTAATACACTATTGGCGTTCGCTTCTTTATCGCCCTTGTGCAGCGTCACATTTGCATCAAACTGATTAGCTAGCTGAACGAGTTGAGTCGCTGCTCTGGCGTGAAGTCCGAGTTTATTAACGATAGTCAGTTGTTTTTCGACTCGATTCATTGGTCCAGTTCCCTATGTCGAATTTGTACGTCCGGGTGTATCTCTTCAAAAATTTTCGCGAGACTTTGCGCGACGAATACTGACCTGTGTTGACCACCTGTACAACCGATTGCCACCGTCACGTAACTGCGATTGTTTCGCTCGAGGTGAGGTAACCAGGTGGCAATGAGGTTTTGTATTTGCAATATGAATTTAGGAACGATGGGTTGAGACCCGAGAAAATTTTCAACAGGCACATCAAGGCCAGTGAGGTGCTTAAGATCGGGTTCCCAGTGAGGGTTGGGTAAAAAGCGGGCGTCAAACACGTAATCCGCATCTTTGGGGATACCGTGTTTAAAACCGAATGATTCAAATACGAGTACTAAACGAGAACTTTTTTTGCCTAAAATTCTCTCTCTGATGAGCTCAGCCAGTTGATGGATGGAAAAGCCATCAGTGTCGATATACAAATCGGCGCGTTCAGCGATAGGGGCGAGTAACCCGGATTCGGCTTTAATGGCCTGAGACAAGGACTTATTGAGTTTGGTTAAGGGGTGTAATCTGCGTGTTTCGCTGAAGCGTTTAACTAGAATGTCGTCACTGGCATCAATGTAGACGATGGTCATATCCCAAGTGTCAGGCATGTAGTCCAGTATTTCTACAAGGTCTGCGGGATCTTTTGGTAAGTTTCGAACATCAATACTAACGGCGACTTGGTCGTATTCATCCACCACAGTGTGCGTGAGTGTCGGCAAAAGGTTAACAGGAATGTTATCTACGCAATAATAGCCTAAGTCTTCTAATGCGCGTAAGGCTACAGATTTCCCAGAGCCTGAACGTCCACTTATGATAATTAGTTTCACGGCCCCGTCTCCCTGTATGGTGCGTTAGGCTAATGCTTGAAGAATGTCGTCACTCGTTTTGGCGTTTCGAATCGCTTTAACGGTCGATTTGTCGCTTAGTTTACCCGCTACGGTTGCTAATGTCTGCAAATGCCCCTCGGTTTGCTCTTCTGGCACAAGCAGAGCAAAAAAGATATCGACAGGTTGATCATCGATGGCATCAAAATTTATCGCGGGCGTGCTGGTGACAATAATTGCGGTTACCCGCTCCAGGCCTGCTAGTCTGCCATGGGGAAGAGCAATACCATTACCGATTCCCGTGCTTCCCATACGTTCGCGATTTAACAGTGCACTCAATACGGTAGATTGTTCAACAGACGGGTGATTGTTAGCGGCAATTTCGCTAATAATCTCTAGAATTCGTTTTTTACTATTGCACTGGACCGCACATTGCGTGCGATCCAGGCTGACTATGGCTGTGATATCCATCAGATAGGGTTAGTGCCTTTTCAGTTTTTCCTTATGCTTGATCACTTGGCGATCAAGCTTGTCTACCATACTATCGATGGCGGCGTACATGTCTTCATTTTCCGATGAGGCAAACACTTCCGCTCCGCTAAGGTGCATCGTAGCTTCTGCTTTTTGATTAAGTTTTTCGACATTGAGGATAACATGCACGTTAGATATGTGGTCGAAGTGACGTTCTAGCTTGCTGAACTTGGTGTCGACATAGTTACGCAAAGAATCAGTTATTTCAACATGATGACCAGTAAGGTTTATTTGCATATTTCGTCTTCCTTATAGGTGGAGCCTAAATCAGGCTTTTTCGTTGGTTAGACGGGGGAATCGAGAGAGACTCCCGGTATTTTGCTATTGTCCGCCGGGCAACTTTAATTCCTTGGTCGGCCAACAATTGAGCAATCTTACTATCACTTAATGGTTTACTCGGGGTCTCAGCGGCAACCAGTTTCTTGATCAACGCTCGAATCGCGGTTGACGAACATTCTCCACCAGACTCCGTTGCCACGTGGCTCGAGAAGAAATACTTCAACTCGTAGATACCGCGAGGCGTATGCATATATTTTTGGGTCGTAACGCGAGAGATGGTGGATTCATGCATATCGACCATTTCTGCTACATCGTTTAACACCATTGGTTTCATCATTTCTGGACCGTGTTCGAAGAAACCCATTTGCTGTTGGACAATACAATTTGCCACCTTCATCAGCGTATCGTTTCTCGATTCTAGGCTTTTGATAAACCACTTGGCTTCTTGCATATGTGAGCGAATAAATTGTGAATCACTGCTGCTTCGCGCACTTTTACTCATCGCAGCGTACTGCTGATTAATGCTGAGTTTCGGCAAACTATCCGGGTTGAGTTCAACCACCCAACGGCCGTTCTTCTTCGCGACTGATACATCCGGAATGACGTATTCAGGCTCTTTGGTAATTAACGCTGAGCCCGGTCTAGGATTAAGCCCTTGCAAAAGCACCATTGCTTCTCTGAGCTGGTCTTCTTTTAGCTTAGTCTTACGCATCAGTGTTCGGTAATCTTTGCTACCGAGCAAATCCGCGTAATCGGTTAGCAGCATTTTTGCTTCTGCTAGCCAAGGTGTATCAGGGGGAAACTGATTGAGTTGCACCAATAAACATTCCTGCGGCGTCCGAGATCCTGAACCTAAGGGGTCGAATTGTTGAATTCGCTTCAATACACATTCGACTTCATCCTCTTCGATAAGTTCCTCTGTCTCGTCATCGGTATTCACACTTTGCAGAATATCTTCAACGGTTACCGTTAAATACCCTGACTCATCGATTGAGTCGATAATCGCCATTGCGATTACACGGTCGATATCACTAAATGGTGTCAGACCCATCTGCCAAAGCAAGTGAGCTTGGATATCGTCGGTGGTCTCGCCTTGAAATACTTGGTCGTCATCTGATGCTGCCATAGGTGCAGGGGCCGAAGACGCTGAATAATACTCATCCCATGTACTGTCGATAGGAAGTTCGTCGGGTAACCCGTCTTTTTCTAATGCATCAGAGGTTTCAATATTATCTGAACTAGGTGCAGGAGCTTCGGCAGTGGCATCGTTTTCACTGTCTAAGTTACTTTTTTGCGGTTGATCGCCATCGCCAATATCTTCGACTTCTAAGAGTGGATTTGAGTCGAGTGCTTCTTGGATTTCCTGCTGCAAGTCGAGCGTAGAGAGCTGCAAAAGCTTGATCGCTTGTTGCAACTGAGGGGTCATTGTGAGTTGTTGACTAAACTTTAGCTGTAAAGAAGGTTTCATCTACGTCTTAACTTTCTCATTTTCCTGCTTTTTTACCTTAAACAATGAACCGAGTGCAAGTCCGAATTGCGGTTCCTGTTGGCTCATTTGTAACCCGCTATACTAACTATAGCTTGAATTGCTCTCCTAGGTATACATCTCTTACTTTTTGATTGCTTAAAACTTGCTCTGCGGAGCCCTGAGCAATCAATTCCCCATGACTAACAATGTAGGCTTTTTCACAAACATCAAGGGTTTCACGCACATTGTGGTCGGTTATTAGGATGCCAATTCCGCGGTCGCGCAGATGTTGAATTATTTTTTTTATGTCGTTTACCGAAATGGGGTCGACGCCAGCAAAAGGTTCATCTAGCAATATGAACTGTGGGTTGGCCGCCAACGCTCTCGCAATTTCCACTCGACGCCGTTCTCCACCCGACAAACTCATCCCATTGCTGTTGCGAATATGGTTGATGTTAAATTCGTCCAGCAAAGCGTCAGCTTCCTCTTCTTGTTGCTGACGGTTTAAGTCTTTTCGGGTTTGTAAAATCGCCATGACGTTTTCGTGTACCGTCATTTTGCGGAAAATAGACGCTTCTTGAGGTAAATAACCGATACCTTGGCGCGCGCGCTCATGCATAGGTTGGTGTGTCAGTTCGTTGTCATCAATGTGGATGCTACCCTTGTTCAGTGGCACCAAACCAACAATCATGTAAAACGTTGTCGTCTTACCCGCGCCGTTTGGGCCGAGTAGTCCAACGATTTCGCCACTGGATACCGACAAGCTCACATCGCGTACCACTTGCCTAGAACGATAGGATTTTGCCAAATGAGAGGCAGTTAATGTAGCCATTACTTTGGTTGGTCCTCGTCGTTTTTATCTTCGTCTTTAGATTCGACTTGGTCGGTCAGATCTTTGATGGCTTCAGGCCTAAACACAGTAGTGACTCTGCCATTTTGTTGCTCCGACCCTTGTGCCAACATCTGTTCTTTTTCCATGTCATAGGTAATGGTATCACCGCGCACCATACTGGTGTCTTGCTGTAGCTCTGCATTTCCTTTCAGTGAAATTTTGCGTTTGCTCACTTCATAGCGAATTTCATTGGCCTTGGCATTCACCGATTTACCGTCGGTGACTTGCTGGGTATAGCTCGCGGGATTGCCTCGCGCGATGAATACTTCGTTGCCTTCGCCATCAGTGGCAACCACTTCGACCTCATCCGCTTCGATAACTAACGAGCCTTGGGTGATGTAAACATCAGTTTTGAACAGTGATATTTTGTTAATTCCATCAACAAACTGAGACGCTGAGTCGACTTTTATCGGCTTAGTAAAGTCGGTCTCGTCAGCCAGTGCAAAAGTACTAGCGCTGAGGGCCAGTAAACTAGCTGCCAGGTTTATAAGTGGTTTGTACATGATCAATTAACTCGTATTGTCTGGTATGCAAATCGGCATTGAAGCCATTGCTATTTATAACGTATTGCCCGCCGATTATTACCACGGGCTGATCCGACGTCATGGTTTTTTTGTTCAAGTCGATTTCGATAAACTCTGTTTTTATTGTCTGAACAAAATCGTCGTCGCTCATATTGGTTATGACAACATCTGTTTCTAGCTGAATCAAGTTGTTGTCATAAAGTGTCCCTTCCTTTGCTGTCACCTGCCATGGCGATTCATTTTCACCCACGTATACGGTATACATCGGGTTTTGAAACAGCACGAAACCCAATAGGTCGTAGTGTTCCATTGTGGTAGCGAACACCTCATGATTCAACTTACCATCTGTGTCATACATAGTCGTGGTTAAATTGTTTGCCAAGTACGCTGGCCTCAACGCGTCCACTTTAGCGGATTGTTGGTCTGTCGGCGACTCTTCCATAAACGTTGGCAAGTACATTAGCAATGCCAACACAAAAAGCGCGGAAATACTCAGGCCAAGTCTGTTCACACGCTCGCCCCATGTTGTTCTTCCAAGCGGTCAAGCGCTTGAAGAATGGTGTCGGCAACTTCTCTTACTGCACCAAATCCACCACGATGTTGTGTTATCCAGTTAGCCTTGCTGGCAACGATGGGGTGCGCATCGCTGACCGCAATCTTGACCGCACTGTGGTTAAACATGCCAATGTCAGGCATGTCATCACCAATAGAAGCCACTTGCTCTGGGGCTAAGCCCAAAGACTGTATCAACTCAAGGATGGCTTCAGCTTTGTTTTCTTGACCTTGTATGATGTGCTTTACCGTTAATGATTGCATACGCTGCTGAACTATTGCTGAACGCCTGCCAGTGATGACCGCGACTTCAACGCCGCAGTTAATCAGCGCCTTAACACCGTATCCGTCTCGAGTGTGAAATGCTTTGAGCTCTTCGCCATCATTACCGAGATAAATTCTACCGTCTGAGAACACGCCGTCGATGTCACAAACCAATAATTTGAGTGAGGACAATTTGCTATAGAGAGCGGAATCTAACTCGGTGTAGAGTGTTTTTACCATTGTCATTACAACACTCCGGCTTTGAGTAGCATGTGCATGTTGAAGGCGCCTACTGCTCTATTTTCATCGTTTGTGACAAACAAAGCGCTGATTTTGTGACTTTCCATTAAGTTGATCGCTTCTACTGCCAATTCATTCTCTTGAATCGTCTTGCCACCTTTCGTCATCACTTCACTCACGCTGGTTGCGTGAATGTCAGCCTTGTTGTCGAGAATACGCCTGAGATCGCCGTCGGTAAATACACCGACAAGTATGCCATTGTCATCGAGTATGCCTGTCATCCCCAACCCTTTTTTGGATATCTCGAGCAAGGCTTCTGAAACGCTTGCATCGAGATTGACCAAGGGCATATCGTCAGCCGTTAACATGATGTCATTGACTTTCAGAAGTAGTTTGCGTCCCAAACTACCACCAGGATGAGATAATGCGAAATCTTCGGAGGTGAAACCTTTTGCGTCCAGCAGGGCGACAGCCAGTGCATCCCCCATCACTAAAGTCGCGGTAGTGCTTGATGTTGGCGCTAGCCCTAACGAACAAGCTTCTTTATCAACACTGATATCCAGTACAACATCGGCGTGTTGCCCCAATGAACTTGTCGCACTATTGGTCAATGCAATTGTCGGTACGTTCAAGCGCTTAACGACCGGCAATAAATTCAACAGCTCGCCAGTTTCCCCCGAGTTAGATATTGCAATGAGAACATCGTCTTGGCTTAACATGCCCAAGTCACCGTGATTGGCTTCACCGGGATGCATAAAAAATGAGGGGGTGCCTGTACTGGCTAAGGTGGCGGCGATTTTATTCCCGATATGACCTGATTTCCCCATGCCAGACACTACGACCTTACCTTTGCACTCGAACAAGATATTGCATGCGTCTTCGAAGTGATGGTCGATACGCGATTTTAGTGCCTCAATAGCCTGAGATTCGATATCAATCACTCGGATAGCAGACTGCGCGAAAGAAGCGTGATTCATTAATAAAACAACCAGTATTGGTAAGCAAGGAAACCTGCGACGAGAAAAGCGCCTTCAAAGCGGTTAATTCGGCTTGTTCCCCTGACATTAAAACTAAATACAAACATAAGTAACGTAAGTGCCAACATAACAAATATATCACGTTCGTACGCATTACTATCAACTAATCCGGGGGCGAGTAAACCCGGCATACCCAGAACGGCTAACAAATTAAACATATTTGAGCCGATAATATTGCCCAGCGCCAGATCATCTTCGCCTTTCATCACTCCGGCGATACTCGCAGCTAGCTCAGGTAAACTCGTTCCTAACGCGATGATAGTTAGGCCAATCACCAAATCACTTAAGCCAAAGTAATGGGCGATGGATACCGCCGCTTCTACCATGTAGTTGGCGCTCAATGGCAACAGTATTAGGCCAACGACTACCCAGAATACTGCGGATTTTGTTGAAACATCGCTGGGTATCTCGTCGCTTGTTTCCGCCACTAAGGGGTCGTTTTTCTCAACGTTAATGGATAGCCATGCCATGCCAGCGATGGTAACGCCAAACAGTGCTAAAAGTATGATGCCTTCATATTGAGCAAGTTCACCGTCTATGAGGAAAAATATGGCAATAAGGCTAATCAAAATAAGTGCAGGCATCTCCCGCTTTAAGGTGGTGGAAGACACAATCAAAGGTTTAATCAGCGCTGTTAGGCCCAAAACCAAGCCAACATTGGTAATGTTCGAGCCCATCGCATTACCGACCGCGGTATTCATATTACCGTTTAACGAGGCGACAGCTGATACCACTATTTCAGGCGCGCTAGAGCCCATTGCAACTATGGTGAGTCCAATCATCATTGGCGAGATGCCAAAGTTTTTTGCTAATGCTGAGGAACCGTAAACGAATCGGTCTGCGGCCCAGCTTAAAACGGCTAAGCCTATGATAAAGATGGCGACTTGAAATAGCACAATTGAGCGTGTCCTTTTGATCTTGGGCCGATTGTCGCAAAAACTCACGCGTTTTCCTATGGTAAATTCGCGATGATTTGTACTGTTTTCCGGTCTTAGTTCTTTTAGCGGAAAAAATACACGAATAACTGAGTTTGAGTGGTCAATGACAAATGGGGCACAGACGTAAACAGTTGTAAATTTTTGTATGATTTTCGCTGTGCTAGAAAATGCAGTGATAAAGTATGAGACTAAAGTAGAAGCCTAGGATATAATTGGCACAGGAACGCGACGTTGGGTTCAATGGATGAACAAAATATTGCACAAATAAAGTGTGATACATACCGCTCCTGTTATAAATCAATAATATCCTTCTTCGGTCATTTGTGTGGGTTAGAACGCCAGCACATAACTTGTAACTATTTGCATCGTACCGAAAGCTTGAAAACGAATACAATAACCACAAATTACACTGGTCAGTGAACTTTTTTCACGGCCTGACGTTTTACCCTGCAATGCATATTTTTGCATGGGTAAGGCGAGCTGTTGAGTGATGATACCAATACATGGATAACTTAGTAGAAATTAACAACATGAAGTTTACCCGAGGCGACCGGGTAATCTATGACGATGTGTCTATCGTGGTGCCCAAAGGTAAAATCACTGCGGTGATGGGGCCAAGCGGTATCGGTAAAACTACCCTGTTGAAATTGATGGGTGGTCAACTTCGTCCTGATAGTGGAGACATTAAGTTCGACGGTGACTCCATTGTGCAGATGAGTCGCAGTCAGTTGTACAAAACACGGCGCAGAATGAGCATGTTATTCCAAAGTGGCGCCTTGTTTACCGATATGTCGGTGGCTGACAACGTGGCGTATCCACTGCGAGAGCATACCAAGTTAAGTGAAAGCGTTATCGACACCATAGTGCAATTGAAGTTGCAGTCAGTGGGTTTGCGCGGCGCAAAAACATTAATGCCTAGCGAATTGTCTGGTGGTATGGCGCGGCGAGCGGCGTTAGCTCGGGCAATCGCGCTGGACCCTGATTTGATAATGTATGACGAGCCTTTTGCCGGCCAAGACCCCATTTCGATGGGCGTGCTGGTCAAGTTGATCAAAGAGCTCAATGATGCATTGAGTCTCACCAGTGTCGTTGTTACCCATGACGTAACAGAAGTCCTCACGATTGCGGATTATGTCTACATCTTAGCGGACAAACGAATTATCGGTCAGGGCACACCTGACGATATCAAACACAGCGAGTCTCCATTGGTTCAACAATTTCTGCAAGGCAATGCCGATGGTCCAGTGCCATTCCATTTCCCCGCGAGTGATTTGAACGAAGCCCTGTTTGGAGTGAAGTCATGAAGGCAATACAAGCAATAGGTGCTTCAACTATCGCCAAAATTAGCACGTTTGGCCGTGCAGGATTAATGTTAGCGGGCGCATTACTTGCGCTACCACAGTTTAAAAATATTCGTCTGACCATCAAGCAAATGTATGTGGTGGGTGTTCAGTCTCTATTAATCATTATGGTGTCAGGCTTGTTTATCGGCATGGTCATGGCCTTGCAAGGCTACACCATTTTAGTGGATTACGGTGCAGAGGGGAGTTTAGGCCCTATGGTTGCACTTTCTCTATTAAGAGAGCTTGGCCCGGTTGTGACGGCTTTGCTTTTTGCTGGGCGAGCGGGTTCTGCGTTAACTGCTGAAATTGGTTTGATGAAAGCAACGGAGCAACTTAGCAGCTTAGAGATGATGGCAATCGACCCATTGCGTCGAATCGTCGCGCCGCGGTTTTGGGCGGGTATGATTTCCATGCCAATGTTGGCACTTATTTTTAGTGCGATCGGTATTCTTGGCGGCCATTTGGTTGGTGTCGATTGGCTTGGCGTCGACGCGGGAAGTTATTGGTCAATCATGCAGTCTACGGTTGATTGGAATCAAGACGTGGTAAATGGGGTAGTAAAAAGCCTCGTTTTTGCCTTAGTTGTGACCTGGATTGCCATATTTAAAGGTTATGATTGTCTTCCTACTTCGGAGGGCATCAGCAAAGCAACCACGGAAACCGTGGTGTTTTCTTCATTAGCAGTACTAGGGCTGGATTTTGTATTGACAGCGCTGATGTTCGGAATCGAGTAGGGGGAGTTTATGAACAAGTATAAAACGGAACTGATGGTTGGATTGTTTGTCGTACTGACAATAGGCGCTGTGTTGTTATTAGCGTTGCGCGTTGCTAACCAAGCTATGACAGACGATGGTGCAACCTACACCCTTTACGCAAAGTTCGACAACATCGGCAGTTTGAAAGAGCGCTCAGCGGTAAAAGTCGGCGGGGTTACCATTGGTCGTGTCGCTTCCATTACTTTGGATAGCGAGGATTTTACACCTGTTGTTGAGCTGAGTATTTCTCAGACCTATGCAGACTTCCCTGAAACCACTTCTGTCTCGATTTTAACATCTGGCTTACTGGGTGAGCAGTACGTAGGCATGCAACCAGGCTTTTCTTTTGATGGGGTCGATAACCTTGGTGACGGTGATTATATCGAAGATACGAAATCCGCGTTGGTGCTGGAAGACCTCATCGGACAGTTTTTGTTTAGCCGCGACAGCGAATAAAACGCGGCCTTTACGCACAGAATTACATTTAGGTTAGGAGTAATTGAATTGAAAAAGTTATTTGCCATCGCAATGGTATGGTTTGTGTCAGTGAGTGCTGCACAAGCTGAAATAGCAAAAGACAACCCTTATCAGATGGTTGAAGAGGTGGCGTCAAAAACCTTTGGCCGTATGAAGGACTCGCAAGACGCGATTAAAGCTGATCCAGAGCTGTTGCGCACTATCATGGAAGAAGAACTTCTGCCGTATATCGATTATCAGTTTGCAGCCTATATGGTGTTGGGCAAACATTTCAAATCCGTACCACGAGACAAAGTCGGTGAGTACGTCAAAGTCTTCCGTGAATACCTGATCACTAAGTACGCCATTGCTTTGGGCTATTACGACAATCAAACTGTACAGTTTGAGCCGCGCAGTGATATCGAGGGCAAAAAGTCCGTGACGGTTCGTGCGCTGATACTGGACCCTCAGCGTCCAGAAATCAAAATTGCGTTTAAAGTGCGCAAGAGTAAAAAGACTAAAGAGTGGAAAGCTTACGACATGGTTGCCGAAGGCATCAGCTTGTTAAGTAGCCAGCGCAGTGAGTTCGAATCGATTCTACGTCAGGAAGGGATCGATAAGGTTATCAGCATTATGCAGAGCCAAATTGAACAACCGGTTAAACTTCAAAATGACGCCAGCCAAGAGGTTACAGAGTGAACACCTTCGGATTATCGGCAGAGGGTGTAATGTCTCTGTCGGGTCGCTTGGAACACCAAACACTTGAGAAAGACCTCTGGCTGTCTTTAGCGCAAAACGAGCGTAAGAACTTGGTGAGTGTTGGAAAACTCGTAATAGATTTGGAACAGGTAGAGTTTGTCGACACGGCTGGGCTCGCCTGGTTGATTAACGCTATTCGTCAAGCGCAGGAGGCTAAGGTTCAAGCCGTCTTGGCTAATGCGCCAGATAAATTGATTAAGCTAGCAAAAATCAGCGACGTTGACCGCCTTTTACCGTTACAATGAGTCATCGCTAATTCAGGTAGTAAGAGAGAACGATGGATACCACAGAAATTGAAGCAATTTTGAAAGAGGCTTTAGACCTCACTGAAGTCTACGTAAAAGGCGAAGGCTCGCATTATTCGATTATTGCTGTTAGTGACCAATTCAATGCTATGAGCCGCGTGAAGCGACAACAAGCGGTTTACGGACCACTTTCAGATAAAATCGCGGACGGCTCAATGCACGCGATTTCTATTAAAACCTTTTCAGAAGCAGATTGGCAGCGCGAGCGTCAGTTCCATATCCCCTCATAAGTGGACAAGAGATAAGTGGATAAACTCATAATTAGAAAAAGCCCGCCGCTTCAGGGGGATGTAACAATCTCAGGTGCAAAGAACGCTGCACTGCCACTATTGATGACAAGCTTACTAACGGACAGTACTTGTCGCTATACCAATGTTCCGAATTTAAGAGATATCAAGACTACCGTCGCATTGCTGCGGGAGTTGGGGGTGGAAGTCTCACCTTGCCAAGACAACGAGGTAGTGCTCACTGCCAGTGCGCTTCAAAGCGTCACGGCCTCTTATGAGTTAGTGCGTACTATGAGAGCTTCAATCTTAGTGTTGGGGCCGCTGTTGGCCAAACACGGCAAGGCCAATGTATCGTTACCCGGTGGATGCGCGATTGGTGCTCGCCCTGTAAACCTTCATTTGGACGGTTTAGAGCGTATGGGTGCGCAAATTGAAGTGGACGAAGGCTACATCAGAGCACATGTCGATGGTCGCCTCAAAGGTGCGCGTATCTTCATGGACATGGTTAGCGTTGGTGCGACCGAAAACTTGATGATGGCTGCCACACTCGCTGATGGTGAGACGGTCCTAGAAAATGCGGCTCGCGAGCCAGAAATTGTTGACCTTGCTAATTGCTTGAATCAGATGGGTGCCAAGATTACTGGCGCTGGTACTGACAGTATCCATATTCAGGGTGTGGATACCTTACATGGTTGTGATTATTCGGTGTTACCTGATCGCATTGAAACGGGCACCTTTTTGGTTGCAGCAGCAATATCAGGTGGCCACATTCGCTGCTTAAATGCAGCGCCAGATACGCTAGATGCGGTACTTGATAAACTCAAGCAAGCTGGTGCAGAAGTCTCTACTGGTGACGACTGGATTGAGTTGGACATGCGTGAGCGCGTGTTGTCTGCGGTTAATGTAAAAACCGCGCCACACCCAGCTTTTCCAACTGACATGCAGGCCCAATTTGTTACTTTGAATTGTGTCGCAGAGGGAACCGGAGTGACAACGGAAACGATCTTTGAGAATCGTTTTATGCACGTACCAGAACTTGAGCGCATGGGAGCAAAGATTGCACTTGAGGGTAACAGTGCCGTTTCAAAAGGCTCATCGAAGTTGAAAGGCGCACCTGTCATGGCTACCGACTTGCGCGCGTCTGCAAGTTTGGTGATCGCTGGCCTGATTGCTGAAGGTGAAACCCATGTAAACCGCATTTATCATTTGGACCGCGGTTACGAGCGAATTGAAGAAAAGCTCAGTGGTTTAGGGGCCAATATCGAAAGAGTGGCGGAATGACACGTACTTAATGAAAAAACCACCCTTAAGGGTGGTTTTTTGTAAGAGGTAGATACCAATTCAATCGCCGGTTATTCAGCTACACCCAATTCAGCCACAGTGGCTTTTAGTGTGATCAGCTCGCCACCCCGGCTAACTTCTAGCGTCATTACCGTACCAGGTGCGGTCTCGGCTATCATATCTAACGTCTTTGATGCGGTTTCAAGTCGAATACCATCGATGGCCAATATCACATCATCGCGTCTTAATCCCGCCCTTTCTGCTGGACTATTAGCGGCTACATCTGTGACTTGAATACCCGGACGACCACGGTATTCACTACCCACAAATCCCATTTGACCGCGTATGACTTTACCGTTAGTAATGATTTCTTCCATGATGCGTTTCGCCAGTTCGTAAGGAACCGCGAAATTAATACCATCGACGTTACGCACCCGACGACGGCCATCACGAATCTGGAAGTTCGCATTATTGATACCCACTAGGTAACCATTGCTATCGACTAACGCGCCACCGGAGTTGCCTTGATTGAGTACCGCATCAGTTTGAATAAAGTCGTTGTAATTGGCCAACCCTGAGAAACGACCCGCTCTGCTGACAATACCTTGTGTAATAGTTTGCCCCAAGTCGTAGGGGTTACCAATTGCCATAACAATATCGCCAACTTTGATATCCGTTTTTTCTAATTGCGGAATAACGTGCAAATTGTCTGCATTGACTTTGATAACTGCCAGATCGGTCAACGGGTCACTGCCAACGATTTGGGCTTCGAGTACACGGCTGTCTTGTAACGCAACAAAAATACTGTCAGCGCCATTGACCACATGGAAACAGGTCATGATGTAACCATTGTCGGTCATTATAACCCCAGACCCCAAACTCGCTCTTTCCCTCGGTTGACGGCGAAAAAGGCCATTGTCCTGTTCAATACTTACGCTGTAGATATTCACCACAGCCGGTGCTGACCGGCTAATGGCGTCGAAGAACGACTCGCGATTTTGGCTTGGAGAAGACGACGAGAACCAACCACTAGACAATGTATTTTGTGTTCTTAGATCAGGTAAAAGGAGCAGCAATAGGCCTGCCACGATTAGCCCGATAAAGATAGAGCGTGCGATGAAACTGATTATAGGTTTGCCAGTCACTGTAACTTTGAAATCCGACGTGATAATGCGCTATGGGCACAAGTTTGTATTTTGATTAAGGATATCAAAGATTTGCAAAGTCGGCTAGAAATGGAACAAAAAGCGGGGGCAGAGTTGCCCCCGATTGGATTATCGAATCACGCGATAAAGTGTTGCGTTACCACGTCGTACAGTCAAGGCGATTACGCCTTCTGCGCCGTCTAGGACGTTACTGAGGTCGGCAATATTACTGACGCGTTGGCGATTAATCGCAATGATGACGTCGTCTTCTTCCAGACCGATTCGCGCAGCAGGGCTGTTCGCTTCGACTCCAGTAATACGGACGCCAGCATTGCCTTTGCTGTCTTCGCCATTGGCAAAGGTCGCGCCTTCCAGTGCTGGTAGCATCTCTTCAGCAGTCAGCTCACGCTCAGGTGCCGTACCCAACACAATATCGAACTTCATGCGGTCGCCTTTACGGATAACCGTGACTTCGAGCTCTGCACCCGCTCCCATGCTAGAAATTTTGGCGCGTAGTTCTTGGAAACTAGACACAGTGCGACCGTTCAGTTCAGTGATAATATCACCCGCTTGTAGGCCACCTTGTTCAGCTGCCGAGTCAGGTTGTACTTCACTGATAAACGCGCCTTTTTTGACATCTGAGTTCATTGCTTCAGCTAAACCCGCGTCAACATCGTCACCAATGATGCCCAACAATCCTCGACGAACCTCTCCGAATTCAATCAATTGCGAGACGAGGTTGTTCATCATATTACTCGGGATAGCAAAACCAATGCCTACATTTCCGCCGTTCGGGCCGAAAATAGCCGTATTGATACCGACCAACTCACCTCTCAAGTTAACAAGCGCACCACCAGAGTTACCGCGGTTAATCGCTGCGTCAGTTTGAATAAAGTTCTCGTAACCACCAATGTTAAGACCTGAGCGACCTAACGCACTCACAATTCCCGATGTCACGGTTTGCGAAAGACCAAAAGGGTTACCGATAGCCACTACAAAATCACCCACTCTCAAGTTATCCGAGTTGGCGAGATTCAGTGCTGTTAGATTGTCAGGGTCGATCTTCAACAAGGCAATATCGCTTTGCGGGTCTGCACCGATTTTTTTGGCTTGAAACTCGCGACCATCAGTTAACTTAACCGTAATTTCATCGGCTTTGTCGACAACGTGATTGTTGGTGACAACATAGCCGTTTTCGGCATCGATAATGACCCCAGAGCCCAGCCCTCTAAATGGCCTCTCCTTGACTTGCTCCTGCGGGCCGCCAAAGAAGTAACGAAACATCTCTGGCACTTGTTGGCGTGAAGTTTGTGTCCCTGACACTGCAATGCTGACAACCGCAGGTGTGGTTTTCTCCAGCATTGGTGCTAATGATGGAACGTCATCTTTATCAGTTGAGAAAAAGGGTATCGCAGCGTTTGCTTGTGATATCAAAGTCAATGACCCAACCACAACACCGGAGACCAACACTAACTGGCGAAGATATTTATTCATAAACGCTTACACTCCTCATCATTTATGCGTTTGCTTAATCACAAAGACTTAAAGCGAGTTTGAAAGTTCCTATTCTTTGGTTGAATCTGCGGTAGATTGCTCATTCGCACCGACGAATAACCCAGAAGGGCCGTTTGAGAAGTCTCTTGGTTGCGTATCAGCCACAGATTTCACTTTCTGTTCTCTGCTTTTTACATTGTTACGTAGGTAAGAGGTTGCTTGCTCACCAAAAAATGGCATTTTAGGCAATTCGTCCTCGTCCGCACGCGACAAAACCGTTTCATAGTCGTTAACTTGTTGTTTGAGGTTATCGCACTGTTTTTCAATAGCGCTGATGGTTTGGCGAGTTTGAAAAATGTGATGTTCCGCTTGTTGAGCGAGCATTTCTTTTAGCGTTTGCTCGGCTTGGGCAACGGCTTGGTTATTTTGATTACCAACGTATAGGTGACGGGCGATAAAGAAACCGATAACACCACCTACGAGTAACAAGGCAACCGAAACTAATACTTCCATTGAATTCTCCAGATCTATCAATATACAACTTAAAGTGCCCTAGCCTGACTATAGCAAGAGGTGAGCGAGCTAGCACTTTTTTGTCTGCTTCTTTCGTCTCATGTCACACGGTTTTCTGTCAGAAAGTGTGACAAAGATCAGCAACAGCACTATATGACTCGGGATTCTACCGTGAATTGATGTTAAATTAAGGTCATAATGGTAAATTTCAAGCAGGTCGGTGCAGCGCACTTTTTGTTGACATTAGATTTAAGGTAGGAGCAGTAACCCCGTGACACCTTGGGAAAAATACCAAGAGGACTTGGCACAGCCAGAATTCCACAAAGACGATGCACAGGCAAACGCCGTACGCGAACTTCAGCGTTTGTATGAAGAACTGACTCAGCCCGCCAAAAAACTGACTTGGCGAGTTAAAATTAAGTCAGCATTCGGCAAAGGAATGCGAAAGCCAAGTATTCAGGGCATCTATTTTTATGGCGGTGTGGGTCGTGGTAAAACCTATTTAGTGGATACGTTTTACGATTGCTTGCCATTTGGCAACAAAATGCGAGTTCACTTCCACCGCTTTATGCATCGTATTCACGACGAATTGAAATTGCTCGACAAAGAGCAAGATCCGTTAAAGCTGATTGCTGCCAAACTGGCTCGCGAAACCCGAGTTATCTGTTTCGACGAGTTTTTTGTCTCTGATATTACCGATGCTATGATCCTCGGAACCTTGATGGAGGAGTTGTTCAGTCACGGGATTGTATTGGTTGCAACGTCCAATATTGTGCCAGATGAACTCTATCGCAACGGTTTACAGCGAGCCCGCTTTTTGCCAGCCATTGAACTGATTAATCAGAATACTCGGGTAATTAATGTCGACAGCGGCATTGACTATCGATTGCGTACGTTGGAGCAAGCGGAGATATACCACTTTCCCCTTGATGAATGCGCAACGACGAATCTACATGAGTACTTTACACAGCTTTCGCCAGAGAAAGGGTCAAAAGGTGAGGTGATAGAAATCAATCACCGTGCGTTAAAAACTATCCGCAACGCCGATGGCGTATTGATGATTGATTTTACGGAGATTTGTGAAGGTCCTCGTAGCCAGAGTGATTACATAGAATTGAGCCGTTGCTATCACTCCATATTGGTAAGTAACGTGAAGCAAATGGGGCAAAGCAATGATGATGTCGCAAGGCGTTTTATTGCCATGGTTGATGAATTCTACGAGCGTCACGTAAAACTGATAATGTCGGCTGAAGTGGCGTTGTCAGATCTCTACACTGAAGGTTTGCTGAGTTTTGAATTTCGTCGCTGCCTGAGCCGCTTAAAGGAAATGCAGTCGATGGATTACTTGGCGTTAGAGCATTTGCCATAGTATTGATACTTGGGGTTGGTATCTCAAGCCGAAAGTCGGTAAAATCCGCAACAAGTTTGTAGTGGCGTCGCTCACTATAGGGCCTGTGGTGTCGAAATGAGTGACATCACACAATAGGCGATTGGAGCACACAAGAAGAGACAAAAGATGGGAAGAGCATTTGAAGTAAGAAAAGCGTCTATGGCGAAAACTGCTGGCGCTAAAACGAAGGTTTATTCTAAATACGGTAAAGAAATTTACGTCTGTGCAAAGAACGGGGGCACAGATCCCGATACGAATTTGTCATTGCGTCGTTTGATGGAAAAAGCCAAAAAAGACCAGGTACCTGGTCATGTAATCGAAAAAGCCATCGATAAAGCGGCGGGTGGTGCTGGTGAAGACTTCACACCTTCGCGCTATGAAGGTTTTGGACCGGGCAATTGTATGGTCATTGTTGACTGCTTAACAGACAACGCGAATCGCACCATCACAGATGTTCGTAACTGCTTTACCAAGACTAATTCAAAAATAGGTGCCCAAGGCTCGGTATCCCATATGTTTGATCACCAAGCCATTTTCATTTTCGCTGGTGACGATGAAGACGCCATACTTGAAGTACTAATGGAAGCCGACGTTGACGTGACTGATGTGGAATGTGAAGACGGCAAGATCACGGTCTATGCCCCTAACACTGAATTCTTCAAGGTGAAAACGGCGTTGACTGATGCCAATGCAGACATCAAATTTGATGCTGAAGAAATTACTTTCATGCCTCAAACTGAAGCACATATCAGTGAAGAAGATATGCCAATGTTCCAGAAATTTATGGACATGCTAAACGACTGTGATGACGTTCAAGACGTATATCACAATGCGGTTCTTCCCGAGTAAAGCGATTAACGTTTTACCAAAAGCCGGCATCCGCCGGCTTTTTTGTCACTGAAACATTCTCGACTGCACTCGCATTTTATCTTGTCTGTTGTATACTGCGCGCCGGAGTCGGCCAGGCAATCGCTGCTTTCGCAAGAAAGGGGAGGAAAGTCCGGGCTCCACAGGGCAGGGTGCCAGATAACGTCTGGGCGACGAAAGTCGACGACAAGTGCAGCAGAGAGAAAACCGCCTAAGCGCATAGCGCCGGTAAGGGTGAAAGGGTGCGGTAAGAGCGCACCGCACAACTGGTAACAGTTTGTGGCAAGGTAAACTCCACCCGGAGCAAGACCAAATAGGCCTCCTATACGTGTGGCCCGCGCGGGAGGCGGGTAGGTTGCTTGAGCCAACGAGCGATTGTTGGCCTAGAGGAATGATTGCCCACGACAGAACCCGGCTTATCGGCCGACTCCACCATTTCTCCTAGCGTGTGCTATCTCTGCGAGATAGCACACCGTACTGTCCATGTCTATTCGGCAGCGACTGTGCCAGCGCCCGGTCTACGGGGGTCCGAAACACCATAGTAGTAGCCGTCTTTATACATAATGGATTGCACACTTCCCATGGTTCTGCTGGTTTTGACATTTTGCCCATACGACTTGAGTATGGCTATCGTATCGGGGCTGAAGCCAGGCTCCATTTGCAGCCTATCGGGTAGCCATTGATGATGAACTCTCGGCGCGTTGACCGCTTGGGCAATATTCATTTCGTGATCAATGACGTTAACGATAACTTGCAGTACCGTCGTAATGATACGGCTACCACCTGGGCTGCCAACCACCACATAAGGTTTGCCGTCTTTCAAAATAATAGTCGGTGTCATCGAGCTTAAAGGACGCTTGGTCGGCTGGATAGAATTGGCTTCGCCACCAATCAAACCAAAGCCATTGGGAACACCGGGTTTAGATGAGAAATCATCCATTTCATTGTTCATCAACATGCCCGTACCCGGAATCACAATACCCGAACCATAAGAAAAATTGAGCGTGTAAGTATTGGATACGGCGTTACCAAATTTATCCATCACCGAGAAATGGGTGGTATCTGGACTTTCGTAAGGCGCAGGGGTACCGGGTTTAATTTCACTTGATGGCGTGGCCTTCTCGAGAGATATGCGCGATGTTAGTGATTTAGCGTAGGCTTTGCTTGTTAGGCCCTTAACTGGTACATCGAAATGATCTGGGTCGCCAAGGTATTCGCTGCGATCCGCATAAGCCAGTTTCATGGTTTCTGTCAGTAACTGAAGATTTTTGGCGCTACCGAAACCGTTTTCTTTGACCGGGTAATGTTCCAGAATGTTGAGCATTTGTGCAATATGAACGCCGCCAGAACTAGTGGGTGGCATAGAGACGACATCGTAGCCTCGGTAGTTAGTGCGAATGACCTCTCTTTCGGCAATTTTGTAGTTAGCTAAGTCTTTTTTGGTAATTAGTCCGCCCTGACGCGCCATCTCGTTGGCAATCAAGGTCGCAGTGTCCCCGTGGTAAAATTCGTCAGGCCCATTTTGCGCTAAACGCTTTAGTGTTCTGGCTAAATCAGGCTGAACGAGGATTTCACCAGCCTCGTAAGGTACACCGTTTTCTTTGTAAAACGCTTCTGCGGTAGCTGGATTGGCGGTCAGCCATGCCTGCCTGCTTTTTAAGTTTTCAGCCAAATCATAAGACACGACTATGCCTTGTTCCGCCAGTTTTATGGCTGGTTGGAGAACTTGTTTCCAGCTCATTGTGCCATATTCTGCCAACGCGTGAGATAAGCCGGCAACCGTGCCTGGAACGCCTGAAGATGCATGACTAAACCGAGCCTTTTTGTTATCAACATTGCCATTGGCATCCAAAAACATATCTCGATGCGCAGCACTAGGTGCCATTTCACGATAGTCGATAGCAATGGTTTTATCGGTTTCGGCAAGGTGAACCAGCATAAAGCCACCGCCACCTAAATTTCCAGCTCTTGGCAGCGTGACGGCTAAGGCAATTCCCGTCGCGACCGCGGCGTCGACAGCATTTCCGCCTTGAGAGAGAATATCAGCACCGATTTGACTGGCGAGCATTCGCTGACTTGAAACCATGCCATTTTTGCCTATGACCGGGTGATGTATGGTGTCGTATTGAATAACTGCAGCGCTTTCTTTAACGTGACCGTGGGCGAAGACTTGATGAGAGGAACAAAGTATCGCAACAGTAAGGACCTTGGCGAGAATGGGTACTGGACTTAATAGTCGGGATGTTTTTTTCATGCTTTTCCCTAGGTATGAACAAGAGCACACGCGGTGCGTTTTATCGATTGGAAGACGTTAATTTGTATCATTTGCTAGTGTCTTCAACAACATGAATTATTTGAAGGTAAGACGCCAATTCGGTTTTGTGCGAGAAACATAACTACAAGTTATGAACGAGGTGAAAATCATCCACAAAAAAAGCCCCTAAAAAGGGGCTTTTGCTTGCTGCCAATGCGTGATTAGCTATTCAGGGAAATCTTTCTGCGCTTGAACAGTGCTATCAATGCAATACAAAATATGGCTACAGAGGCAGGAGCCGACACTGCAGTATTGGGCATTTGCCGCGCGATGGAAAGCGCATTGAAATAGGCATTCGCTTCTTCTGCATCGCGGTTAAATAGCGATACGCTGTCTATTGAGCCCGATCCGGACAGGGTGCCAGTGGTTGAAAATGGGTTTAGCGCTGGATTGAACGCATTTAAGATATCGAGACGGTATGTCGATGCGCTGGTCAGTTCGAATACGATATGTAAGCCCGCATCAGTAAAACCGATACCTGTGTCGACTTGGCCACTGCCATCAAAAATGCTGTAGGTATTGCTTCCGCCAAGAAAGCTCAATTCAAATCGGCTGTTTGCATTGTAATCGCCGATAGATGAGGCCTGGTTACCATTGCGTAACGTAAAACCTACAGCGCCGCCGCTTTGAATACCGCCGTGTTCGAACGACAACCTAAATACGTCGCCGACTTGCGATAGGCTATTGGAGCCAAATCCTCGATACGCTTCAAATTGATTGAACCCCGGGCCATTGGCAAAAGTGCCCCAAGCTTTATCGTCGGGCGCCGTGGTTATGTGGTTAAGATCGCCATTGCTGCTTTTAGATGCGAGAAATTGACCAGCACTACCGCCAGCGAAGTCGCGATTAAAAGACCAACCTTCGAGACCAAAACCACCATTGCCTGCCCAAGCGTCTCCATAGTTATTCGCGTTGTCCGCTGCTACATCAATCAGCGCAGCATTAGCGTTGATGCAGCATAGCGAAAGTCCAGCGAGCAGAAAGCGTTTTATCTTCATTGTTCAACATCCCTTGTGAATCACTGACGGTATTTTGGCAAATGTTGCATTGTTGTTAAATATGTTAATGGTTGGATGCATACGTATTCACTGCGAGTTACAGCAGATAGCATCAAGTTGATAGCTAATGCCCTCTCAAAATCATCAAATTTCACTCCCCTCTGAGCTGACGTGTGTTTATCCAACAGAATGTGCAATTGATCCGAATGTGCAGTAAATTTAATTTTGTTATGTTATAACAAAATGGCGGCGAGAGTGTGCTGTCGCTTGCTATGAAAATAAAATTATAAATGAATCTACCAGGGGGCAGGGTATGCTAAATAAAACGAAAACATGGCGCACAACATTGGTTGCTACGGCAGTGGTATCTTTGCTGGGCGCTTGTTCTAAACAAGCCGAGCAGTCACAAGCAGGAGAGCCAAGCGCGGCAGAAGCAGCGGTAAAAAAGGAAGCAACTAACCCATTTTTCTCGACTTACCAAACACCATTTGAAATTCCACCTTTTGCTGAGATATCTAACGACGACTTCATGCCGGCTTTTGAAAAGGGAATGGCGGAACACCTTGCAGACATTGACGATATCGTAAACAACTCAGATTCACCAACATTTGAAAATACGATCGAAGCATTGGAACGCAGTGGTCGACTTCTCGGCAAAGTACAAGCTGTATTCTTCAATATGACAGGTGCGAACACTAACCCCGAGTTGCAACAGCTTCAACGTGAAATCAGCCCGTTGATTTCAGCTCATTACGATAAAGTAACGTTAAACGAAGGTTTGTTTGAAAGGATCGATACACTGTGGCAAATGCGCGATACGCTTGAGCTAGATTCCATTGAAAAACGCTTTTTGGAAGAAACTCACAAGAGTTTTGCCAAAAGAGGCGCTAAGCTCCAAGGAGAAGCTAAGCAGAAGCTGACAGAGTTAAACGGTGAAATCGCTAAGCTAACGACTGAATATGGCCAAAACCTACTTGCAGAAACCAACGGCTTTGAATTGGTTTTAGATGCCTCTGATTTAGATGGCCTCTCGCAGGGCGTTATTGACGCAGCTGCCGCTCGAGCAGCGGCTAAAGTCGAGGCAGCAGAAACTGAAGCGGATAAAGCCAAGTACACAGATAAGTATGTATTTACACCACACCGAAGCAATATGTATGCTTTTTTAACCGAGTCGACCCGTCGTGATTTAAGAGAAAAGCTTTATAAGTCTTATGTCATGCGTGGAGACAACAACAATGAAACTGACAATAAGGCTATCGCTGCAAAACTAGCAAAATTGCGAGCAGAAAGAGCTGTGATATTGGGTTATGACACCCATGCAGACTACATCCTCGAAGACCGCATGGTAAGCACACCAGATGGTGTCTATGAATTGCTCATGGAGTTATGGAAACCCGCTCTTGCAAGAGCGAAAAATGAAGTAGCAGATATGCAAGCCGTTATCGACGCTGAAGGCAACGATTTTACCTTTGCTGCGTGGGATTGGTGGCACTATTCGGAAAAAGTGCGCAAGGCCAAATACGATTTAGATGAAGCCAGCATCAAACCCTATTTGACATTGGACAACGTGTTAAATGGTGCGTTTGATACTGCTAATAAGCTGTGGGGCCTGACGTTCACTGAATTACACGACGTTCCCACTTACCACCCTGACGTCAGAGTTTGGGAAGTCAAAGACAAAGACGGTAGCCACCTGGGCGTCTTTATGGGCGATTATTTCACGCGTTCCAACAAACGTGGTGGTGCCTGGATGAGTAGCTTTAAACGACAGTCCAACCTAGATGGCCGCCAGAGGCCTGTGGTAGTTAATGTCTGTAACTTCCCTGCGCCGGTAGGTGATACCCCAGCATTGCTGAGCTTCGACAACGTTACTACCTTGTTCCATGAGTTTGGTCATGCACTACATGGATTAGTTACCAATGTGAAGTACGAGAGTATGTCAGGGACCGCAGGGCCTCGCGACTTTACTGAGTTTCCTGCTCAAATTTACGAACACTGGGCAAGTGAACCAGCGATATTAAAGAGCTTTGCCAAGCATTATGAAACGGGGGAAACTATTCCCGACGAGTTGATTGCCAAGCTATTAAAAGCCTCTAAATTCAATCAAGGTTTTGCGAATACTGAGTATCTCGCGGCGTCGCTATTGGACATGGATTGGCATACTTTAACGGTAGAAGACGACATACAAGACGCTGGTAAATTCGAAGCCGACGCCATGGCAAAGATTGGCTTAATTCCAGAAATCGCCCCTCGTTACCGCTCTACCTATTTTTCTCATATTTTCGCCGGTGGCTATGCAGCTGGTTACTATAGTTATGTGCATTCTGCTGTGTTAGATTCTGACGGTTTTGAGGCGTTTAAAGAAACGGGTGATGTCTTTAATCAAGAGTTGGCAGATAAATATCGCACACATATTCTTGAGAAAGGCTCAACGGAAGATGCGATGGATTTGTATATTAAATTTAGAGGCCGTAAACCTGAAATCGATGCTCTGTTGAAGGTGCGGGGATTGGATGGCAGCGCCGACTAGTGCGGCCTAGTAACGGTCCGAATTATCGGGCCGTTTTCTTATTAGAATGATCATGAAAACGACACTTTCCATCCTGTTACTACTTTTCAGTTTTTGCGTGCATGGCCACCCTCAAGATGAAGACATTATCTTAGATATAGAGGATGGACAGTTGCGACTGGTAAAGGGCCAAATGGATGACGAAATGCGCGCTGCGCTAGAACGTCAACGTTTACGCAAACTCAATGCCATGTCAATTACAGATAAAGTGCTGATGTACGTGAAGTCGGGTATTGAGCACATAGTGCCTAAAGGGCTCGATCATATCCTATTTATTTTGGGGCTTTACCTGTCGGCGGTTTACATCAGTACTCTGCTGTGGCAAGTCACTGCGTTTACCGTAGCGCATACGCTAACACTGGGTGCAGCCATACTAGGCTGGGTAACCATACCCGCTAGTGTCATTGAACCGCTCATCGCGTTATCTATTGTTTGGGTAGCATTGGAAAACATAGTGTTTGATAAGCCTCAGCGGTGGCGGGCACTGGTAATATTTTGTTTCGGGCTCCTGCACGGTTTGGGCTTTGCTTCGGTGTTGACTGAATATGGTTTGCCCAAAAACGACCTGATAACCGCGCTAATCTCCTTCAATATTGGTGTCGAGATAGGGCAATTGGCCATATTGTTCGTCGCCACACTACTGACCTGGCGCTTTAGACATCACCCTGCTTATAAGCGATGGTTAGTCGCACCATGTTCCGCACTTATCGCGCTCATTGGACTGTATTGGTTTATCGAGCGAGTCTGGTTTTGACGAGTTAGACGCTTCGGCTGTTATTCTCTTTTGAATGTGAAGAATGGCGACTCTTGCCAATGCGAAGTTGTATTTTTCGCATTTTGGGTCAAACGATACATGTAAAATACCACTGTATTTGGGACAGGAGTCGCGTTCTACCATGCGAAGGCAATTGGCCAAATACACATTTTTTTTACAACTTTCTTTTCTTTTTTAGTTAACATTTTCCTTTTTTCGAAAGTTTAAACCACAATATTTTTCATTAGTGGTTGATTTTAATGGATTTATTTTTATTTTGAGTAAGGTTTGTCTATGAATTACGAATAACATAAACATTTCATTTACATCTTGATAATGCAAACATCATATGTTTATATTTATATAACGTTGGTTCGTTGTAATCTTGTTAAGGAATGTTATGGGACACACTGCTACTAAAAACACACTGCTTTTAGCAGGCTTTTCTTTAAGCTTGCTTGCTCAATCGGTTTTGGCACAAGCGAATGAAATAGACACTGAAAAGGACGAGGATGAAGTTGAAGTCATCCTCGTCTCTGCTCAAAAGCGCGAACAGGCTTTAAAAGAAGTACCTGTTTCCATGGAGGTTATTCAAGGTAACCTGCTGGAAAATTACAATATCGAAGATGGCTTTGACCTGGTGCGGTATTTGCCGGGATTTGGCGTTGATGACAGCACTGAAATTAGAACTACTACCTTGAAAACGCGTGGTATTGGCACGTTTACCAATTCTATTGGTCTCCAGTCGTCTAACTTAGTTGTAATAGATGGCGAAGTACTTCCGAGACAGTCTATGTTGAACTTGGCAATTTCGGATTTAGAGCGAGTCGAGGCTTTAAGAGGGCCACAGGGTACCTTGTTTGGACAAAACACTTCCACAGGCCTCATACACTATGTTTCCAAAAAGCCGAATCTAAATGAATTCGGCGGTAAAGCCAGACTGGAGTTAACCGAATACAATGGCGTAGAAGTAAGCGGGCACGTCAACGTGCCACTGAGTGAATCATGGGCACTTAGGGTCAATGCACAACACAAAAAAGTCGACGGCTGGATTCAAAATACACTGCCGGGCGCCGAGAATTATGAAATCGGCGAAGATGATGTTTTTGGTTTGCGGGGACAATTACTGTATGACAACGGCGAAGATCTCAGTGTGCTATTTAGAGCAGAGCATTCTGAGAGAGAAACCAATTGCTGTGCATTTACTCGCATCGGCGGTATCAATTTAGATTTCGGTCCGCGTCCTATTATTAATGTTCGCGATGATGGCACTATTGAAGGGACGACTTACAATAGGATTAACCCAGAGTCATTTTTTGAGGAAGCAGGAAACCCTGTTACCGCAAGAAATCCTGAGGGTAACTTTGGCTCTACGGACAATTCAGGTGCGTCTGTAGAGGTGAATTATGATATCAATGATGACATGACCCTCTCTTATATCGGCAGCTTTCGAGATTTCGAGCTTTTGAACAGCTCGACATTCTTTACGGTTAATTTCCCTGTGGAGCGCACGGCATTTGGTGGCAATGAGTCAGTAGAGGTGGTTCAACAAGAAATTCGTCTTAGTTCCTTCGGCAATGAAAAACTCGATTGGATCGTAGGTTTGTTTTATCACGATACAAAAGGGCAGCGTTCAGAAGTCCGTGACGGTTGTATCGCAGGACGCCGCGGGTTGATAGAAAATGGCGTTTTGGCTGGCTGTTATACAGGTGGCTCAGCCAACGCCTTTTTGGCCAACTATGCTGCAACAGGTATTGATGACCGTTCTTTATTGGTGCCAAGTCGCTTATTAAATGGTGGTGATTTCTCAACTCAATTCACGAACTATGCGATATTTGGCCAACTTGAATATCAATTCACGGATCAACTAGACGGTACATTTGGCTTCCGAGTACTCAAGGAAGACGGAGAAGCCAGTTTCGCACGAACGGATTTGGCGACGCCATCTGATGGTGTCGGGTTGGATACCTATGCGGAGGTGTTTGATCGCGCACAGCAAGATCCTAGCTTGATTATCAGACGCACGGACCCAACGACCTTCTCTGACTCAGACACACATGCTATTTACAAGGCCGTGTTAGGGTATGATTTTACTGACGATATTCGTGGATATATCAACTACTCAACGGGTTACAAAGGTTCTTCATATTTTGTAACGACTAATACCAATCCGGATGACGTAGATAACTTCCCTACGAAACCGGAGCAATCGTCTAATTTTGAAATCGGTTTTAGAACGTCTTTCTTCGATAACAACTTGCTGTTTAATATCACCTACTTCGATATGAGAGTAGAAGACTACCAGGTTCGAGCTGTACGCATTATTGACGAAGACCAAGGGTTAACTTTTGCCGGTTTTGTTAACGCAGATGAAGCCCGCTCTACCGGTTTCGAAGCAGATATGATCCTCGATATTAATGAGTCTTTGCGCTTTACGGCAAGTTATGCAAATTACGAAGCGAAATATGAAGATTTCACCAATGCACCAATCAGTTGTCCTCGAAGAGGGCAGGACACAAGTGGTGGTAATCTTGCAGACCGCTGTTCAATTGTGGCTGGCCAAAATCGCTTAGATTTGTCCGGCTTACCTTTCCCGAATAACGCTGAAGAGCAGTTCCTTGGTTCATTAATTCAAGACTATGAAGTTGGTGGATGGGACGGCAGTATCAGGCTCGTCTATCGATATGAGGGTGAAGCTACACAAACGGTAAATGAGCTGGCGTTTGATGAAAGATCGAATCCATCATTTGGTATTTGGGATGCTTACGCGGGTATTGGCAAAGATAATCTCAGATTTAATCTCTTTGTTAAGAATTTATTTGATAAGGAATATACTACTCGCCGCAACACCAACACATTAGGGTTTGGCCGAGGATTCTACCCTCGAGATTGGACGCGATTCATTGGTGGCAGTGTCACCTATATGTTCTAAATCAAGCACCATCAAAAAGCCCCTCAGTTGAGGGGCTTTTTTCGTTCTGGTTCATCGGTAATTTAGAAAGGTTTTGGCTGTGATAAGGCCTATTTAGGCAAGTTTTCACTGTGGTTGAATCAATCGCTAAGCGCTAGCTGCCACGGCGAACAATCGTGGGCAAGAAGGTATTGGTGGATGTTTTATTCTTGATGATGCGTTCGAGCAATTCCTCTACCATACATTTGTAAGGGCAATTAACAGTAGTGATTTTTGGATAGCTAAACGACGCGGCGTCGTGATTGCCAAACCCGACAACTCTGACCTGGGAGGGAATGGCAATACTGTTGTCCAGCAGAGCGTTAAGGGATTCTAGCGCCATAAAATCATCTTGAGTGATGACAAAGTCAAAAACTGTTCCGGTTGATAACGCTGATTGCACTGCACTGTATGCGCCTTCAAATTGATGGGCATCGACTTCATGTAGTGTAAATGAGACATCATGAGAAATTAAGGTTTGTTCAGCGCAAGCCAGTCGCTCGCTAATTGAATTACTCTTGCCCTGAGAAAAAATCAGTAACCCTTGTCGGGCACCACTTTTTATGACTTCTATCGCTTGTAGCTCACCCGCTTTGGCATGATCAAAACTAACAATCTGATTGCTTTGCTCATTTTGGTTGGCATCGATGGCGTAAAGGTTTGGGTGGCTTTGAAGTAGGTGTCGTAACATCCCAGTGGGTGATTGAGCGTTACAAACGATGACAGCATCACAACCTTGGTTCAGCAGGGTTTCGATGGCGTCAGCTTCTGCCGTACTATTGGTTACACCTTGGCCAACTACCACGAATTGATGTTGCATAAGTTGATCAAACAAAATTCGTGTCAGCGGATTTTCATCGCTTTTTGCAAAGGGAAATACGACACCAATTTCATTTGAACGACATCCAACTAAACTGCGTGCTAATGCATTAGGCGTAAAATTGAGTTCGGTAATGAGAGCCTGAATTTTCTGTGATGTCGCACCCGCGACACTGCCTTTACCGTTAATAACTCGAGAAACAGTTGTAGTAGAGACATTGGCCAACTTTGCAATATCTCTGATCGTGATACTTGGATTGAGCATAGAAGCAATCCTAATAAAACCAGTGACACCTACGTTCAGTGTCACTGGTGTTTTGACGTTAGGCTTGCCAAAGCACTGGCAAAAATACTGACATTTCTGACGTGCCTCTGTTACTCCAAGCGTAATAGGGAACTAATTGGGTTTTAAACGATTCCCACTGTGGCTTTTGAACACGAGAATAAAGCGTGTCTGGCGAATCTTTTCGAATAAACATGTTTGCTTCAATCACCGACACGCCACCCAGTAAATCCGCTTTTTCGACAACATTGAAGTCAGACTGACTATCCAAAAAGACATCCAATATGGTCGCTTGATCGGGTAAATCCGGAGATTCAACACAGTAGACTAGAGGTCCGCGCTTTACTGCCACTTGATTGCGAATCTCTTCTACACGGGGGTGCCCTTCAAGCATTTCTACAGGCATTGGTAGAGTCAATTCGATGATATCACCGGCTTTCCATGCACGAGAGATACTCGCGAAGCTAGATGGCGTTAGTGTCACTTCTTGTGTTTCGCCGTTAACCTTAAGAGACGGGTTTCGCACCCATCCAGGAATCCGCAGTTGGATATCAAAAACCGTAGCGGGGCACTCGTCGATTCGAATAGCTATCGTATCCTTCCAAGGATATTGGGTTGTTTGAGTTAACTTTACTGCCGAGCCATCTCTTAAGAGCGTGTCTAATGTGTTGCCGCCGTATAAGTTAACTGAGATGCCATTGTCAGTGATGCTATACGCCCAACCCGACATTTGCGCAATAGTACGCACTAAGTTCGGCGGGCAACAAAAGCACTCAATATATGCTTCGCGATCAGCGGATTCAGTACAATCGCAATGATCAGAATATTCTCTTTGACCGTGATTGAAACGCAGTGGGTTGGCATAGAAGTAGTGTTTACCATCGTCACTAATACCGACTAAAGCGCTGTTAAAAAGCACAAGCTCCATAATATCTGCGTATTTCGCATCACCATGAATACCTAACATGCGCCAATTGAACATCGCATTGGAAATGTTGGCACAGGTTTCATTGTATGCGGTAGAGTTGGGCAACATGTAATCATCAATGAATCCTTCGTGGATCATATTTTGATCATCGTAGGCACCGTGGTGACATTGTCCCAATGCGCCAGTTACATACATTTTTCGCTCAACTGCACTGGACCAAATTCGTTCTAAGGCATCGATCAGCGCCTTTTCACCCGTCTCAGCGTACACATCGGCAGCGCCGGAATAGAGATACATGCCAGTGACGGCATGGCCTACCGCCTCAGTTTCTTCGCGAAGAGGCGTTTTCATTTGGCATTGGTCACCTGTAAACCAGTAAGGGACACTGTCGTGAAGCCCCATGGGAACCGAACCGCGCATTGTGACAAAGATATCCGCTAGTTTCAGATACTTTTGGTTTTGCGTTTCTCTGTATAATTCAACTAGCGACATGATTTGTGACGGGTTAAAACCAAAGCGAGCCAACTCCGGATCCGTCCCGCCAAAGACATCGAACAGGTAATCAGCATGGCGAATAGCGAGATCGAACCAAGACGTTCTACCGGTCAATCGTTTATAAATGATGGCACTAGTGATGAAGTGGCCGGAATTGTATAACTCATGATCACAGACGGCTTTGTACCGCGGTTTACCAAGGATTTGATTGTGGGTGTGAATATAGCCATCGTCTGTGATGACTTGTGCAAAAACGGAAATGATCTCTTCAAGCTCAGTAATCAAAGCGTCATTACCGGATAGTTTGTACACGTAACAACAGGCTTCCATCCATTTATAGAAGTCGCCGTCATGCCAAAGCATACCTTTAGCGCTTCCTTCAATTAGCCCAGCGGCAACCTTAAAGTTGTTGTACGCATGGCCCACATCTCCTTTTAATAACTCTCCCATGTGCGGAACCATAACATCTTGAGCTTGTTGTTGTTTGTCAGCCCAAAACCCTTCTGTCCACTGACAATCACCAAAATTGGTAGCGCGTAATTTCACATGTGGGCTTTGCTCATTGGCCATTATGGCAGTCGAAATTCGAGACTTGGTAAGCATCTTTATATCCTTAGCAATCAACTTCTGACATCAACTAGACGAATATATTCATCGAGACGATGCTAAATAATGTTAAAACGTTTTAACGGAATTTATACATTGTGTTTTATGTATTTTAAACATAATATGTTTGAATTGGTAGTATGATTTAGTGGTTTTGTCGTTTTGCTTCATTAATTCACCATTAGTTTTGCGTTTTTGGTGAGATGTATAGGGCGATTCGCGCAGTCTTCGTTGAGTACTCAACAGGGTACTTTTCGTTCCACAATGGTCATCAGTTAATTAGTACATACGCTATGCGGCTTCGGGAGGTTACTTGAGCACGCGATCACATGACTTCAATGTCACTTTTTACGCATTAGTGGCTGCGTTTGGCGGGTTTGTCTTTGGATTGGACGCAGCCAATATCTCTGGCGCAATTCGTTTTGTTAGTGCCGAGTTTGAGCTCGATAGTTTGCAGCAGGGCACGCTCGTTGGTTGTGCGCTATTGGGTGTTATTGTTGCGCTTTTTTTCACGGGCTCATTGTGTGAGCGGTTTGGTCGCGCTTCAGTATTGCTCGGAATCGGTTTTACGTATTCGCTTTCTTCTATCATCTCTTCTCTTGCAACTAGTTATGAAATACTACTAGTTGGACGCTTCATTGGCGGTGTGGCTTTTGCCTCGATTACCGTTTCCGCAATGTATATAGGGGAGATCGCGCCCGCCAATAAACGTGGCAGGTTTGTCTCGGTGAATCAGTTTATGATTGGGTTGGGTTTACTGTGTGCCTTTGTAATCAACTACTTTTTGATTACATCAATGTCGCAGAGCAGCTGGCTAACCAACAACAATGTCTGGCGTTTTATGCTGGGCGCAGAGCTCATCGCCAATGTTGCTTGGGTCGCGTTGTTATTGAAGATACCCGAGTCACCACGCTGGCTGATTAAAGTGGGGCGCATTAAAGACGCGAAAGCTGTCTTTGAGAAAATTGCGCCATCAGAAGAGATAGAAAGCCTCTGTCACACAGTGAAAACGTCACTGGCACAAGACAAAAAAGCCAATATTCAACAGCAAATCGGTATCCTTTTTTCTCCCTCCTTACGATTTGTACTGTGTATCGCAGTTTGTTATGCCGTTGTGCAAGGCGCGACTGGCATGAATGCAGTGCTCTTTTTTGCCCCCATGGTATTTGAGCAAATCGGAATGAGTGTGGATGATACATTCTTACAAACCATTACGACGGGGGTAGTTGGACTAATTGCCACCATCGTAGCGATTTTTTTCGTCGAGAAACTGGGGCGAAAAAAGCTCACAATAATTGGGCTTTCTTTAGTTGTTGTTGCACATTTGTCCACTTACCTCGGATTTAAAGAGGCGCATTATCACTTTAGCGAAAAGGTTGTACTCGAACTTAGTCAGCACTTTACTGATGAAGGTATAGGCATTGACGCCTTAGACGCATTCAGGGGCAAACAGTATGATTCAGATGTCGCTTTAAAGCAGGCGCTAAGCGAGGTATTTGACCGTAAAACACTGCCATTGGTTAGCGGAATTATTATTGATAAAACGGTTAAAGGTATCAATGGCAATATGGTGTTGTTTGGTATTTTCGCATTTTTGGCTGCTTTTAATTTGTCTATTGGGCCCATTATGTGGGTTGTGTTTTCTGAGATCTTTCCCAATGTGGTACGAAGTGTTGC
Organism: Alteromonas sp. 5NS40-0096; assembly: GCF_057544385.1. Taxonomy (NCBI): domain Bacteria; kingdom Pseudomonadati; phylum Pseudomonadota; class Gammaproteobacteria; order Alteromonadales; family Alteromonadaceae; genus Alteromonas; species Alteromonas sp. 5NS40-0096. Next base: position 307,638 of record NZ_BAAJLQ010000002.1, read on the forward strand.
ATTACCTTTTGCGGCCTTAGTTCAAACTATTTCTTCATGGGCAATACAGCAATTCTTTCCTTGGCAATTGGACAACCTTGGTGTCGCCAACATTTTCTTACTATACGGCGTGATCGGATTCGTGGGATTGGTACTCATGGCACGGTTTCTACCGGAGACCAAAGGTAAAACGATTGAAGCCTTGGAAAAAGAATTGGTCCTTTCACGTCTTCCAAGTGATGGAGCGACGAAATGAGTGTTGATAACGCGACGTATTTCGCCATTGATTGGGGATCGACTAATTTTCGGTTGTTCGGCCTAGATGCTAGGCATAAAGTGGTATTTGAGTCACAAGCGCCATTAGGCGTGTTTCAAATCAATGGCAGTCATTTTGCTGACGTATTGTCAACGCACTTAGCACAGATTTCGTCAAGGGCATTGGACTTACCCATCGCAATGGCAGGCATGATCGGATCTCGTTCGGGTTGGTTTGATGTACCCTACATGAGCGCACCCAATGACATAGACAAGCTTCGCGCAGAGGCGCATCTCTTTGATTTACCTTGGGGACCTAAAGCCTTAATCATTCCCGGCATGAGTTGTATCAATGACGCTCAAGCTCGAGATGTTATGCGTGGAGAAGAAGTACAATTATTTGGATTGCTGGACACTACAAATTCACAATACGATGTGGCAATTTTACCAGGTACTCATAGCAAACACGTTCTGTGCGATGGCAAGTCGATCAATCACTTCAGTACATTTTTTACCGGTGAGATGTACCAATTGCTGAGTGAGCATTCTTCAGTACGCCCGCCAACTCTCAAACCGAGCCGTTTCTTTGCCGACGCATTTGTACAGGGTGTGACACGATCGCAGCAGGGTCACTTTTTAAGTAATGTATTTTCCGCTCGTACAGTTCAGCTGTTCTCAGATTTACCGGATGAACAAATCGCAGATTTTCTCTCTGGAATATTGATAGGCCACGAACTCAAGAGCGTTACTAAAAACGCGAGAATTGCCCTGATTGGTGGCGAAAAGTTGTGCCAACGATACCAAATGGCTGCGTCAGCACTATCACTGCAAACCGATATTCATTGCGGAGATCGTTGTTTTTTACATGGTATGAGTTCGTTAGTGAAGGAGATGAATTTTGATAGAAGCGCAAGTTTCACAAACTGAGTTATTAAGTGAGCATGACGTAAAGCCGCCTTTACCTCTTATTGCTATTTTAAGAGGTGTTGACCCATCAGTCGTACTCGATGTGGCAGATATTTTAGTAGAAGCAGGTTTTACGTCGATTGAAATTCCACTCAATAGCCCAAACGCCTTGGACAGTATAAGAAAATTAGTCAATCGATATGACACGTCTCGTTTTAAATTGGGCGCGGGTACTGTTACCTCTTTGCAACAGTTAACGGCGGTGTTGGAAACGGGGGCGAATTTGATCGTGACTCCTAATTGTAATCCGAAAGTGATTGCAACAGCCGTTGACGAGAACTGCTATGTTTACCCAGGTGTAGCGACGCCTTCAGAAGCGTTTACCGCCATTGAAGCTGGGGCGAGTGCGCTGAAGCTATTTCCGGCAGAAAGTGTTGGCGTAAAGGGAATGACGGCAATCAAAAGTGTATTGCCTAGCTATGTCGACATATATCCTGTAGGCGGTATCGATGCCACTATTGCTTCGATGGCGCCGTTTCTAGAAAACGGTGCTGCGGGTTTTGGTTTGGGATCTGCACTTTATAAGCCCAGTTACTCAGCTGAGCACATTCGAATGAAAGCGAGGGCCTTTGTGTCTACATTCAACTCTTTAATTGCGCCGTAGCTCGTTTTTCGATGCAATAAAAAGCCCTCATTTGAGGGCTTTTTTGCATTCAAATACTATTTGGTTTGAATAGGCACGTGTTGTGATTGAGTTTTTGGCCAGTATTTATCCATTCTGTCTATGTCCGATTTCTCAAATTGGCGTTTGAGTAACCACATAGGGCGCTCTAGAGTTTGTTCCCATTCAAAAAGTTTACTAAATAGCATGGTTACCACTTCGGGGTGTCGACTAGCAAGATTGTTGAGCTCCTGAGGGTCTGCTGCAATATCGTAAAGTTCTGCAGGTCTATCTGGGAAGCGTAGAAGTTTGAAATTGTGATGTCGAATCGTTGCTCTCACATCTTTTTTCCAAAACAAGGTGTCGTGAGGTGCATCGCGGTTTTGGCCGGTGATATAAGGCAGTAAATTTTTGCCATCTATCTCAGAAGCATAGGATTGCCCATCTGCTGCTTCGTAAAATGTCGGTAGTAAATCAAACAAACTTACCACGTTGGTATAGGTTGTATTGGGCTTAATCACTTTGGGATACGACATCAACATCGGAACGCGAATACCGCCTTCTAAGTGGTTAGATTTAGTGCCGCTAAGTGGATAGTTCGAAGAGGCGTTCTTGTCTGTAGGGCCGCCGTTATCATTAGAAAAGACCACTATCGTGTTGTCGCTCAAACCTAGCTCTTTTAGTTTGTTCGTGACTTGCCCAACCGCACGGTCCATAGACAGGGTCATAGCAGCAACTTGCTGTCGTGTACCTGTTAAGTCAGGAAATTGTGCGAGGTCTTCTGGTTTCGCTTCAATTGGTGTGTGCACAGCGTTGAAAGACAAGAATACAAAAAAAGGTTGGTTTGCATTTTCTTCAATAAAAGCAGTAGCCTTATCTGCTAAGACATCTGTCAAGTAGCCATCGTGCTCCTTAAAGTTGCCTAATCCCTCTTCCATCTCTTTGTCAAAAAAAGTGTGAACTTGAGAACGCGCGGGGGCATTTTCCGGGTACGCATAGTAGCTTCTGTCACCACCTCTAAACCCATAAAAGTAGTCAAAACCACGGTTGATTGGGTGCATTTCATCGGTGCCACCAAGGTGCCACTTGCCTAAAAATGCGGTTTTGTATCCTTGTTGCTTAAGGTAATCCCCCATTGTTTTTTGGTCTGTAGGGAGTCCCATTTCCGCGCCTAAAATGGCGGAGTTCTCACTCATATAACCAGGTACATTGTTCTCTTCATAGCCGAATCGCTGCTGGTACATGCCCGTCATCAGGCCGGCTCGAGAAGGTCCGCACGTTGGGTCGGTAACATAAGCTTGAGTAAACTTAACACCTTGGGCGGCTAGCTGATCTAAATTCGGCGTCTTCATTTGAGTGGAGCCATGAAAGCCAAAGTCAGCGTAGCCAGCATCATCAGAAAACAAAAATACGATATTGGGTTTATCTGCAGCATTAGTTGTTGTCACTTGACTAATGGCGGCAATACACAACAAGACGCCAATGGTGCGGAAGGTAAATTTATTCATAACGACCAAATTTAAAATTAACATTATATAAATTCAAACATATGATGTTTGTTTTGCCAAGCCTTTCTGCGTATTTCAACTCAACAATATGGTTTGCTTGGCCAGTTTGCATGCATTACTTGTAGGGTTTGTAAAAACAGTGGGGATTGATACTATGAAACAAACGAAAGGAACGCTGCGTTTAATAATTCATTTATATGAGTTTTAGCCTTTTAGCGTCAACGTGTTACGCGTACTGTTTTGTTAAAAAGAAACCAATGTCCTTTGTAGCGCTGGTTTGTCATAGATGCTATTATTAATTACGTCATATGTTTAACTGTTAGGATAATCACACTAATGAGTGAATTAGTTTATTACGACCTAAAGCGCGCAGCGAAAATGACTCCGAGTTTGTCTGTGCAAGTGGCTAAGGAAATTGGTCGTAGGATCGTTGCGGGCTCTTTTGAGCCAGGTACTTTGCTCGAAGAGGAAAACGCATTGGCCGAGCGTTACCAGGTCAGCCGTGTTGTTGTACGTGACGCAGTGAAAATATTGGTAGGTAAAGGGTTGCTTGACGTTCGCCGAGGTATTGGTACGCGAGTTCGCCCAAGAAGCGAGTGGACTTTACTCGATGATGATGTGTTGGCGTGGCACATCACAGCGCCGCCAAACAAGCAGTTTATCAGTCAATTAATGGACGTTAGATTGGCATTTGAACCAAAAGCTGCCAGATGGGCTGCTGAACGAGCCGATGAGGCATCTCTCAAAGCCATAGAAGAAGCCGTGGTACGTATGGAGCAAGAGTCTGGCTCGTTAGAGAAGTTCATCGTCGCAGATGCATTATTCCATCAAGCCGTTCTTCGCGCAGCACACAATGAGTTTTTGACGTCAATGGAGGGGATGATTTATTCCGCTTTGTTGGTAAGTGTGAGAATTACCAATCAGGATCCGAGAAACAACAGTGATTCTGTAAAATTCCACCGTGACGTGTATGAAATGATTGCTGCTGGAAAAGGTGAAGAGGCAGAACAATTAACGGAAAAGCTTTTGAAAGATGCCATTAGACGGTTAAAAGAGGCGTTTGGTGAGGATTTCCGAGAAGATTGAGCCTTATTCGATTGTAAAAAAAGCCAGAGTGAAAACTCTGGCTTTTTTGTTTCTGCGACGCATTACCGAGTATCAAAGGCTGGTTCCAGTCAGGGTTACGTTAGTGAAGTTAAACTTCATGTTAACAATTTCGTTATTCTCTTTACATTTAAACATAATATGTTTAAATAGATCTCATCATTTGTTGTCAGTTGAGTAATCGTAATGAATCGAGTGTTTCTTAGTCTCACTGGGGCCGTGTTTGGCTCGCTAAGTATAATGGGTTGTCAGCCAGACAGTGCTGGGCAAAATACGGTAACAAGTCATGATAATGCGTCGTCAGCTTTGATGTTGCCAATGACTGATCCTGAGAATCGCGGGGGTTGGGTGCTCAATGAAGCATTAAGTGATGAATTCAATCAACCCAGTATTGATCACGATAAGTGGCTAGTGCAGGGCTACAACGATGAATATTATATCTGGAAAGGCAGACCGCCCTCGCAGTTTGCGCCACACAATGTCTTTATCGAGGACGGTGTACTGCAAATACGAACCCAATGGGAACCAGATTTTGACTTCGCAAGAGAAAATTACGCTGATGGTGAACGCAATGACCAGTATGGCGTACATGAAGGCGAACCTATGCCCGTTACTACCGGTGCGGTGGTCAGTAAAAAGCGTTTTTTACACGGCTACATGGAGGCGCGAACGAAAGCTGTTGACGCTGCGATGACCAGTGCATTTTGGTTGATAGGGCATGAATCTGAGTTAGACGTTTATGAGCAAATGGGGAGCCCAAAAATTGATGCGAACATCAAAGAGGATACCTTTTTCTCGACGGTTCACGACTGGCGCCCCCCCGCAGTTCGTCCTACTTCCGCGTTTAATTACACGCAAAAAATGCCTTATCGAATGGCGGATGATTTCCATGTATTTGGTGTCGAGTGGGGCGAAGACTTTCTTAAGTACTTTATCGATGGTGAGTTAATTCATACGGTTTATCAAAGGGATGTTGAGAGTAAGTGGGTGCTTACCAATCCGATGGAAATTTGGTTCGACTCTGAAATTTTTGTGTGGTTGGGATTGCCTCACGCCGAAGAGTTGCCGGATAGCTACGAAATTGACTACATCCGGGTTTGGCAAAAACCGTCTGATAACCTACTCCAGTCACACTTTTTCGGCTTTGAAGGGCCTGCTCTATATCAAGATACTCCCCGTCCTTTAAAATTGTTACCGGAGCATGCTGATGACAATGGTTATCAAAAGTTTTGGCAAATTGACGAAGCCTCACAACCCTTTGCGTCGATTAGCTACGATCGTAAAGTAAATGGTTTACAAAGTTTGAAGTTCTATGCTGAAGAAGCACCTCAACAAGATGTTGTTGTTACCTCGCCGGAAGGACTGATCGATTTGGCTCCAGGGCAATATGAGCTTGAAATGAAAGTCCTAGTGATGACTGGGGGGGGACAACCCAATCGCGTTAATCTGGCACTAGAGAACACAGATATTACCTTGTCTCCGCTAAAATTTGGCGTAATGGCCAGAGGGTCATGGACGCCTTTTCGTCAGACCTTTGAAGTGAAGTCGCAAACCGGTGATAAAGCCAAACTGAAAATCTCTATTCCGAAGAAAGAGCTTGAAGGTAAAGGTAAAGGTGTCTTCATCGACAACATCAAAATTCGAAGAGTGGAGTAGTCAGCTGTGTCTGGCTTACTCACTCGAAGAGGAGCGACTTTGAGGTTCCTCGTCGCAATCTTGTCTGCGATTGTTTTTTCTAATGCAGGTGTGGCCTCAGAGATCAAAACAAACAAGCGGCCAAACGTGTTGGTTATTATGTTTGATGACATGCGGTTCGATACCTTTTCGTATCGTGGTGGCCCCGTTAATACACCTAACATCGATACTTTGGCATCTGAATCAACGCGTTTTGACAATGCCATGTCAACCACGGGTTTGTGTTCTCCTTCACGAGCGGCGTTTTATACCGGCAAATGGGGACATAAAACCGGTTTAGATGACAATGTGGAGTTGTACCACACAAGATTGGCAGAATTAGATCTTAAGGAAGGCGGATTACTTCGACAAGCCGCCGAATCGGGCTATCTGGTTGGGCATGTGGGCAAATGGCACTTAGGTGCACGCGGGACGGAATTGCGAGGAGCAGAAATCGACTTGGCCCACGGTCATGAACCCAGGCAACGATTTTCACGTGTCTACACGCCACGAGGTAAAGTCAATCAAATTGGGGGATACTACCAAGGTAAGCTCGACGCCGGTGAAGAAAAGCACGAATACTACAAAACGTTACCGGGAGGTTATGAGGACACTGAAGCCTTCAAGAAAGTCAAAGCCGGTAGAGCGATGCTATCCGAGATGGCTGCAGATTCTCGGCCGTTCTTTGGCATCGTAAGTTTTAATCAGCCGCATCCCGCCTACCGAGTACCTGAGCCTTACGCCAGTATGTTCAAGCCAGAGGATTTAGTCTTACCCAGCAATCATCTCGCTGTGCGTATGAACAAGCCGATGGCACAAGATGGCATTTGGTGGCCGTGGCATGATGTGGGCCATATGACAGACACAGATTGGCGTAAATCTCGCGCCTATTATTACGGTGCTATTGCTATGGTCGATCGCATTATTGGTGACATCATCGCGCACACTAAAGCGTTAGGGATCTATGAAGATTTGCATATCGTCGTTGTGGGCGATCAGGGATCGATGTTGGGCGAGCATGGTTTATACGACAAAGGCCCTTATGCTTATGACGAGTTGATGAGAATTCCGTTACTGGTAAAGCACCCTGCGATAGGGCCTAGAATCGTGTCACGACAAGTATCATTGTTGGATTTAACGCCGACTTTGACTGAGTGGATGAAGCTGGAGGGCGACCCTGAGTTTGACGGACATTCTCTTACTCCCTTAATGCTAGAAGGCGACAAAGCCGAAGAGGGTTTACCGGACACCGCGCTTTACGCTTATGAGTGGTACAACGGCGCTTGGTTTGGCATACGGGCAATCAGAACACCTCAATACAAATTCATATGGAATCCTGGTGAAGATATCGATGAGCTCTACGATTTAGTCACTGATCCTGGTGAGGTCAAAAATATGATAAGAGAGCCAGCCTACACTGAGGTTCGCGACGCCATGATTGAGGCATTATCGAACGAACTTAAACGCACAGATGACCCGGCATTGACTAAATTTCAGCATCACGCTCGGGCTTATTTAGAGAGTAGTAACAATGCAAAATAAGATTTCAACTTGGTTATTTATGTTACTTCTGCTGGGAACGTTTGGGAGTTATGCGAAAGCTGACGAACGTCCCAATATTTTGGTGATTATCACTGATGACCAAGGTTATGCAGATGTTGGGTATCATCAAATAGACAACAATGTAAAAACGCCAAGTCTAGACGAACTAGCGGGGCAGGGGGTGGTATTTAGTTCGGCATACGTTGCCCACCCCTTTTGTGGTCCTAGTCGTGCAGCCCTAATGACTGGGCGATATCCCCATAAAATAGGCGCCCAATTTAATCTGCCTGTCGACGGTTCTACGATGGGAATCGATACCAATGAGGTTTTTATTAGTCGAGCGTTGCAGGATGCGGGCTACTTTACTGGCGCTATTGGTAAGTGGCACTTGGGGGAATTACCCCAATATCACCCTAACGCCAGAGGCTTCGATGAGTTTTATGGCTTTTTGGGGGGGGGACACAAATTTTTCCCCACAGAGTACCAAGCACAATATGAGAAAGCGAAAGCCACAGGTGTGAAACGTTTCAACGATTACATCACCCCGCTTGAATACAATGGTCAGCAGGTCAAAGAAACCGAGTATCTGACTGATGCGTTTTCTCGTGAAGCGGTTACTTTTATCGAGAAAGCGGAAGCTAGGGCTGATCAACCGTTCTTTTTATATCTTGCATACAATGCCCCTCATGTACCTTTGGAAGCCAAAGCTGAGGATTTAGCGCATTTTGCGGATATAAAAGATGAAAAGCGCCGCACTTATCTCGCGATGGTGTACGGCGTGGATAGAGGAATCGCAAGGATTGTCGATTCGTTAAAAGCCACTGGGCAATATGACAATACTTTGATTGTATTTCTTAGTGATAATGGTGGAAATACGCGTTGGGGTGGGAGCAACGTCCCTTTGAGAGAGGGTAAAGGTAGCGCCCGCGAGGGTGGACATCGGGTACCTATGGTGTTTCATTGGCCGAAGGGGCTTGTGACAGCCAAAACTTTCACTCAACCGGTGTCAGCTCTGGATTTGTATCCAACCTTTCTGTCACTTGCCAATGTAGAAAAAGCGACAAGCAAACAACTTGATGGCAAGAGTATTCTTCCACACATCAACAGTGATACTAGCCCAAGAGCGGGAGAGAGTCTGTTTGTGATGCGACACCGCAAAGGATTTCACGATGTGTCTGTGCGTCGCGATCAATGGAAAGCGGTTAGAACAAAGTCGACAGGGAAATGGAAACTTTACAATATTGAAGAAGATATCAGTGAACAAGTCGACCTAAGTAAAAAGTTTCCCCACATATTGAGAGACTTAGTAAAAGACGCGGGACACTGGGCATGGTCTAACAAACCACCACTGTGGTTCCATATTCACCAAGAAGGTGATGATTGGCGAGCTGCCAATATGCCTCGATTTGGTGAAACCTTCAAAGTGAATTGAGCTCGCTAACTCACTAGCGCAGCTGCCTCCCTCTATATCAATACTCGTGTTGACATTGAAATAGGGGTAAAACAATTGAAATATAAACATCATATGTTTATATTTATAGGATATTAGTTTTTTGCAAAGAGTCTACCCGGTAGCAAAAAACGAGATTGATAGAGTAATGAAATGAGAATTGAATGTATTAAAACCTACCATTTAAGGTGTGATCTCACTCAGCCTTTTGGATTCTCTCAATGGTATTACAATCAAAGGAACATACTGGTTGTCGAAATCATCGCAGATAATGGTTGTTCGGGCTGGGGTGAGTGCTATGGCCCAGCAGACGTAATTCAAACCGCAGTTGATAAGTTTTATGCACCTAAACTTGTCGGAGAAGACCCGATATCTGTCGATGCGCTTTGGCACAAAATGTGGCGCTCATCACTCGATTTCGCACGCGGTGGGATCATGATGGCGGCAATGTCTGGGATTGATATGGCACTTTGGGACTTAAAAGGTCAATACTTAAATCAAAGTGTTGGGCAGCTGATGGGCGGTAAACTGCGAGATAGCGTGCCTTGCTATGCAACAGGCATGTACTATCGAGATTTGCCCGAGGCACAATTGCTCGAGGAGTTAGTCAACGAAGCGCAAACCTACGTTGATGCAGGGTTCAAAGCGCTTAAAATTAAGGTGGGCAAGAACGTTCAATTCGATACTCAGCTCATTGAAAATATGCGGCAACGGTTTCCGTCGTTAACACTCGCTGCAGACGCCAATCATGCCTATGACTTGTCAGAGGCAAGCCAAATTGCTGATGTGTTGAGCCAGAATCAATATGCGTGGTTTGAAGAGCCTGTTTCTCCAGAGCAGTATCAGCACTTTAAACAACTCAGTGACAAATATAGCGTACCAATTGCCACTGGCGAGTGCGAACAAACTCGGTTTGGCTTTAGCCGATTGCTCGACGGCGGTGGTATTCAAGTTTTACAGGCCGACATGGGCTATTGTGGAGGGCCAAGCGAAGGGCTAAAAATCCGCACATTAGCGTCGGCGAGAGGCGTTAACATGATTCCTCATGTGTGGGGAAGTCAGTTTAACCTTGCAACAGCTTGCCACTTTTTGTCGACGTCCTATCATGAGCCAGGACGTGCTGAGGAAGCGCCTTTGTATTTAGAATATGACAGAACCGAAAATCCATTAAGAGATGATATCTTTTTACAGAAAGTAAAGGTAGTTAAAGGCGTAGCCCATGTCCCAACAGGACCTGGCTTGGGGGTACAAATCGATACCACTGCAATGGCTGCTTTTACGGTAAATAAGACGGAGGCCCTATGAGCCAAGAATTACACATGCTAATTGACGGCAAGATGACATCTGCTTCCCAGTGCTTTGAGGTGTTAAACCCTGCGACGGGCGAGTCGATTGCGAAGGTTCCTGATATCAGCATCGAGCAAGTTCACGATACGATTGAAGCCGCAGAAAAAGGCTTCGAATTGTGGTCTCAAACCAGTTTGCAGGTCAGAGAATCCTTGATTCTTGCCTACGCGGATTTGTTGGAAGCCAACAAAGACGACATCATTGCGCTACTTATCGAAGAAACGGGCAAGCCATTGGACAATGCCGAATATGACTTTGGTATGCTAGTCACTTGCTTGCGTTTTTTCATCGAAGAGGCAAAACGGATTGAGCAACCTGTGATGGTAGATCCAGAAGACAGGTTTCACCATTTTATCCAACGTCAGCCTCTTGGCATAGTCGTAGGTTACCTCGCATGGAATTTCCCTCTGCTAAACCTAGGATACAAGCTAGGGCCAGCATTGGCTTCGGGTTGTAGTTGTATTATCAAACCATCTCAAGTGACGCCCCTAGCGTCGCTAAAATGCGCAGAGCTGGCGCGCGAAGTTGGTTTTCCTGATGGTGTGGTGAATATCATTACCAGTAACAACTACGACAATACGAACCCACTACTGACTACTGAAAAAACAGCGTTGTTTACCATGATAGGGTCGACATCATCTGGCGTTAAAGCGATGCAAACTAGCTGTACTAGCGTTAAGCACTTTTCGGTAGAGCTAGGTGGAAACGCGCCAGTTGTTGTTTATGCGGACGCTGACTTAGACAAAGCTGTTGACGATATTATAGACCTGAAGTTTAGTAATTCAGGCCAGGTTTGTGTATCACCTAATCGCTGCTTTGTTCATGCCTCTTTAGTCGAAGCATTCACTCAACGGGCCGTTGAACGAGCGTCTCAATTGGTACTGGGTACCGGCGATAGCGATGCGCGTTTGATGGGGCCCTTGAGCAGCGATAAAGAACGCAATCGCATCCTGCAGTTGATACAAAACGCGGTTAAAAGTGGAGCAGTTGTAGAGCTTGGTGGCAATGTCCCTGATGCAATGCCAGGATTCTATTTGCTGCCGACCATTCTATCGGGTGTGACCGAAGATATGGACATCGCACGCACAGAAATATTCGGTCCAGTGCTGAATATTATTCCTTTTGATGATTCACAAGATGTGATTGCGATGGCCAACAACACCGAATTTGGGCTCGCAGCCTATGTGTACACGCAGTCACTGAAACAAGCTTTTGACGCATCAAAACGGATTAACGCAGGTAGTATTTGTGTCAATGAAGCACACTACTCAGTGCACCTACCACATGGCGGTCTAAAGCAAAGTGGTGTAGGTAAAGACTGTTCAAAATACAGCTTACAAGAGTTTTACTCGACTAAGCGTATTTCCATGTTAGTGAAATAACGCTTACTTCCAATCCAATCAGTAGACCTTGCTCCTTATTAACATAAGGAGCGGGATGATTGCGCCTATTATTCGGGAGCATTACCTATGTCCTATTACCTAAAACTAACGACACTACTGTGCCTGTATAGTCTTTCATCGCTATGCAACAGCGCCGATGTTACGCCTTTATCTGATCCTAAAAATACCGGAAACTGGGTGCTTAACACGGACATCAGTGACGAGTTCGATGGTGAAACTATTGATCCCAAGAAGTGGTTTGTACAAGGCACGGATGGAGAATTTTATATTTGGAAAGGCCGAGCACCTTCTCAGTTCGCCCCACACAATGTCTACTTGCAAGATGGCCGCTTAAAAATAAGAACACAATGGCAACCTGATTATCCATTCATAGGGAAGCCACCTGCAAAACAAGGTGTGGCTCGCTATGAGAATATAACGACTGGCGCCATGATTAGTCACCACAACTTTCTGTACGGGTATATGGAAATTCGCGCCAAGATTCCCGATGGCGCGATGACAGGTGGTTTTTGGGGCACTGGTTATCAACAAGAGTTGGACGTGTTTGAATTGATTGGCAAGGTTAAACAGGGTAACACCACACCTGAGTCGACATTTATCACATCGATTCACGATTGGCGTCCAGGTCACCCAAAAGTCAATAAAGTGTGGAAATATCCCTATCGCATGGCGTCGCGAACCGCCGAAGATTTTCATACCTATGGTGTGGAGTGGCGACACGATGCTTTGCTAGTGTATCTCGATGGCAAACTGCTGTACCACGCAACACAATTTGAAATGGCAGACAGTTGGTTACTCAACAACCCTATGGAAGTCTGGTTGGACTCGGAGGTCTTCCCCTGGCACGGTATTCCCGAGCAACATGAGTTGCCTGTTTATTTTGATGTCGATTACGTCAGAATTTGGCAAAAGCCCCCAACCGGCATTTTGGCGCCTCAGTTCTTCGGCTTTGAAGGCCCTTTGCTACAAAATACGTTTTACAAACCGGGCCTGAGAAAACAACACGAACTCGATTGGCATATTAGCGACGCAGACAAGCAATTCCTTTCCATTACCTCACATCGTGATTTCCAATATGCCGCGGGCAGAAGGAGCTTGCGTTTTCAACGTCATGCGCACGTACCATTCAAGCAAGCTACAATCACGACACTTGCGCCTGTCATGTCGCTAGATAATGGGCAATATGAGCTGTGTTTTGATATCTGGATTGCACCCTCGACTCAACTTGATGGGCTCACTATTGAACTTGGTGAGAAACGTTATCAAGTCGGGGTTTCACCCAATATTGAGCGAGGAAAATGGGTAAAAGTGCATCATGTGATTAGCCACACCACGTCCAGTGAAGCCGAAGCATTTGCACTGATAGTCGAACAGAGGAATTTGGGTACAAAAGAGCAACTTTGGTTTGTAGATAACATCCAGTTGCAGGAGGTGGAGAGATGAGCGACAGATATCAAGGTATTCGGCTAAGTATGCTATTTGCTCTGTTATTTATAGGTTTGATGGGATGCCAACAACGTCATCATTTCCCATCGCCTGAAGCTCCTTGGTTTGTGGAAAGCGAAAGCGTGTTGCCATTAGAGCCCCGTTCAAGGCGCAAATGGGATGCTGCCGTAATCAGTGACCTCGATCGAGATGGCTTTGAGGACCTGCTTTTGACCGATCACGGGTATCGAATCAACATTTATTGGAATAACCAAGGGAGCTTCAGTGAGCCTCAAGTACTCATTATTGGAGATACGCATGGTATTGCTGTCACCGATATTGATTTCGACGGCAGAACTGATGTTCTGGTTTCAATGGGGGGCGGAGGAGGTAAAAAGCCGCGCTATCCGATGAGATTTATCGTCGGGTCTGATCGGCAAATAGGTAAAGGTGAGCCCTTTCCCCTTTTTGCAAGAAGCCGAGGACGGGGCATCAAGCTACTCGACGCCGATCAGGATGGTGACGCAGATGTCTTCTTTACTGCATTCCCGCTTGACTCTCAGCCGCAAGGTGCCAATTATTTTTACCAAAATATGCAAGGGGAATTGGAGTACGAACAGTTATTGCCACAAGCAAAATGGTTAGGCTACAAATCACTAGTCACCTTGATCAACGATGACAATGACCCAGATGTATTACTCTACGGTGGGGAAAATATGATCGCAGTTGTAGGGCAAATAGGGCGTCAATTTTCCGAACAAACTCGTGCCGTTTTAGGCGATCTAACGTCTATTTCTCATGGTTCTAGTATTACGCCATTCGACTATGACAATGACGGCGACCTTGATTTGTTTATTACTCGTGCGAAACATCAATTTGAAGAGCAACGCTATTTTGACGAAGTTCATCGCCGCTTTGGTTTTTTTGTTCGACGGCAGACATTTTTGTTTGACGATATGGTTGTCGACGGTAATTTCGAGTTAACGAACCTGCAAATGGCCTATCCGGATTTCGATGTATTTGTTGGTGAAACGCAGCGTCTTATCACCTTTGATGTCGACCGACATGGTGAAAAATGGCTTTCCCTCACACCAAATGAGGCGAAGGGTTGGCCAGAAGAGGTGCGCAAACCAGGTCTGTACATCGGTTATGTCGGTAACGGCATGTGGCGTGTCGGTGGACATACGACTGCGCCGATGGCGGGTGTCATTAATCGCGTGCTATCAACACCAGATACTACAGCGCCTGTGAACCTTCCAGCGAAACTGCTAGAAAATCGCGATGGTCACTATGTTGATGTGACTGCACAGATGGGAATCGCAATATCAGAACAAACCAGTCACGCCACTAGTATAGACGTGGACAATGATGGCTGGCTCGACTTGGTCGTAATGCGCTATGGTTCGATGGCGCAACAAAACGAACAGTTAGTGTATCGCAATCAAAAAGGGTCCAGCTTTGAGAAGATCGCGTCTCAACAACATGGAATTATCTCTAAGGAATTAGGGGCAACCGGAAGCGGTATTGTTGCAGTTGATATAGATGCCGATGGTGACGAGGACACTGTGTTTGCGAATGAGAGGGGCCGGTGGCATGTGTTCTTGTCTAGCGCTAACCAGATCAATAGCTATGTTGCTTTTGATTTGGCAAATCTGTCGAAGCATAGTCTAGTGGATAGTCGCCTAACCATTAAGGCATGTGGTCATTCACAAACTCAGTGGCTAAGTGCAGTATCGTCTGGCTTTTCAAGTTACGCCAGAACCAAGGTGCATTTTGGTGTTGGGCAGTGTCATAATATCGAGAGTGCGCGTTTGGTATTGAGTACAGGTAAGGTTTTTACCCTTAACGGCCTTGAAAGCGGACGTACACATACCTTTAACCCCTAATGAATTAATGTTTGGGATTGTAGCCATTTTGTTCACTCGCCACCGCCTTACTAGCCTATTCAATGTCCTGAACATTTGTTTTGGTGTAATGCTTTCTACGGCATTAAGTGCGAGCGAGGTTACTCAATGTCAGTCGTGTCATCAAAAGGTCGTTGATCAGTGGCAGAAATCAGACCATGCCAAGGCAATGGCGCCAGCGACATCGCAAAACGTATTGGGTAATTTTGACGGCGAAGTATTAACGCATTTTTCTCAACATGTGCGCTTTACGATAGATGATGGTGTTTACTTCGCTGAGTTAACACACGAGAAGCAAACCCATAAACACAAAATTGACTATGTATTTGGTCACTATCCTCTGCAACAGTATCTGGTTAAGGCGGAAGGAGGGCGTTATCAGGTTTTGCCCTTTTCATGGGATAGCCGAGCAAAAGAGGCGGGTGGCCAGAAATGGTTTCCTGTTTATGTGGATGAAGATATCAAGGCCAAGGACCGATTACATTGGCAGCAGCCTATGCAAAACTGGAATGGTATGTGTGCCGACTGCCATTCATCAGGACTCAAGCGCCAATTTGATCATGGTGCTACTCAGTTTGACACCGTATTTGATGAAATCAATGTGTCTTGTCAATCGTGTCATGGACAGGTGTCACCTGCGCACAGTTCATCTGCGAGTCACGATGACAATTTTACCTCCCCCCATCGTGTTGGTGGGCTGACATCACACGAACAAAAGGCATTGGGGTACTGGTTGAGAAACCCATCGGATTCTGTTGCTCGTTGGCAAGGTGAAGCCAGAGACAATACTTTTATGGATACGTGTTTCGGCTGTCATTCGTTGCGTTCGCCCCTTACCGATGGAATCGATCCTAACAAAGCATTTTTAGATCAGTTTAGTCCTTCATTTATTACGCCACCGCTCTATTTTGCTGATGGCAAAGTAAAAGAGGAGGTTTATGTCTACGGTTCATTTTTGCAAAGTAAGATGTTTGCCGCTGGGGTGAACTGCCTCGATTGCCATGACTCCCATACCATGAAAGTCAAAGTGAAAGGTAATGGCTTATGTCTTCAATGCCATTCAGCTGAAACCTATGAAGCGACTCGCCACAGCCATCACCCTAGTGATTCGGTAGGCAATCAATGCGTGAATTGCCACATGCCGGTAACCAATTTTATGGGGGTGGATGCACGTCGAGAGCACAGCTTCACTGTGCCTAAACCCGCTATCGCTAGGGAAACAGGAAGCCCTTCAGTATGCTTGTCGTGTCATGACACTCAGAACCATACATGGGCCCAACGGGCTATTGTGAATTGGTTCGGTGCAGAGGGAACATTGACTGCGGGGGAGCGAGGGTTTATCGACTTCATGCAGAATAAAGTTCAAAGTGAAGAAGCGATATTTGCAGTCATTGCTGATACTAGGCTACCAGTGATAAAACGAGCCAGTGTTATTGCTAGGTTGCCACAGGTGAGAACGCCGTTGTCATCTGGTTCATTAGCGCCCTATTTTTCCCATAAAGAGCCCTTAATTCGTCTTGCTAGCGTGCAAGCCAGTGTATTGTTGAACCCATCAGAGAAGCGACAGTTTCTGCTGCCTTTGGTGACCGACGAGTATCGCGCCATAAGAGTCGCTGCAGCCAATCAGTTAGTTGGCTTGTCATTGGATAATCACGTTGAATATAAACAGGCATTGGAAGAATTGAGCCTGTCGAATCAAGTTGATCTTTGGCGTGGAGAGGGCAATCTCAACCAGAGTTTAGTTGAATATAAATTGGGTAATACTCAAGCGTCTCTCAAGTACTTACTAAAAGGCATCGAAATCGATCCGCATTTCGAAGTGAACTACATCAACCTTGCCGATTTGTATCGGAGTTTAGGCGATAGTCAAAATGAGCGGTTGACCTTCGAACGCGCTATTGAACACAACCCCAATAGCGATATTGTTTTTTACAGTTTTGGGATGTACAACGTTCGCGCGGGACAATTGGATAAAGCTGTCGTGGCATTCGGGAAAGCCTTAGACTTGTCACCAAGTAACCCGAACAATTGGTATCTTTATGCACTAGCCCTTGATAAACAAGGTCAAGGTGAACAAGCTCTCGATGCACTGCGCCAAGGTGTAGAGGTCACAAGAGATAGACAGCTACTACAACTTGGCCTTAGTTTGGCGCAGAAATATCAGAATGCAAAGGCGTATCAATTCTTTATGCAATTCTCAAATTGAGACTATTTACTCAAATTCATGAGCTTTTCCACGATCGGCCAGTAGCGAACGGGAAAAAGTCTTTCGATAAAACCCAGTAATTTGGCATCAGAGCCAATAAGTAGGCGTGCTTTGTCGCGATGCAACGCATCGATAATGTATGTCGCCGCCTGACTGGGCGGCATTTTGAGAAGCTTTTTGGCTTCGGCTTGCCTTTGAGACACTTCCTCACTGGGAATGCCATCGGCGATTTTGGCGTTGCGGGCTATGGCCGTGGCAATGCCTCCCGGATGCACCACTAGCACACCCACATTGGTTTGGTTCAGCTCGTGTCGCAACGCATTACTGAATCCTCTCACCGCAAATTTACTGGCGCTATACGCCGATTGGCCGGGCGGCGAAATCAAGCCATACAGGCTTGAAATGTTGACGATTTTGGCCGGCTGATTGTGGCGCTTTAGAAGGGGAAGGAACTGCCGTGTTAAATCAACCAGTGCCTCAAAGTTGATTCGCATTAGCCAATCGAAATCGGTTGGTGCGGTTTGTTCAAAGCTTCCTCCTAGGGCAACGCCAGCGTTATTGATCAGCATGTGAACTTGCGAATGGTGAGACATTACCTCATCCGCTAGTAAAAGCGTTTGTTCTCGGTTTGCCAAATCGAGGGCATGACAAGAGATCCTGATATCCGGCCTTGTAATCAATCGTTGGGTTTTTTCCAACCCCTCGATATTGCGGTCTACCAAAGCTAAATGGCACCCTTGGGCCCCAAGTTGAATAGCCAAGGCTTGACCAATTCCACTCGCCGCTCCCGTTAGCACCGCAGTTTGACCTTTTAGTTCCATGTTAGCTTCCCTGCGTACTATTGGCGTGTGTCAGAATCAGTTGAGCGAGGCGATGTGATTGATGCTCATCGATTTGATGGCGCATTCCTTCCAGTACATGGTATGTCGCGTTAGGAATAGCCTCGGCAGTGGCCTTACCCCCTGACGGATGCACCATGGGATCTTTGTCGCCGTGAATAACCAAACTTGGGATCGTTAACTGATTTAAGTTTCTTGTGCGATTGCCCGATTTGATGATGGCACCAATCTGCCGGAATACGGCTTTGGGGTCAGCTTTTTGGCCATTTCGCACCCAAGCAAGCGACGAATATTTACGCCAAGCGTCTTGGGCGTTCGGGCGAGTTGGGTCGCCGATATGTCGCATCATGTCACTGTAGTTATTTACCGCATCTTGCTCTGTTCGAGGTGCTTTAGCCCGCATGATTCGCCATATTGTACTTAGTGACGGCTGCCCCACATTACGCTTGCCTGTGGTGGAAAAAATTGAGGTGAGACTGGCAACTTTATCGGGGTGATGAATGGCGAGCGTTTGCGCTATCATGCCCCCCATAGACATACCGACAATATGTGCCTGTTTAACGTTGAGATGCTCTAGTAACAACGCGGTATCTTCTGCCATATCCGTCAGGCAGTAAGCTCCTTCAGGAGCCTTCCGCATGATTTGTTGAAATTTGTCGGGGTGCGGCGTTGTCGCGCGAGAAGAGCGGCCGGCGTCGCGATTGTCAAAACACACAACATGGAAACCGTCAGCCACAAGCCTGTCGACTAGCGCTGCAGGCCAGTAGACCATCTGTAATCCCAACCCCGCAATCAGTACGATGGTCTGGTGAGCGGGATCGCCGTGAGTCGAGTAGCAAAGCTGCACATCGTTGGGCAGGGTGACAAATTGCTCTTGATGATTAACTAACATACTTGCTCCTTTTCGGGACTTGAGCTGGGGTCGAAACGCAACGCGGGGTCGTCGATTTTTCCCTTTCTAAATATTTTTACGTCTTCACCATAATTCCATGACATAGACCACGGAAACGCATCAGCTTGCTTGGGTAAGGTGTCTAGCGATCGCTGGATGTAGCCCGCACCGAAGTTGAGTAACGGTTGCGTGGACAGAGCAGCGTCAGCCTCGGGTGTACAAACGCCATAGTGGTGTTTGTCCATATGGTTGAGCAAGCGGGTAAAATGCTCGCACAACAGGCCAATTTTTAATGTCCAAGATGAGGATGTATATCCCACAGCAATGGCTAGATTCGGTACACCACTTAGCAGCATACCTTTGTAGGTTACGCAGTCAGGCAGATTAACGGGCACATCGTCTATGTGAGGTGTGAGCCCACCCAGCGGATTGAGGTTTAAGCCTGTTGCCGTCACTATGATATCCGCTTCAATGTGTTCACCACTGTCTAATTCGATCCCCGTTTGAGTGAACGCTTTGATCGTATCGGTAGCGACGCTTGCTTTTCCTTCACTAATCACCTTGAACAAATCCCCTCCCGGTACTGCGCATAAACGTTGTTCCCACGGGTTGTACGGTGGGTTGAAATGTTTATCCACGGGGTAGCCTTCGGGCAGTACTTTTTTGTTCAACCAACGAATGAGTTTTCTCGCTCTGTCAGGGTGTTTTTGACAAAACTGATACACCCATCGCTGTTTGGCGATATTAAAGCGTCGAGTGAGTTTAAACGTGAGAGATTCGCCCAATATAGGCTTGAGTTTATTAGCAAGCACCGCGGTATCTGGTACAGGTAAAACGTATGAGGGCGTGCGCTGTAACATGGTAATATGAGCAGTGCTATCCGCCATTGCCGGTACTAGGGTTACGGCAGTCGCGCCGCTTCCAATCACCACGACTCGTTTATCGCGGTAATCTAAATCCTCTGGCCAATGTTGTGGGTGCACTATTGTTCCCGTAAACAAAGATTGATTAGGGAATGTGGGCGCATAGCCTTGATCATACCGATAATAACCCGACGCATTAAATATCCACTTTGCTTTGACGACAAACGGTGCGCTCTTTGTTTGGGGTTGCACACAAATATGCCAGCGTTGTTCTCGACTTACCCAGTTAAGAGACTTCACTTTATGGCCAAACTGGATGTGTTCTTTCACCCCATATTCATTTGCAGTCTCTTCGATATAACGCTTGATAGAGGGCCCGTCGGCAATGGCCTTGTCTTCTTTCCAAGGTTTAAAATCGTAGCCAAAAGTGAACAGGTCCGAATCAGAGCGTATGCCGGGATACTTAAATAAGTCCCATGTACCACCTAAGTCTTCTCGAGCCTCGATAATGGTGAAACTTAACTGGGGACATTTCATGGTTAAGTGGCAAGCCGCACCAATACCCGATATACCCGCACCAATTATCAGTACGTCTACTGTTTTTGTGTTGATTGTCGCTTCTGTCATGTGGTTACCTTTATGTGATAACGCTTGTTGTCACTTTAATGTAAGTTGTGACAACGACTGAGTCAATGAGTATTATTTACGCATGAGCACGAAAAAAACGTCACAACCTAAACCTAATGAGCGTACCTACTCGGGTATTTCACTATCAGAGAGAGTCGCAAAACGCCGAGAATGCTTTGTCCAGGCCGGTATCGAGTTATTCGGTACGATTGGATACAACGCCACAACGATGCGCAGATTGGTATCGGCATCGGGTCTTACCAACCGTTATTTTTACGAATCTTTCGAGTCGATGGAGGACTTGTTGATAGCGTGTTATGAAAGTTTAATGACTGGATTTCGCGATCGTTTACAACAAGTAT
Organism: Alteromonas sp. 5NS40-0096; assembly: GCF_057544385.1. Taxonomy (NCBI): domain Bacteria; kingdom Pseudomonadati; phylum Pseudomonadota; class Gammaproteobacteria; order Alteromonadales; family Alteromonadaceae; genus Alteromonas; species Alteromonas sp. 5NS40-0096. The sequence continues at coordinate 328,585 of NZ_BAAJLQ010000002.1, forward strand.
TGCTCAATGCAAAGGAGCAAAGTCAAATCAATGTAAAAGACGGTTTGCTATGCTTTTTTGAGGCAATGCAGGACCCCAAATTTGCTAAGATTACCCATAGTGAAGTATTGGGCATCAGTACCAAAGTCGATGCTACCTATAACCGAAAAAGCGCGGACTTCGCGGTATTGCTGATGAGCTACCTAGAAGAGAACGAAGCTATTGTTATCGACCCGGCCGAAAAACAGATTATTGGCGCGGCCTTGGTAGGGGCAGTGACCCACGCGGCGATGGTGTGGGTGAAAAGCCATTATCAGCAACCCATTGATGTGGTAGTCGAAGCGGCGCGAAAGATTTTCGAAGGTACCTTAAGAGAAATGACGTAAGGTAAAATATCAAAGTGAGCTAATACCCTAGGCTGGATTCTAGACGGCAAAAAGGTTTATATTAGAAAAATACAAGATTGCATAAGTCTTCGGTTTGGTTTTGCCAATCACGTTAAAGATAGATATCAGGGATTTTCGTTATTTTATCATCTAGCAGTTTTCAGTTAATGTCGGAAACATTTGCGCTCAGTCGCAATCAAGAGTTGTTCAGTGCTCCGGCAAGGCAAATCACGAGTAAAGTTTTTTGGCATCCAGGTATCTCTCAACGAGAAATCGTAGACCAAACACAAATCGCTCAACAATCTGCTTCGCGAATCATCAAAGACCTCATCGATAGCCAAGTACTGCTCTGCAAAGAACGAGCGCCTACTGGAGGGAGAGGTAAGCCGGGCGTCGATTTGTTTATGAACCCTGACTTCGCTTATGGCTTGGGGATCGCGGTTACGCCCGAATACATTACGCTTACCCTGATTGATTTAGAGGGCAAGACGCGCCATACCTATTCTCAAACTCCGGATGCGTTGGATGTAGAACATGTAATGGCAACGTTGCAATCATTCTACGACCAAATGAAGCGAGAAACCGAGCTAGACCTAACACGGATTTTGGGATGTGGGGTTGGTATTGCGGGGTATTTTGTTCAAGAAGAAACCCAAATGAACTACCCGTATTTCATCGAGCACTGGATGAATATCGACATTATTGAATTGTTCGAAAACGCATTTCAGGTACCGGTTTGGATTGAAAACGATGCTACCGCAGCAGCCGGTGGAGAGGGGGTGGCAGGCGCTGGACGAGTGTATACTGATTTCGCTTACCTCTATATTTCTACACTATTTGGTGGCGGGATTGTGGCCAATCGAGAAGTAGTGCGCGGGGCAAATGGCAATGCCGGAGAACTTGCTGAGCTCCTTCCTCCTGGTGTGTATCCGCACCCGAACCTCAATTTGTTAAAGACAATACTGGATCGCAATAACCAACCGTATGAATCTGTGATCGACATGCTAAATCGAGTGGATGTCGAAGATCCCGGCGTCGATGAATGGGTCCATTATTGTAAGAACTCTCTGATTCTGGTGATGTCGGCTTGTGCAGCATTATTGGATACACAAGCTATTGTGATTGGTGGCCGTATCACTGATCCCTTGATCAAAAAATTACTCGACGTTGCCTACATCTATGCGCAAAATCGCCGAAAATCGCCGCGACCACTGCCTGTGATGATTGGTGGTCAGATTAAAGGAGATGCCGTTGCGATTGGCGCTGCGGCTATCCCCTTTAGGCATTTCATCACATAATCACAAACGTTTAGTTGCTCAGCCAAATGCTTTGGTAGGGCTGGAGTGTAACGTCTGCTTGTAGGTCACTGTATTGTGTTTGCGACAGCAAGTCTGTCCAAGTGTCGGTCAATACTAAATTCAATTCACTGAGCGGCAAAGTTTGTGGTTTATCTGAAATGTTGGAGACGCAGAAGATAGACTGTTTGCGGTCTAAACTTTGTCGCCAATAGCCAAACAGTTGCAATCCCAGATGTAAAATGAATTGGGTGGCATTGGGGTGGAAAGCCGGCTGTGCCTTGCGAATATCGATCAGTCGCGTCAGCTCGCTATGGACTTTGTGATGATGTGAGCTGGTGTCTGCCAGTTCACTGGTAAGTGATTCATAGTCCCAACGATGTCGGTTGATTGAGCGATTGTGCTGGGTGTGCTTCACTTTTTCATAATCGTTGTGGGTCCCCACTAAGCTATGAATGTAGATACCCGGAATACCCTCCATGCCCAACATGACTGTATGGGCGCAAACGAAACGCTCTATACTCCATTTATCAGGGCCTTGCGTTGTGCCTTGTAAAGCATCAAACAGTGAAATGTTCATTTCATAAGGTTTTTGCTTACCATTTTCTCCGCTACGCCATGAAATGCGACCACCGAATTGTTGCATGGTATCCACTAGTAAGTTGACTTCTTGTTCTTGTAGTAGTCCTTCAACAGGGCGCAAGCCAATGCCATCATGTGAGGCAATAAAGTTGAAGTAGGTGGTGCCGTTTTGTGCTGGCGGCATGCTCATCAGCCAGCGCTTGAGGTAGAGGCAGTTTCCAGTGATCAATGTATTGACCAACAACGGCGGCAACGAAAAGTTGTAAATACAGTGAGCCTCATTGGCATTACCGAAATACGTCAGGTTCTGGGTGTTGGGAATGTTGGTTTCGGTGATAATGACAGCTTCGGGCTCAACATGTTCTATCAGTGTTCTGAACAATCGAATGATTTCGTGAGTTTGTGGCAAATTGATGCTCGATGATCCGGCTATTTTCCAAAGAAACGCGACGGCGTCCATTCTGAATACTGTGATTCCCGCATCTAAGTATTGGCGGATGATTTGGCTAAACGCGAGTAACACTTTGGGGTTCCTGAAATCGAAATCGACCTGATCGTGGCTGAATGTGCACCATACGTGTTGTGTGCCATTGGCAGTTTCCGTTTCTCTCAGTAGTGGAGAGGTGCGAGGGCGAACTACCTCGCTGAGATCACTTTGGGGATCTTCAGTAAAGAAGAAATCGTGACCCGTGCCTTGGCCTTTGACAAAATTTTGAAACCATAAACTGCGGCTCGAGCAATGGTTAACCACTAAATCTGACATGAGCTTGCGCTTTGATGCAATCGATTCAATATGCTGCCAATCCCCTAAGGATTCGTTTACCGAAGAATAGTCAATAACAGAAAATCCATCGTCAGAACTGAACGGAAAGAAAGGGAGAATGTGGACTCCGGTCAACGTATCGCCAAAATATTCATCCAGAAAGTGGTCTAGTGTGGCCAACGGTTTTTGGCCTTCTTGCATAACGCTATCACCATAGGTAATGGCAAAGATGTCTTGCTCAGTCCAGTTGTTCTGAAAGGGCGCGGGTGCTGCGAATTCACTATCTACACGCATAGCTTCTATCAGTTGTGATGCGATATCCGCGTAGCTTTGTTCTAATGCGACATCTTCATAGATGACAGCCAGTTGTTGTTGTAGCTTTTGGTGAATTTGGCTTACTGATTGGTACATATAAAATTACTCTCGGCAATAGCTCAGGCAAATAGGGGTTAGGCGAGTGACGACGGATGGTCCGGCACGATTTGTCTTAGGTTATTAAGTTGGTAAAAACTGTCACAGCGGCTCGGCAAGTCATGTAATGCGCGCTCCGTCAGTCTTTGAAAATGTTGAATAAAGTCGAAAATTTGGTTCTGTGTCATGACTTTACTGTTGGCGCCGTGTTTGGCGTTTTCAGCCAGCTTTTGTTCTTGTTCCCAACGCCATTTGTAGACTTGATTAAAGGAAGGAGCGCGCAACATTACCCAATGCTGCATTAACGAGTACAGAGGCTCGTACTCGTTTTTCAACTTGGTGTTGACGTATTTTCGCCATACACCTTGTCTGTCATTTTCCAGTTCAAATTGATTCATTGGCGACGCCAAGGCGGCATCCGATTCACTGGTAACACCCCAACACCATCCCTCGAACAGCACGACATCCACAGGTGCTTGAATGCGTGGCCAACGATCTTCGGGGAAAGGGTCATCAGTCGCTTTGTTAAAACGAGGAAGACTTACCTTATCTCGTGTATGGGCCAACCGATGTAGTGTGCGTTGGATTAGTTGCGTGTCATGTGTACCCGGTACGCCTCTTGTTTTTAGCAGCGGGTGAATGTGAGTCGAGAGTGTGGCGCGGTGATCGGCAGAATAATAGAAATCATCCAATGACAATACCGCTACAGTCAGCCCCTCTTTCTTCGCTAGGTACTCGCTCAAGAAATCAACCAGTGTTGATTTCCCCGAGCCTTGGCAGCCATTAATACCGACAAAGAAGGTGCCCTCTGACATGACATGCTTCAGTCGAATTTGTTCAGCGAGTGGGATAAACCACTGTTGAACGGTATCGACATAGCTGGCAGGTAATTTATGTCGATGTAAAAAGTCTGGCAAAAAAGTGTTGTCGATCATCGTTACTCCAATGACATCTCGAATACGCGGCACATTAATACCCAATGTGGGTGTTAATATCAAGTAAACTTACCGTGAATTTGCGAAATTTTGAACATTTTTCTGAATGCATTAGGATAATCGTAAATAAATAATACCCAAAATGGGTTGTAAAATATTTGTAAGTGTTTTATAACTGCATTGTTGCTTTTCTACACGCCTGGATTGAAAAGCTTGAGATGGTTGTTTATCTCCACTAAAACAAAGACAAAGCAGAAGAGACGTAGAATGAAGATACATAAATTAAGCGTTGCCATAGCCGTTGCATTGACCTGTAGCTCTCCTTTGATGGCTCAAGAAACGCAAAATGAAGAAAAAGATTACGAACAAATTATTGTGACAGGTACGAGCGTTGCTCGTGCCGAAGCGGACACGCCAGCCAAGACCACCTTAATCGATGAAGAGGCGATCGCCAGACGCGGTTTTTCGAGCCAAGCTAACATCCTTTTGACCGTGCCAGGGATAAAAGTGGAAGGTGGCGGCGGTGAAGTTGCGACGAACGCCTTTGTTCGCGGCCTGCCATCGGGTGGTCAGTTTCAGTTTACACCGCTGAATTACGACGGGATGCCTGCTTTTCAGTCTGGCATGACGTCTTCCGCTCAAGACGTTTACTACCGTCCTGATATTGGTATCGAGAGAGTGGAATTTGTTGGCGGCGGTGCGTCCAACTTGTTCGGTCCAGGGTCTGTAGCGGGGATCATCAACTACATCTCAAAAACAGGTTCAGACGACGCCGAGAGTACGGTGCAATTAGAGGTTGCTGAGGAAGGCCGAGTCAGAACAGATTTCTTCACCAGTGGTCCTTTGTCGAGTGATGATCAACTCTACTACGCCTTTTCTGGTTACTACCGTCACGATGAAGGCCCTCTTGACACGGGACTACCGACAAAAGGTTACCAATTACGGGGCAATATCAAGAAAGAATTTGATGACGGCCATATCACGGTTTACGGGCAGTTAATCGATGACCAAGTCCAATTCTTCTTGCCACTTCCTCTAGATGGGGGCTCAAGAGAAAGATTAACCGGTAACAACGGTGACACTGTATTTGTTGCACAATCTGTAGCGGCCGCGGATATTCGCTATCAAACGCCTAGAGGCGAGTATGAATCACCGATTCGCGATGGTGTTTCAACCGATGGTGGGTCACTCGCTGTCGAATTCTTAAAAGAGTTAAATGATCAATGGACAATTAGCGGTAAGCTAAAAGGCGCTGACTACGACCACCAGTTCAACCTTTTCTTGGATGGTGATGGTATTGCCAACTCGCCAGAACCCCTCGATGGTTATGCGAGTAATCCTGCTCGTGGTATCGATGGGCAAACATTAGTTGAATTGTATGGGACACCATCTTATACCTTCACTGAAACCGGCCAAGCCGTGCCAGACAATTACTTATTGTTTGGTAACCGCTTATTGGATCGTCAACGCAATGGTAGTTTCTTCAGCTCGGAATTCAACATAACCGGTACGTTCGATGATGTTGGTGGGTTCGACCATACCGTGAATATCGGTACTTTCGTCATGCGAGCTTCGCAGCAAGATTTCAATATCATCAGCTCTTACCTTGCAGATTTCAGCGATGGTGGTAGTGCCCGTTTGGTCGACCTTTCATTTACGGATACTGACGGCAATGTGGTTCAGTACTCAAGAAATGGTATTACTGGCCCAGGCGTGTCTTATACAAACCGGGATTTAGAATCGAATCGCACGGCATTTTACATCACTGATCAACTTGAGAACGATAGATGGGCGATCGATTTGGGTATGCGGGTTGAACGTGCTGATGGCAGTATTAAATCTGAGGGGAACGAGTGGGTTATCGTAGATAATGACGCCGGCCTCGCGCCCAACCTACAGCGTAATCGCACTGGTAACGGTCGATTCACCTATGGTGAAGTGGCAACTACTGAAGTCGCCTTCTCAGGTGCATTGCTTTACAAAATGGACGAGCATGACTTAAACCTCTACGCCAATGCGTCATCTGGCTACTTCTTCCCACAAATCCGAAGTGTTCGGTTTAACGCCAATGGCGAGCCTCAAAGTTACGAGGGCGAAGACGTGCGTTTGGCTGCGATTGGTTTGAAGTACTTCCCCAAAGATCTGTATATCGATGCTTCACTTTTTACCGCTCAATTGAAAAATCGACGCTCGGTTGACTTCGTGAATAATGGCAGTGGCGATATTGTTGAAGAAGTTATTCTGCAGTCGACAGAAACTTTTGGTGCGGAAGTGATTGGCCGCTGGCGTGTCAGTGACGTATTCACTATTGACGGTAACATTACCTATCAAGACGCCGAGTTCACAGAAAACGGTAACGCTGCTGCTGTGGGCAGAACTCCTCGCCGTCAGCCAGATTTGACTGGTAACCTGGCCGTTACCTATGACGATGGTTTTTGGGATGCTCGTGTTGGTGTGAGCTACTTTGGTGACGCCTATGCCAATGACACCAATACCGTCGAACTTGACAGTCACAACATCACAACGCTTGACGCGGGATATACTTGGGAATTTGCCAATTCACAGTCATTGCGCGTAGGTGTTGGTGTGTGGAACCTGTTTGATAGTGACGGTGTAACTGAAGGGTCTCCGCGCCAAGGTAATGCACAGGTTGCTGGTGGTGAGTTCTTCGTGGGTCGACCCATCCTACCGCGTCGTATCAGCATTACTGCTCGTTACGACTTCTAAAACAGTCGGTTTGGCAATACCTCTTTTGTGTGTGGGAGGTATTGCCTTTTTGTTTGTTGTAAGACACCCTCATTAAGCAGCATAAGGGAATCACTATCTATGAATTTACTCGACTACATCATAGTCATCGCCTATTTGGCTGGCCTGTTGTGCATGGGCTTTTTTCTCAAGAACCAGTCAGATAAACAAGACTATTTCCTCGGTGGTCGAAGCTTGGGTTGGAAGCCACTATCCCTGTCTATCATGGCAACCCAATTGTCAGCTATCAGTTTTGTTTCCGCTCCAGCTTTCGTTGGTCTCAGAGAAAATGGCGGCCTGAAGTGGTTATCGTATGAACTAGCGGTACCGATCGCTATGTTGTTTCTATTGTGGGCGGTGTTACCGGTGCTTTATCGCTCGGGCGTTGTCAGTGTTTATGATTATCTCGAACGTCGATTTGATCGATCTTCTCGTTTATTACTCAGCGTGGTGTTTCAAGTTAGCCGTTCATTTGCCACGGGTATAATGATTTACGCAGTGTCGATTATATTACAAGGCACCATCGGCCTCGCTTTTTGGCAGAGTATTTTAGTTATCGGCGTCATTACCGTTGTGTATTCGCTGCAAGGTGGTATGAAAGCCGTTGTGTATGGCGATGCCATTCAGCTCGTTATCATAGTCGCAGGCACTGCCTTATGTCTTGGTTTCGGCCTATATCACATTGGCGGTTGGGATAGTTTCCAGCAAGCCGTCGATCCCAATCGACTCAGTGCAATTGATTTTTCCTCTACTGGCTTTGACGGGCAAGGCTTTGGCTTCTTACCCATGGTATTTGGCGGCTTAGTACTCTACGCTTCTTATTACGGCTGTGACCAATCTGAAGCACAGCGGTCGTTGTCTGCACGCAGTCAAAGTGATTTGAAAAAAATGATTGTGACAGCGAGTTTGTTGCGATTCCCGATAACGTTACTCTATTGCTCAGCCGGTTTGGTAATAGGTACGTTCGCGTTACAAACCCCCGATTTTCTAACCCAAATTCCGTCTGACCATCCCGATTGGATGATGCCTATATTTATTGTTAACTATATGCCAAATGGCATTATCGGTATATTGTTGGTCGCGATTCTCGCTGCGGCTATGTCATCGCTGAGTTCGGCTATTAATAGCCTATCAGCCGTATCTGTTGAAGATTACTGCCGGCTGACTGGTAAATCACTCACTAATGAACAGTACTTAAAATACGCCCGCTATGCTGGAGTATTCTGGGGCGCAGTGACAATTGCCACGTCTGCTTTCGCCGGAGGCATTGCTCCGACTGTCATCGAAGCTATCAACAAGGTGGGATCATTGTTTTATGGGCCTATTCTCGCCTGCTTCTTCTTGGGGATTATGGACAAGCGAGTGGCAGCAATTCACGTCAATATTGGTCTTCTCAGTGGTGTGTTGGTCAACATGTGTTTGTGGTTGTTCGACGTCAATATCTTCTGGTTCTGGTGGAACTTGATTGGATTTGCCGTAGCTGTAGCGACAACGTATTGCTCGATGTTTGTTTTCAAACGCGAGGTAAAAGTTGCCGAGCAACTCACCGACAACGGTGGAGAGAGCGTTTTGACCAAAGGGACAGTCGCGTTATTACTCGGCTGGTTCGCCGTCATCCTTTGCATCGGTCTACTCATTCCAACACTGTTTTGAATTAACTTTTCTCAGCCACTTTTAAACGCATAGAGACGTTGAACATGAAAACTGATTTTTATTCAGAAGCTAAATCGATCCTATTAAACAATGATCGGGGCGGTTATACCGTCCCCACCGAGGGTTTGTATCCCTTCCAGTGGAACTGGGATTCCGCCTTCGTCGCGCTCGGGTTTGCGCAATTTGATCGCCCACGAGCATGGCAAGAGTTGCACTCACTATTTAGTGCCCAGTGGGAAAATGGGATGCAACCCCATATTGTGTTTCATCAGGAAGACGATGACTATTTCCCTGGTCCTTCAGTGTGGCAAACCAATCAACCGGGAGTAGCGACATCAGGTATTACGCAGCCACCCGTTGCGGCATCTATAGTGCGCTTGTTATGGGAACAAGATAAGGCAAGTGCTATGGCGCACATTGAGCGCTTGTACCCGAAATTAATGGCTTGGCATACATGGTTTGCTAACTATCGCGACCCATTAAAAAACGGATTGGTATTGGTTACTCATCCTTGGGAAACCGGCCGAGACAACTCACCGGAATGGGATAGCCCCATGTCAGCGGTTGACACCTCCGCAGTGGGTGAATATGCCAGACGCGATTTGAATCAAGTTGACCAATCCATGCGGCCAACAACCGAACAGTATGACCAATATTTAGCGATGGTTTTTTATGGGCGAGAGCACAACTGGGATCCGGAAGTGACGGCTAAAAATGGACCATTCCAGATGCTCGATGTTGGTATGAGTATGATACTGCTGCGAGCAAACCGAGATTTATTGGTTCTGGCGGAGGCACTGGGAAAAAGTGATGACGTTTTGCTAATCAAACAGCGAATCGAATTGGCTGAAAATGGGTTAGGGTATCTGTGGAATGACGACGTTGGTGCGTATTGCTCTTATGACCTCATCCAGCAGCAATCCTCTCATTGCATTACCAATGCCTCTTTCCTCGCTTTTTACGCTGGCGTGGGCAGCCCTGCTCAGAAGCAAACGTTGCTAAACCGACTGCAAGAGATTCGAGACCAAGTCGCCTATCTAGTGCCGAGCATTACACCAGAGCACCCCGCTTATAACCCCATATTGTATTGGCGGGGGCCGATTTGGAGCGTAGTGAATTTTATGATTGGTCAAGGATTGATGGAACAGGGATATACCGAACTCTCCGACCAAGTCTGGCTCGATACGCTCGCGGTAAGCGAAGCCGGGAATTTTTATGAATCCTTTTCACCTGCGACGGGGAAGGGAACCGGAGGCAAACAATTCTCGTGGTCTGCGGCAATTTGGTTACATTTGAACGCGTGGAACAACACTCGTGACGGCCAATAGGTGAGACGCTGTGGATGTCAAAAACGGTTATACGGTTGGATGTACTGAGTCTCGGCCATGGGGGCACTGGCGGGTATTGTCGGCACAGGCTGGATTTACGTGTAAGGAAATTGTTATCCATCCTGGAGAATCACTCTCACTGCAGCGCCACAATTATCGACGTGAGCGCTGGACAATACTTTCAGGTGAAGCGCAAATTACGCTGCGAGATGAGGTGAGTGTGTGTAAGACAGGCGACCTCATTGCTATCGACGCGGGAGAGGTTCACTGTGCAAAAAATATCGGCAATTGCCCATTGATCATTCTGGAAGCCCAACTTGGCAATTACCTTGATGAAAGTGATATTGAGAGGTTGAGCGATCCTTATCATCGCACTTAAAGTCGGCCATTGGCAATGGCTAGCAATTTGTTTCGCATCCATTGATTGATTGGATCGGCATTAGATTTTTTATGCCAAAACATATGGATAGGCATGTCGGGGACGTCAAAGGGTACCTGCGTCACTTCGACTGCATGACTTTCTGTAATGGCTTCGACATAGGCGTTTGGCATCGTTAATAACATGTCGGATTGGGCCGCAACACTGGCTGCGGCATTGTAATGCTCACAGCGCAATATGACATTGCGCGTGACGCCGTGCTTTGCCAATGCCATATCGATTATATCGACTTCCGAACCTTTCAAAAAGACAATGCCATGGGGATACTTCACGTATTGCGCTAGTGTCGTGTTGTCCAAAATCGGATGGCCTTGTCGACACACCAATGAAAAATGCTCGTTGCGAATAAACTGGCTGCACATTTTCTCGCCAAGTGGCATTAACACATCAATAATAATATCCAGAGACTCATCCTCTAACAGTCGCTCAGCTTGGTTGCGTCTAATTTGCTGGCTCTGAATAGTAATGCGAGGCGTGTTGACAGATAAATCTTGGACGAGCGGAGGTAAAAACCAACTTTCTAAGATGTCTCGCATGCCTAATTTCATTTGTCGTTCGTGTTGCTGAATATCGAATTGAGTATGAGGGGACAGTGTCGATTCCAAAGCCAAAATACTGTGTTCAATTTGCGGCATGATAGTTTGGCATAGAGCTGAAGGAACGATATTGCGCCCGTGCCTGATAAACAAAGGGTCGTCAAACTTCTCTCGAAGCTTCGCCAATGCGTGACTCACTGCGGGTTGTGTTATGTGCAATTGACGCGCGGCTCCCGTAATAGAACCCTGCTGATACACGGTACGCAACACCACAAACAGGTTAAGATCAATCTTTGTATGAATCATATTTATGGATTGAGATAATTTTGCATCATTTGAATTTATGTAAACAAGTTGTAGGCTAAATGTCAAAGACTTGAGGATGCGATCATGAATATGAATGACGATGCAGTAAAGAATGCGGTTCGTGGTGGTGATAAGTTTGGTATGCCTTCACCGCCTCAGTTTGATGACAAAAAGCAACAACAGACCTTTGATAAACAGCGTTTAGCTGCGGCTTTTCGGGTTTTCTCGATGAATGGTTTTGACGAGGGACTGGCGGGCCACATAACGGTGCGAGATTGTATCGATCCCGACACGTTTTGGGTGAATCCGTTGGCGGTACATTTTGGTCAGATAAAAGCATCCGATTTAGTTCGCGTGGATCATCACGGCAATATCGTTGAAGGCAATTCGGCCATCAATAATGCCGCATTCGCGATTCATTCTCGTATTCATATGGCTCGCCCGGATGTCAACGCGGTGGCTCATGCTCATACCACATATGGAAGAGCTTTCGCATCACTGGGCCAAACTCTGAGGCCCATTTCACAAGACGCTTGCATGTTCTATCAAAATCACGCACTACTTGGACAATTTACCGGCGTCGTCGCGGAAGCCGACGAAGGCGACATGATTGCTGCTGCGCTGGATAGTAATATTGCTGTTATCTTGCAGAATCATGGTCTATTGACCGTCGGTAAAACCGTCGATGCCGCCGCTGCTAATTTTGTCTTGATGGATAGTTGTTGTCACAGCCAACTGTTGGCTCAAGCAGCAGGTCAAGTGATTGAAATTGATCATCAAACCGCATTGAAGACTAGGCAGGTTAATGCGTCAGACCTTGTTACATGGGGTAATTTCCAACCCATGTACCAAAAAGTGGCAGCACTAGACGACAGCTTTCTTGGTTAAATTGAGCCCTGAACAGGCATAAGCAGTACCAAATGACAGAATCGATTCTCACCCAAGTGCTGTTGCCCGCGGCAATAGCACTCATCATGTTAGGAATGGGCTTAAGTTTAACCGTCTCTGACTTTACTCGACTATTGCGTTCTCCTAGACCTGTTGTCACTGGGCTAGTGGGGCAACTCGCGCTCTTGCCAATTATCGCTATCGGCTTGGCATACAGTTTTGGTTTATCTGCAGAATTCGCTATGGGCTTGTTCATTGTCGCCGTATGTCCTGGGGGCACTATGTCTAATGTTATCAGCCAATTGTGTCGAGCGAACATTGCCTTATCTGTTACCTTAACTGCCATATGCACCATCATCGGCATCGCTTCTACTCCACTGCTCATTCAACTGGGGTACGACCATTTTTTATCCGGGTCCGCAGTGCAATTTTCGTTGCTTAGTGCGTCGCTTGGACTGTTGGTTCTGACGTTAGTACCGATTACTTTGGGTATGCTCATCAACCGATATAAACCTGCATGGGCGACGTTTGCTGAACCCTTTTTCCGAAAAGGTTCCGCTGGATTTATGGTTATCATGATCATTGCTATCATGATTCAAGAGCGCGAGAACTTAGTAGATAGCTTTTCACAACTCTTTTTCGTGTGCTTGTGTTTGAATTTACTCACGATTTTCGCAGGCTTGGGACTGGCTAAATGGCAAAAGTTAACGCCGCGAGATGCGATAACATTGGGGATTGAAATCGGTATTCAAAACGCCACGTTAGCGATTTTGATTGCCCTAACCTTTTTGTCGCAATCAGCGTTGGCACTGCCCGCTGGCGTATATGGCTTAACCATGTACATCGGCGCGGGTGTACTGATTTATCTTAGCCGTAAGCTTGGCACTCACAAAGCGTAGATGCTTTAAGGATTGATGTTGCAAATAACCAAAAGACTTTTAATTACAGGTGGGGCGACAGGCTTAGGCAAAGCACTTGCAATGTGCTGGGCGCAACATGCGCAACAACAAGCCATTGACTTGAAAATTTGCATTGCTGACATTAATGAAGAGCGAGGGAAAGAAACCGAAGCCCAACTCAATCAATTGGGTGTTGCCGCATTTTACCAGCATTGCGATATTACCCAGCTCAGTGATATTCATGCGTTGCAAACGGCTATTAAAGATCGATGGCAAGGGGTTGATATTGTCATCAATAACGCCGGTGTCGCAACAGGAGGCTCGTTGACGAGTGAGCCATTGAGCCAATGGAAATGGGTTTTTGATATCAACTTGTTTGGCATGGTGCAAATGTGCCAAGTGTTTGTCGAAGATTTTCGCGCACAAGGTTCAGGTCATTTTATTAATATTGCCTCTCAAGCTGGGATCACGCCTATTCCCCTTATGTCGAGTTACAATGCGGTGAAATCGGCGGTGGTAGCTTTTTCAGAAACTCTGAGGTTGGAATTGGCGATGGACAATATTGACGTTAGCGTCGTGTGTCCGAGCTTTTTTAAAACCCATTTAGATGAGTCTTTGGAAAACAGTGACCCCATGGCGAAAGAAATGGTGCGGTACTTTTTCTCGAAAGCACAGGTCACTGCACAAGACGTGGCTGAGTATATATATCAACATGCAAACAAGGGTCGCTTTATGATCGTGACGCATAAAGAGGGACGGCGAGCTTTCAACATGAAACGCTTTTTACCCAACAAATGGTATTTAAATCAGGTGGCAAAAGCGACGCGAAAGTTAGTGTTAAAAGCCCGTAAACAACAGTAGAGGATATCGTGTGAGCTCAGTTATCGATACTGCCAATCAAGTCAGGGCAGGAGAAGAATTAGATATCACCAGGGTCAATGGTTGGTTAAAAAATCATATTGAAGGCTTGGGTGAGGCTACGGGAGTAACACAGTACGCGGGGGGCGCTTCTAACTGGACCTATTGTCTGCATTATGACGATCGAGAACTTATTTTACGCCGTGCACCAGCGGGAACCAAAGCCAAAGGTGCTCATGATATGGGGAGAGAGTTTCGGTTGCAGTCTGCACTTAAACCTCATTTTCGCTATGTGCCAGAAATGCTTGCTTTTTGTGATGATGAGTCAGTGGTAGGTACTGATTTCTACGTGATGGAGAAGCTAACTGGTATTATTCCTCGAAAACATATGCCACGGGATTTGGTGCTAACCACTGAGCAAAATAGTGCTATGTGTACAAACGTATTTGACTGCTTGATTGACCTTCATCAAGTCGATTACAAAAGTGCCGGTCTCGACCATATTGCAAAAGGGGAAGGCTACACACAAAGGCAAATTTCAGGATGGACTCAGCGTTACCTTAATGCCAAAACGTGGAATGTTCCGTCTGGCAAATTTGTCATCGATTGGCTGGAAAAAAATGTTCCTGCTACAGAAAGTATTTGTTTAACCCATAACGACTTTAGGTTCGATAACGTAGTGCTGGCCGCCGATGACTATACTAAGGTTATTGGCGTATTGGATTGGGAGCTGGCAACCTTGGGCGATCCATTGATGGATCTGGGTAATACTTTGGCGTATTGGGTTGAAAAAGAGGATGATTTCTTAGCCCAATCGACGCGTCGCCAGCCAACCGATTTAGCTGGCATGATGACGCGTAGACAAGTCATTGATTATTATCGAGAGAAAACGAATAGCCAGTTCGATAGTTTTGCATTTTATGAGGTATACGGTTTATTCAGACTAGCCGGTATCGTCCAGCAAATTTACTACCGATATCACCATGGTCAAACCGATAACCCTGCGTTCAAACGGTTTTGGGTTATGGTGCATTATCTACTTTGGCGCTGTAAAAAAGCGATTAAAAAAGGCGCTTAGGGCGCCTTTTTAACGTTGATATACCAACCTAGCCTTCGTGAGGGTGGCTCTCCACGACTCTGTTACGACCACCTTGTTTTGCATCATACAAGGCGTTATCCGCTTGCTTGAGCATAGATTCAAGGGAATTGTTTTTCTTCGACATTTGAGAAACGCCAGCGCTTATGGTGATATCCATCATGTGAGAGCCTGAAACAAATGGCTTTTGACAAATTTTCTGTCGCAACTTTTCTGCGGCGTGGAGCGCACCTGCGCTTGTCGTGTTAGGTAACAAAATCGCAAACTCTTCACCGCCAAAGCGGGCGACGCAATCGCTCTCTCGACAATGGTGTTTAAGTTTAGATGCTACCCAAGTGATGACTTCATCTCCAACATCATGTCCAAAGGTGTCGTTGACGCGTTTAAAGTGGTCTATGTCGATAATGATCATGCTTAAGTGTTGGGTGTAACGCTTGCTATTGGCAATAAACATAGAGGCCAAGTTGTTAAAAGCCCTGCGGTTGTGCAGACCCGACAAGGCATCATAGTTCGCTTCATGTTGTAAGCGATTGGCGTAAGTGCTGATGCGTCTTACCATGGGGCGAAAAATAAAGATCGCTTCGGCTAAAATTGTGAGTACAACAATCACCAAGACGACTTGTTGCGCAGCTCTGAGTTCGTCAACCCGTTGCTGACTTTCCCTTTCGTATTGTTTTACCACGTCGTCAAACGCCGAGAGCATGGGCTGTTTGGCCATATCTAAAAAAACCATTTCTTCTACCGCATAAGCGGATGCAGGAACAAGGGTATTGTCCAACGCGTCTTTAATCGATGCTAGATAGTCCTCTAGCTTTTGGTCAACGTTGACAGGTTGGCCAAAATAGAGGGACTTCAATTCTGGGGATAAGGGGGATTTCTTGCCAGCTTCAATGGCGCGGTTGTGCTCACTTAATAAATATTCGTGGTTTTGTTTTAGCCGAAGTACTGTCGTATCGATGGCTTCTCTTGCCGCTTCGGAGCCCGTTACCAGATATTCCATAGCAAATAGGCCCGTGCGTTGAGACAGCATGCGTTGCTGGCCACTCACATTGATAAGTTCCCCGCTTTTCGCTTGTTCAGTAATGACTTTGTCTAGCATGAAATGGACGACAAGCGAAAGGGCAGCAATAATCGATAAAGACACTATGTATGTGAGTGTCATGTATCGACTCGGGTTTTTAATCTCTGCTAAGTTGGTATCAACTGCAGTTGGCATAACATTATCCATTTGGTTGCTTTTCCTATCGCGCCTGAAACTAGACATGGCTGAAGCCCATGTCGATGACAACATATGATTTCAGTGTGGCATCTTTTTTAGTTTTTATACAATTTTTATCCTATGGATCAGTTATTTTGCTTGGTTAGCGATCTTTTTTTCCGAACCTCCATATCAATCACTACTATTCAATCTAACGACAGCAACAATGAAACATTGGGTCGACGAACTAACCACCCTCGAATTACTCATGGCTAGAATCGCGTTAGATAAACCGCGTGCAACCGAAAATCTCGAACAAGACATTCTCGATTTGTACTTATTCCCCGAGCGGCTAACCGATAGCTATCCGGATGAGTGGCGGTCGTTTATCAAACGACATGTGAAACAATATGCGAGTGAAGAGCATAAACTGAACAGCGTAATGTCATTATTGCACCATCCCGAAATAGAAAACAAAATAGAGAGTATTAAGGAGAGGTTCGAACGATATCGGAAGATCATTTCAGAAGCTCAGGCTATCGTGAATTCAGACGCAGTCGCGACGATCGAAACACCGTTGCACAGGTGGTTATCAAAACTTATAGATCCTTTGTGAATGCCTACCGGATACCGCTATTGTAGGTTGGCGAAAAGGAGCCACAGGCAATCCAGTTCCAGCTGTTCGACAATTGGCCTAACCTCATCTAATGTAAACATTAATTGAAATGGTTTATGGGGGCAGTGAGTGAAACGGAAATTGACAGCAATACTGTTTGTTTTGCTTTTTCTACCCATACCCGGTTGTTTCTACGTTAAACCCTTAGAACCAGTAACAATGATTGTTGGCACTTGGTATGGTTTCTACCCGTTTTACTATGCGGTCGAAAAAGGTTTAGATACCAAACACGGGCTAAAGATTAAAATACTTGAACCTTCTAATATTTCTAATTTGCGGCGTAGTTACCTTCGAGAGCAAGTGGATTTTGCCGCAACATCCATGATTGAATTTACTAATGCCGTATATCTGAGTGGCGAGCGAATTCGTCCGGTAATTGTGACCGACTATTCCGCTGGTGGAGATGTGGTCGTTGCTAACAGGTCCATCTCCTCACAACGAGATCTTCTCGACAAAAGGGTGGCTGTTCCATCAAATGGGATTGGTGAATATGTATTGAGCCTACTGTTTGACAACACTCAGCCAGATACCTTGATCACGCAAATCCTAATTCCTGAAACCGATTGTGCGCAGGCATTTGGGCAAAATTTGATTGATGCTTGTGTGACTTATCCTCCGATATCGACTTACCTGCTTGAAAGCCCTTCGCTGCATACGGTCTATTCGTCAAGTCAGCATCCGGGGAGAATATTTGATCTGGTTTGGTCCAAGCCCGACGTATCAACACTCACGCGAGATAAGATGCGCACGATTTGGTTTGAAACTATCGCTGAAATTGAACGTAACCCCGACGCGTTTCATCAGTTTATCGCGACCATTGCCAGTGTCGAAAAAGTCACAGTAGAAGAAGCTATGAAAGGGATTTCACTCGTAAATGAATCAGAATTTAAAAGGTTAACGAGTAAAAGTGATCAACTTGAAGACGATCTGGTGACCGTATGCAAGGTCGCGGGAAATCGAGATTGCGAGCAGTTTGCTGAGGCGTTTTCATGGTAAGAATGAAAATGGGGCTAGTCGCTAAATTGTTGATTCCCCTTTGTGGTTTGTTCATCGCACTTACCTACGCCACCAGTATGTTGCTACTCAATTACTTTTCCGATGAGCAACTGGAACGAGCAAAGAACGTGGCGCTGAGCTCCGCTAACGAAGTCGCAATGATGTTCGATACCAGTGTGAATCCTGAATTGCTGAAACGCATGGTCACCATTATTGCGTTGAACGATCATGTCGAGCGGGTGTATATGGTTTCACCGACGAATGATGAGGTATTGGCATCCAGTCAATATCGTTATGCGTCGCATAAAATTAGCCAGTTTACGTCTCTACAGTCTCAAGCTTATAGCGAAGCCAAGCGGAAAGGGAATTGGCACTTTACGCCCGTCATTGATCAGCAATTTGTCTTGGCCTATCCCATCACTGCTATTGCTGAAAATCGCGTGAGTACGCTCACCTACATCATCGTGATCACAATGCACACGCAGTTGATGGATAACCAATATGCGGCTTACCGTACACAAATACTATTGGTGTCTTCAGGGTTTCTTCTTGTCCTGATTGCTCTTGTTTATGCCTTAATTCATTACTTTGTACGCTACCCCATTTCGGTATTTAGACAGACCTTTCAAGCCCAAACTAGCGAGGGGGCATTTCATTCGATTGAACTTCGCACCGGAGACGAGTTTGAGGGCATTGCCGATGCCTTTAATCGCATGCAAGCCGTTGAACAAAAGAGCTTGGAGGAAGCGCAAAAGGCAGCTGATGCGTCAAAAGCCCTAGCGGATAAAAAGTCTCAATTTTTAGCTAACATGAGCCACGAACTTCGCACACCCATTAATGGTATTTTAGGCATCGCGCAGTTGTGTCAAACCACGGATTCTCAAGCACAGGTTAAGCAGTATTTAGGGCAACTCGTGACGTCGTCACACCACTTACTGTCTGTGGTTAACGACATACTCGATTTCTCAAAGTTACAAGAAGGCCGATTTGCGCTGCATCAAGAGTCGATAAACGTCAGCAAACTGGTAATCGATATCGTTACGATTACCCGTATTTTGGCTGATAACAAAGGCTTAAGTTTTTCTTGTGAACTGAAACCCGATGTACCGTATGAAGTGAAAATTGATCAGCAACGTGTTACCCAGATTTTGCTGAATTTATTGAATAATGCGGTTAAATTCACCGAACACGGCGGCGTTTCAATAAGTATCGATTTTCGTTGGAAACGTCGGGCTTTCGGGTATCTCGATGTTGCTATCACAGACACGGGAATAGGGATGTCTGATGAGCAAATCAATCGCCTTTTTACTCCCTTTGAGCAAGCGGATACCAGTATTTCTCGGCATTTCGGAGGCACGGGACTAGGGCTCGCAATCTGTAAAGAGTTGTTGCGATTAATGGACGGCGAAATCGATGTAGAGTCAAGGCCATTTGAGGGAAGCGTTTTTTATGTTGCGATCCCGTGTGAAGCGTTATCTTTCGATGACGCGATATGTCGTGCAAAGGGAGTTGAACAGTCCCAGCTTTCATTGGCAAACAATCATTATGCGACACGGGAAGCCATGCTAGTTTCTAGGCTGCGAGACGGGGTTGAAGCGCTATCAGAGAAAGAGATTTTGATGCAAATTGACGCCCACAAAATCGAAGATGAGCTTGTTGATGAAGTCAATCTGATGGCGACTTTGTTTCACACGACTACGGGAGAGGATGCCTCGCCGCTCCCATCACCGACGACTCGGCCCTTAAAGATATTGTTAGCTGAGGACAATGCCATCAATGCCATGGTTGCCAAGACAATGCTTGAAAACTTGGGGCACAAAGTTATGCATGCTAAAAATGGCAGCGAGGCTGTGGCAGCTGTTGCGCGCACGGCATTTGATATTGTTTTTATGGACATTCAAATGCCGGTGATGGATGGCTATCAAGCAACAAGCCAGATCAGGCAAATCAGTCAATCCGTTATTGTCATTGGGTTGAGTGCGAACATTATGGAAGAAGACAAGAAGCGCGCATTCGAGTCTGGTATGAATGCGTATCTCGGCAAGCCAATTTTATTGGAAGATTTGGTTTCGACCCTTGAGAAACTTGCGGTGTAAAGCATTCACATTTTGCGGGCAGTCAGTTGGTAACTTTGAAAAATACCTATGACTGAGATACACGCTAATATCACGGGTAGATTGTCACCAATCGCACTGTATAACCAAGCGTACCCAATTCCTAGTACAAGTAACATCACACCAACAATAGTATTGCCGACAGCCACATAGTCAGCGCGGTTCTGGTCGTTTGTAATGTCTAGTAAGTAGGTTTTACGTGCTAGTCGAATACCGGTATGACTGACATTGAGAATCAGGAAAATGGCATAGCTAACCCAAAGGCTATACTCGGTCGATGGCACTAAAACGTAAAAGGCGATGGCGATTACACCGATCAGACTTGCTATGCGCAGAGTGTGTATCGCATTCCTGTCGGAATTATCTCCCCATATTTTTGCGGAGAATACCGAAGCTAATGCGGAAAGTATCAGGAAAAAGCCGATGGAATGAACAGAAGATGCGACTGTATCACTGACAATAAACGGTATGGCTAAAACACTGTGTACCACAAGGACACGACTAATAATGAGGTTTTTTAAAGTACGGTCGCGACGCACTTGTACAACACTCTGTCGCCACCCACGGCCTTTTGCTCCTTTTACATTCACGTGCACTGACCGGCTCGATAGCGTAACAACAATCGCGGCACCCACCAATATTGCACCGGCCCCAATGAGTGCGCCTAACGCGATTAAAGAAAGCTGATCGCCAATGGCGATTATTCCTATCGCGAACACGATAGTAATGAGGCCACTCATTACATCAGCATTACCTAGAATGTGCCCCCGTTCTCCTTTGTCGACCCAATGTGCTTGAATCTCTTTCATCGAAAGAGAGCAAAAAGCACGGCCTATACTGAGTAATGTTAATGCGATGAGGCAAAGGATTGCGAATAGGGCTGACGTTGTAGTAACCGATCCGATGGCGGTCGCAAAAATCGCCAGACATTGTGCAATCGCGCCCGCTTGCCATAACAAAAGTCGGTTGGGAAAGTGCACAAAGATAGATTGCCGTATAAACCACTGTGGGATCAGAGAGCCTGATTCCTTTATTGGCATTAGCAGAGGAAGCAACCAAGAAGGAGCCCCCACAGCTTGTATTACCCAAGGCAATGTTGTTTTTGGCGAGACTAGGAGCTCAGCGCTCTTAGTTAAGCCCAGAATCGATAATAACTTACCTTGGGTAGAGTTTGCCATAGTACCTCTTTTGGGGTTAAGCACGAATTTGGCCGTTGCCCGTGACTAGATATTTCTCTGTAGTTAACGCCTCTAAACCCATAGGACCATAGGCGTGAAGTTTAGTCGTGGCAATACCAATTTCAGCCCCAAGACCAAGTTGACTGCCATCGGAGAATCTCGATGACGCATTTACCATGACCACTGATGCATCGACTGCCCTTTGAAATAAGTGGGCTGTCATATCGTTTTGTGTACAAATTACTTCTGTATGATTACTCCCAAAAGTGGCAATGTGATCAAGTGCTTGGTTCATATTGTCGACGACGCGAATCGCTAACTCGAGAGCGAGATATTCTTGGCCGAAATCCAGTTCATTGATGAGCGAAGCCTCGGGAAAGTAATGTAATGCTTGTGCACAGGTATGGGTTTTTACATTGTGTTTGGCTAATGCTTTTGCCACCTGAGGTAAAAAGGTGGCGGCAATGTCTTTGTGAACCAGTAAGCCCTCTAAGGCGTTACAAACCCCGGTTCTTTGTGTTTTGCCGTTGAGGAGTAAGTCTAACGCTGTATCAAAATCCGCATCTTTATCGACATAAAGATGACACACGCCTTTAAAATGTTGAATCACAGGAATTTGACTGTGCTCAGTGACATATTGAATTAGCCCTTCGCCACCCCTTGGAATAATCACATCGATATCGTCTTTTAGCTGAAGAAGCTCGAGCATCAGTTGGCGGTCAGGGTTGGGCACAACTGTAATTAGCGCCTCGGGTAAATGATGCTGTCTGAGTACACTATGCAAAATAGCGGCAATCGCTTTACTACTATTTAACGCCTCTTTGCCACCGCGAAGTATGACGGCATTGCCTGATTTAAAGCACAAGGCACCTGCATCGGCTGTTACATTGGGACGAGCTTCATAAATCATTCCTACCACACCGAGAGGAACGCGCATCTTTTGTACCTTAATACCATTGGGCCGAATACTGACTTCTCGTGTCGAACCGACAGGATCGGTCAAGTTAGCAACCGTTCTCAAGCCATCAGCCATCTCTTTAATTCTTTGCTCATCAAGGGTTAACCTATCTATCATAGCTGGTGTTAACTGGTTTTTTAGCGCATTGTCGAGATCAAGCTGATTTGCAGTTAATATTGCTTGTTGATTGATAACCAAGGCACTCGCCATGTCATTTAACACTGCGTTTTTGATGGTTTCATCGATCGTTGAAAGTTGGCGAGCGGCACGGGCTGCGTTCCGAGCTAGGTTTTGCATTGATATCATGTTTTACTCCAATAAAGCGATGTGTTGTTCTGCAACGAGAGGTGCTTTTACTTGCTGTGCTGTCTCGTCAAAAGGGGTGACAGACTGCTCCGCGAGAAAACTCAGTAAGCAGCTACCATAGTTGGTTTGAGCTTTGGCGATTTTGCGACCATCTTGTGTTCGAATGAGAATGGTGTCACCCGGCGCAAACTCTCCTTCCACAGAGAGCACGCGTTCACTGGTGAGCTTTTCGATATCTGAATCACTTTTGGCGTTTACATTTTCTTCTAAAACAACCTCACCTTGGGCATACGAGGTATAGGTCATCCAGTGAATATGCTCTTCCATTGGGCTGTGTACACTGTGAAATTTTGTGCCGGGATTCTTGCCAAGTGATAGCGCGGTAAAGGTATCCGCACTAAAACCGTCGACAATAAAAGTTTCAATACCATGCGAGGTGGCTTTCTCTGCCGCTTGAATTTTAGTTTTCATACCGCCGGTACCGACGCCTTTTGAATCAGCGCCGCCAGCCATGTCGTAAACCGATTGGTCTATTATTTCTACGTCAGTTACAAGGGTTGCAGTAGAGCAAGTATTCGGATTGGCTGTGTACAGCCCCTGAATATCAGAGCACATGATGAGGATGTCAGACTCACTCGCTGCCGCAACCATGGCGGACAAGTTGTCATTGTCACCAACTTTAGCGTTCTCTGTCGCAACTGAGTCGTTTTCATTTACGATAGGAAGCACGTCGTTTTCGAGTAAACTGAATAGGGTTTCTCTAACACTTTCATAACGATTTCGGTCGCGTAAGTCGTCATGAGTCAACAATATTTGTGCTGTCGGACAGTCAAACAGTTTATCCCATACCGCCATCATTTGTGTTTGACCTGTTGCAGCCATTGCTCGCTTTACGGCTCTGGAGTCCTTTTGCGCGGGAAACTTGTGTGAGCCCGACGCCACAGAACCCGAGGAAACCAAAATCACCTCTATGCCGTTCGCACGACATTGCATAATAAAGTTTGCGATGTTTGATAGGTACAGGGTTTCGCAACCATTTTGGTTGGGGGCAATCAGCGCACTCCCGACCTTGATTACGATGCGTTTCCAGTTATGTGTCATTGGGAATACCTAGCTTGTTTGTTTTAAAAATTGAATGTGACTTTTTTCGAACGAATCTACAGCTTCGCTATTAGGCTTGCGTTCAAAAGCGCTTACCAGAACAATAGTTAAGCCACTCATTACAAAGCCCGGGATGATTTCATACATGGTGCTACTGAGTGTTTGACCATTTGATAGGACTGGCGCGTAGCGCCAAAAAAGTACCACTAGCGCGCCAGTAATAATGCCGCTAACCGCACCTCGCTCGGTTAAATTTTTATAGTACAGGCATGCGAGTAACAGCGGTCCGAAAGCAGCACCGAATCCCGCCCAGGCACTACTGACTAACTGCAGAACACTCGTATTGTTGCTAAGCGCAATTGCCATCGCACAGAGCGCTACAGTACATACGCCTAATCGGCTTAGTAGCACTACTCGGTTGCCAGTTTGGTGGCTATCAACCAATCCATAGATGTCTTCAACCAATGAGCTCGCTGATACCAATAGCTGAGATGAAATGGTGCTCATGATCGCTGCGAGAATGGCAGCCATTAAGAAGCCACTAATAACAGGATGGAAAAGAATATCTGCGAAAACCACAAAAATCGTTTCAGGGTCGCTGAGCTGCAGGCCATAGTGATTGACGTAAGCAACGCCTATCAGGCCAGTTCCAAGGGCACCAATAATCGTCACCGCCATCCAACTCATACCGATTCGTCTTGCCGTCTTAATGTCTTTAACCGACCGAATAGCCATGAAACGGACTACGATATGCGGTTGGCCGAAATAGCCTAGTCCCCAAGCGAAGCTCGAAAGCATCGCCACCGCGGTTATGTCTGTTAGTGCCGATGAAAAGGACGGTATGGATTGATACGCCGCCGTTATCATGGTTTGCCCTGATTGGAATTCTCCAAATGCAACAACAGGAACGAGAACAAGAGCTACGAACATAATACAGCCTTGTACAAAATCGGTGAGACTAACGGCAAGAAAGCCACCAAGAAGGGTATAGCCAACAACGACTAGCATGGTGATGACAACGCCGGATACGAAACTTGCGCCGAATGCAGTCTCAAACAATTTTCCTCCCGCAACCAGTCCTGATGCGGTATACAAAGTAAAAAAGATCACGATTACAACCGCAGACAAGATCCGCACAAATGCCCCTTCACTGCCTAGACGGTTTGAAAAGAATGTTGGTATGGTCAGGGAATCTTTGGTTTGCTCGGTAAAAACACGCAGCCTAGGCGCAACAAGCACGAAGTTACAAAATGCACCGACGAGCAAGCCAAGTGCTATCAAGCTACTTTCGAAGCCCATCACAAACATCGCGCCAGGCAATCCCATCAGCATCCAACCGCTCATATCCGAAGCACCTGCCGACAAGGCCGTGACTTGCGGGCTTACACAGCGCCCACCTAGTAAATATTCGGACTGATTCGACGTCGAGCGAAAGTAGGCAAACACGCCTATACCCAGCATTACCAAGAAATATATGAAAAGTGAAAAATAACTCATCTTTACCCATGGCTATGTAAAATAAATTTAAAACGAATTATTTTATCTCTAATAATTCGTATACTAATTATATTTTGGGCATAAATTGAACTTTAGATCAAGTTTTATTGATTTTTACAGGTTTTATTTTGGTTTTTAACTATTTTTGTTGATGGTTAATTTTGCGGGTATTTGTTGCTTTAAGTTATAGTAGAATGTAGTTGGGGCTGGGTAGAAGTCGTCTCGAATGACTGCTTCAGCACAGGTATTAACCCTGTTTCTGATTGGATATTAAGGGGATTAAACCAATGACATTAAGGTTTCGACAAGTTTATGGCTGTCGTAAATCGGGTCATACATTTGTTTGGTTAGACACGTCCGAATAATTTGAATACCCATGGATTCAAGTGCGGCTTCATCTATTTGCGCATTTTTAATGACGTCTTTGTCATCAATGAGGACAAAATTCAGCAATCTATCGGGCGCGACTGGGTGGTCAAATTGCCCTTGTAGCCTCGTGATTAGCGTGTCAATTTGGTCAGCCAATGACATGCCGTGTTGTTCGGGGTCATGGCCTCGATTTGGGATGTAAACTTTGGGCGCAGGATTATTAGCAATGGCTTCTGCCACACCATAAGGTAGGAGGTTTGCCGCTAAACTGGTGTAAAAGCTACCGGGGGGATAGCAAATTAACTCTGCTTCGCTTATCAACGTTTTGTTGTGAGGTTCTAAATTGCTTTTTACCGGGCTCAGACTGTCTAAGTCTTTGGTGAGTTTTAATTTTCGAATAGGACTTGAAATGGGTGGCCTTTCTTTCCCCGTGAGTTGGTGCTGCCCCAATACCTGCGTGCCATCGGCCAGTACTGCTGCTAAGTGATAATTGTCTTCGGTAATCGCCCTTACGATACCTTTGGCATTAATCAACTCTGAAAAAAGAAAGATACTTGGATCGAGCTGACGACCCTGATTCAAATAACCGCCGACTAACACAAGGTTACCAATACTGGCACCGCGTAAATCAAAGGTATCTGGCATGGCATCGACAAAGTACTGCAATTGGTTAACGATAATCGTTTGCATCGGGTTTGCGATGTCTTTGGTTAACTCGTCAGTACAACCAATCATCGATTGTAATCGTTGCAATAAATCGGCATTGGAAGCGGCTTTATTAAAGCGATACTCAAACAGCCGATTGATATCAGGATGTCCCAGTGCCGTTTCATCAGCGAGTGCCATTAGCCTACTTCGAATATCACCTACAGCGGGCATGTTAAAGTGTTCACGGATAACCGCACTGCTACCACCTGAATCAAATGGCGTGACAAGATGGATAGCGTTGTGAGTATAGTTTTTCAGCTTGCGTGCAACATCGTTCAGCGCACTGCCGCCACTGAAAAAAAGAATACGAGGCCCAAGTTCTGGGTTCTTGGCATATCGACTTACCCGAATGGCGTCAGGGATACTGACAGGGCGAGTGATTAAAATGTCTGGTTTCAATATGAATAAGACCTACATACGTTACACGGTCAATTACTCAGTACAAAAATGTTCCTGATAATTATTCGTCGACTTTCCTTGTCTTTCTATAAAGTACGCGCCAGTGGCGCAGTATGCAAGTATTGATGGTACTGGTTGAGTGAAATCCCATCAAACGAGTGTGACATTTGTCACATGAAACTCGTGACAATCCTTTCTACAGCCAACACTAAGAACTGGCCATACTGATGTCATCATCAATAAGGAGAGACGGAAATGACACTGTCTGGCAATGCAATTTCAATCGAGAACGTCAAAAAAGGATTTGGTCAAAAAACGGTACTTGATAGCGTATCGTTCAATGTGAAACCCGGCGAATTAGTTGCACTACTTGGCGAAAATGGAGCTGGAAAGACAACGTTGATGTCAATTGTTTTAGGCTTGATATCAGCTGATAACGGTCAAGTGAGTGTGTTTGGTCATTTGCCCGGTAGTGCCGCTGCCAAGCAAAAAATCGGAGTCATGCTGCAAGCCGCGTCGTTACCAGAGAAATTAAAGGTTATTGAACAAATTCGCTTGTTTGCGAGTTACTTTGAACATCCCGTGCAAATTGAGGAAGTCGTCAAACTAGCGAAGATAGAGTCAATACTTGACGACTTTATCAGCGTGTTATCCGGTGGGCAAAAACAGCGGTTATTATTCGCTCTAGCGCTGATAGGAACCCCTCAAGTTCTGGTGTTGGACGAACCGACGGTAGGATTGGATAGCGATTCTCGCCGAGTCTTTTGGGATTGTATTCAAGCGTTAAAAAACCAAGGCACCGCCATTGTACTCACTACTCATTATCTAGATGAAGCCGAAGCTTTGGCTGATAGAGTCGTATTGCTTCATGAAGGGCAGGTGGTACTCAACGACACTACCAGTGCGATTAAAGCCAGAATACAAGTACGAAAAATGCTGTTGCAATGCGATGCGTCTGTCGAACAATTACAAGCAATGTTTACTCGCGATGAGATTGCGATGCAAGCTGGCAAAATTGTGGTACACAGTCTGTCTCCCGAATCCTTCTTGCGAGGCTTAATAGAAGCCAATATCCACTTTAGCGATTTGGTTGTTACACCTATCTCTCTGGAGCAAGCCGTTAAAGTCATTTCTACGAATACGAAAATAGAATCAGCACAAGGAGAAGCAGCATGAGTTCGCTAATTATGTATACCAAAATTTTTGTCATGGAAGCCAAAACGGAAAACTTAAAAACTTGGAGAACACCCAGCTATGTGTTGCCGAGCTTGTTGTTTCCTCTGATGTTTTATTTATTCTTTGGAATCATATTTGGTCACCAAGGTATGGACGGAAAAATGTCAGCATATCTGCTGGGAACTTATGGCGTCTTCGGTGTTATGGGGCCAGCCCTTTTCTCATTTGGGGCTGACATTGCAGTAGAGAAAGACAAAGGGTTGTTACAAATGAAACAAGTTAGCCCTATGCCAGTGGTGCTGTACTTTCTTGCTAAAGCATTGACAGCAATGGGGTTTGCAAGTGTGATTACACTGAGCATTTTTGTGATGGGAGCCACATTGGGCGACGTTCAACTTGAGATTGCGCAGTGGTTATCGACGTGGTGCATCCTGTTGTTGGGTACGATTCCATTTTGTGCAATGGGGTTGTGTATCGGTCTGACAGCGAAAGCGCAAGCATCAGCAGCCCTGGTAAACGTGATTTATCTACCGATGGCTTTTCTATCCGGCTTGTGGATCCCGATTCAGACATTGCCGGATATCATGCATTCGGTTGCCAACTTTATGCCAGCCTATCACTTCGCGCAATTAGTTCTTAAAGTTCAAGGGTTTGATATGGGGCAGAGTGTATGGTTGCATATTGGGGTACTTGCTGCATACACTGTCTTATTTACTGCATTGGCATTGCGTTTATTCAAACGAAGCAATACAAGGAACTAGTTTGGTTATGAGTTTGAAGTCCACTTTGTTGCGATGGCATCGCAGGCTTCTACCAGAAGATATAGGGCAAGGTTATTTGCCCTATATCTGGTTGGTTTATTTAAGCTTTTTATTCTTTCCCTTTTTTATCGAAGCACAGCCAATTGAAAATTGGGTGGTAACTGTATCCAGCGCCGTGTTTTTCGTTGCCCTGTATTTTTGGGTGTATTGGCAAGATAGCAAAATGGGCTTGGTGGGGGTTCTCATCATGTGTGCATTGGGCAGTATTGTTGTCGATTATAGCCCAGGCTCCTCAGTCTTTTTTGTCTACGCAGGCGCATTTGCATTCAAGGCCGGGAGCCCAAAGAAATCTTTGGTCACTTTGGTACTCATCATCGCTTACATAGGCTTGTATTCGTACATTAGAGCGCTTCACCCTTTCTTTGCTTTTCCCGCTATGTTTTTTACCACCTTGATAGGCGGTATCAACATTTATCAAAGAGAGATGGAAAAGAAAAACAAGTTGCTGAAACTATCACAAGAAGAGTTATCGAGAGTCGCCGCTACGGCAGAAAGGGAGCGCATTGCGCGAGACCTACACGACTTGATCGGGCATACCTTGTCGATGATCACCATGAAAGCTCAGTTAGCCAATAAGCTCGCCGATAGAGACATAGAGGCTGCAAAACGCGAATTGGCAGACTTAGAGAAAATCAGTCGAGAGACCTTAAGTGACGTAAGGGATGCGGTGACAGGATTTAAATCTAGAGATTTTGACGCTGAACTAGCAAATGCTAAGGCGGTACTGCAGTCATCGGATATTCAGTTTGATGTGAAAGCGGGCGAATGCGAATTACCCCAGGCATTGAATTCAACGCTGGCATTGGCGCTGAGAGAGTTAGTTACCAATGTCGTGCGTCACAGCAACGCCAATCTGGTCAAACTTGCTTTGAGAAACAATGGCGATGTTGTGACATTTACCTTTTCTGATAACGGGCAGGTGAGTCAGACAACGTTAGGCAATGGGTTAATTGGGCTTCAAGAGAGAGTGGAGCAAGCTCGAGGACAATTTGAACTCGACACGTCCGCTGGTTTTACGATCGTGATAAGGATGCCATTATGAAAACACTCAGTATTGTGATTGCTGAAGACCAAAATATGCTACGAGGAGCGCTTTCAGCATTACTCGCATTGGAAGATGATTTTGAGGTGATCGCTCAGGCCCAAGATGGTGAAGAGGCCTTATCTCTTGTCTTAGAGACTCAACCCGATATCTTGCTTACAGATATTGAAATGCCCAAAATGTCCGGTATAGAGTTGGCAGAAACACTTCAAGACAAATCTCTTAAAACAAAAATCATTGTATTGACCACCTTTGCCAGAGCAGGCTACATGAAACGCGCGATGGAAGCGGGTGCTAAAGGGTATTTACTCAAAGATGCCCCGAGTGATGAGCTGGCGATGGCCATTCGACGCGTAGCCCAAGGCCGCAAAGTGGTTGACCCTGAGCTCGTAGTCGATGCGTTTGACCAAGTCGATCCGCTTACCGATAAAGAACGAAAAGTGTTAAAACTGGCTAGCGATGGTTTGAGTACCGAAAAAATCGCAGCGGCTATGTTTCTCTCAGCCGGCACAGTCCGCAATTATTTATCTAATGCATCGAGTAAACTCGGGGCGGAAAATCGAATTGAAGCGGCGCGAATCGCCCGCGCAAAAGGGTGGTTGTAGTACCAATGAAACACGCAATAGCCCATATCACTTTGGTGGTAGAAGACTACGACGATGCCATTGAGTTTTACACTCAAAAGTTAGCTTTTGAATTGGTTGAAGATACCTATCAAGTGGAGCAAGACAAACGCTGGGTTGTCGTCAAACCTGCTAACAGCGAAGGCGCGACCCTGTTGCTAGCTAAAGCATCAAAACCAGAGCAAGTTGCCGCCATAGGCAATCAAACAGGTGGACGAGTCTGTTTGTTCTTATCAACCGATGATTTTTGGCGAGATTACCATTCTTTTTCACAACAGGGTGTTGTCTTTGTACGCGAGCCTAGTGAACAGACTTATGGAACAGTAGCTGTGTTTGAAGATTTGTATGGCAATTTGTGGGATCTGATTCAATATCGCTAGGTCGATAGAATTTATAGAATTAAAACAATCGTTTAATTAAATTTAAAGATGCACCATCAAGTGGACAGAGATGCATCTATCTCCTACGCTTTTAGACATACCAAACTAAAGATAAGGATGTCTGATGGCTCAGTCCATTACGTTTTTTCTCAACGGCAACCCTGTTGAACTCGCCAACCCCTCGCCCAGTTTATTGTTAATCGATTACCTGCGCTCACCAGAAGTGAAACTTGCAGGAGCGAAGAAAGGTTGCGGGCAAGGTGGCTGTGGCGCCTGTACCGTGATTTTGTCCAAATGGGATGACAGCACCAACAAAGCAACGCATGCCTCGATTAATAGCTGTTTACGACCCGTGTGTTCTTTACATGGCTATAGTATCACCACGGTTGAGGGGACGGGGGGCGCAGTTAGACTACCGCCAAAAAATCCTCAGCAAACACTCGCCTCGAGCCGTGCCAAAGCCCCGTTTGGAACGGACACTACGTTGGCAATCGATTCTCAGCAGCACAAAGGTGTGGTCAAACGAGAGCAGCGCGAACAAGCGGGCAAGGTTCGCACTCAATCGAGTTTTACTGCACCAGATGCGGAGTTGTTAATTGATGTCGAAAACTTATCGACCCAAGAAACAGGCGCAGTGAGCAGTTGTGAAGTGCCAACCATTGATCCGAGTATTAACCCCGTTGCTTATCGTTTAGCAGTTAATAATGGTAGCCAATGTGGATATTGTTCAACGGGGTTTGTCATGAATATGTCGGCGTTTTTAGCAAACTATTCGTCCCCCACAAAGAAACAGATTGAGGACGCATTTGATGGCAACCTTTGCCGTTGTACGGGTTATCGTCCAATCTTAACGGCGATGAAAACATTTGCCGTAGACTGGTCGCCGGAAGACGAAGACAATCGGATGAAATTGTTACTTGACGACCAAGTCAAAGCGCAAGCTGTAGGCAGTCAAGTGACTATTCCTTTTCCTGAGGGGGCGCAGCAGCAAGCGAGTCCCGTGGATATCGTCAATAGCAAACAATCATGGTTGATGCCAACCAGTGTGAATGAACTGGCAGATATCTATCATCAGTATGATGCAAAGGACATTTATTTACTGCATTCCAATACTGCATTCGGTATCTATGTAGAGGACTTCCTGAAAAGTCCTGTGCTGGTTGATGTGAGTCGTATTCCTGAGCTATACGGCATTGAACAAGAACGGGGCAGCTTAACCTTTGGAGGCGGTACAACCTATACGCAACTGCTCGACTTTATCAATGATGCCTTTCCTGCAATATCTGAAACCAGTGCCATTGGTGCGCTGAAGTTTATGCTTCATCGCACCGCTGGGACCATTGTGCGCAACGCTGCGACCTTGGCAGGCAATACCATGTTGGTACTCAAACACATCGCCGATGGTACAGGTGAACCCTTTCCATCGGATGTATTTAGTGTGTTGTATACACTTGATGCTCAGATCACGTTTTTTAGTCCCCAAACGGCAAAAATTCAGACCCTGTCTTGCCAATCATTGGTTGAAGCCGTGGTTAACAATCAAGTGGAAACAGACGGTATTTTGCTATTGTCATACCGCATCGCCCAAGTCGATGACGCGATTTTAGTGCTAGCGCAAAAAGTGGCCCTCAGAGATATTAACGCACACAGTATTGTCAATTCAGGTATCTGGCTAGATGTGGATCCCGAATCGTTGACAATCAATGAAGTCAAACTGGTTTTTGGTGCCATTGCCCCGTTTCCCTGGCGAGCGAAAAAAACGGAACAGGCCATGTTGGGCAAAACCTTAAATCAAGCAGCGTTTAACCAATGGTTGTTAATGTTAGGAGCCGAAGTCGATGGCGCTTTAGTGCATTGGCAAAAACGTATGGCCGAGGTGAAAGACGAGGGATTTTCTCGCGAATACAAAGTGGCGTTAACCCAGGCCTATGCATACAAAGCAATGCTGACCAAATTGGTTCAAATTAACCCTGCATCCGTGCCGGAGAAAGACCGCACTGCTACCGATATTACGTGGGGGAATTGGCCGGTGAGTGAGGGCACTCAGGCTTATAAATCGCAGGGCTTCAAGGCACCCGTATCTGAACCTTACGTCAAACTGATGGCGCTTTATCAAACGTCCGGACAGGTGAGGTATACGCATGAAATGGAAGTGCCCACATCGACTTTAAATGCGGCGTTTGTACAAAGTACAAAAGCGTTAGCTAACTTTTGTTTCAAACACCCTGAAACCGGTAACTGGCCGATCTCAGCGAAAGAGCTCAGTGACTACTTGCAATCACAACAACCCAAGTTTGAGCGTTTGATAACGGTGAGTGATATTCCCGAACACGGCTTGAAATTGATAGGAATGGGAGGCGATCAACCCGTTTTCGCTATTGAACAAGTTAACTACGTAGGACAATCATTGGCACTCGTCGTAGGTGAAGATGAGGCCGAAATGCAACATTTAGCGGATTTTGTGTCGCAATATTGCGTGCATTATTCACCGGTGAATTGGCAACCAGAGTGGCAGGATCCCATTGTCGATTTAAAAGAAGCGATCACGAGAGGCAGTATTTTCCCTGATTATCCTGAAACCGCCCCGTTCGTCAGCCATATTTGGAAAATCGTGCGCAATCACAGTCAGTTTGACTGGTTACCGCAAACGGTGACGCCCGGGAGTACGGCGATTTCCACCCATCCGACGCAGATTGATGGGGCGAACTGCACGGTTGTGGCATCTAGTCAGCAGTGTGGCGGACAGGCGCACTTCTACATGGAAACTCAAAGTTGTGTGGGTATGCCGGGTGAAGGGGAAATGATTCATATTCACCCTTCGTCTCAAAGCCCAATGGAAATGCATCAAACTGCCGCTGCGGTGTTGGGTAAGGAGCACAATCAAGTGGGGGTTCACATCCGCCAGTTAGGTGGCGGTTACGGCGGAAAAACTGAGCAGGCTAAGTTCATTGCTGCGGCAACGGCAGTTGCAACTCACACGGTGCAAAAGCCAGTGAGGCTAGTGATGCCAAGGGACAACGATACCCTGATGATCGGCAAACGACACGGGTATTTTGGCCAGTACCAAATCGCCATTGACGATGGTTCTGTGAACCCCGCTAATAAAGGGATGATTCGCGGATTCGATTTGTCTATGTACGGTGATGGTGGCGCCTTCTACGATTGTTCATTTATCGTTTCGAATTGTATTCAAACGCGAATCGATAATGCGTACATGGTGCCTAACTTTCGAAGCAGCATTGATGTGTGCCGGACCAATACCGCACCGAGCACCGCATTTAGAGCATTTGGTGATATCCAAGGCAAACTCATGTCGGAAAACGCCATCGATGATGCGGCTTACGCGATTGGCATGCCTGCCCACAAAGTTCGAGAAAAAAATCTGTATGAACGAGGAGACGTGACGCCATTCGGACAGGCTTTGACCTATTGTTATATGCGAGATGTTTGGCATTACTTACTCAAACAATCGAACTTCGAAGTAAGGCAAGCTGAAGTGGACAAGTACAACAGTGAAAACCAGTGGCGAAAACGGGGCATTTATATTTTACCTGTTAAATACGGCTCTGGTTACAATCTTGTTCAGCTAGAACAAGCCAGCGCTTTGGTCTCCATTTTTTCAGGCGACGGTTCGGTATTGATCAATCAAGGTGGTGTCGATATGGGGCAGGGCATGGTCACCAAGATTGAACAGGTTGCGTCTTACATTCTCAATGTACCTATGGATTTGATTCGTATTAATTTACCCAATACTGAGGTCATACCCAACCCCACGAGCACAGGTGGTTCAACGGGTACCGCATACAACGGACTTGCGGTTAAACAAACCTGCGAGCGTATACGTGACCGTTTAATGGCGTTCGCTATGAACGTAAGAACGGAGAAAGGAGAGCAATGGTGCAAAGACAACGGAATTGACTATTGGAACTATGGTGAGAAAGGTTGGGCCACTGAAATACCAGTGAAAAATACGCAGCATCAGAAAAAACTGATTTGGCAAAACTTGATTGCACTCGCTTATACCGAGCGGGTTTCCTTGGTAGAAGCGTTTAACGCTAAGGTACCTGGCGGCGAAGATCCCATGCCGGTATTGGAGTACAAATCACTTAAGCAATCACAAGACGAAGCCATTCCCGGTATTGAAGTGTCAGACTTTTTGATTCCCGGTTCTTTTGATTCATTTTGTGGTTTCACTTATTCGGCTGCAGTGAGCGAAGTGGAAATCGATGTGTTGACCGGAGAAACAAAAATACTCCGGGCGGACCTAATGTATGACATGGGATGGAGTATCAACCCTGCACTCGACATTGGGCAAGTCGAAGGGGCGTTTATTCAAGGCGTGGGTTATGTAATGACCGAAAAGTTGGTGTATGAACCTGAGGGTGAACACGAAGGCCGATTGAATACAGTGAATACATGGCGCTACAAGCCTCCGGGTGTGACCAATATCCCGTTGGAATTCAATGTGAGTTTATTCCCCAGGGACTTAGCCAATGTGCCAGATAACCCGAATGAGTTACTGTCTGCGAAAGAGGTAGGGGAGCCGCCTTTAGTTCTTGCAACCAGCGTGTTCTTTGCAATTAAAGCCGCAATTCGAGCATCTCGTCTGGAAAGAGGGTTAGATGGTCTTTTCCAATTTGATGCTCCAGCAACTGTACAAGAGGTCCGTCGAGCCTGTGAGGTTCAATTCTCAGAGTAAATGAGTCGCGGCATTGACGGTTAAACGTCAATGCCCCAGCTGTTGATAGATAAAGCGTTTGATACTCGTTGAGGCGTTTTGGAACGTCGTTTCATCGGCATCGCTCAGAGCACTACGGAGCCAGAAGCCATCGATCAAGGCTGCTGTCATGTCGGCGATTTCGTAGGCTTCCTGCTTGGGAAGTAGTTCACAAAAACTAAATCTTAAATTTGATTGAAGACGGCGCTTATTGACCTCTTGTAATCGGTTTAGTCCGCTGTCGTGAAGTGACTGTGCCCACAAACTCAACCATGTTTTTGTTGCTGAACGCGTTCGGTGGACGGATGAAAAATTGCTATCCACTATGCCCTCTAGCCTCGCTAATGGGGTATCAAATTGCTGCTTTATTTGGAGTTCGCCAAGCAAGTACCGCATGGTGGCTTCAATTAGGCCTTGCTTGCCACCAAAATAATGACTGATAATCCCCGCAGACAACCCCGCTTGTTTGCTAATAAGACTGATTGTCGTGGCGTGAAGACCAACATCCGCGACCACTTCTATTGTAGCGCTAATCAGTTGATTACGGCGTATGGGTTCCATTCCCACTTTTGGCATAGTGAATTAATCCTGTGTATAAGGCGAAATCGAAGAAAGCTTAAAACTGTGTTTGTTGAGCACTTCACCATTGACATCTTTTAATGACAGAGAAATGAGCGGATCCCTCATCGTCCAATCGATATCGATGGCACCGTAATTCACCTGATGGGTGTAAGCACCTATTCGATTTTTATTGGGGCTCACTTCCTTCCACTCTTCAGTTAATCCTGAGCTCGTGACTTCCCAGAGTGGATAATCTAACCCTTCATGTAAGTAGCTAACTTCTCCCCAATGGGTATCACCGCTAATCAGAATCACGCCATTAATACCATGGTCTTTGATGAAGGATTTGAGCCGATTGATATCATGTGGAAAATTTGCCCACGCTTCCCAGCCAGTAAAGTCGGCCAGTACTTGTAAACTCGACGCTATCACTTTGATCTTGGCGGGTTTCAATAATTCGGTTTCAAGCCATTGCCATTGAGCTTCACCCAGCATACTGGCTGTTGGGTTTTCGCTGACAGCATACGGTCCCATATTTTTTGACTTACGCTCGGTGACGTAGGTCAGCTTTGATACAGTATTGATGTCGTCACGGTTCCATCGCAAATCAGGCATGATAACGTGAATGCGTTGGTCAGCTTCGTTGTATTTATAAGACGTATATATTCCATCTGCGCGAGAGCGGCGAGGTGACGTTTTTGGCTCTTGCCAGAAATCTAGCATAATTTGACGGGAGGCTTCTTTTTGAGGAAAGCCTTTGCCGGCGTCGTTTTCGCCAAAATCATGGTCATCCCAAATGGCAATAAGAGGGGTCGTTGCTCTTAATTTTTTGAAGCGCGGCTTTTGCCCTAGCTTTTGATATTTTTGTGCGAGTAATTGCATGTCTTCAGTATCACCGTAGACGTTGTCACCCAAAAACAAAAACAGGTCTGGTTGGTCGTCGATGATGCTGTCGAGAATCGGCATAGCCTTGTCTTGGTGACCGCAGGAACCAAAGAGTATGTGGTCGATGGGTTCACTGGCTGACGCCGATGCTGACGCTAGCAGTGCGCAGAGTATAAATGGGATTTTCTTCATAATAAAAAAAGGCGGGCTTGCACCCGCCAGTACTTGGACACACAAATGGTTAGAAAGTGACTCTGGCATTCAAGGCTGCCGCACGAGGTGCGCCAATCCAGAATGCACCCGGTGCAATCGTTGATGCATAGTCTTCATCGAATAGGTTGTTAATGGTGAAGCGAATCTCGATTTCTTCAATACTCTCACCAAGCCCGTCGATGTAGCCACCAACATAAAAGTCACTGACAATGTAAGAATCCACTTCAGCGGCGTTGTAGATATCCAAGAAACGAGAGTCTACGTACTTGGTGCTCAAGCCTGCGAAATAGTTATCTTTTGCCCAGTCTAAGCTGACAACGCCCATGGTATCTGGCGTACCTAATACCGTATTGCCTTCAATAGACACCAATGAAGACTCTGGGTTGTTAGGATCCGCAATCGCGGCTTCAGCAGCAGCAAGCGATTCGTAAACCGTTCCTGAGTTGCCAATAGTACCTACGTATTCAGATTCACTGATAGTCAGTGATGAGAACAGGCTCAGGTGGTCGGTTAACATGACGTCAAGAGAGAGTTCAAAACCGCTTGATTTAATCCCACCAACATTGCGATAGCCACCGGCCGCCGCTTCTAGGAAGTCGATACCAGACGCCGTTTCATTACTCGTGAACTGGATGCGGTTGTTAAACTCAATGTTGTAATAGGTGACGCTAGCATTGAAACCAGGAGAAGAATAACGCAGACCTAAATCGACGTTATCTGCCGTCTCTGGTTGAATAAAACGCAAGTCAGCATCATCGCGTTCTAGTTGCGCATCTTTGATTGCGGCAAAGTTTTCACCATAACCTGCAAAGGCTTCTAACCCTTCAACTGGCAGTGGTACAACGATACCAGCAGAGAACAGCGTATCTGAATCTGAATTGACCTGTAGGTCGTTGTCTGAGTTGAAGTTGTCTTGTTTTTCTAGCTCAACGTCAAACTGCTTGGCGCCAACGCGAACTTTGGCAAAACCAAAGTCAATCTCGTTTTCTGCGTAGAACATCAACGTATCGACTGGGAATGTACGGTCATACTGTATCCAGTAAGGTCTTTCGTCAAAGCGGAAGCTGGTAGCAGAATCAATGATCTTGTGCCAATCACGGTATTCTTCGCGTTCGTAGTCTTCCCACCAAATACCAGCGCGGAATACGTTATCAAATTCGCCAATTTTGGCATACCAGGTAGCGTCGGCATTAAAACCTAAACGCTCTTTTTTATAGTGAGTGTGACGGTATGAACCTACTGGGATTGCACCTTGCTCGTGACAACCTGGATCGTACTCAGGGCCGGCACCACCGTATGGGAAGGTAAGTGAACTTTGGCAACCATCGATGGGCGAAAGCTGTTCACCATTGCCGTTAACAAAGTAAATTTGGCCCAAAGATGGCCCACCGAATACGGTATTGCCGTTAAGTTCAGAGTGAGGGTTACCCGCACCGTCGTCAGTGACGTCGACGAGATATGGCGGAACCCAATCACCGCGACCTTCATTATCGTGGTAATAGACATTGGCAGATAAGTCTACCGCGCCCATTGTCCACTCTGCCTGTAAATAGGCAAACATGTTCTCGCGCAAGGTCGACCAGCCACGGCGAAATGCTTGGTCTTGATAAGGAATCCCTGTCCATTCACTGGTGAGCTGGTCCCATTCTGAATTTTGCGCATATT
Source organism: Alteromonas sp. 5NS40-0096 (assembly GCF_057544385.1). NCBI lineage: Bacteria > Pseudomonadati > Pseudomonadota > Gammaproteobacteria > Alteromonadales > Alteromonadaceae > Alteromonas > Alteromonas sp. 5NS40-0096. The sequence goes on from NZ_BAAJLQ010000002.1 coordinate 367,267, forward strand.
GGTCTAGACCATAGATACGTTGATAGTTGTCTTCGTGAGTATCATCGTATGCTACGTAACCCGTCAGGTTAACTTCATTGATAGTCGATACAATTTTAGCCGCGAAATGGTCTCGGGTATTTTCAGCAACCTGATCCATAAAATCGCTACTTTCTTGAGTTGATGCACTTACCCACGCATAGGTGTCTTTAAAAATCTCACCAGTTTCGTAACGGATGAAGTATTTTGAAGCATCAAACTCACCGCCTGTTACGCTGACTACTAGGCGTTCTTCATCACCTGGATTAATCGTGGTGAAATTGATTGTCCCACCGAGTGCTTCATGTGAACGAGACGCGATATCCGCTGTCCCCTGTGACACTTCAACGCCTCTTGTGTTTTCTGTATCAATGTAGCGGTTGGCTTTCGCACCACCGCCATAATTTGAGTTACCGTTAGCGATGCCATCGATAGTCATACCGATTTGCTGTTCGTTCAAGTTGACTTGAAAGCCACGGATAACGATAGAAGTAGACCAATCATCAGAGCCAAATGTATCACCTTCATTGATTAGTACACCGGGCAAGTTATCGATGATAGACAATACGCTTGTCATGCTGGTTTGTTGTTTTAACATTTCGTCAGAAGTCGCGTTATTGGCGTAAGATACGCTGCGACCAACAACGGTAACTTCTTCAATCTCTGCTTCATCAACAGCGACGTCATCAGCCGCAAAAGCAGGCAAAGAGGTGGCTGCTAGCACTGATAGTGCTAGAAAACTTTTCTTGCTTGGAAATGTGTTCATTGAATGTGTTCCTAGTAGTCCGTTTGTTTTTAATGTGTGAAACCGCGGATCATGCTAGGTGACTTTTGTGACACTAATATTTCTTTTTATTGAACGTTCAATTAATAAAAAATGACGAGTTTGAGTCTTTATTTAGTGAGGTAAAGAAAGAGAGGTCGGGGGAGGCAACCATTATGACCCATGAGATATGTTCGCAACTTTAGCGAATCACTGTGAATATTTTGTGACCCCACAGCAAGATACCGAAAAATTATAATACACTATGTAGTTTACTTTTTTGTGTTCATCCTTATAATACACTGTGTAGTTTACTTTTGGTGTGATATGAAATATTTCGTTGGTTTGATGGTCGTGCTTACGGCCATGTGTGTAGGAGCATATATAGTGAATAGTCAGTTGGTTGCCCAGAGCACACAGGATTTGTCGGGAAGAGATAATGTTGTGAATGGTAAGTTCGAGAATACTGAACCCGTTAATATGGGCAGTCTCGGCGATATGTTGCGCTTAACATTGCGTTATTTTACTGAGAAAAAGGTACATGCAATTCCAGACCAGGCACTGCCTGTTAGCACACTGACCCGCGATGATCTGCTCGCACTGTCCGATGATGAATTACACGTGGTTAAGTTTGGCCACTCTTCTGTTTTACTCAAGGTAATGGGCGAGTTTTGGTTGCTTGACCCCGTTTTTGGTAAGCGTGCTTCACCATTTTCATTCATGGGGCCAAAGCGTTTTCACAATACGCCAATGACGATTGATGAATTGCCCGAGATCGATAAAGTATTGGTATCCCACAATCACTACGACCATCTAGATAAGTACTCTGTTAAAAAGCTTGTTGCGAAGACCAAACAGTTTTTGGTTCCCATCGGGGTAGAAGCCAGTTTAGAAAAGTGGGGCGTCAGCGCCGAGAAAATTCAAAGTTTCGATTGGTGGCAGGAAATGCAAACCGCAGTGGGGAAAGTGGCGTTCACTCCAACAAAACACTTCTCAGGTCGTGGTTTAACCGATGGCAACAAAAGTCTTTGGGGGTCTTGGGTAATCGATACGCCAAGAGGCAAGGTGTTTTTCAGCGGTGACTCAGGCTATTTCGCGGGTTTTGCTGAAATTGGTAACCGCTATGGTCCATTTGACTTAACGTTTATTGAAACGGGGGCCTATGACAAGGACTGGGCTGATATTCACATGACGCCAGAAGAAAGCGTGCAAGCGCATCTTGATCTCCAAGGCCGTGTCATGATCCCAATTCACAATGGCACCTTCGATCTGGCGTTTCACGCTTGGTACGAGCCCTTAGAGCGAGTATTGGCTGCCGCACAAACCAATCAAGTCGTTCTGTCTACACCCAAAGTTGGCGAAGTCATGGGCGTGATGGCGCCACAGACGCAAGAGCGATGGTGGCAAGGGCTTGTACCACAGCAACTCGCGATGTAAGAGCCTTGTCCAAGGCGCTGATTAAAGGCCGCTCGTCAGAGCGGCTTTTGGGGACTTTAATCCTGTGCGGATACCTCAACAGGTTCCGTTTGCAAACTCGATAGCCACTTTACTGCTTCGACAGCGGTTTCTGGGAAGGCAGTAGTATGGTCTCCGTTCATCACTTGATAGTGAACGGATTCCGGCGCTACAAGTTGTTTTTCTAGGATTTGGATAAAGGCTTCAACCTTGGTTTGTAGTTTGTTTTCTGTCGAGCCGTGAGAAATAAAGACTTTAGCTCGGCTAGCTATCCCTTCCGGTTTAGGCGTTGTGTATTGTGTTATGTCCTGCCATACAGAAGGGCTACCCAGCACATAGTAGTGAAATGTATCTGGAAGACTCATCACAGTATATGCCCCAAAAGCCCCACCCAATGAATAACCAAAGTAGCTGCGTTTGGAAGGATCTGTGCGATACCTTGTATCGACAAAAGGAATCACGTCGTTGCGAATGAAGGCCAAGTGCTGCGCAGCTTGACCAAAACGGTATTTCTGTTGGTGCTCTTCATTTGTTGAAGGGGCGTAGGAGTAATCGCTAAATCGACTGACATAAGGGCCGACTTCTTCAACCAATTGAGGGTTGCTATTCGTTTGCCACGCGATACCAATTAAAATGACATCTTCAAACAAAAATTCTGATAACGCAGAGAGTATTTCTATATGCCAATATGCATCGGTGTAGTAAACGACGGGGTAGTGTTTATCACCGGCGTCGTAATTGCTAGGTAGCTTAACGTAGAGTTCATAGTGTTTTTGAGTGGCATTGTCTGTGATATTGATGATATCAGTACGAGGTATAACAAAACCGTGTTCAGATTGGGTTGCAGCGTCACTGGAAAAAATAAATAACAACAAAGTCGTCAGTAATAGTCGTCGCATTTCAGTACCTTTTGGGTTTGACAAGAATGATAGTCACGAAATCTAATTCACGTGTTTTCATTACGCTTGACGTCATACTGATTTATCGCTGAATTTCGACTGATTGTCTTAAATACTGGATTAGAAATAGTCGAGTGATTGAGTTTGGGTCTATGCGAGATTATGCTAATTCGATCTAAGGCTGCGGCCTTTAAGAGGAATTATGTCAGAACAATTTTGGATCGGTGGTTTTTTTGTTGACCTACCTCGCAATCAAATTACCCATAATAATAAAACGCAAACCCTAGCACCCAAAGCATTAGCTGTGTTAACTCACTTAGCCCGTCATCAAGGCCAGGTGGTGAGCCAAGATGCTTTGCTCGACGAAGTGTGGGCTAACACCGTTGTCTCTCCCAACACACTCCAACGTAGTATCGCCCAGTTGCGCAAGGCGTTTGGCGATGATGGCAAAGAACAGAACATTATTAAGACGCATGCGAAGCAAGGGTACAGTCTAGAGTGTGACGTGCGTTGGCAACTCACTGAGCAAGGAGCTGTTGTGCATATTAGAGGCGCACAACCGCAGAGTGATGTCGAAACTCCTCATCCGGAATCATCGCTGCCGCATAACAATGCGCAAACATCGTTGTTTGCGTCCCTATTAAAAAAGGTGACGGTTGGGGGGGGCGCAGCGTTGTTTGCCTTTATTGCAATAATGGCGGTTATGAACAGCGATACAGAGGGTTTGACTGTCAAAGAAATCAGAACCATAACGGCAACGGACAACAAAGAGCATTCGGGCGCGTATTCACCTGATGGTCAATATATCCTGTTTCATCGGTATTCTGATGTTCAATGTACCAACAATATCTGGGCAAAAAATGTCGACACATTGGAAGAGATTCAACTTACATCTCGACTTGAAGCCTACGGTGGGCACAGTATTTCACCAGATGGAAAGACATTAGCATTTGTGAAAGAGCAAGATTGTACAGCGCCGATCACGCAGAAAAAGTGCTATTTTTTGATGACATTGGATTTTCAAAAAGCGTTAGATGCCCCACAAACACCCACTCAACAACTCGAATGTAAACATTCTCGCATCAGACGACCACTTTGGCTGAGCAATACCGATGTTGCTTTGCTAAAACAAACAGGGGGGCAGTGGAGACTCATCCGTTACGCGATGCCAGAACAACAAATGGAAGTGCTTTTTACAGTGAGTGGTGGGAACATCATCTCCTATGATTACTCAGCAAAGCAAAAGGTGTTTGGGATCACGGCGGTTCACGAGGATGGCGAATATTACCTGGATCGAGTTAGCTTAGATGGGCAGTTGATTAGTAGCCACCGCATACAATACCCAGATAGCATCGCAAAACAGCGTTATATTTCTCCTCGCTTTACCAATGTGAACGACGACATGATATTTAGTACGGGTTACCAGTTGTACTGGTTGGCGTCAAACGGCAGCGTCAGTTCAGTATCTTTGCCTCTCAGTACACCAGTGGGGTCACCAGTATTTCATCCTGAAGCATTGCGTATGCTTGTCATATCAGGCCACTACGATAGTGATTTGGCTGCTTTCGAACTGGCAAGTTTTGATTCAAAACGGCAACAACTGAATGGCCAAGTCCTCCATCGTTCAAACGTAGGTGAATACTACGGCATGTATCAGCCTAATGGTGAGGCATTTGCTTTTACTTCAAGCCGTTCAGGAGGCAGTCAGTTGTGGTTGTCGCAAAATGGTAGAACTGTACCCTTGACAGCGTTTCCCAAAGATTCCTATATAGACGGTATCGTTTGGGCAAAAGACGGCCAACGGCTTTTGGTGAATGCCACGAAAACACTTTACGAAGTGACAATCGAAGGGAAGGTAACGGCAATTGAGACGAGTCTGCCTATTAGCCAACTACTCGAATGGGATAGCGAACATGAGATTGCCTATGTCAATGTAAGCGAAAACGGTGTGGTAAAGTTCGCACAGCTTGATTTGGCTACTGGCGAGTTTGACGTTAATACTGATGTCGCCGTCAAATTTGCAAGACTAACCACATCGGGCGAGCTATTGTTTCAAGACAAGTTAGACCGAATTTGGCGTCCGAGCACATTGGAAAATGAACTTATCGAATCACTCGTGGAGCATGGTAGCGACAGAGGATTTGTCGTCGCAGGAGAGACGCTCTACGGCGTCAATGATGACTTTGAACTTTGGTCTTACGCTCTGGAAACGGATGAAATGAGGTTGCTCGGTGAACTATCGCCTAGAACAGACTTCATTACGTACGCTGATGAAAAAAGTGTGATTACTTCGTTTAGAGTCTCCGCTAAGAAAGAAGTGGCAGAAGTCATTTTCGAACCTTAAAACTAATTGCTGAAAAATTGCGACCTAAAATGTAGGCCACATTTAAATGCGGCTCGTTGATTGAGGCATCACGGTATGGTGTGATGCAAAAAAGTGGGAGTAACGACATTGAAAAAACATATGGGGTTTGGGTTGAACTTGGCAGCACTCGGGTTGTTTTTTCCCGGTATTTTTCTCCCGATGTTTAAACTCAATATGGAAATGGCTGCCAATATCAGTAGTTCATCGTTGGTGTCGTCATTAATTGATAAAGAACTTTCGATTATTGCCACCGTTAGTGAGCTTTGGGGTGACCAACGATTGCTGGTTGCCGCTCTGATTTTCGGTTTTTCCGTTTGTATTCCACTGTTGAAAACCCTAATGGTGTCTTTTGCATACTTCCAATCTGACGCGGTAAGAGAACGCAAGTTGCTCTCTTTTGTATCAAACATCGGTAAGTGGTCGATGGCAGATGTTTTTGTCGTCGCTGTGTTCTTGGCGATTTTGTCTACCAATCATGCCGAGACGGCAACGGTGCATGAACTCAGTGTTTTCGGTTTTAAGTTTGCTGTCGAAATCAGTTCGCAAACACTGTCAGCTGTCGGGCAGGGTTTTTACTTTTTTACGGCGTATTGTTTGGTGTCTCTGGCTGGTACTCACCTTTACGCAAGTAGTACCAAAGCATCGAATAATGAGGGATAAAAAAGCCACCTGCTGGTGGCTTTAACCGATTATTTTTGAATCGCTATCTTTTCCATATCGTCGTCTTTGTGCTCGATATGTTGGGCGCTAAAGTCTGGTCCTAATTTGTAATCGAGTTGAACCAATAAACCAGATTGACGGAGTGGTTTGCCATTGCTGATAGCTGGCTTAAACTGCCATTGCTTGAGCGCAGTATAGGCACTGTCATCGAATACGCCCTCTGGCTTTGAATCGACAATAACAATATTATCAGTGGCGCCTTCTTCATCGATATCGAATTTAAGAATAACACTGCCTTCTTGTTCATTCTCAACTGCCGATTGCGGGTAAAGTGGTTCTACGCGATGGATAGGCCAAGCTTGATTGATTTTTTCAACTTCAATTTCTTGCTTGGCAAGAGAAGTGCCCGCTAAAGCGGCAAATGCAGTGAAGCTAACCGCGACAACAACGGCAGCACTACGCGCAATTTTGTTGATGCTTATCGGTTGTTTGATCGTATTAAGACGTTTCAACATTGTACTTTTTCCTCCAAAGACGGGATATAAGTTGTTATGTACTGATGCGTGCTCGGCACACTGGACGAGCGCCTTGGCATATATCAGTTTTTCCTTGTCACTTTTTTGCTTTAATACAGCGCTGTCACACGCTAATTCTTGGTTAATTCTAAAAGAGCGTAGGGCAATCCAAATCACAGGGTTAAACCAGAATAGTGTGATCATAAGTAACGCCAAGCCGTTCCATATGTGGTCAGAATGGCGGAAATGGGCTCGCTCGTGTTCTAAAATTAATGCTTGTTGTTGCGGATCGAATCGCGTCGAAAAATCCGTTGGAACTATGATTTTGGGGCGTAAAAAACCAAACAGCATAGGTGAACTGGTGGCATTGGAGTAATGAATGTCACCATCTCCTGTGCTTTCAACTCGGGTGGACGCACTGAGTTTGAAGTAACTGAACAGAATACCGAACCCAATGACACTTGCTCCCAAAGACCAGAGCAAAAACCATCCATTGTGATTGGATACCGCTACTTCGGAAGACAAGCCAACGACGTAGCGCGTAACGCTCTCATTTTGGATTTCAATTGGCGTCTGGGGTAAGTTGTTGGCTACCAGAACAACCGGAATCAAAAGCCATAGCGCGTAAGATAATTTGATGCCGATTCTATGAGTGAATAACTGTTCGAGTAGAATCAGTAATACTAACGCCGATGTAAGTACGACTTGTTGTTCAACTAGCCATTCAATCATTTTGGTCTTCCCATTGCTTGATCAATGACTTGAGTTCTTCAACGTCTTGTTTAGATAAATCGTTATGGTTTGCGAACCCCGCCACTAACGGTGCTAGCTTGCCCTTGAACAAACGGCTCACAAAACTTTCGGTTTCTTTCTTTGTATATTCGTCACGGGCAATCAGTGGCGAGTAGAGGTACTGGCGTTGCTGTTTTTCAAAACCGAGAACGCCTTTTTTAACTAAGCGTCCCAGTAGCGTTTTGACGGTTTTTTCATGCCAGTCTTTGCGCTCATTCAAGCGTTTAATGACGTCGTTTGCCGTAGCGGGATAGGCGTCCCAGATGACATCAAGGACATCGAATTCTGCGTTGGAAATATCAGGTTTACTATCTACTGTCATTATTTGCACCATTGATTACAACTGTAGTCTGAAAATAGAATTACATGTGTAATCATTGAATGCAAGTGAAAAATTCAAATAAGTTGATGAACGACTAATACAGAAAACAAAATGAATAGAGTGCACACTGCGAGCGATGACTCGCAGTGAGATAGGTCTTAAATGACAGGGTTAGGGGCGGCTGACTGATTCTCGACGAATAATCGTCGGCGTATACTTATAAGTGCCTTCATTGCTTGGAGCCTTGCCAAAAGCGTAGCTTAATGCGAGTTCTGCCGCCTTTGTCGCCATCATTTCGATAGGGTAGCGTAGTGTTGTAAGCTTAGGACGACAGTATTTGGCCAGCAAAATATCGTCATAGCCAATTACTGATATTTGGCCGGGGATATCGATATTGTGATCGAGCAGTGTCGTCATGGCTCCTGACGCCATGGCATCGTTGTAGGTGAGTACAGCTGAAGCTTTGACACCTTTAGCCAATAGGTTTTGCATGGCGAGCTCGCCGCCTTCCTGATCCGGTACGCCAAACTCAATGTTCGTGTCTGGTAGCTCAATACCGTGTTCATCAAGCGCGGCACGGATACCCGCGAGCCTGTGCTCAGGATCGTCAATGTGGTATTTACTCGAGATCACGGCAATGTCCCTGTGCCCTTGTTGTAGCATATATTCAGCCATGATCTTGCCGCCTGCCACGTTGTCCAACCACACACATCTATGACCAATTTCTGGAATGTAACGGTTGATGAGAACAAACCCAGGTACCTGCTTAGAAATCTCAATTAATTCGCTATCGGGTAAGGTTTTACTGTGTACTACCATGGCTTGGCAGCGGTGTTCGAGTAAGGTTTCGATGGCTTTGCGCTCGGTTTCTTCTTCGATTGAACCACAGCTCATCAATATTTGTACGTTTTTGTCTAGCGCGACAGTTTGAATGCCGTGGGCAAGGGAAGCAAAGAAAGGGTCTCTGAGTTCTGCTACAACAACGCCCAACGATGCACTTTGTTGCGACACGAGCGCTCTTGCGTTTGCATTGGGGCGGTACCCCATATCGGCCATAATTTGTTTCACGCGTTTTCGCGTTTCATCGCCAACTTTGGGTCCGTCATTGATGACCCGAGACACGGTCGCAAGTGATACGCCGGCTGCTTTCGCTATATCTTTTATTGTCGCCATTTTGTCTTTGTCCGCTCTCTATTCCTGAAAGAGTCGAGCTGATGCCTTGTTATTGCTGAGAGGAAAACATTTTCCTTAACCTCAGTTAATCTTACATAAAAATAACGTCATTGACATTTTTTTAAAAAATAATTGTCCGTTTGACGGTTTTTTGTTCAAAAAAACTTTTCAAAAGGAGGGAAAACGTATACCCTCTGCCTTTAGTTTATTATAACTGATAACGTATTGCTCGTGTTAATCAGATTATGAGGTCTTCAATGTCGAACGTTACTGGATTCAGTATCGAAACTGCCCATTTTGGCACCACTAAAAATGGTCAAGAGGTCACGCAATTTACATTGCGTAACGCTCTGGGGATGCAGGTTAAGTTAATTAACTACGGCGGCATTGTCACCGACATTCATGTGCCTGATAAAGAGGGAAACACAGACAACGTTGTAGTCGGGTATTCTACCCTTGGCGAATACGAAGCGGACCCTTTTTACCTAGGTGCAATAGTAGGCCGGTATGCCAATCGAATAGCGCATGGGCGATTAAACGTCGCGGGTAAAACTCATCAGTTAGATATCAATAATGGCCCAAACTGTCTTCACGGTGGTAATGGTGGTTTTCACAAGGTCGTGTGGCAAGCCCAGACGATATCCAATGATGACTATGTGGGTGTTAAACTACTTTACACCAGCCCTGATGGCGACAGTGGTTTCCCAGGTCAGCTAGAGACAATTGCCGAATACCGTTTGTATAAGACAAATAAGCTGGCGCTGCATTTCACAGCAACAACAGATGCCTTAACGCCAGTGAGTCTCACACAGCATGGGTATTTCAATTTGGCGGGGCAGGGAAGTGCACTTAAACACGAGCTTTGGCTAGCAAGCAAGGCGATCACGCCAGTTGACGAGGATATCAACCCGACTGGCGAACTAATGGATACGAGTGGAACGCCTTTTGATTTCTCTGCATTCAAAGCCATTGGTCAGCATATTGATGAAGCCCATCCACAGCTTGCATTAGCCGGTGGTTATGACCACAACTTTGCGGTAACTCATCATGCGCAACACACTAGCGTACAAGCAAAGCTTCGGGACCCTCGGTCTGGTAGGGTAATGACATTGAGTACAAACTCTCCTGGCATGCAGTTGTATACCGTGAATCTGGATGAGGCAGTTGTCGATAGCAACGGTAGCGTTGTCATGGAACCGAGAGGGGCTGTGTGCCTTGAGCCACAGCATTTTCCCAATGCACCGAATCAAGAAAATTTCCCTTCACCTTGGCTCGCCCCTGGCGAACAATGTGAAGTTACTTTCGAGTATGAATTTACAACGTATTGAAGGCGCTGAACAAGCGCCAATTTTTTGAATCTGGGGTTAAACGTTTCACCCTTGGTTTAACTCATAGAAATGGCGACATCGCTAGACAAGTAGCTTGTGTTGAGAGAATGATTATGCAACAACAATTTGATCCAGCCGATCATCCGCATCGGCGTTATAATCCACTGACTGGTGAATGGGTATTGGTTTCCCCTCATCGAGCTAAACGTCCATGGCAAGGCCAGTCAGAAGCCACCGCGGAAGATAGACGCCCGGCTCATGATCCCAGTTGTTATTTGTGCGCAGGCAATACGCGAGTAAATGGCGAGAAAAACCCTGACTACAAGGGCACGTTTGTATTTCCCAATGATTTTGCTGCGTTAAGAGATGACACGCCGCATGCAAGCAGCGATGACCCTTTGTTCACTTTCAGCACCGAACAAGGCTGTAGCCGTGTTATTTGTTTCTCTCCGGATCACAGCAAAACGTTGCCTGAACTATCGCACGACGAACGCGTTGCTGTAGTGCAATGCTGGAAAGAGCAAACTCGAGAGTTAGGCGAAACTTACCGCTGGGTCCAAGTATTTGAAAACAAAGGCGCTGTTATGGGGTGTTCAAACCCTCATCCACACGGTCAGGTTTGGGCGCAGCAACACTTACCAACATTAGCGCTGAAAAAGCAGGCCAATTTCAATGATTACTACGACAAACACGGCTCAAGTCTATTACTTGATTATGTGCGTCGCGAAATTGACTTAGATGAGCGTGTCGTATGTGCCAATGACGATTGGGTTGTTGTTGTGCCATATTGGGCGGCTTGGCCATTTGAAACGTTATTGTTACCGCGGTTTGAAGCCAATTCACTGATTCAGTTGAGCGCAAGCCAAGAGTCTTCTCTCGCTGACATCATTGGCAAAATTACGGTCCGTTACGACAACTTGTTTATGACCTCTTTCCCGTATTCAATGGGATGGCACAGTGCACCCAATGACGGTGAAGCTCATGCCGAATGGGGCTTGCACGCACATTTCTTTCCACCATTGCTGCGCTCTGCGAGTGTGCGAAAGTTTATGGTAGGCTACGAAATGATGGCAGAAGCGCAACGCGATCTTACGCCGGAACAAGCCGCGCACCGTCTTAAGAATTTATCAGAATTTCACTATAAGGAGCTGTCTTCAGATGCCGAGTAATAACACCCTGACAACGGCTTTTGAACGCGAGTTTGGCTATACTCCCGAAGCTGTGGTTCACGCCCCAGGTCGAGTCAATCTCATTGGTGAACACACTGACTACAATGAGGGGTTTGTCTTTCCTGCGGCCATTAATTTTGGGACCTGGATAGCGGCGTCGAAACGTACTGATGGCCAAGTGAAAGTAACGGCGTTGGACTACAATGGCGAAACCAATACATTTGGGCTCAACGATATTCAGTTCGATGAACAGCAAAGCTGGGCGAATTACATCCGTGGTGTCACTCAAGTTTTATTGAGCGAGTTTCCAGAAGTGACAGGCGCAGATATGGTTGTGACCGGGAATGTGCCTCAAGGCGCAGGTTTGAGTTCTTCGGCTAGTTTTGAAATCGCGATTTTACGCGCGTTTTCAACATTATTTAATTTACCGCTTGATGGGGTCAAGGCCGCATTGATGGGGCAAAAAGCAGAAAACGAATTCGTCGGTTGCTCATGTGGCATTATGGACCAGTTGATATCGGCCATGGGCAAAGAGCACATGGCGATGTTACTCGATTGCGAATCATTGCATATCGAACATTCACCGCTACCTGATGATTTGCAAATTGTTATTATCAACTCGAATGTGAAGCGTGGTTTGGTAGACAGTGAATACAATTTGCGTCGTGAACAATGCGAACAAGCTGCAGAAATTATGGGTGTAAAAAGCTTGAGGTTGGCGACGTTAGAAATGCTTGAAGCATACCAGCCTCAATTGCCGGAAGCCGCTTACAAGCGCGCACATCATATCGTCACTGAAAATGCCCGTACCTTGAATATGTACAAAGCACTGCAAGAGGGTGATATTGCAACGGTGAGTAAAGCGATGGCGGAATCTCACGTTTCTATGCGAGATGATTTCGAAATTACTGTACCGCCGATTGACTTTCTGGTTGAGATTATTTCGCAAGTGATTGGTGATACCGGAGGTGTTCGCATGACTGGCGGCGGATTTGGTGGCTGTGTCGTCGCCCTCGTTCCGAAAGATAAAGTCAAGCAAGTAGAAGACATCGTAGAACAGCGCTATGAGGAGCAGTCTGGCCTCAAGGCAACTATTTACGTGTGCAGTGCGGAGCAAGGGGCGTTTGCCTGAGTCTCACTCTGCTTGAACAAAGCTTAAACACATAAGACCAACAAGTCTTCATAGCGGCGCAACAAACCTGTTGCGTCGTTTCCTCCTTTCTACGCAAAACTTATCCTTGCAATTCCCCCTTCGATATTGCAATGTGTCGGCTGTCTTAATGCTTTTAGGCTGGTGTGACTTTCCAGCTTGTTAAAGTTTGGATAGGCGAACCAGTATTAAATGTGCATGTGTTCGTCAATAAACATAATAATTACAACACGTCACGCCCTAGCTGAGGTTAGCTAAGGTGAGAGTGACACTATTTGTCGATTTGCGGTATGCCAAACTCTCTGTCTCTCAATATTACTCAAAATCTCACCAATACACTGGGTCTCGCGATTGTACGTGGCGAATATCAAGATGCCTTGCCTTCAGAAGCCGAAATTTGTAACGAGTACGGTGTGAGCCGGAGTTCTACCAGAGAAGCGGTGAAAATGTTATCTGCCAAGGGGCTTATTCGCTCTCGCCCTAAACAAGGGATACGTATTCAACCCGAACGGTTTTGGAATATGTTCGACAGTGAGGTGTTAAAATGGATTTTAGTAAGCAAGCCTACCCTAGGTTTACTGAGAGAGTTTTTGGAAGTACGCGTGGTGGTCGAGCCACAAGCCGCGGCGTTAGCCGCTACCAACGCCAGCGAAGACGATTTAGCTGACCTTCAAACCGCGTTAAGTCGGATAAAAGATGCTGATACGGGGTTTGAAGATCCACTCGAAGCAGACATTGCTTTTCACGATGCGTTATTCAATGCAACGGGTAACCGATTCTTCTTGCAGCTGATTGATTTCGTCTCTACTGCGCTGCGCGTTACGATCCGGTATAGCCACAAAGTACCAGGCATAGAAACTCCATCTGCCCAAACGTATGAAGATTTGTGCCAAGCCATTGTTAATCGCGACAGTGTTGCCGCAGAAAACATTATGCGAGCTTCAATAGAGCGCTTAATGCAAGCCGTTGTGGCGTCACAATAGCCCTGTATTCAAGACATTTATTCGCGCCAATCACCAGTTTAAAGCCTGAGCCTTGTGTTTTCAGGTATCATCTTATTTATCATATAAAACTGAATGGTTGCATTGTAAAAATGCAAAGAAATGTGGAGTTTTCATGTTCAAATTAAGCCCTAAATTGGCAGTAGCGGCTGCGCTTTTAACGTCAGTTTGTTCCTTGAGTGTAACAGCGCAAGATACCGGTGTACCGTCTCCTCAATCTCTATATGTACCCTTACCGGATGATGTAACGCCTGAACTGAGTCAAAAAGGCCAATATGCCGTTGGTGTTAAGCAGTTAAATGTCACTAATAGCGGGCAATTCAATGTTTATACACAGCAGATGTATGACCGCCCACTAACCCTTGAGGTGTGGTATCCAGCCACCAGTAATGACGAGCCTGTAGCAACCTATGTCAATGAAACGCGTTCTGGAAAAGTCTTCTCAATACTGGCTGACGCGACACGAGATTCCAAAGTGGCTAAAAGTGATAGCCGATTCCCCGTCATCGTGCTATCCCATGGGTACACGGGTTACAGAACCATTATGTATTATCTTGGTGAGCATCTAGCCTCTCATGGTTATATTGTTGTTGGCATTGACCATACCGATTCCACTAATGCTGATGTGGATATCATCAACGGCCCTTACAATGGTTTTCCAAGCACGCTTTACAATAGGTCACGAGATCAACACTTCGCACTTGATGCTGTGCTGAACGATGCGTTTTTTGCCGCGGTGGCAGACCCAGCTCGAGCTGGAGTGGTCGGCTATTCGATGGGCGGTTTTGGTGCCGTTAACACCATTGGTGGCTGCTATCAATTCACCCCTGAGCAAGCGGGTATGTTCACAGGTACACAAGACCCCGCGGCAATGGCAGCAGTGCAGACGTTGCTAAACACCTGCGCAGGCGGAAAAACGTCGGTAGGCGATACCGATGCGCGTTGGAAAGCGATGGTGGCTTTAGCGCCTTGGGGTGGTCAACATCAGCTATTCAGTGCTGAAGCCTTAGCCGAGGTAGATGTACCTGCGCTCTATATATCTGGTGACTTAGACGATGTATCAGGTTACGAGGGCGTGCGTTGGTTGTACGAGCAGTCAGGCTCACAAGACACGTATTTGCTGACTTACGCCAATGCCAGACACAACATTGCTCCTCATCCCGCACCACTCGAAGCTATGGGTAATGAACTCGATGTTGGGCATTACTACGAGCCCGCGTGGAGCTCGCAAACACTCAACCTCATCAATGAACACTTTACCTTAGCAATGATGGACTGCTACGTAAAAGAGCAGGTATCAGCGTGTGAGTATTTGGCACCCAGAGGTAGCAGCAATCAAACCCCTGTGTCGGGTAAGCCCACTGCACCATGGAAAGGGTTTGATAACCGCTACGGTACGGGTATGACGCTGGAGAGCAAAAAAGCCAGTGCCGAATAAATCGTAAGCTTTTTGACATCAAGCCGCTGGCCTCAAGCTAGCGGCTTTTTTGTATAAGGTGAAGATGTAATACGAGTAAAAGCTTGATATTGTTAGCATGATGACCATATCTAACAGTAAGGATATTCACGCGCTTGTATGGTAATCCAGTGATCAAATGGGAACAATTAACTTGGTATCAAAAGGCCGCATTTTGGTGTGTTATCGGTGTAGTCGGTTGGTTTGCACCTGAGATTGCATTACTGTTCCACTTCGGTGGAATCGAAGTCGTGTTCGCTTTTATCGCTGTTTACGCAGTGCCTATATTAAGGCAACTTCGGTCAATTTACGCCAAGTGGGCCGAAGCAATGACACTAGCCGTCGTTACCTACAAAGAGAGTGCGGCTGCTCAGCCACGTGTGTTTTTGTTGCAAGCATCTTTTTGTCTAACTGCTTTCTCTGTGACCGGATCAGTGGCATTTTCTGCTTTTTTCTTTATGCCTGCTTTGGCATTTAATGGTGTGTTAATCTAGGGCGTATTGATAATACTTGCACGCTAGCGGTCAACACATTTGGCCTTTTTACCGCGTTTGTCGGAGAAATACGTGAACCCAGCACTAAAAAGTAAGCTGCCTCTACTGTTTTTACTCATGATCTCTGTTGCATGGGGAGCCTACTACTCGTCAAAAACGGTACTGAATGATTTCGGGCAAGCAAACTTTGAATGGCTGTTTTTAGTCGACGCGCTAATTGTACTCCCTCTTCTTTGTTGGTTTAGCGAGAGCGACAAGAAAAAAGCGACGAGCAAAGCACTGATTTTAATGCTAATTGCAGTCGTTGTCGGCAGCTACATTATCCCTGAACCTAATAAAGATGTTTGGCACGTTTTAGAGTTTGGCCGCTATGTTGTACTGGGGATCGTATTGTTAATTGAAGTGTTTACTATTGCTACTGTTTACATGGCTGTTCGGCACGCGTTGGTCAATGGTCAAGACCCAGATGAGGCCATAGCACAGCCTGTTCAAAGGCAATTTGGCACAACCTTGTTCAGCTCTCTGCTGTGCTTTGAAACCAGAATGTGGACTTTCGCTTTGTTTTCTTCTCGAATCCGCAAGCGTGACTATCGGGGGCAACAACACTTTTCATATCATCAGAAAGATGGCGCACATAGTCATCTACTGGGTTTTATGCTGATTATGCTATTAGAATTGCCAATCATGCATATGCTGCTGCACTTTCTGTGGTCGCCAAGTGCCGCCAATATTGTGACGTTATTGACGGCATTCGGGCTGGTGTTTTTTTACGCCGAATTAAAAGCTGTTGCATTGCGTCCTATTTCAATTGACCACCGTGAGCTCATTATACGGGTAGGTATTTATCAGCCGCTTTACGTGCCACTAAGCTTGGTCAAACGCATAGAAGAAAACCACAAATTTATCAGGCGTGATAAAGGTATAAAACGGTGTAATTATGCTGGCGTACCAAATGTGCGGATCGAATTGACAGAACCGGTAAAAGGTATCCATACCCTTTATTTGGGGCTCGATACGCCAAATAGCTTTATCGCAGCAGTTGAACAATCCATACAGCCTGCTAACGACAATTGAGTTAAATCAGTCGACAACAGCTACGCTAACCAATACACTTTTACAAAAAATTAACACCAAAAGCAGTGGTTTAGTGTTTTATGATTCCTACGCTCCCGGCTTATTCTATTCGCGCGTTAGTGGATTTCTTATCTTTGTCTGGCGTACCTCGGGCCTACCTATTACAAACCCTGAATACCGATGAAACATCGTTAAACCAAAGTGATGGTGTCTATACGACCAGACAATATGAGATGTTAATGTCATTAGGCCAGCAGGAGTTGAATTGCAGCAATGTTGGGTTTCAGCACGGCAAGCATTTTGATATCGGATTCTGGGGGATTTTGGGTTACATCGTGGCAGCCGCGCCTACGCTAAAAGAAGCATTGGGTTACCAGCAACGCTACCAATGCCTTTTGGGAAATTCTGGCTTGGCTTATTTCGAGTCTGAGCGAGATACCATTACTATGCGTTGGCTATCTGAATATGGCGCAAGCGCAAATACGGTAGAGCAGGTAATTACAGCTTGGGTGGCCTTTGCTTTTACTCACACCAAATCAAGCGCCTGCCCCAGTGGCGTTTATTTTACTCATTCATTGAATGGCGAGCTAAGTGAGTACCAAGCGTTTTTCCGTTGTCCTGTTTATTTTAATGCGGACTTTAACGGGATACGAGTTGATGCTCAGCATTTTGATCTCGCGATCTGTACCTCTCACCAAGAAGTATTAAATGTATTGTGTCACCACGCAGAACAAACTTTGGCCGAGAAACGCCGTTCGACCCCTTTGGATATTATTCGCCAATTTATTATTGAAAGCTTGCCCGAAAAGGTGCCAGATTTATCTCAAATTGCAGAATATTTACAGTTGAGCGAGAGACAATTACAGCGGCTATTTCAGCGCTATCAAACCAATTGTTCAGCATTTTGCGACAAAGTAAGGTTGGACTTAGCCGTGTCATACTTGTCGCAAACCGAACACAAACTCTTATATATCTCTCAAGCGTTGGGTTATTCAGAGCAAAGCGCTTTTCAGCGCGCATTCAAACGGCGTTATGGCGTAACGCCGAGAGATTTCAGATTGTCGCCGCCCACGGCATCAGCGTTTTATGGCGAGGTCGAGGGCAATTCCCCTTCTGAGTTAGATTTGGCGAGATAAAAGCACGCGCCACTGATAGCATTAATCCCCAGCATCAAAGCAAACAACGTGTGGTTTCCTACGAAGTAATACAGAGCAATGCTGCTTGAGAGCAAGCGTAAGGTTTCTACAACACCACTGTAGCGTTTCGCTTCTTGCAAAGTACTGATACCCCAGCAGTGATACATGACTAAACCACAGACAGCAAAGTTTTGCGCCAGAGTCAGGTTGCCCACATGCAGAATGTAGGCAAAGGTGAGGGCGATAACCAGAGCAAATTGTATAAGGACGTAGGCCTTCATTGTGGTAGATAGCGCTACATCATATTTGATCAAGGTTTTGCTATTGGCATATTTTCTTGGGTAGTCTTTTTTTAAGTCTTCCGCTCTGAAGCCCGGCGGCATAAAAATGGTTTTAATCTTATCGACCCACCGTTTTGTGCGCCACGCATCAATCAGAATGTTTTTGTATACTTGTAGGTTCGCCCAAATCGGATTCCAGCTATTTAGTTGGTAACTCACACCATAGACAATTTTGACGTCGGCTCTCTCGTCTTCAAAGGAGTTGAAAAGTTTGTCCCAAAGAATAAAAACGCCACCATAATTTTTGTCGATGTAAGGGCCATTCAAAGCGTGATGTACTCTGTGGTTACTCGGTGTTACAAATATCGCTTCATACCAATCCGGCATTCTATCAACGTGACGTGTGTGTACCCAAAACTGATAAATCAAATTCAGTGAACCGCAAGCAACAGCGAGTTCTGGCGACACACCTATTACCGCCATCGGCAGATAAATCACCCAAGCGAATAAAGCTGGCGTGCTGGTCTGTCGCAATGCCGTCGTCAAATTGAATTCTTCACTCGAATGGTGAACGACGTGCGACGCCCACATAATCGAGACCCGGTGGCTAAGGCGGTGAACCCAGTAATACCCTAAATCGTAAACCACGAAGGCAAATATCCACACAGCCCAGTGGTCATTAGGGATATCGACAATGCGGTGTTCTTGATAAAGCCAGACATAGACCGACAATGGCAACATGGCTTTCAAAATGCCAGTAACGCGGCTGAACACACCTAAATTGAGCGAGTTTATTGCGTCGTTAAACTGGTAATATCCAGTCTTTCTGATCTTATCAACGACTAATTCAATTGCGATTAGTAAGAAGAAAAAGGGTATAGCTGCGATGATAAAGGCCACGAAGAGCTCCCATTCTGCGTATTATCCACCCAATGTAAGCTAATTAGGGGGCAAAATATTGACCCGAAAACGACAATTATTGACCCTAGACACCGCAATAAGCTCCCAATTTACATCGTTACCCGCTGTCGCTACTCTTTGGTGTTGATGAATGGCGCGGCAGTGACTTCAGGGATGACAATGAGATAGTCGTGTCCGTTTACGGTTTTGCGCAATACGTCATTGTCGATCTCAATTTTCCCTTTAGCCATAGCAGCCCGAATTGGGTTCAGATCGAACAATACCCAATTTTCGTCATTAACTTGCTCGAAAAAAGGCTGGAAATGTTTTAAATCTTTGCTCGTTGGGTCAACGGCCCCGATGGGCATGCCATCGAAGGGCACACCTTGGCTACCCGACATGCCGATAATCATTATGTGCAATGATGATTTAAATTCAGAGTCCATAATATTGGCCACCAAATTCCCGATATCGTAGCCACCCAACACGCTTTCAGCCTTGTTCGTGTGGATCGCACCATATTTAAACAAGCTCTTTCCTTGAAGAATTGCATGTAACTGGCCCATTACATTGTGCTTCATCAGTTGGATGCGTAAATGGTGGTCTTGTGTTAGGTAAATCGTTCTTGAAAGCATCAAATCTGAAATGATTTTATGCTCTCGCTGACTGAGCAATAGTCCTTGTAGTTCGGCAAGTTGGCTTTCGAATTGAGGCGTAAAAAAGTACGGAGCACCCTCGCCTTTAGTAAAGCGGGAAAAGTGTAGGGACGATTGCTCCATGATATCTTGATAGATAGCTTTTGCTTTATCATGTGAAGTGATTTCGCTGAGCTGAGCCGCCATGAGGAGATCTGCCGTTAGCACGATTTGATCCGTACCATAGAGCTGGGTGCCGTCTTTGCTCAACTGCTGCAACAATGCAAATTCTGGCGCTAGGGCGTAAAACGAAAACGTAGAGCCATAGTTATCAAGATAGTGTTGTAATGCGTCATCGCTGTCTTCTTGGAGATGATAAGCGATGGCCTCAGCAGAGTAGGGATCGATTTCACAAAAATAACTGTCGAACTTAATCTTTGCTGCTAGTGCCGACGTAAATGCGGGGATTTCATTGTAGAAATGATCTTCTCCAATCAAGGTAGCTTGGTGCGACTTCACCGCTTCTAAGACGGTATTCCAGCCTTTCCCACTGAATTTACCATCTTGGTAAGAAAAGGCCTCAGCGTTTTGCTCAATGACTTGGTTGAGGTTCGATTGCGCCAAAACTGTTGGCGAGGCAAAAAACAGTAGTGCTGTAATGCTGCGAAGGATCGTCTGGGACAGTCTTGTAGAGAATTTCCGTTTCATAATAAATCGCTTTTTAAATCAATGAATAAAAAGCATAAACGGAATTTACAACTATGCAATAGTTTGTTTTTTATACACAGCGAATAGGGCGATTTTGAAGCGGCTTTTTATTGGTGTTTACGCTACGACCTACATACGTATTCAGCTCAAACAGTCCAAATTATCATCAAAATTATAGGTACTATGAAAAATTAACAATTTATTTTCATTTTAGCAGGGCAGCAATGAAACAACCGCAATTACATTTTTGGCAGATGTGGAACGTCAGCTTCGGTTTTTTAGGCATACAAATCGGCTTCGCATTACAAAGCGCAAACATTACCCGTATCCTCGCTGATTTAGGGGCGCACCTTGAATCCTTATCTTTATTTTTTCTAGTCGCTCCTTTGACGGGGTTAATCGTGCAACCCTTCGTTGGCGCTGCAACCGATAGAACTTGGAACAGAATGGGGCGTCGCAATCCGTATATTTTTTACGGCGCTTTTTTCGCGTGTATCGGCATGCTGTTGTTACCCAATGCTTCGGTATTTGTTGCGATTTTGTCTCCTATGATTTTTGGCGTGTTTATGCTGGCGTTGATGGATGTGTCCTTCAACGTCACCATGCAACCATTTCGAGCTCTCGTTTCCGATATGGTGCCCGCTGAGCAGAGAGACAGGGGGTACGCGATTCAGACATTGTTGATCAATATCGGCGCGATTTTTGGCTCGCTGCTGCCGTTTTTGCTCACTAACGTTGTTGGTCTGGACAATACTGCAGTTTTGGGTCAGGTATCTCCTTCGACTACTTGGGCATTCTACGTTGGTGCTACCGTGATGATGGGGTCGGTGTGGTGGACCGTATTCCGCACAAAAGAGTATCCACCTGAGCAATATTACGCGTTTAAGGGAATGGACGCTAAGGCTGTAGAAAAAGAGCATGAAGTGGCAAAATCGATACCTTTGAAAGACAAAATTAGCGGCTTTGTACGTTTACTGAGCGATATGCCTCAAATCATGCGTCAACTTGCTGTTGTTCAATTCTTCTCGTGGTTTCCACTGTTTATCATGTGGACTTACATGCCAACTGCGATGATGCAATATGCTTGGGGAATCGATATTCAATGGTTTGACCCAGATTACGTTGAATCCGTTGGTGGCTTTACTGATGAAGTGGCGAATGCCCGCGGTACAGCTGGTGATTGGAATGGATTATTGAGCGCCGTCATGTTTGTTTCTGCAGCGAGCTTTGCAGCTATATTGGGGCCACTGATGCAAAAATTTGGTCGTAAACCTGTCTATGCAACCGGGTTGCTGATGGGAGGCGTCGGTTTTGCGAGTTTCATTTTGTTTAACGATACCACGGTTGTCGAGGTCAATGTGTTGGTGACAACTTTGGCTTTGCCGAAAGCGGCTTTATGGCTGATCGTGCCAATGATAGGCATAGGCTTTGCGTGGGCAAGTCTCTTGGCCGTTCCCTATGCGATGTTGGCTGGCGCTTTGCCTGCTAATAAAACTGGCGTGTATATGGGCATCTTCAACTTTACCGTAGCCACGCCACAAATTGTTGCTGGTATTGTAATTGGGCCGATGTTGGCAAACGTTTTCGATAATCATGCCATCTACATGATGTTGATGGCAGGTGGGTCAATGACGCTCGCGGCGTTATCTGTGAGTTTAGTTAAATCTTCTAATGATGATGAAGCTGAATTAAGTCGACAAATCGAAGACGAGGTGGTTAAAACTTAGTCTCGCTTTACCTAGGGAAAAAAGCGCCGCCACACAAGGGAGAACAGCGGCGCTGAGAGAAACTACACAGCTGTGAGTTTAAAAATCAATGCGGTTTGCGGGAACACAACTGGCATTTGCATACCGAATTGCATCAAAGCGTCACCGGATACAACTTGGCCGTCAATCTTGTTCCATATTGACGGGCTGTATTCTTTCAGCGCGTTTGGCCACGCAATATCAACTCTATAGGTTTGCTCTGCACTGAGCCCCGCAAATACCATTCTACCGGGGTTGGTGCGCACGGTTTCGATTACGCTGTTATAGGCAAACAATGCCTGCGTTTTCTCTTGGTTTACGATACCAAAGTTAATATTCAGACCGTCTTCGTTTAATCGAACCAAATTGCCACTGTGAATTAACTCGCGATTCTCTTTATGAAGCGCGATAGCTTGAGTTAGCTCCACTGTCTCTTCTTCGGTTAGCTCTCGAGGGTCCATCTCGATACCCATGTGACCAAACATCGCTACAGCAGCGCGCATAGCGATTGGAATATGGCGACCGGTGATATGGCAGTCCCTTGGACCAACGTGCGCACCCATTACCTCTGCTGGGAAAAAGAACGAGAAACCTCTTTGTATGCTTAAGCGATCGAGCGCATCGTTAGAGTCTGACGTCCAGAATCTGTCAGTGGTTTGTAAAATGCCCAGGTCGACACGTCCACCTCCGGAACAACAACTTTCAATTTCTAGCCCAGGGTGTTGAGACTTAATACGAGATATTAAGTGGTATAAGGCTTGAATTTGTTTGTGCATTGCGGGTTGACCGCTTAGCCCACCTTGATGATTAACATCGCGGTTCATGTCCCATTTTACATATTTAATCTGGGGGTGAGCAGTCAGCACATCATTCACAGCATTGAACAAGTATTCCACTACATCAGGGTTACTCAAATCCAAGACATATTGATGGCGAAACGGGATTTGCGGGTTATTTGTGGTTTGCAATACCCACTCAGGGTGGGCACGGTACAAATCGCTATCGGGGTTTACCATTTCGGGTTCAAACCACAAGCCAAATTCCATGCCTAAACGATTTACATGCTCAATCAGTGGGGTAAGGCCATCGGGGTATACCGTTTCATCGATAACCCAATCACCGAGCCCCGCTTTATCGGAACGACGACCTTTGAACCAGCCATCATCGAGGACAAACCGCTCAACGCCAAGTGGCGCAACTTTATCAGCTAGCGCTTTTAATGTGTCGACATCATGATCGAAGTAAATGCCTTCCCACGTGTTGTAATGCACAGGGCGCGCTTTCGTCGATACTGAATGAGTCAGAACGTTAGCGCGAATGTAATTGTGGAAGTTGTTTGACAGGTGGCTGAATCCCTCTTTGCTGTAACCCATGTATAAAACAGGGGATGAATAGCTTTGATCTTTTTCAAGAGAGACTTCACCGGGTAGCAATAACTCTCCAAATTGAGCATAAGTACGGCCGTCAGCCATCATTTCTGCTCGCATTCTGTGGTTACCACTTGTCCCTAAGTGAAAGCCAATACATTGGCCTGCTTGTTCGTCAGTGCCAGCCTCATACGAGATCAAACCGCCAAACGTATCGTGGGATGTTTTACCGCGGCGATTTTCACGAACATAACTACCCATAAAAAGATCAATGTCTTTGGTCTGGAACTCACTGGACCAGCGCCCTTCAAAGGTTTTCAGTTTGGTGTATTTAGGGCCTAATGGAATCGTTGCTGAGTTGAACCACTGAACATTCATAGGGCTAGCCGACATGTTCGTTATGCTCGACTGTAACGTGACTATACTGGTGTTAGTATCGAGTTCGACTCGAACAGTCAGTTTGACCAACCTATGAGTATCAATACACGTGAGTATTGCTGAAGATTGAGACTGTTCAACGTGAGATAGGGTAGCGCCTGTTGACCACAGCTCAGGAGCACCATTGATTTCCATACCGGGGGCTCCGGTAAATCCGTCACCGTAACTCGGTATTAGTGCAATAGGAGGTTCATTAACTGGCGCGCACTTTGCCTCTTGTCTTGTACTCAAAAGGGTTAGCATTTCTGGCGTGGTGGATGCGCTTAATTTACTGCCGTAATACAAGATAGTCGGAACACGTGTCTGGCAGTCGATCACCAAGCTAACCTGGTCATTATCCAACTGAATATAAGAAGGAATAGAAGACATGAAGATCTCCAGCGTAATGAGTTGTTAATATTGTAGCTAGAGTGTTGAAAATCAGACACGCCAACTGTGAACTATGTCGCGAAGTTTACATCATTATGCATTTAGGGAAAACGTTTTACTTCCTGTTTTTTGCGGCTTTTCGTGAAAAATATGCCAAATGCCCGCTGGACGGATCAGTTGTTAATCTGTAGTGAGTTTTGTTAATTCGTTAGCTGAATAATGAGGGATGGAAAACTGTCTTTTGGGTATAAAAAAAGCGCCGATAAACGGCGCTTCCTTGGTGCGTTTACCCGCGGTAAACGTCTAGGGAGAACTCGGCTTTTTGCCCGAAGATGACTCGGTTGACCAACAGTGCAAAAGAGACGCAGGCAATTAGGGTAACAAACATCAAGTGGATATAGTGCAATCCAAACGGTGCATAAAACGGTGAGAACTCGAAACTCAATAGTGCGTAAAGTGCCACACCAAATACCACTGAGAATATCCCCGCGTTAGCGTTGACATTGTTAAACAGTAAACCGACAACGAATACTGATAGGATAGGCATGCTCAATAAGCCATATAACTGTTGGATTAAGTTAATGATGCTATCTGCTTGTTGGTAAATCGGTATCAATGCTAGAGATACAAAGCACAGTAAAATAGTCACAAAGCCGCTAAGCTTAGGTACATTAGGCGTTTTATTCACGTAGCTTTCATGAATATCACACACATACAATGCTGTTGCAGAGTTCAAGTTACTGTTAAATGTCGTCAATACTGCTGCTGCCATAGCTGCTGCAAAAACACCCGATAACCAATCTGGCAATACCTCTGACACTATCATGCCATAGGCGCTATCACCGACGTCACCGAAAAGTTTAAATGAGATGATACCCGGTACAACGATAATTGCCGGTACGATAAGCAAGCGGATTCCAGCTGCGGCGAATACCCCTTTTTGCGCTTCTTTTAACGACGGTGCAGCCATTGCACGTTGTGTAATCACTTGGTTGGTGCCCCAGTAGAACATTTGAATGAAGATCATACCGGTCAACAGTGTGTGCCAAGGAATCGGAGAGCTATCATCGCCGATAAGGGTCAAACGCTCTTTTGGTATGCCGTCAAAGTTATAATCAATCGCTTGTAGCGCAAGTATCACGACAACAACCGCCATAGTGAGTAGCAACACACCCGAGTATGTGTCAGAGACAGCAACTGCTCTTAAACCACCGAAGATTGCGTACAAGGCGCCAACGATGACGAAAATCACAGCAATGTACATTAATGGCAATTCGACATTAAACATAGACTGCATGAACAACGAACCGGAATAAATCACCGCCGGGCAAAATATCAACGCGCTACCAGCAAAAAACAACGCGCTGATTACCGCGCGAATATGCTTGTTCGCATAACGCTGCTCGAGAAGTTCTGTTGTTGTTGTGCATTTAAACTTGTAGTAAACGGGCAAGAAAACTTTTGCCAAAACGAATAAACCGACAACAGCCGATAGCTCCCAAAGTGCCAATAGGGCCATTTGGTTGCCATTCATACCAACGAGTTGGTCGGTACTTAGGTTTGTTAATGTGATACTCCCTGCAACAAAGTACCAAGCTAAACCACCACCGGCTAAGAAATATTCTCTATTTTGGTTAGTGGCGCCACGATTTTGTCCACGACAACTGAGATAGGTGAGCAAACCTATCAAGGCTGTGACAAAAAGAAAAACAGACACTTGGATAGTGCTGGAAGACATCTACTGCTCCTATGAACTTAAATTAGGACTTGCTGGTTTCGAACTTAATGTTTTTTATTTGGTTTTCAGGGTAGCGTCCATTGTGTAAGCGAATGAGTCGATTCACCTGAAGTATTGAGCCTAAAAGGCTATACATTGGCGCCAATACGCCTTGTGTATTCAATTCGTGTAGGGTTTGTGCTGACAAGCCCTTCAATGCGTTTTCATTGACCGTTGCCAAACCATTGATGCGTTGCTGTTCGCCGTTCGCAAACTCTAAAATGAGGTCAACAGGTTGGATTAACCCCAATTTTTCTGCATTGGCGAGAATGCTTTGGGTTTGAGCAAACGCGCTAACTCGTTCGTCGAGTTGTTTTAGCTTGTTGCTCAAATATGGCGTTGGGCGATTAGCAGCGTTGTAAAGCGCTTCGCCATGATGAGATGAAACGGCAGAATGGGCGGTGTCTAACATGACCGTCGACTGATTCTGTTCATCGTATTGCATCGACAATGGCAGTGTACGTAAGCTCATTGGCGTGTAATGTGCGGTCCATTGCTCTGCACTGGGGCTAAACAAATTCTGTCCGGGTACAAAACTGCATAGGGCTGAAACCGTCCAGCCCTTACCGTTGGCGATACGGCTAAAGAAAAGTGCAAATTCGGTACTGGCATTTACGCATTCGGCGACCTCGACGTGTACCATATGTTGCTTGGCAAATGTCGCAATTAGCTTTTGTTCGTCAACGAACAGTTTTGAATGTTTATCAGCAGATAGAGATTCGAAATTTGGCATTGATTGTTCCATTAGTTTTCCAGCCACTGCGCGATGTAGTCCCTATGATTAGGTAAATTGCTGAGCTTTTGTTGGGTAATTAACTGGCTTTGACGAATTAAAGACTGCGCCATATCGGTTTGTTGATAGCGATGTTGCTGCAAACTAAAGTCGGGTTTGAAACCCATACCATAAAGTACATATTGGTAACTGGCCGCTGGGAACAATTCGATGGCTGATGAAAAGTCTTCGATTTGAGGGCCTCTATAACCCCAAATCGCCAAATCTTGTTTCAATGATTCGGGAATGGTCTCAGGGTTTTTGTTGGCTTGCCAATAAGGTTCATCTCGTTGATTCAAGATGTAGTGCAACTTCAAAAAGTCGATGATGCGTGTCCAGCGATAGGCCATTTGCTTATTAAACCTATCACTCACAATTGACATAGCTGGCGCTGGAGCAGGCATTTGCTCCGCAATGTAACGGGCTGATATTTCGATTAACATCAAGGCCGTTGCTTCAAGTGGCTCGACAAATCCTGCGGACAAGCCCACCGCAACACAGTTAGCTTTCCAAAATTGAGATTTATAGCCCGAGTCGAATCTTATTAATTTCGGTTCAAGTGATTCGCCTTTCGGCCCGACGTATTGACGAAGTATCTCAAGGGCCTTGTCGTCAGAGATAAAGTCATTGGAGTATACATGTCCTACGCCTCTTCTTGACGACAATCCAATATCCCAAATCCAACCCGCTTCCTGAGCCGTTGCTTGTGTGTATGGCTTGATTTCATAATCGTCACCATAGGGGACGTGCAACGCCAATGCAGAATTATTGAATAAAACATGATCGGTAGAATTGGTCGTGACTTGCAGCGCATCGCCAAGTAGCAATGACTTGAAACCCGTGCAATCGACAAATAAATCGGCAGTCAGTACGGTACCGTCTTCCAAAGTAATGGATTCGATGTGCGTATGATGAGGCGCACTAATGCTTTTGACGGTTGCGACTTTGTGGCTTACACCAAGCTTTTGCGTACAAAACTCTCGCAGTAAATCAGCAAAAGCACCTGCATCAAGGTGGTAGGCATAATTTGATTGGGCACTGTTGTACTCAGCGTCACTGAGTTCTCGTGGAGCTAAATTATGTTCGCAAACTGCCTCTTGAAAGTTTACCGCACTGGCATATGCAGAAATATCATCGATATAGGGGGCTAGGTCCATACGGCCATAGCCAAGCGGCACAGTGAAAGGGTGATAGTACTGGTCTTCACCAGTTACCCAATTGACAAACTTGCCACCCTGTTTGAATGCCGCAGAGCAGCGTTTGAAAACGTCTCGCTCAGATAGACCAATGTCTTTTAAAGTGTTTCGCATCGTTGGCCAAGTGCCTTCGCCAACACCGACTGTTGGAATGTCAGAAGACTCAATGACGGTAATATCGAGTGCACATTGGTTATCACCAACTTTGTGCTTAGCCGCGATAATGGCTGCAGACAACCAGCCAGCAGTACCGCCACCAACAATGATAATGCGCTGCCTATCGATTTGGCTTGTATTCATATTCATAGGAACAACTTGTTGCCTTGTTTCTCTTATCTATAGACTTGATTGTCTAGTACTGACAAATTTAATCAAGCCCATAGATAAAAGCAGGGGACTAGCCCCTGCATTTCAAGCTTAGAACTTAGCGCGTACACCGATTGAGTAGCGAGAACCATTGTCTTCAATAGCGAAGACTTGGTCTGCGAATCGACCGTGTTGACGTAGCTCTTCTTCAGTTACGTTGATACCTTCGAAGAATACTGTGAAGTTTTCGTTGATATCGTAGCTTGCGCTTACGTCCCACTGACCGTAGGTTTCAGTCGTCACTGGCTCTCCTGTTGCACCGCCAACAGACGTGTTGTCTAGTGCAAGTAGGAAGGCTTCACGGTTGTTAAACGCTACACGGGCTTGGAAAGCATCTTTCTCGTAGAACAGGATTAAGTTCTGAGAATCACCAAGGCCCTCCAGAGCGAAAGACTGTGTTGTATCACCAGATACTTCAGCGTCACTGTTTACAACAGTCGCGTTAGCCGTTACACCGAAGCCGTTGTCGAATACGTGCGTAATTGCCACTTCGAAACCGTTAACGTTAGCCGTTTCACCGTTTTGAGGACGAGTAACCGTGTACACCTCACTTTGACCATTCAGTTCATCGGTGTTGGCAACAACATCAAAGCCTGGGTTAAGAGGATCAAGGCTTACACCCGGTGCACACTCTGCTGCCGCACAACGGAAGCCGTCAGCTGCACTACGGTCAGCTAGTGTGAATGTCTCTTGTCCAGATAGGGTAACGATGAAGTTTTCCACTTCTTTGTTGAAAACTGCGAATGTGAACGCACTGTCATCGCTGTAATACCATTCGAATGATAGATCCCAGTTTTCAGCTTGGAACGGCTGAAGGCTTGGGTTACCACCTGCAGCTTGAAGGTTCTGACGACGTGGCTCACCAAATGTTGTCGCAGGAGACATTTGCGACATCGTTGGGCGAGTCAGTGAGTCATAGCGAGAGAAGCGCAAAATCATGTCTTCTTCGATCTCAAGTCTCACGTTCAAGCTTGGTAGCAAGTTAGAGTAAGACGTGCCATCGTTGATATTTTGCTCTGGGCCGAAGCGGTTCGCGAACAAGGTTAAATCTGAAGTCGGTACGACGTCAGAGATGAAAGCTTGTACTGCGGAAACGTTTACATCGGTCTCCTCGTAACGTGCACCAACGTCCATAGTCAATGGCATGTCGCCCAATTCATAGTCGAACTCGAACTGTGCATATACCGCCGTCACTTCTTCATTTACGCGGTACAAGTTAGGTTGAAGAGTAGGAACAATTGGGAAGCCTTCTGATGCTAGGAAATCAAGGTAAGCATCGCCGTCGTATGTGTACCATGTATCGATCAAGCCACCGAAGAAGTTGTTTGCAACGAATGGACGGATGTTCAACTGATCAACAGGAGCAGCCACTTGATAACCACAGAACGCACATTGAGAAGCGAATTCTTGGAAGCTGTACTTTTCACGATCTTGGTACAACAAACCAAAGTTTGCTTTGCGGAATACATCTGAGTCAGATTCGTAAACGAAGTCCGCTTTGTATTCTGTCACTTCGTCTTCTGTACCACGTGGACCACCTAGGTCATTGTAGTGAAGGCGAGAAAGGTTAACATCAGGCAGTTGACCATTTCCAAATGCATTGTGCTCAACTGTTGGGATGCTGCCCGTGCCGTCGAACGAGTAGTTGTTGATAATACCGATTACATTGAATCGGCCTTGACCCGCTACATCGTTTTCAGCGGTTGAATGGTTCACATCAAATGTCGCAACGAGCGCGTCGTTGATTTGCCATTCAACGTTAAGACCAAAACCGTCGTTGGTAACGTCGCGAGAGTTACGGTTTGTCGACACGAAATCCGATGCTGGGTTACCAGAACCTTGGTGAAGGTTGATTTCTTGCGTGAACTGAATCGCTGTACCTGTGTCTGGGTTTACCGTTGCAGAACCTACGCGATCAGGTTCAAACCACGATGCCAAATCCGTTACTAGCGAGTCTACTTCGAACTTAGACACGAAACCATCTAGTGTGATTGTTACGTCATCTGTTGGTGCAAACTGAGCAACAAGCGCTACGTTTGTGCGTGTTCTGTCTTGCTCATCAACAATTTGGTCCCAGTTACGCGGGAAGAAAACGTCACTTGCCAATACACCGTCGTTGCGGTTTGAAAGTGTAAGGCCTGGTCTCCAACCTGCAGTTTGGATACGGTTGATTTGTACTTGACGTTCCTGATGTGAAACGGCAAGCAGTACACCGAACTTATCATCGGCAAATGTATTACTTACTAACAGAGACGCTTGCGGAGACGTTTCTTCAGAAAGGCTTTCATAAACGCCTTTCACCGAACCCGCTAGCTGGAAACCGTCATAATCGAAAGGACGTGCTGTACTGATGTTAATCGTTGAACCGATACCACCAGACTGCAAATTTGCGACGCCACTTTTGTAGATGTTAGCACCAGTGATCTGGTCGGCTGCAAGCACGTCAAAGTTAAATGCACGGCCGTCAGCATCAGTCGCTAGTTGACGACCATTTACCAATACGGTGTTGAATTGAGGTCCGAAACCACGAACCGTTACTTGTTGACCTTCACCACCACTACGGTCGATTGACACACCTGTGATACGCTGTAGTGATTCGGCAACGTTCAAGTCTGGGAATTTACCCAAATCTTCTGCTGCGATACCGTCGGATACGGCAACTGACTCTTTTTTGTCAGCCATAGCGCGTTTCAAACTACTTACGATCCCGCGAACTTCAATGACTTCAACGTTAGAATTGTCTGCATCTTGCTGTGCAAAAGCACTAGTAGAGCACAATGCTGTGGCAACAGCTGCACCAAGCAACGAACGCTTGGCGAGAAGTCCCGCATTGTTTTTTGGTTTTGTGTGTTTCACTGTTTTTCTCCGTGGTGACAAAGCTTCAACTAAGCTTATTTGTCATATAAATAGCGTATGTTACCGGTTCGATCAACCTTCGTTAACAGTGTATTTACAATAAAAGTGAAACGTTTTCCCTCGGTTTGATTTATAAAGTTATGAATTAATTGGTAATTTTTAGACGACTGATTTGAATAAATTTTTTTAAAAAATTT
Source organism: Alteromonas sp. 5NS40-0096 (assembly GCF_057544385.1). Lineage (NCBI taxonomy): Bacteria > Pseudomonadati > Pseudomonadota > Gammaproteobacteria > Alteromonadales > Alteromonadaceae > Alteromonas > Alteromonas sp. 5NS40-0096. The sequence goes on from NZ_BAAJLQ010000002.1 coordinate 398,644, forward strand.
TCACTTTTTTTTCGATTTTAAGAAGATCATAAGAAATTTACATTTTTAGCCCAAGTGTAAATGAGGTGTAGACAGCTGTGTTGAGTCGCTCTGATGCGAGATTTTAGTGGTTACAAAATAGTGTTTATGAATGTCACTAACACCGTGAGAAATATTGATTATCTATATGAATTATATGTGATTTTATTATTGTAATTCGTGTCGGTTTATTTCAATAGTTAGTTACTAAAAGCGCGTTTATGAGCAAATGACAATGTTGCAAGCATGTTGACTGGTGGGTAAAGCGTTTGCTCTCATTTGTGGGGTTGTTATTTAAGTCAATTAAAACATAGGGTTATAGATTTAAGGGTGTTGTAGTCGGAACCGCTTTATACATGCCTTGCAAATGTAATCGTCACTGAAGCATTGTCGGTTAAAATATAGACGATAATAGGGTGGTCTGCTTTCATTTTCGTTTTCATATGGCAGGTTGTTTTACCCGTTGAATGTGAGCAGAAAATGGCGGTAAACAAATAAAAAAGCGGCCGTTATAGCCGCTTGAAAACGTTATTGGCAACGAACCCGTTGCACGGCGTCTTGCCAATTACCGTAGGCTAGGTCCCGTTCTTCTTTATCCACACGTGGTTCAAACAGTTTGTCGCAGTTCCATTGTGTGGTGAGCTCGTCCAGAGACTGATACAGACCCGCTTTCAACCCTGCCAGGTACGCAACCCCAAGCGCCGTCGTTTCAGTGATTTCTGGGCGCTGAACATTGGCTCCAAGGATGTCTGATAGGTATGCCATCACCCAGTCATTTTTACTCATTCCACCATCTACTCTCAGCGTAGTAGGACGCGCACCATCACTTTCCATGGCTTTTTGTAGGTCTTTGGTTTGATAGCATACTGATTGCAAGCCAGCAGCCACGATTTCGTTGATACCAGTGTCTCTGGTTAGCCCCAAAATAGCGCCACGCGCGTTCGGATCCCAATAGGGCGCGCCTAAACCGGTAAAGGCCGGTACGAGAAATACCCCATTGTTTTGGCGTGCCATCTTAGCAAGCGCTTCGCTCTCAGAAGCATCTGCAATTAGCTTGAGACCATCGCGTAGCCATTGCACGGTAGCGCCAGCCATGAAAATACTTCCCTCTAGCGCATAGGTTGTCTTGCCGTTAATTCGATACCCGACAGTGGTGAGCAAGCGATTTTTCGATTTGAGCGGTTTGTCGCCGGTGTTTAAAATCATGAAACAGCCAGTGCCATAGGTACTCTTCGCCATGCCAGGTTCGAAACATGTCTGGCCGACAAGCGCGGCTTGTTGATCGCCTGCGACCCCTTGGATTGGTGCATTGCTGCCAAAAATGGCGTCGTCAATTACACCAAAATCATCGGCACTATCTAATACGTCTGGCAACATAGACATGGGAATGTCAAATTGCTTTAACAGCTTTTCATCCCAACTTTGCGTGAGTATGTTGAACAGCATAGTCCGAGATGCATTGGTCGCGTCTGTTGTATGAGATTTGCCGCCGGTTAAGCGCCAGATAAGAAAGCTATCAACCGTACCAAAAGCGAGTTTTCCCGCCTCTGCCTTTTGTCGCGCTCCCTCAACATTTTCAAGGATCCAGCGAATCTTAGTGGCAGAGAAATACGGGTCTAACAATAAGCCCGTCGCGTCTGTGATATACTCTGCAAATTGTGCGTTTTCAGCGAGTTTTGAACAATAATCGGAGGTTCGTCTATCTTGCCAAACAATGGCATTGTAAACGGGTTCACCTGTCTCTTTGTCCCAGACAAGTGTCGTCTCTCGCTGGTTAGTAATGCCTACTGTCGCAATTTGCGAAGGTGAAATACCAGATTCCTCAATGACGCTTTGGCAAGTGTCGACCACAGTTTGCCAGATATCTTCAGGGTTGTGTTCAACCCATCCATCATTGGGGTAGTGTTGCGAAAATTCTTGTTGAGCAGTGTGACACTGCTTGCCCTCTGCTGAGAACAAGATTGCACGTGAGCTGGTTGTCCCTTGGTCGATAGACAGAATATATTTTTGCACGCTGAGCCTCCTGTTGTTTTAATGGCGATAGTGCACTATTCACAATGAATTAACAACGCGAATTTTCGCAAACGAACATTTTTATTCTAAAATGAAAGTGTGAAAAACTTCACAAGCGTTTACCATGGCTAAGGAAAAAGTGAGATGAATCAAGCCCAGCGACATGAGAAAATGGTTAGCTTGGTCAAGCAAAAGAGTTTTATGTCGATTGATGAACTGGTGGAAGAATTTCAAGTCACACCCCAAACAATTCGACGAGACTTGAATCAGTTATCAGAAGAAGGCTTAGTAAGCCGCTTTCATGGTGGCGCTGGGGTCGCGACGAGTTGGGAAAATACGCCGTATCAAGATCGCAAAGCGCAACACAAAAGTGCGAAAGAAAAAATCGCTGAAGCAGTGGCACAGATGATACCGGATGGTGCCTCTTTATTTATCAATATCGGCACCACTACCGAGTTAATCGCATCAAAACTCCTCAATCACAAAAACTTGCATGTCGTGACAAATAACATCCATGTCGCCACTATTTTATCTGCCAAAGAGGATTTTAGCGTCATTATTGCGGCCGGAGAGGTACGCTTTAGAGATGGCGGAATCATTGGCGAGGCGACTTGCGATTTTATTAGTCAGTTTCGAATGGATTACGGCATCATTGGTATCAGTGGAATCAGTAGCGATGGTGCGTTGCTGGATTTTGACTTTCGCGAAGTGAAAGTTTCCCAAGCTATTTTGCAACACGCAAGGCATGTCATACTGGCCGCTGATAGTTCTAAGTTCGAACGCCACGCGATGGTAGAGCAAGGTAATATTGCCCAAGTGAACTGCCTAGTGTCAGACGGCAACCCACCAGAATCAATCACGAGTATTCTCGACCACAACGATATTGAATTGGTCAGCGTTTAGTTAGCTATTAACTTAGTTACTCCGAAGCCAGCAATTTGCTGGCTTTTTTGTTGAATTTTTCATCATTTATTTTCCCAGTAGAATCATACGTTAATATTCGTTTTATGTTCGTTTATTTTCGTTTTTGTTGACAAAGTGCAAATAAAGCGCTGAAATGTGTGCATGATTGATAGAGAACATGCAGCAAAGCGATGAGTGAAATGAAAACAGAATATGATGTTATCGTTGTCGGAGGCGGGGTAAACGGTACAGGTATCGCCGCAGATGCCGCTGGACGAGGTTTGAACGTCCTCATGTGTGAAGCTGCTGACCTTGCCAGTGCCACGTCGTCAAACAGTAGTAAGCTGATCCACGGTGGTCTGCGCTATCTCGAGCAATATGAGTTTCGTTTGGTGAAAGAAGCACTCGCAGAACGCGAGGTGTTGCTTGCGAAGGCACCGCACATCATGTGGCCGCTTCGTTTCCGCTTGCCTCATCAAAAGCATTTGAGGCCGGCTTGGATGATTCAAATCGGTATGTTCTTGTACGATAACCTCGCTAAGCGCGTGTCGCTTAAGCGTTCAAAGCGTGTAAAAACCGATGCGTCGTCGCCGCTAGTCAATACAATCTCCACTTGTTTTGAATACTCAGACGGATGGGTGGATGACGCAAGACTCGTCGTGTTAAATGCGCTTGCGGCGAGAGATCAAGGTGCGACCGTGTTGACTCGTACTGCTTGTACTTCCGCTGAGAAAGAAGGTGACTTATGGAAGGTCACATTAACTGATGCTTCTGGTAAAACGTTTACCGTCACGTCTAAGTCTATCGTAAATGCAGCTGGCCCTTGGGCAATTCAATTCTTGCAAGAAGTGGCGTCGTTAAAAAATCAGGATGCGATGCGCCTTGTTAAGGGAAGCCATTTCGTTGTACCCAAGTTATACGATACGGATGAGGCCTATATTCTGCAAAACGAAGATGGTCGTATCGTCTTTGTGATCCCTTACGAAGATGATTTCAGCCTTGTCGGCACAACGGATGTCAATTTTGTTGGTAATCCGAGAGATGCCGCAATCAGCAAAGAAGAAACCGATTACCTTGTTGAAGTCGTCAACGGCTACTTCAAGACTAAAATTACTACTGACGATATCGTTCATTCATATAGCGGCGTCAGGCCATTACTCGAAGAGGCCAATGCTTCTGCTCAAGAGTTGACTCGTGATTACAAAGTTGTGATGACAGGCGGTGATAACGAGCCTGTGTTACTTAACATTTTTGGCGGCAAAATCACTACCTTCCGCAAGCTTGCTGAGTATGCTGTTGATACACTTTGTGAGCACTTCCCTCGAGCGAAGGGGGCTTGGACTGAAGCGGCGGCATTACCAGGGGGCAATTTTGAAGGCAAAGAAGCGTTACAGGCCCAATTAGCCAAAGAGTTTCCGTGGTTGCCTACCGACATTGCGACGCGTTTTGTTAGAAGCTACGGCACCTTGTGTCGCGGCTTCTTGCAAGAAGCCGGCAGTCTTGAAGGAATGGGAATACACTTTGGAGCAGGTCTTTATCAAGCTGAAGTGGATTACCTTGTCGCCTCTGAATGGGCTTACACGGTAGAAGACATTTTATGGCGTCGCAGCAAATTGGGTTTGCGTCTGACTGCGGCCGAAAAAGCTCAGCTTAACGATTATCTCACTCAAGCCAGTGAACAACTATCGGCTTGAAAGTAACAGGTTGTTTGTCCCGAAGCAAAAAGGCGAGGCGAGCTTTACTCCCCCGCCTTTTTTTTGGCGTTAATCACTGGGGTAATGGACCCTCATCATTTCATCTTTGATTTGATTCAGCTCGCCATTTTGCTGCATCTCTGCCAAGGCATCATTGAATAGTGAGATAAGTTCATTAGCTCGAGGTGACTGCTTCGAAATCAGTAAATGCGTAGGTCGAACCATTAGCGATGGCGTCAATACGCGAAAGTAGTTTTGGTTGTTCTCAAAGCTTTCTTTGATAATTCGTCGGCCAACCAGTCGATTTATGGGAAATACATCAATGCGCTTGAGCGCAAGCATTCGAAAGTTTTGTAGGTCAGAGTTGACTATCGACACTGTATCACTTTTCTGGTTTGCGTATTGCCACACCTCTTCGGGATAGGCATAACCCCTTGTTAGGCCCAATCGCAACCCCTCAATTGACGACAAACCATTAAATGATTCTATGGCAGTGTCCCTGCGGGTGAAAAAGTGAAACTCTTCGTTAATGATGGGGTTGCTGTACAAAAAATACTTTGTTCTTTCTTCTACGAACAAAGCGTAAGACACCGCTTCATATTGGCCTTCTTCCCCCTCTTTTACCGCACGTGCCCACGGTAAATACTCGAATGTTGTAGGGATTCCCTTACTTTCGAAGGCGAGTTTTACGATATGGTTAACGTACCCATTGTTATCCATTTTCGATGAGGTGTATGGGGCGTATTCAACCGACGCCACCACAAGCGGTTCCGCGGCAAATAGCCGAAGACTTGCGGTACCGAGTAGCAGGCCAAACACAATATAGTTAAAGAACGTTCTCATGGTTCCATTCAGAGTGACGCATCGTATTTTCTACCTTAGCATGATTAATTCCTCGGAGTAAAAACGTTCTGATTAACGCCGTGTTGAATATGAGTGAGACCGCAAAGAGGCTGTATGTAATTGTCACAAAAAGTTCATATTGGCCGTGAACAGGATTTTTCGTCTTTTCCTTGAAAGTGGTTCCTTACTATCGCTGTAGCGAGGTCAATTTAACTTTCTTAAACGCCAGTGTTTGGCTAGATCTTAAGTATCAACTGAGTATGAGGAGGGGGATATGGGCATTGTCAAAGCGCCGGGAATAGTCATGCATTGTGCCTCTTTAAGCAAATTGAACACGATGACTTCTTTCGAAGACAGTTGGTGCCTTGCAAGGGAGGATCAACTGACTATCCTGGTAACCGAGGCTTTGATTCAGTTTAAACGGCAAAGGCAAAACGCTTATGCTTTTTCTTGTCTTTTCGGCGAAAACAAGTTGCCAAGCATTGGGTTGGTATTTGCTCAGTCATTGCGTACGGCTCAAAACCAGTTGTCGGCATTTGAAAGAAAGTACGAGGTCGACGCGGTTTGTTTACCTGTGCGTACTCGTTTTTCCGATACCATTTTGTGCCTAGAACCGGGACACGATAAGGCGTATCTGATTGACCTGCTTCGAACATTAACTTTTGACATGCCACTATGCGCGAATATTTACCCAGTTGAGCAATCACTGGTGCGGTAGCGGCGACGGTTATAGATTGAAGTTAACCTCGGCTTTCGGAAGGAGAAGTATTGAAATAGCGTTTGAACTCTCGAGAAAACTGAGAAGCACTGGAATAGCCAACCAAGGAGGCGGCTTCATTCGCCCTGCGGCCTTGAAACGCGATTAACTCTCTGGCTTTCGTTAAACGCACCCGCTTGATGTATTGTCCAGGCGAAATCGTCGTCACTTGCCTAAATACGCGATGAAAAGAGGATACGCTCATGTTCGCGTCGTCAGCCAACTCTTCCACTGACAGCGCAGTTGAATAATTACTGTGTATCGTGGTTAAGGCTTTTGCGACTCTCGCATAGTGCCCTGTGTAATCTACGAGGTCGGTAAGGATGTATCCGTGGGGACCTGTCACAATGTGGTAAATGATTTCCTTCACAATACTTTCGCCCAATACGGCGCTCTGTGTTTTACAGGACAGAACGTTCAACAACCTGAAACATGCGTCATTGAGTGTCTCAGTGAGCGATTGTTTGGTGAGGGAGAACAGATCGGCCCGGTTTTCGATGTGTTTTCGCTGTTGAAAATGCACGTGTTGATGAATATCGTTTAGCACGGTTAGTGGTACATCGATTATAAGACTCAGTATCGGTGCTTGCGGGGTTGACCAAGCCTCGCACTCTACTGGCATTGGCACGCCTAGCAACAAGTAATCACCGGCTTGGTATGTCACACTACTTTGCTCGAGAAACAGTGTTTTACTGCCTTGTAGCATAATAATAATACCTGAATTATATAGCAGTGGATTGCGAGGGTTGCCTTGGGTATCTCGATACAATTTGGTCCCAGGTAGGTAAGTTCGATGAATACCTTTTAAGTCAGAGATATTCAACTCGCTTAACGTTTGTTGCATCTTTTTTACTAGGTCTTTTTTCATGATTGATAGTTTTAGGCAAGAAACTGCCATGTATTGCTATTTAAAATCTTGTTGTAAGTACTATTATGCATGTATTGCGTTTTTGGGTAAACCTCGAAGAGCGCAAAAGACCGATTTTTATCTGTGGTATAAAATCGCAGAAACAGGCAACACAGGAGCTTGCAGACAATGCAATTTAGTTTTAATAATCCTACACAAATTCAGTTTGGTCAGGGCCAAATCGCTTCTATCCAATCTCTCATACCCGCTGACGCTAAAGTCCTACTTTTATACGGTGGTGGTTCGATCAAAAGCAACGGCGTTTACGACCAAGTTGTTGCAGCATTGGGTGAACACGACTGGCGCGAGTTTGGCGGTGTTGAGCCAAACCCAACGGTTGAAACCCTCGACAAAGCGGTTGCGGTAGTAAAACAAGATAAAGTGGATTTCATCCTTGCCGTTGGCGGTGGCTCTGTTATTGATGGTTCAAAGTACGTAGCGGGCGCGGCACGATATGACGGTGATGGTTGGGATATCCTGACGGGACAACATCAAGTGAAAGAAGCCGTTGCGATAGGTGCGATTTTGACGTTACCTGCTACTGGATCGGAGTCAAATGGTGCGTCTGTCATTAGCCGTGCGAGTACGCAAGATAAGCTCGCGTTTATGTCTCCAGCCGTATACCCTCAGTTCGCTGTGCTAGACCCTGACGTCATCAAAAGCTTACCTCCTCGTCAGGTAACAAATGGTTTGGTTGACGCGTTTGTTCACGTTTGCGAACAATACCTAACGGTTGTTCATGGTGCATTAGTGCAAGATGGTTACGCAGAAGCGTTATTGCGCTCACTGATTACACTTGGTAATGCCATCGATAGCCAAGATGATGCTTGGCGCGCCAATTTGATGTGGTCAGCGAATCAGGCACTCAACGGCTTAATAGGCAGCGGTGTGACACAAGATTGGGCAACACACATGATTGGTCACGAATTAACAGCGCTGTACGGTGTTGATCATGCGCGTTCACTTGCAATTGTTCAGCCATCGCTGATGCGTAACCAGATTCAATACAAGCGGGCGAAACTGGAACAAATGGGACGTAACGTTTTTGGACTTGAGTCAAGTGAAGACCTAGCTGAACGCACCATTGACGCGATCGAGGCGTTTTATCAACAACTCGATGTGGCCACACAATTGACTGAACATGACGGCGATAAACAAAAAGCGGTAGACAGCATTGTTGCAAGCCTCGAATCTCACCGCATGCTCAAACTCGGTGAGAATCAATCCATCACCTTGGAAGTCAGCCGCGATATTCTAAACAACGCGGTAGCTTAACATCACTTTGAAGCCTCCTTATCTGGGAGGCTTTTTCATTTTCTTTTCTATAAATCTGACCAGTTGGTCTAGCTAGATTCTTCTCTTGTATCAAATCGTTACAATCTTTATCCTTGTCCGTCCGCAGAAGCGCTGCTACACCTAAAGCGTGTTTGTATTTTGGTGTCGGATGGATTAACGACAAACCTTTGCAAACCGACGGACTTTTATTGCCTGATAAAGTCCATCCATCGCACGGTTAGTGGCGGACCCAACAATAAATGCTCAGGGCACGACCTCTGGCGAATAACAAAATGACAGAAACTGTCTGCGTCACACACATTTGTTGAACAAGAGGACACACATTATGGACACTTCCAGAAACACTCGTTTTCTGCGTCATGCTATTCATTTATCGGTTATGAGCGCATTAGCCACATCTTATTCTGCCAGTATTGCGGCTCAAGAATCTGAACCAAGCCAAGAAGACTTTGAGCAAATTATGGTAACAGCGACTAAACGCTCTGCCTCAATTAAAGAGGTGCCATTTTCGCTCAATGCCCAAACACAAAAAGACATTGAACGTGCGGGGGCAACTTCGCTAGAGGAACTGACTCGCAACGTAGCGGGCGTGGCAATTCAAAACTTAGGGCCCGGCCAGAGCCAGGTTGCCATTCGCGGTGTATCAGCGGGCCAGATTGTCAGGGACCAACCCGGCGTTAAAGAGCAGGTCGGGATTTACCTAGATGAGAGTGTGATTTCCTTATCGCTGTTTACACCCGATTTGGATTTTTATGATTTGAATCGCGTTGAAACTTTGAGAGGTCCACAAGGTACATTGTTCGGGTCGGGTTCCATCGGTGGAACATTGCGATACATTACTAATCAGCCTGAATTGGATACCTTCGAGGCCAGTGTTGAAGCCAACCTGAATACGGTGACGGACGGCGAAGCTGGTGGCCATGCCAAAGCCATGGTAAACGTTCCTTTGGTTGACGAGAAACTGGCATTACGAGCGGTGTTTTACAATACCGAGTACGCTGGTTTTATCGATGCATTGGGCGAGGGTGGCACGCGCAAAGAGGACGTTAATGGCGGTAATCGCACAGGTGGAAGAGTCGCACTTAAGTGGCAAGTGAATGATGATCTCGTTATCACTCCTCGCTTGGTTTTCCAAGAATTGGATTTGGATGGCTTCAATCGCCAAGAAGTCTTCAATTTGTTTGCAAACCCTTATACCACGACGCGGCCAGCGCTTCAGTTAGGTGAAAGAGAGCAGTATTTGTTGCTCGATGAAGGGTTTGAGGATGAAACCCTCATTGCCGATTTGACGGTGGAATGGGGATTAGGCGATGTCGACGCGACGTTTGTATATAGCTACACCGATCGTGATATTTTGGTTAGCCGTGACGCCAGTGCACTTACCGGTAGTGTCAGCGTTGATTTAGGCTTCCCAGATGACGCAGTCTTGTTGCCATCGAATTTGCAAGACCGTACGACAGTCGAACAAGACACCGTCGAATTGCGTTTCGCATCTAATACAGACAGCCCTTTGCAGTGGCTTGTCGGTGGTTTCTATTCAGACACTCAGCGTCAATACTCGCAACGATTGCCTACCCCGGGTTATGACGCCTTCACTGACCAAGTCTTGGGAGCGGGGACCAGCGCCGGTGCAGCCAATGGCTTTGGAGTCGACTCGCCATACAACGCAGATTTACCTTACGATCTAGAACAATTGGCGATATTTGGTGAAGTGAATTACGCCGTATCTGATGATTTGACAATCACCGCGGGTTCGCGGTTCTACGACTTTGAAGAGACGCGACGCTTCACCAGTGGCGGCCTGTTTTCTAATGGCGACGACCAGACGGATTCTACAGAATCTGATGGCTTCACATCGCGATTACTCGCCAATTACACATTGAACGAAACAGTGAACTTGAATGCTCAAGTGTCACAAGGCTTTCGCCTTGGCGGCGTTAACGATCCATTAAATGCTGGTTTGTGTAATGCGCAAGATTTGGCGTTGTTTGGCGGCTTCCAAGATTACGATGATGAGACGTTGGTGAATTATGAAGTGGGCGCGAAAGCGGCTGGCAGAGGCTGGTCTGCTAACGTAGCAGCCTTCTACACTGATATCGATGATCTCCAAGTTACGCTAGATGCTGGTTCCTGCAGCTCGCGTATCTCATTTAACGTGCCTGAAGCGCATACTGCTGGGGTGGAGTTTGAACTGACTCGCCGAGCGACAGATAACATATTTGTCTCACTTGCCGGTAGTGTGCTTGAGGCGGAATTCGATTCCACTGTCGTAGACAGCGAGGGGAATGTACTTGGCGGCGTAGCTGATGGTAATCGTCTTGCATCAGTACCAGAAATTCAACTGGCCGCTGCGATGACCTATACGTTAGATCAGCCCCTTTTTGGTGCAACAGACACTTACTTCTCTGTCTCGGTGCAGTACGTGGGTGACAGGATTACCCAGCCAAGTGACCAAGTGGCAGGTGCTGGAGATTTCACGTCAGGTCTCGCATTTGGTGGTGCGACAGGTGCAGAAGTCACGTCTGTGGATTTAGAACTTGATGCTTACGAAACCGTCAACTTGAGCGCGGGTATTGTTTACGATGAGTGGGAAGCGTTGTTTTATGTCAATAACTTAACTGACGAAAACGCAAACCTCTCTTTTGACCGAGAACGCGGTGGACGTGCTCGATTGGCCTATCGCACGAACCAACCACGCACAGTGGGAATGACGGTACGTTTCTTTTTTGAATAACCTTCATTGAAAAATAAAAAAGGGCCGAAAGGCCCTTTTTTATTTAGTTTGGCGTTGTTCTTGCTCTACTGTCTATTAGCATTTTCACCACGATGAATTTTGCGTCTATGGTTACCCATTTTAACCTCGATAAATTGAGGCTTGTGCTATGTTTATAGTGGGGTAGTTAACCAATTATTAACATGAAAAAAAGAATAACAATGACAGTAAAAAAACACGCACCGACGATATTGGATGTTGAGGCTAGCGGTTTTGGTAGTAATAGCTACCCAATAGAAATAGGCGTTATCCACGCTGACGGCAGAAAGTTTTGTCGATTGATCAAACCGTTTGAAGATTGGCGACATTGGGATAATGAAGCTGAAATGTTGCACGGTATTCAGCGTCATGACCTCGATAAATTTGGATGTGATCCCGTTTCAGTGTGCAACGACCTCAATCGGTTCATGGAACATTCAACGGCTTATTCTGATGGCTGGGTGGTGGACTCGCCGTGGCTGATCAAGCTTTTCTCTAGAGCCGGTGTAAAAATGACATTTACACTCAGCGCCATTGAGTATCTGTTAAATCAAAAACAGATGGATACATGGCACAGTGTTAAACGCTGGGTGACTAAACAACAGGCACAACAACGTCACCGTGCGAGTGTGGATGCGGAAATTATCCAAAAAACGTTTGTTTATTCAATGTACCCACCAGCTCAAGCGCGCGTCTGATAAAACGAAGTGCGTCCTGGTTACAGGCGCCGTATACGCTGAAGGGTGTATTGGTATAACGTCAAAGTCACCGAACGCGCATCTATATAATCGAAAGCGCTATACCTCTGATCACGGCTTGCGTTCGGTCTCTTACATCGAGCTTTTCTAGAATTGTCGACACTTGATTTTTGATCGTGCCCGTTGAGCGGAATAGTGTTTGAGCAATCTCCTGATTGGAATAGCCTGCAGCCATCAACCGCAGTACTTCTTTTTCTTTATCACTCAACGCATCGACTGGGGAGTCATTGGCACTAACACCACAGTGCTGCTGCAGGCGCGCTCTTACACTTTGAGTGTCGGTTGGGTGGAACAGCGTTTTACCCGATACTACAGCTTTCACTGCCTCGACGAGCTGTTCTAGTGATGCGTCTTTGAGCAAATAGCCACTGGCACCCGCTACCGCCGCTTTTTCAACCTTATCTTTGTCGTCGAACGTGGTGAGTATCAATACCGGGGTTTGAATACGTGCCTGATACAGCGCTTCCAACGTTTGAATTCCGTCGAGCACAGGCATTTGAATATCCATCAAAATACAATCAACGGCGTGTTCTGCTAGATAGTCAAGTGCCACACGGCCATTCTCAGCTTGGCCTACCACCTCAACTTCTTCACTTAGTGATAGCAAACTACAAATACCCGCTCTGACGAGTTGTTGGTCGTCTACCAAAAGTACCTTAATCATTCGGCTCTCTCATCGTCAGTGTCATTGAGGTTGAGAAGCCCGTGGCGCTGCGATTAAATTCTACTTTACCTTTCATGGCGTGAACTCTGTCCTGAATGCTATTTAAACCGTTACCCATCTCGATAGGTGTATTCCAATGTGGCTGATGACCATTGTCTTTTAGAGATATGTGGCAAGTATCCTCTGAAACCTCGAAGGTGATGACGAATTTAGTCGCCTTGCCGTGTCTCACTGAATTCGTCAATGACTCTTGTATTATTCGAGTAAGCGCAAAGGTTTCAGTGTTGTTAAGTGTCAATGCTGACGTCGTCCCTTTTACTTCGATATCGATACCGTGAAACGCCTCGCCAATTGCCTCAATGTTATCACTTAACGAGGTGTCAATCGTAGTACGCATTTCCGTTACGGTTTCCCTCACTTCCTGTAATAACTGATTAGATAAGTTGTAGGCTGTTTCTATGTGCGGCTTTACATTTTTGCATGACGGATGGTTGGCCACTTGGAGTTGTAAACTCAAAGCGGTGAGGTGGTGCCCAATGGAATCATGTAATTCTCTTGCTATACGGGAACGCTCAGCTTGTTGTGCAGCCGTTTTTAACAAGGCTTGTGTGGCTTTGAGTTCGCGGTTCAAAAGTTCAGATGCCTCCCGTGCCCGAGCTTCTTTTCGACTGGTATGGCTCATCAATAAAGCGAACGTTGCGAAAGTGAAAAACAATGAAGTGCTAAGCAACATACCACCAGCCTGCCAGTGAAATTTAAAAATAAAGTAAAAAGGCAGATGCATGACTAGGATGGTGAACACGGCTCGATGCAAGGACATGTAATAAGGCAGTAGTGCACTACTTAAAATCAATAAGATGGCCGAATAGTTGTAAGGCAGAAGATAAAACGTGAGACTCGCGCAACACCACTGCATCATCAAAGCAGCAAAGAACATTGGTTGAGTTGGGCGTTGCCCGATAGTGCAGTACAGCCAGCTGATGATAAACAAAACATAGCTTGCGGCCGCCGCCCAAATGCGTATTGGTGAGATGTTTGTACTGTCGTGGCTTAACCACAAAGCACTGCAGCTGATCAGTAACCAAGTTAATAAAGCTGACAGACGGTCTGCTTCTATACGTTTGAAAAGATCTAAAAACTTCAAAGAGGACTCTACGTTTTCGTTTTTTTCATTATCGGTGTTTCCACTTAGACTGCAATAGGCCAAAAGTCACTATGGCATTGTGACTTTTGGCACTGTTGCCTCGCCATGCTCAAGCCTAAAGTAGTGACTCTCTACCTAATTCACAACGAGGAATCCACTATGGCTTGGTTGTTTCAACTGTTACTTTGGTCGCACATTCTATTAGGCAGCATGGCGTTGTTTCTTTTCTGGGTACCGGTCTTGACTAAAAAAGGGGGAATTGACCATCGCAGGTTTGGTCACTACTTTGCCAAGGTGATGTACGCCGTTGCACTAACAGGAGCGGTGATGGGCGTTCTCGCGATCTTATCCCCCGTAGGTTTTAAACCACAAATGTTTGAGACATCACCTAGCGAAGAATTGCTTTATAAGGTAAGGCTTTTTTGGGCGTTCCTAGTCTATCTGAGTCTCATTACTTTTATCAGTGTACGCCAAGGCATGTGGGCGCTGAAAATCAGTGCACCACGCCAAGCGGCGACCTTGAGTTTTATGTTACCTATTTATCTGTGTATCGCCGCTGGGCTAATGTTTATCACGATTGGGGTGATGCAAAAACACCCACTGTATATTCCTTTTGGTGTGTTGGGTCTGTTTATTGGCTTTGGTGTGATTCGATATTGCCGGAGATCGGTTGCGACCAAACGCGAGCAAATTGTCGAGCACTTGGGCGGGCTTATCGGCTCTGGCATTGCGGCCTATACGGCATTTTTATCCTTCGGCATGCGAAATCTAGTGCCTACCGATGGATTTATCCAAATTGCTAGTTGGATTGCGCCTGGTGTGATTGGCAGTATTTACATTCGCTATTTGAGTCGCCAATATAACCCTAAGGTTGCAGTGAAAAAGGGATAGACGTGGCAAACGCAAAACAAAAAACACTCGGGGTAATAGGTGGCATGAGCTGGGAATCCACTACGACCTATTACCAACAGCTCAATCAAGGCATGGCCTCTCGTTTAGGGGGCTTACACAGTGCTGAATTAGTGTTAGCGAGTGTCGACTTTGGCCCGATTAGTGAGTTGCAGCACTGCGGTAACTGGGCAGCCCTTTCGCAAGTATTAGCGAATAAAGCGTCCAGCCTACAGCGAGCGGGTGTTGATGCTGTTGTGTTGGCGACCAATACCATGCACAAATTAGCCTCGTCGATTGAAAACGCAATTGACGTTCCCTTTTTACATATTTTAGACGCGTTGGCACAGCGTTGCGAAAGAGAGAACATTTCGACCATAGGGTTGTTGGGCACCCGGTTCACGATGGAAGACGGCTTTTATCAAGATTTTATGCGAGCCAAAGGGATTGAAACTCTGGTGCCAGAACGAAAGGCAAGGGATGAAGTACATCGCGTAATATATGAAGAACTGTGCCGTGGTGTATGTTCACAAGAGGCCAAAACCTATTACTTAAAACAAATCGAGCAACTTGCCGATAATGGCGCACAAGCTGTTGTTTTAGGGTGTACTGAGATAGGTTTGTTGGTCAATCAGAGAGATACCGCTTTTGCGTTGCTCGACACAACTTCTATTCATGTTGAATACTGCATCGAGCATATGCTGGCGGACTAAAATAGATAGTGCACGCCAATTTGTAGCGCGTTGTCATCGTTATCGCCGAGCTTGCGGTACTCGTATTCCACAGCGAACGAAAAACCAATTGTATTTTGTAACTGCCAGCCCAAAGTGGCCGCTTGCGCTTGCTGTTGGTTAAGCGTTACCCAATCGGGAGAGTACACGGCAAAGCTTGGTGTGGCCCCAACGCTGGCGAACAACCATTGACTTGATTCAGAGAACAAGCGTCGTCGGGCAGCAACTTCAATCAATTCTGTACGATACGCCCCATTTATAATGTCGAAGCCCGTTGCTTGGAAATTAGGTGCGGTTGTGACCGAAACATCAAAAGCCCACATATCCGCGGGAGATCTGGGCTTGGTCGTAGGCAAGGGTAAGTTTGCGGCACTGAGATCACGCCAAAATCGCAATTCTGACTCTTGAGCACTGGTATGAAAAGCACTTAACCACAACCCAGTGGCGACAAAGATGGCAAGCTTCATTCGATGTGTGTTCATTGTGCTCTTTTTACTAGGGCTTTTTATTAACTATAGAAACACAATTGAATTTTAGAAATGTTATTTTCGATAATAAAGGCGGTTTATTTTAATTTTTCGTGCCGACGCCAGAATGGTTCCACTCACCACATGCAATGTGGTGGCTAATACGCTGTCATTACCGCAGAGAATAAAAAAGAAATGCTTGCTGTTGTCTCGATGGTTCGTGGAGATGTAACGAACCATCGAGGAGGGGACAACCACTCCGCAGTGACTGCGGAGTGGAAAACCATCAATGTTAGATTGAGGCTTTTAAGGCGTCTGCTTTATCCGTTTTTTCCCATGGGAATTCATCGCGGCCAAAGTGGCCGTAGGCAGCCGTTGGACGGTAGATTGGTCTCTCCAAATCCAGCATTTTGATAAGGCCATATGGACGAAGATCAAAGTGTTGTCTTACTAATTCCACTAGCACGCTATCTGCTACTACGCCAGTACCAAACGTATCAACACTGATAGATGTTGGTTCCGCTACACCGATAGCGTAAGACACTTGAATTTCGCAACGCTTCGCCAAGCCTGCAGCCACAATGTTTTTGGCAACGTATCTACCTGCGTAAGCTGCACTGCGATCCACTTTTGATGGATCTTTACCAGAGAATGCACCGCCACCGTGTCGAGCCATACCGCCGTAGGTATCGACGATAATTTTTCGGCCTGTTAACCCACAGTCTCCCATTGGGCCGCCAATAACAAAGCGTCCAGTTGGATTGATATGGAAGCGAGTCTTATCCGTTAGCCATTGCTCAGGGAGAACAGGTTTGATGATTTCTTCCATCACCGCCTCTCTTACCTGTTCTGTGCTTACAGAATCACAATGTTGAGTCGACAAAACAACAGCGTCGATACCAACAGGAACGTTATTTTCGTAGGCGAAAGTTACCTGGCTCTTGGCATCTGGGCGCAAGAAATCGAGCTTACCTGATTTACGCACTTGCGCTTGCTTTTGCACAAGGCGATGT
Source organism: Alteromonas sp. 5NS40-0096 (assembly GCF_057544385.1). NCBI lineage: Bacteria > Pseudomonadati > Pseudomonadota > Gammaproteobacteria > Alteromonadales > Alteromonadaceae > Alteromonas > Alteromonas sp. 5NS40-0096. The sequence goes on from NZ_BAAJLQ010000002.1 coordinate 415,492, forward strand.
GAGTAAGTGATCGGGGCTGGCATAAGTACGTCAGTTTCGTCACTTGCATAGCCAAACATCAAGCCTTGGTCACCCGCGCCCTGATCTTCTGGACGTTGTCTATCAACACCTTGATTGATATCAGGTGATTGTTTGCCAATCGCGTTGAGTACAGCACAAGAATCGGCATCGAAGCCCATGTCCGAATGGGTATAGCCGATTTCGCGTACGGTTTGTCGAGTCAATTCTTCAATATCAACCCAAGCAGATGTGGTGATTTCACCACCCACTAAAACCATGCCTGTTTTTACATAAGTCTCACACGCAACGCGAGCGTGTGGGTCTTGTTCTAGTATAGCGTCAAGAACCGCATCAGAAATTTGATCCGCAATTTTATCCGGATGACCCTCTGATACCGATTCTGAAGTAAATAAATGCGCTGCCATACTGTCTCCAATAGGTTTAACCAAAAATAGCTTTGCGTGCTTGCGAACAAAACGCACAGCACCCGTTTTTATAACGGCGTATTTTACGCCTTTTTAGAATTAATACCAGTCTTTACTTCTGGACGTCTAAAAGTCTATTTGTTACGTTATGTTGACACTTAGGCCAAAAAACCGCGCCAATCATTACGCTTTCGGATTGATTAAGATCAGGTTTCGAATATTTATCGACGTCAATAGATAGATTAATAGACCAAAAAATACTGATTTTTACGCTATTCGTATAAGTAATCTTCAAAACACATTGAACTGGTGCGGGGCTTAGGTAAGAATAGCCAGCCATTAGGATAATCTAGGGGCCAGCAAAAACGGCCACGGTCAAACACAGTCGTGTTCGTTTTACATTTGAAGCCCTTCTAAACAGACTACAGCAGGAGACAACATGCCCTCTCGTCGCGAACTCGCCAATGCCATACGCGCCCTAAGTATGGACGCCGTTCAACAAGCCAAATCCGGTCACCCGGGTGCCCCAATGGGAATGGCTGATATTGCACAAGTTTTATGGTGTGACTTTATGTCCCATAATCCGGCTAACCCTAATTGGGCTAACCGCGACCGCTTTGTGCTTTCAAACGGTCATGGTTCAATGCTGTTGTATTCTCTGTTACACCTTTCTGGTTATGCGTTGCCAATCGAAGAACTCAAACAGTTCCGACAGTTGCACTCTAAGACACCAGGTCACCCTGAATATGGTTATGCTCCTGGTGTAGAGACCACAACAGGTCCACTAGGCCAAGGTATTACCAATGCTGTGGGTATGGCGATTGCCGAGAAAGTGCTTGCCGCGCAGTTTAATCGCGACAATTTCGACGTTGTTGACCACTATACTTATGCTTTCATGGGCGATGGCTGTCTAATGGAAGGGATCTCACACGAAGCCTGTTCACTAGCTGGCACACTTGGCTTGAACAAGCTTGTCGCTTTCTGGGACGACAACGGTATTTCTATCGATGGTGAAGTTGAAGGTTGGTTTAGCGATGACACGCCTGCTCGTTTTGAATCTTACGGCTGGCATGTTGTTCGTGGTGTAGATGGCCATGATCCAGAGCAAATCGCTAATGCGATTGCTGAAGCTAAATCGCAATCAAGCAAGCCCACACTGATTTGTTGTAAAACGATTATCGGTTTCGGTTCGCCAAACAAACAAGGTACAGAATCATGCCACGGCGCACCATTAGGTGATGACGAAATCGCAGCGACCCGTGAAGAATTACAATGGACAGCTGCGCCATTTGAAGTACCAGAAGATATTTACGCAGAATGGAACACGACTTCAAAAGGAACAAAAGCGGAACAGCAATGGGATGCTTTGTTTGCCGACTACGCAAAAGCACATCCTGAACTTGCTGCTGAACTACAGCGCCGTTTGGCGGGTGATTTACCTGCGGACTTTGCGTCTAAAGCCGATGCGTACATCGCGGACCTTCAGGCGAACCCTGCGACAATTGCTACGCGTAAAGCGTCGCAAAATGCATTGAATGCTTATGGCCCTCTATTGCCAGAGTTGCTTGGTGGTTCTGCTGATTTGGCCGGTTCTAACCTAACAATCTGGTCTGGTAGCAAAGGCGTTGAAGCTAATGACGCTAGTGGTAACTATATTTACTACGGTGTTCGTGAATTCGGTATGTCTGCAATGATGAACGGTATTTGCTTGCACGGTGGCTTTAAAGCCTATGGTGCAACCTTCCTAATGTTCATGGAATACGCTCGCAACGCGGTTCGCATGGCGGCACTGATGAAGCAGCCAGCGATTTTCGTCTACACTCACGACTCAATTGGTCTGGGTGAAGATGGTCCTACTCACCAGCCAGTCGAGCAAGTTGTGTCTCTTCGTGCCACACCAAACCTAGACAACTGGCGCCCGTGCGATCAGGTCGAATCTGCCGTAGCGTGGAAAGAGGCTATCCTACGCAACGATGGTCCATCAACGCTAATCTTTACCCGTCAAGGCTTAGTGCAACAAGACAGAGACACTGTTCAAGTTGCCGACATTGCGAAAGGCGGTTACATCTTGAAAGACAGCGATGGCCAACCAGAAATTATTCTTATCGCTACAGGTTCTGAAGTGCAATTGGCTGTGGAAGCGGCTGACAAACTTGCCGCTCAAGGCAAAGCGGCACGTGTAGTTTCTATGCCTTCGACAGATGTATTTGACCGTCAAAGTGCCGAGTACAAAGAATCGGTATTACCAGCAGGTGTGGTAAAACGCGTTGCGGTTGAAGCACTAGCAAAAGACACGTGGTACAAGTACGTTGGATTGAATGGTGCTGTTATCGGTATGGATGGATTTGGTGAATCAGCGCCAGCGGGCGAGTTGTTCAAGTTCTTCAATATCACGACTGACGCAGTTGTAGAGGCGGCATTGTCTCTTTAGTCAAGTAAACAGGCGGTAATATGGTCCGAGTTGCCATAAATGGTTTTGGCCGTATTGGCCGCAATGTACTCCGCGCTCTGTATGAAACAGGGCGCAATAATGTCATTCAGGTGGTTGCTATTAATGAAGTAGCAAAGCCTGAAGGCATTGCTCACCTTTTAAAATACGATACCGCTCACGGGCGTTTTCCTTTTGATGTTGAATTAAAGGGGAAGGTGTTAAGTGTCGCGGGTGATGATATTCATTTACTTCAACAAGAAACGCTTGAAGGCTTACCTTGGCACGACCTCAATGTCGATATCGTGTTGGAATGCACGGGGATATACAAAGACAGAGCAGCCGGACTAGCGCATATAGAAGCAGGTGCGAAAAAAGTTCTGTTTTCTCAGCCCGGAGCCAATGATTTAGACAACACCATTATCTTTGGTAGTAACGAAGATACATTGCTACCCGAGCATCGCGTTGTGTCTAATGGTTCATGCACAACAAATTGCATCGTGCCAGTGATTCAGGCGCTTGATAATGCATTCGGTGTGCTCAGTGGGACAATAACCACGATTCATTCGTCAATGCATGATCAACAGGTGATAGACGCCTATCATGATGACTTACGTCGAACTCGGGCGGCGAGCCAGTCGATTATTCCAGTTGATACACGCCTTGCCAGAGGTATTGAAAGAATTCTGCCAAAATTCGCAGGTAAATTTGAAGCTATTGCCGTTCGAGTGCCCACAATCAACGTGACGGCAATGGACCTCAGCGTGACACTTGATACCGAGGTGAGTATCGACGATGTTAATGAAGCGCTGCAGAAAGCCCGAGAAGGGCGGTTAGCCGGAATTTTGGGTTATACCGAAGAGCCACTCGTGTCAGTTGATTTTAATCACGATCCCCATTCTTGTATTGTTGATGGCACGCAAACGAGAGTGAGTCACAGACAACTTGTGAAAACGTTAGTTTGGTGTGATAACGAATGGGGCTTTGCAAACCGAATGATAGATACCGCGTTGGTGATGCACCAAGTTGGGTAAAGATTTAATTTAATGAAATATAAAGGGAAATAAGATGGCTATTCCAAGTATGAATGACCTCGATCTAGCGGGTCAGCGAGTGCTAATTCGTCAAGACTTAAACGTGCCTGTTAAAGACGGGGTTGTGACCTCTGATGCGCGTATTAGAGCCTCAATTCCGACCATTAAATCGGCGCTTGAGAAAGGTGCTGCTGTGATGGTGATGTCGCACTTGGGTCGCCCAACAGAAGGAGAATACGATGATGCATTTTCTCTTCAACCCGTAGTCGATTACTTGCAGTCGGCACTCGATGTGCCTGTGCGACTTGAAAAGTCGTACCTATCGGGCGTTGACGTAGCCGCAGGTGAAGTCGTGATTTTAGAGAACGTTCGTTTCAATCCGGGCGAGAAAAAAGATGACGAGGCACTCTCACAGCAATACGCGGCATTGTGTGATGTATTCGTAATGGATGCGTTCGGCACTGCCCACCGTGCACAAGCCTCGACTCATGGCGTGGCTAAGTTTGCGCCGAAAGCCGTTGCAGGCCCACTGCTGTCAGCTGAGCTGGACGCACTTGGTAAAGCGCTCGACAACCCCGCAAGGCCTATGGTCGCCATTGTGGGTGGTTCTAAGGTTTCAACTAAGCTAACCGTACTGGATTCTCTCGCTGACAAGGTTGATCAGCTGATTGTAGGCGGCGGTATTGCAAACACCTTTATTGCTGCACAAGGACATCAAGTGGGTAAGTCTCTCGTAGAAATGGACTTGGTTGACGAAGCTAAGCGCTTGATGGAACAAGCCCAAAGCAACGGTGGCGATATTCCAGTGCCGACTGATGTTGTTACGGGTAAAGCTTTCGCAGAAGATACGCCAGCGAGTTTGCTAAGCGTAAGCGACGTTGCCGACGATGACATGATTTTTGATATTGGTCCCGATACCAGTGCGGCCTTGGCTGAGATATTAAAAAATGCGGGTACCATTGTTTGGAACGGTCCAGTCGGTGTGTTCGAGTTTGATCAGTTCAGCGCTGGAACAGAAGCATTATCACACGCTATTGCTCAAAGTGACGCATTTTCTATCGCGGGAGGCGGTGATACGCTTGCGGCAGTAGATAAATATAAAATCGCTGATAAAATATCATATATATCAACAGGTGGCGGAGCCTTCCTAGAGTTCTTAGAAGGAAAAACACTACCTGCAGTCGCAATATTGGAAGCAAAAAATAACCAATAAGACTGAATAGGCCAAAATTGGAAGGTTTTGGCCATACAAATTTGCTCGGCGTCACACAAATAAAAATAACATCGTGATGCCGCGGTTGGCCTTTGTGCCAATCAACAAATAAAAATCATCTCTAAACCCTACACCTGCCTTTTGGCAGAGACAAAAAGGAGTGTTGCTAATGGCATCACAGGCACAACTAGCCATGCTAGAAAAAGTGAAAACAGAAAATGGCTTTATTGCCGCCCTTGATCAAAGTGGTGGTAGCACACCCAAAGCGCTAAAACTTTATGGGATTGAAGCATCTGAATACAGCTCTGATGAAGAGATGTTTGATATGGTGCATGCAATGCGTACTCGCATTATTACGTCGGACGCTTTCGGTGGTAACCGCGTACTGGGTGCGATTTTGTTTGAAAACACGCTCGAGCGAAGCATCGAAGGTATGCCTTCAGCACAGTTCTTGTGGGAAAACAAAAAGGTTGTTCCTTTCCTCAAGGTTGATAAAGGTTTGGCCGACGAAGAAAACGGTGTTCAAGTGATGAAACCAATGCCAGCACTTGATGAGCTGCTTGCGAAAGCGAATGCTCAAAACGTGTTCGGCACCAAGATGCGCTCTGTGGTGAAATTGGCCAATGCCGCTGGTATCCATGCGGTTGTTGACCAGCAGTTTGAAGTCGGTAAGCAAATCATCGCCGCCGGTTTAGTGCCAATTATTGAACCTGAAGTCGACATTAACAGCCCAGAAAAAGCGCGTGCAGAAGCGCTGTTAAGAGATGCAATTTTGCAGCAATTAGATGCACTTAGCACAGACCAAAATGTGATGTTGAAGCTGACATTACCTTCAGAGTCAAACTTCTATGCTGCTTTAGTGGCCCATCCACGAGTACTGAAAGTGGTTGCACTTTCCGGTGGTTATAACCGTGAAGATGCCAACAAAATGCTATCCGAGAATGTAGGTATGATCGCAAGCTTCTCTCGTGCCTTAACGGAAGGGGTTTCTGCGCAGCAAACTGATGCAGAGTTCGACGCCACACTAGACAAGGCTATCGAAAGTATTTTCCAAGCGTCTAAAGCCTAATCTCTTTTCTAGAAAGGCAGGGGCTCCTGCCTTTCTTTATCACTCCTCTGTACAATTCACGCAACATCACAACCGACTATCAGGTTGAGAAAAACGTCCCGTCTCATCAATTAGATTGCATCTGTTTCGAACTATGGGTACAAAGTATCAAAACGCCCATGAGCATTGGGTAAGACTATAGTCAGCGAGAGCAAGTATCCAAAGATGGTTTCTTTTTTTAAGCCTAAAAAATTCGAAGTCGTTGGAAACAAGACTATTTATCACTATTTGGGTGTGGATTTTTATAAGCGAAATCTGCTTCTTACTGACCTAGTCATGTTTCGTTTTCGAAAGAAAAAGCAATTCAACTCGAATCGAGAGTACTTCTACAAAGAACTTGAAAGACTGTACTGGCAAACTTGCCGAGATGAATCTATTCATTATGTTTTTATGATAATTATTGCAATATATTCGGTCATCAGCTTTTCCGCACTTTCATTGTGGCAGTTTGTTCTATTTTTCTTTATTAACCTATATTCCAACGTTTACCCCGTTTTCGTTCAAAGGCACAACAGGGTGAGGTACGAGAGGTTGCTAGAGAAGCATGCAAAGCTCAGTGCCCACTAGTCGTGCCCTATAGTTAATATGATTGAGGTGTTTGGTGTTTTAGGTGAGGGGTGGATTAAATGAATTATTCAACTGCGTGTGAGTGTGGCAATATAAAAATCAATGCTAGTTTCCCTCTCCCAATAGAAGAGTATCAAGCGAGAGCATGTGATTGTGATTTCTGTGTTCCTCGCCAGCTTGCTTACCTGTCCGATGTAAATGGGAGTATTTCATTTTCGCCAACAAGTGATATGAAGCAACTCAAACAAGGTTCTGAACAAGCCACATTTTGGCAATGCAATATGTGTGAACAAGTGGTTGCCGTTACAAATACGACTAATGGGGCAACGATAGGGGCCTTGTCTAAGGCCGTATTTGATCGCACGTATGTGCTTAAGCCGTCTTTAGCTGCAAGTCCGAAGGAATTATCGGCTGATGAGAAGGTTGAACGTTGGTCTAGAGTTTGGGCAAAAGTTGTAACATACACTGACGAAAGTTCTTCGTCATTTTAAGGTACTGATTACATTAATGATTCTATAGATTTGATATCCTCAGAATTGATCTTGCTATGAATATGCAGTTTTACCGACTGAATGTTCAGCTGTGGTTAAAAAACATCTTAGTTTTCAGACGTTATTCATTTCCCCCTTCTTAACATTCTACTTTTTTGCAACATAACCATAATTTTTCGGTATAACACCTAGCCTTTGAAAGGGTTGGTTGTGGATGATTTTTAATCTATACTCCGGCATTAACGTTTACGTAATATTAACAACTTCTTATGTTTCGTGACGTTCGTGAACACTGCCAGCGTTCAGTCAAGGCAATGGAATAATAATAATCGCTGTCATCCATACAGCACAGGGGAAACGGAGTGTTATCGGAAAGTGCTCAGCACCTTTTCTTGGTAATGGTTTTGGGGATTGTGTCAACCGTTGGGGTGTTATTCACCTTTGCATTGCCTTCTCCTAGCCACAGTCACAAAGCTCAATCTGCATTGTTCGCTCGAATGATGCTGTTCTTCGTTTGGGTATCCTACCTGTGCTTTGCATTGCGCTTCATGTTTGATGAAATCTTTTATCTCGTCCCCTACAGTACGTTTCTTTTGATCAGTGCGTACATGTTGTTACTCACCTTAGTAAAGCGTTATGGGCATGGCATATCGTTTCAAGGCTCAGTGTTAATCGGCGCGCACCTTATCGCTTTTGTTAGTATTACAACGTTTCTCACCCTTACGATGCCTAACTCAGTGTGGCGCGAACTCATTTTAATTTGTAGTTTGCTTGTACCAGTTCTTTTGACTATTCATTGCATCAGAGCTTATTTAAAACGCCGCAATACCGGTGACTTTGTCCTCTTATTCATTATGGTGCTCACGCTTATTACGTTAGTGTTTGTTGCACCAGCGTATATCACAGGCGTGGTTTCGTTACCTGCCCATCAAACCGTTGTGGTGTTTGTGGTTTACTTAGTTGTGACTATGTCTTTCATGTTGGGGTTTACTGTCAGTGTGTTGCACTCTCTCGTCATCCGGCTCCGATTGCAGGCGTATACCGACCCCTTGACCGGCGCGAAAAACCGTCATTTCTTTTATGAAATGGCGCCCAAATTAGCGGCACTCGCCAAACGCAATGCACAGGAGTTATCTGTTGTTGTTTGCGATATTGATCATTTCAAAAACGTGAATGATAAGTTTGGACACGTGGCAGGAGATAAAGCGCTCAAAGCGTTTAGTCGCTTTATAGAGCAATCGATGAGAGCCGAAGATACGTTAATTCGTCTCGGAGGAGAGGAGTTTTTGATCCTGTCTCCAAACTGCTGTATCCGACAGGCACAACAACTCGCAGAGCGATTGCGTGAGGACGTGAGTCAACGGGTAATAAAATACAATGACGCTGAGTTTTCGATTACTGCATCATTTGGTGTTGTAGAGTTGCCCAAAGGGACGCTCGATATCTTTCAAACTATCAAAGAAGCCGACCACGCCCTTTATCAAGCCAAATCCCAAGGGCGTAATCGCGTTATCGCTTTTGGCGCCTAATTCGAGCGTTAGTCTTTTATCTCTAGGGTTACGTTAATCGATGCAAGTTGCTGCTGTTCTGCGAGTAAATCAGCTGAAAGCACAGGCTTATCGCTCAACCACTGGTCAGGAAAGGTCAAACTCAATGTTTGTTTTTCCACCTGGATGTTGAAATCGGGCAAGAAACCTTGTTGGCGCTTTATATTGAGCAATACTGCCACGCGTAACACGGTGATCAGCTTGATCACCTGCTGATTGTCATAAAGGTGGAAAGCGGGTAACTCTGCGGTTCTGATCTTTTTCCGGTGAAATCTCACTATGGTGGCTAACAACAACTGTTGTTCTTGATTAAACCCAGGTAACTCAACGTGCTGAAGAATATAGGCTGAGTGTCGTTGTACACCCCGGGAATTAATCTGAATGCCCACCTCGTGGAGTAGCGCTGCCCAACCGAGAATATTGCGTAAATCGGGGTGTTTTAGCCGCCACTCTTTTTTGCAAGCGTCAAATAGCTTGAGCGTGGTATCGAGCACCAGACCTGCTTGTTCGGTATCTACATCATAGCGGGTGGCCAAACTCGACGCTGTTCGGCTGCGTATATCTGAGTGATGCATCTCTTCTTCCATTTGATACATCACGCCTTCTCGCAGCGCCGCAGAGCTGTAATGTAAGTCGCGTATTTTTAGCGCTTTGAAAATTGCGATCAATATGGCCAGGCCCGCAGTTATGACGCCGCGTCGGTCTTCACTCAGGCCATTCATTTCCAGTTTGTCGATATGGCCTGCCTCAATGCACTGTTTCATTAACCCTTTTAAGTGCTTGAGCGTGAGGGGAACCTTGTTGTCAGCTTCCAGCTCCGGTTGGCTTAAATTGTACAGTGTTCTGATTGTACCCGAGGTACCAATACACTGTTCCCATCCCAGCGCCCGGTATTTGTCTTCAATGATTTCGAGTTCTTGTTCGGCAGCTGTAATGGCCTTATCAAATGCTTTTTGCGTGATGTTACCGTCACAGAAAAAGCGTTTGGTGTAGCTAACACAACCCATTTGAAGGCTGCGCAACAATTTGGGTTCAAAGCCCTCGCCAATGACAAACTCAGTGGATCCACCGCCTATATCGATAACCAATTGTTTGCCATTTACGTGGCTTGTATGAGCGACGCCAGCATAGATTAAACGCGCTTCTTCAACACCGGAAATGACTTCTACGGGGTAGGGGAATATGAGCTTGGCGGCTTCGATGAAATCGTCGGCATTTCTGGCACGGCGTAAGGTATGAGTAGCAACAATGCGCACTGAGTCGGGTTCAAACCCGTAAAGACTCTCTCTAACGACTTGTAGAGATTGCAGCCCTCTTTGAAACGCTTCCTGTGACAGAATGTTGTTCTCATCAAGCCCGTCGGCAAGGCGGACTTTCTGTTTTACTCTGTGCAGTATTTGCACAGAGCCCGCAACAATACGGGCTACAACTAAATGGAAGCTATTTGAACCAATGTCCAATGCTGCTATTTTACTGATGTCTCTAGTGGCAACATCGGCGAAGGCTGATTCGTGTTTTGTCATGCCTCTTTGTTTTTCTCTTCTATCTCTTTGAGGTAACGATAAGTTTCAACCTGCGAGCGAAGTTTTTTGCGATTTCCACGGCTAACGTATTTGTTGCTTTGTTTCGCATCTATCACTCGTGCCTTCAGCGTATCTCTGAATTGAATCTCAAGCATTTCAATAATACGATCTTGAAGGTTAGGGTCGTATATTGGGCAACCGACCTCAATGCGATTGTCCATATTCCGCGTCATCCAATCCGCGGATGAAATAAAGACCTTCCTGTCTCCGCCGCCTTCAAACACCATAACTCTGGGGTGTTCTAAATAACGGTCTACGACAGAGATTATCTTTATGTTATCGCTAATGCCTTTAATGCCGGGTATCAATGAACACATACCGCGGACAATGGCTCTAACTTTGACCCCTGCCTGACTCGCCCTGTACAAATCGTCGATCAATTCTTTATCAACGAGATTATTTATTTTAAACGTGATTTGAGCTTTGTGCCCTTCTTTTAAAAATTGAATCTCTTGTCGAATCAGCGACTGTATTTTGGTTCTCGCGTTGATTGGCGAAATCTGTAAGTGTTGGAACTTATACCTGCGATATGGGTATTGAATCAAGTCAAATACACTTACGGCCTCTTTAGCGAGCTCCTGATTTTTGGTGAATAAGCTGTAATCCGTATAAATTTTTGCCGTTTTCTCATTGAAGTTGCCCGTGCCAAAATGAGCATAATGGGTGATGGCACCGCGCTCTTCACGGGAAACTATACAAACTTTACTGTGTATTTTAAGCGACGGAACACCAAGAATAACGCGAATGCCAGCATCGGTCATACGCTTAGACCATTCGATATTGGCTTCTTCATCAAATCGTGCACGCAATTCAACGACAACGGTGACTTTTTTTCCATTGTCGACAGCATCAATTAGCGAGTTGATGATGCGTGAGTGACTGGCCACTCGGTAGATATTAATGCGGATACTTTTCACACTCGGATCGAATGCGGCTTGGCGTACAAACTCAGTGAAATGCAAAAATCTGTGGTACGGGTAGTGCAACAAGATATCGTGGGCTGTTATCGCGTCGAAAACCGTGTTGTAACGAGAAAAATCTTGCGTATCTATGGCTGGTAAAGGGGCATGCTCAAGGTATTCACGGCCAACGTTTGGAAAGCCAATGAAGTCCTTAAAGTTACGGTAATGGCCAGCAGAGTGCATGGTATCAAGCTTGGTGATTTTCAATCGCTTTCGCAAGTCCTCAACCATATCACCTGGCATAGTAGCGTCGTGGATGAGACGCACAGGTTCAGCGATGAGGCGCTGCTTCATACTTTCCGACATTTTCTCAACGTAGCTTTCGTCAATTTCGTCGTTAATCGAATACTCCGAGTCCCGTGTGAGCTTGAAGCTATACGCTTCAAGAGAATCAAATTTAATAAACCCTCGGAATATTTGTTCTAAACACAACTGCACAACATCGTCGAGAAGAATAATATTCTTCTTTTTGCGGCTTTTTTCTGGAGGTATCACAATGAAGCGAGACATCTCGCTGGTCGGTATTTCAACCGCTGCATATCGCGTCGCTTTGTCTTCACGACGAAGTGCAACAAAAAGATAAACAGAGGAACCATTCAAGCGCCCCGCTAAATCGGTTTTCTTATGGATAAGAATCGGAGCGATATGCCTTAGAATTTTGTTTACAAACAAGTTTCTAAGCCACTGGGTTTGGTATTCATCTAAGTCTTCTTTGCGCAATAGATGAATGTTGTATCGCGCTAGGGCTTTTAATACATCTTTGTGAATGGCATCAAACTTGGTAGATAACGCTTTTACCTTATCTTGAATTTGTTCCATTAATTCCGTTAGTGCCAATGCCTTTTCTTCATTTTCGTCATTGTTGGCAATGGTGATTTGACGTTTCACATCTGCCGCTCTTACTCGATAAAACTCGTCGAGATTGTTCGAGTAGATGCCCAAAAATCGGAGTCGTTCAACAGCAGGGTTGTTTTTATCAGCGGCTTCTTGAAGAACGCGTTCGTTAAACGCCAGCCAGCTCAGTTCTTTAGGGTAGTAGAGCTCTTTCGAATGCATATTGAGATAAGTTTTTCTATGTAAAAATGGGCAAAGACTGCCAAAAATGCGTGACACTCATGTGACAACGCATTTTTATTGAAAATTAAAGTTAAACCGCAGCGGTGATCTCAACGACAAAATCGTTGGCAACGCTCTCCAGAGCACTTTGTAATGCATCTTCATCGAATTGTTCTGGTACCGAAATTGTGGCCGTTGCCTTGAACATCAGACTGCCCCAGTTAGGCGCACTTTCGCATCTTGAATCAAACGAGACGATATTCAAATTAAACTGATTCAAAATGTGAGTGAGTTCTTGAACGATACCGGGCTTATCGTTGCCCATCACTTCGACTGAGAGAGTTTGCTGTGAACTCGCGTCTTCTTTTACTGACGCTACCGACATCACATTGAGGTCTTTAATGTCATCGAGCGCTGCAATCAATGAGTCGCGATGGGACTCTTCAACATGGACTTCAACAAAACCGGTAAACTGGCCTGCCATGCGAGCAAAGCTGCTGCCTTGCCAATTGCCTTCATGGGCATAAACACTCTTGGCTAATGCATCCACTAAACCCGGTCTATCTTGTCCCATGATAGCAATAATGAGTGGTTTCATGTTCAACCTCCAATTTTGATTTCAAAAGCCGAGCTGACAGCTAGCCTTGCTCGGAATGACTCTTGATGTGCTCAATTCAACCTCGGAAAGTCAATCTGTGTTGAGCATACTTTGTGTGTGCGGGTAATGATGCGTGCCAGCATCATTCATAAACATATCACAAATATTGAAACACGTGGGCGAAATTCCCTGTATTTCATTATGATAGCTTGTATTTAATCTATAGTGCTGAGCCAAAGAGGAGCGTAATTGTTCGTATCGTCAAAACGGTGTTTGCGGTCGACAATCACTAAGTATCGGGTTATGTTAGTCGAGTTTTTTTCAGCGCTAACAAAGAAAGCCTAAATTTCGATGGAAGATCAACAAAAACACAGTCGAAATCGCGCGCGGCGCGACAGCATCGTTAGACGAGTTGTCAGCGCATTTGGCGGTGCTGTGTTGCTAATGTTAGTCATCCTTATTGGCCATTTGTTGAGCCAGTCCGCGCCTCTGTTACAATCCCCTACTATCGAAAAACAAGCTTCCTTTATACTTCCCCCTGGCCACAAAACCTTGGCTGTAAAAGACTTACTTGAAGGGCAAGTGGTGGTAAGCCAGCCTGCGCCGTGCGAACTCGCCTTTTTGAAGTTGGAAGGGGATGTATTGATTGAAAAACATCGAATCAAGCGGCCCTGTGAGCACGCGTTGTCAGTGAGGAAGTGGCGTGCCGATCCTTACATGATCGATATTTCCTCTTCAGCCATTGTTAGGATGGAATCCATAGAGAACTTAGATGCCATCGACGATATCGGTTTTTCTTACACTTCCAAAGGAGAAGCTGACAATCTCCCTATTCGGCGACATCCCCGAACTTTTTCATTGCCGCTTGAATCTTGGCCGCAGGTGACGCAATGGGATGTAAGCTTTTCGCCAGCGTGGCTGGTGGTGAGCATGGTTTCGGAGCAAGCGACAGTCTTGCGCTGGATACATCAAGGTGATCCGACGCGCGTTGTCGACCAGTCGTTTGACGGTGGCGAATACATTGTGCCATTGCCAGGCGCCTCTTTGGTGGCAAAATTTGCTGAAAATAGTGTTGAATTCGTTAATCAAGAAAATGAGGTTGTCAGTACTTTTGGTTTTAGTCACCCGGTTTCATGGGCAAGTGCATTGCCCAAGCAAAGAGCTTTATTTACGGCTGACAACGAAAATGTCCTAACGCGTTGGACACTACGCAATGAAAACGGCGTATTGTCGTTTGCCCCAACTTATTCGCTATCACTCGAACAGTACGGCATGCCCGTCTCTTTAGTGGCGCATCCAAGTAGTAACGCCATTGCTTTGCTTACCGACAGCAATACGCTGTTACTGCTCAACCGCGTAACCGGTGAAGTTGTTACTGTTTTGCCCCTCAGCATGAAGATAGACGACATAACTTGGCATGGTAACCGCCTTTATGCCTACTCTGATGGTGCAGTTCATTTGTTTAACGTCAACAATTTGGCCGGCATAACGACTTACAGTGCGCTGTTCGAGCCACAAACATACGAAGGGTATCCCTCACAAGAAGCAGTCTGGCAAACCTCCAGTGGTTCTGACTATCAGGAAGCGAAGTTTAGTCTGATACCTCTCATTGTAGGAAGCTTGAAAGCGGCGCTTTTAGCGCTATTGATTGCAATCCCTATGTCGGTTGGAGCGGCGGTTTATACCTCTTTCTTCGCACGCAATCGGTTGCGCAACTGGTTGAAGCCCGCAATTGAAATGTTGGAAGCGATTCCATCGGTACTGATTGGCTTCATTACTGCTATTTGGTTAGCGCCACTTGCCGAGCGATTTTTGTTTTCGTTCGCCTTTTTCTTGGTCGTTGTGCCAATGATTTTGCTCGCTAGTGCGCTGATTCAGCGCAAGGTCGTAGATTACTTCCCTACGAGAGCTCGTCACGGTTCGGAGTTAGTGATTTCGTTCGCTATTATTTTATTACTCGGTGTGGTGGCCATGAGCTGGGCACCAGAAGTCGTATTCTCGCTGTTTGACATAGATGGTTTCGCCTTGCTAGAAAGTGAAACTGACAGCCCCGTAGGTAAAACAACCATTATTGTGGCAATTGCATTGGGGGTTGCGATAAGCCCCAGCATTTATTCTATTGCTGAAGATGCGATCAATAACGTGCCCAATAACTTGAAACAAGCCTCATTTGCCCTCGGTGCCACCCGTTTACAAACCCTACAAATGGTCGTCGTTCGCGTTGCGATGCCAGGCATACTCGCGGCAATCATGCTAGGTTTCGGTCGGGCATTTGGCGAAACTATGATCTTATTGATGGTTACGGGCAATACGCCCATCGATAGTTGGAGTTTGTTAGAAGGCTTGAGAGGATTAACCGCTAACTTGGCCATTGAGTTACCCGAAGCAAAACCCGACACCGCGCATTATCATATCTTGTTTGTCACCGCGACCTTGCTATTCGCTTTTACCTTTGTGGTGAATACGTTGGCGGAGATCTTGCGTCAGTGGTTAAGGAAGAACGCGCACTATGATTAAATCACTCAAACGTTGGTTTTTCATAGACAGTACGCAACGGCAATCCTTTGTTATCGGGTTGACGGCGTTTTCGGCAAGCCTGTTGTTGTTTGCGCTGATCAGCATATTGTCTTTGATTGTTAGCCGCGGGCTTAACTACTTTTGGCCAGAGCCAATATACACCGTGGTCTACCAAAGCCAAGAGACCGAGAAAGCTGAGACCGTATATGGGCAGATACATTCTGAACATCAACAGGACAAAGACTACACCTGGTGGGTGCGGTATTCCAATTCGCAGAATCCGTTTGGTAGTGACGTGCTTATCGAAGACAAGGACTTGATAAGTATTACGTTGGCGAAGCAAGTCGCGCGGATTCAACTTAAAAACGGTAGGGTCGTTTTTGGTCAGCCTGAGTATATCCATTCTGCTGACTCGGTGTCATTGCCAATGGACAGTTTCCCGGTGATGTATGAAACCGTGACGAAAATGTACGATGAAATGCATCGCATACGACGAACTTCTCTTGCCAGTATTCACGAAGACATCGCCGAATTAGACCAAAAAGGCGTAGCCGACGATGCGCCAGCTCGACAACGACTGATGCGCGAATTCAATCAATGGCAGGCACGAGTCGAAATGTTGGAGGCGCAAAGCGCCGAATTTTCGATGTACATTACTTTTGCTTCTGGTGAACCTTTTCGAGTGGCTTTTGCGGATATTGAAACACTTACCTTCCCGGGGCAGCTATCAAACTGGCAAAAGTTTAAAGATATGGGGCACCAGATCGGTAGGTTCTTGAGCGATTCACCCAAGCAAGCTAATACGTCTGGTGGTGTATTTCCCGCTCTGTTTGGGACGATTTTGATGGTGTTGCTCATGACAGTGATCGTTGCACCATTTGGCGTGCTGGCAGCGGTCTATCTCAACGAATATGCACCTAACAACACGTTGACATCGATTATTCGTATCAGTGTGAGCAACATGGCTGGCGTGCCTTCTATTGTTTACGGCGTATTTGGACTCGGATTCTTTGTTTATACCCTTGGCGGTAGTATCGATAGTCTGTTTTTTAGTGACGCCTTACCCGCGCCTACATTCGGTTCACCGGGTCTGTTTTGGGCGTCACTTACGATGGCATTATTAACTTTGCCAGTGGTGATTGTCTCTACCGAGGAAGGGCTTCGCCGAGTACCAGATAACCTGCGAAGTGGCAGCTATGCTTTGGGGGCAACCCATTTTGAAACCATTTGGCATACGGTTTTGCCGATGGCCTCACCGGGAATAATGACGGGAATTATCTTAGCGATTGCTCGAGCAGCAGGTGAAGTTGCTCCTTTGATGTTAGTGGGGGCCGTGAAGTTTGCGCCAGCGTTGCCAATTGACGGCGAATTTCCCTATTTACATTTAGAGCGCCAATTCATGCACCTCGGTGTATTGATTTACGACGGGGCTTTTCACAGCCAAACTAATTCCAGTAGCGCCTCTATGATGTTTGCTGCCTGCTTGTTACTCTTGGTTGTTGTTTTTGTACTGAATATCGCAGCGGTCGTGTTAAGAACGCGCTTCCGCAGGCTGTATACCTAATGATGAGTTGCTTTAGATGCTGAAGTTATTTGAACACGAAAAACTTGACCTCGATGGGTTGTCGATGGAGGACACCGCCATTAATGTTAAAAACCTCAATTTGAGGTTTGGTCAAAAAAACGTGTTACACGACATCAATATGCGTATACCAAAAAATCGCATAACCGCGTTTATTGGCCAGAGTGGTTGCGGTAAGTCGACGTTAATCAGCTGCTTTAACCGCATGAATGATTTGGTGTCAGAATGTGAGTACGATGGCCAGATTATTATTGATGGCCGCAATATCAATCACAAGCGGGAAAATGTGTCTCGCTTGCGCACGCAAGTCGGGATGGTGTTCCAGCGACCCAATCCATTTCCTATGAGCGTGTATGAAAACGTGACTTATGGCTTGAAATTGCAGGGCATTAAACACAGACGTCGCTTGGATGATGCGGTTGAACAAGCATTAAAAGAAGCGGCGTTGTGGGACGAAGTGAAAGACCGCTTATTCGATCCCGCACAAGTGTTATCGGGTGGCCAACAGCAACGTTTAGTTTTGGCGCGCGCCTTGGCGTTAAAACCAGATATCTTATTGTTAGATGAACCCACATCAGCATTGGATCCATTGACCACGCTGATTATCGAAGAGCTTATGGCAGAGCTGAAAAAACGGTGCACTATTGTCATCGTCACGCACAATATGCAGCAAGCGGCAAGGGTGTCTGATTATACGGCGTTTTTGCATCAAGGGCAGCTTATTGAGTACTCAGACAGCGATACCTTATTTACAATGCCCGCCAAAAAGCAAACCGAAGATTACATCACTGGCCGTTACGGCTAGCGTCCCACAGGACTAGTTATCATGAGACAAGTTGCACTTAATACTCACATCTCTGGCAAGTTTAATATCGAACTAGAAAATTTGAGGAATTCGGTATTGACCATGGGTGGTGAAGTCGAACAGCAATTAATGGATACGTTACGGGCGATTAAACACAACAATGCAGGTTTGGCTGAAAAAGTGGTATTGAATGATCTTAAAATCAATTCCATGGAAGTGCAGATTGATGAGGAATGCCTCCGTATTATTGCCAAACGGCACCCAACGGCGACGGACTTGCGCATGATCATGATAGTTTCGAAAGCCATTACGGATATTGAGCGGATGGGGGATGAAATAGAGCGCATTGCCCGTCTTGTAACGAAAAATAAACTGCCGAATTCTGATGTGATCACCAGCAGTATGGTTTCTATTGGTGACAAAGTGATGGCGATGATGCGAGGCACTTTTGATGCATTAGCAAGGCAGGATGAAAAGTCGGCACTGGAGGTGTATGACCAAGACAACCGCATAGATAGTGAATACAAGCGATTGTTGACCTACACCACGGGTGAAATGCAAAAGTCCACCAATGATATGCAAGATTGGTTAGAGGTGTTATGGGCGCTTAGGTCATTAGAACGGATTGGTGACCGCTGTAAAAACATTTGCGAATATGTGGTCTATTTGACGCGAGGTAAAGATGTTCGGCACTCTTTGGAGAATATGCGTACCAAGTTAGAAGATTTGACCTAAAATGAAAATCGATTGTCATAAAAGTGAAACAATTGTGTCATTAATCGTCAGATAAGTGATACAGGGAACACTAAAATGATTTTTGTCGATAAATTCGCTATGGCAAAGGCAAGCTTTACGTTATCATGCGCCGAAATTCGTAAGCGATATGATTGCGCTAACGTTGAAGTATAGATTAACCGCATTAAATTTTTATGTTAATGATGAATACAGCTCAGTCGAGCGGCACACTGAATTTTCAGTGCGACAGTATCGTGATTAGTTAGGAGCAGCGACAAAGTGGATTTTCTAACTAGTTACGGTTCAATTCTTATTATAATGGCGGCCGTATTCGGTTTCGTCATGGCTTGGGGTATCGGTGCGAACGACGTGGCAAACGCCATGGGTACGTCTGTTGGTTCTAAAGCACTTACCATCAAGCAAGCTATTATCATCGCGATGATCTTTGAATTCGCTGGCGCTTATTTGGCGGGTGGCGAAGTAACGTCGACGATTCGCAAAGGCATTATTGACTCCGGCTTTTTTACCGACATACCTGAGTATTTGGTCTTGGGTATGATTTCCTCGTTGTTGGCGGCGGGTATTTGGCTGGCAGTAGCGTCGTATTTGGGATGGCCTGTTTCAACCACTCACTCAATCATTGGTGCCATTATTGGCTTCACTGCCGCGGGTGTCAGTATGGACGCCATAGCGTGGAGTAAGGTTGGTGGCATCGTCGGGAGCTGGGTAGTGACACCTGCGATATCAGGCATCATTGCTTACCTCATCTATCAAAGCGCACACAAGCTGATATTTGCCACGGATAAACCGTTTGCTAACGCTCAACGCTATGTGCCTGTTTATATGGCGTTGGCTGGTTTTGTTATGTCGTTGGTGACAATCAAAAAAGGCCTAAAGCACGTTGGCCTAGAACTATCGGCAACCAACGGCTATCTGCTCGCGGTGGCAATTGCGGTGTTATTGGCGATTGTCGGTAAGTTCCTGATTGGCCGTTTATCTTTTGATAGTGCGCAAGACGCCGAAGCCCAATCCAATAATGTCGAGAAAGTTTTTGCCATTTTGATGGTAGTGACAGCCTGTTGTATGGCCTTTGCCCATGGCTCAAACGATGTTGCAAACGCCATTGGCCCGTTAGCTGCCGTTGTCAGCGTGGTGTCGTCAGGTGGTGAAATCAATGCAAGTTCTGACCTAGCACCTTGGGTACTTCCCCTCGGTGGCATAGGCATTGTGCTCGGCCTTGCCCTGTTTGGCCATCGCGTCATTAAAACGATCGGTCAGGGCATTACTCATTTAACGCCGAGCCGTGGTTTTGCTGCAGAACTTGCAGCGGCGTGCACGGTTGTTATCGCTTCGGGAACTGGACTGCCAATATCTACAACGCAAACACTGGTTGGTGCTGTGTTAGGTGTTGGGCTAGCTCGCGGCGTATCGGCATTGAACTTAGGGATTGTGAGAAACATTGTTGTCTCTTGGGTTGTGACATTGCCCGCAGGCGCGGTGTTATCGATTATCTTCTTCTTTGCGTTGAAAGCGATTTTTGGCCTGTAAAATAGCATGACTGTAAACTGATAGAGAACCGGCCGTTGGCCGGTTTTTTGTTTCTAGCGAATTCGTTTATACTCTTGTTATTCTTCGAATTCTCTATTGTTTGTTAACCAAGGGCGCTCAGCGTTGTCTCATGTCAGAAAGTCCGTTTGGTAAAAAGCACTTCGATACCCAGAGTCTAGCGTCTCGAGCAGATATTAAAGCTGTGGTTGAGGGGTTTGTTAGTGCGTATGTGCCCGTTTCGGATATGAGAAGTCAGTTTGTACGAGACATTCTTCAACAACTCGCAGGTTCCTCCGAACTCGATGTCACTGAGAGTCCTATTGCACAGGTATTGGCGATTTCTCGCTTGGTGCTGCGTCAACACGGATGGTTTTCTGTGGGATTGGCGACGAATCAACACGCGCAGATAAACGATGTCGACAAAGACAAACTAGAGAGTTTATTCGCAGGGCTGTCGGAACAGCAACGTAGCGCTTTTATTCAGCGGTTTCATCTCGGGTTATCCAGAGAAGACGTCGCCACAAGGTTGGACACCCACCTCGATGTGGTTAAACAGCATTTAGTCTGTGTGCTCATCGATTTGGCATTTGTGACGCGGGAAGAAAACAGTTTCCCACTCCAATCTGACGTGTTGACGCAAGCCGCTGATTGGTATGAACGGCAACCTCACCTGCAGCATGATGCACAACAAGCATTTGCGCGATGGTTTACGATTAAAGCCCATCAAGACGCGTTTCATTCCATTGCTCAAGCAGCAAGTCACGTGGAAGTGTCTCGGGTACTCGCTCAGTTTGCTCAACCACCCGTCAATGAGACGCAAACATCACATAATCAAACCGCGTCTCCCGTGCTCAATCAACCTAAGCGCATTCCCTGGGTCGCAAGTGCAATAACGATTGCAATTATTGGTGGATTGACTTGGATTTTTTTGACGACCCAGTTAGCGAGTTATCACTTATCGCCGCCAACGTACAATGAAGAGCCTGATATGATGCAAAAAGGCAGTTACATAACTGCTGTAGGCAGTCGCGGCTCCTATGTCTTAAAAGATGGTTCAGTGATATACATGAACGGCGACAGTAAAATTGATGTGGATTCTAACCCACAGCAGCGACTTGCCAGACTGATCGCTGGGCGAGTGTATTTTGCCGTGGTCTATGAACCAGCGCGCCCATTCTTAGTACAAATAGGCTCCACTACAGCTGATATCTCCGATGCCGCGGTAGATGTTGATTTATTGGGCGAAGAGTTAATCATCAGTGTTTACGAAGGTGTGGTAAAACTGAAAACTCCAGAAGTCAGAACATTGACCAAAGGGCAAGGCGTCGTTATCGCAAATAACGCGATTGAAAGTGACTTTTTCGTTGTGAACCAATTGCCCAGTTGGCGCTCAGGTTGGCTTGAGGTTAAAGGCTCCTCTTTGGGAGATGTCATCTTAGAGTTTCAACGTTACAGTCGAAAACCCATTCGTTTGGACGGGCCAGACAATCGAATCATCACTGGGCGATTTTACCTTGATACACCGTCAAAAAGTTTACTGGCAATCGCGACTTCTGTCGGTGCTCAGTTCATCGAAAATGAGCATGCCATCACGATTTGCGTACCGCCATCTAGTTGTTCACAGCTACCTAACACAGTGAATTAGTCATAATTAAGGCGTCTTGACAGCGACGAGAGCACATTCAACTTGGTGAATAACGGATTCAGTCGTATTTCCCAATAATAAGCCTGCTACCCCTTTTCGTCCTGCCGTGCCCATTACCAATAAGTCTGCGTCGGCTTGTTTTACGAATTGCCCTAACTTTATTGCTGGCTCGCCTTCAATAAGTGTCGTCGTGGGCTTGAGGAAGGTTAGTGTCGCGTCTTCTACCTCACTCGCTAGCATCGCCATTAACTCATCAAGTACAGTCTGACGTTCTTGCGCAATTAACGCCTTTTCTTCCTGCAGCGCAGGCTGATCAAATTGAATAAAGCCATCTCTTAATATGCTTTCTGGTACCACATCGTATACGTGCACTATGTGAAGTTGAGCAAACTCTAGAAGAGCAATACGAGTAGCATGGCGCAGTATCTCCATGTTCAGTGCGCGCTTTTGCGCAACAACGTCTGGGGCGTAGTGATAGTTTAAGTCCACCGCGGCAACGATCGTTTTATACTTTTCAGCTTGGCCTTGGTGAGTTATCCATACCGGACATGGGCACTGTCGAAGTAAGTTGACATCATCATTGCCAAACCAACGCTCGAGCACGTCATCATCTGCTTGTTTCATGACTAGATCAGCTTGTGTTTTTTCGACGAGAGCTATGATGTTAGCTGTTTGAGAACCGAAGGTGACAGACGCATTTATTGGTACCTCGGTGTCCCAGCTTGATACTTGGTCATCCAGCCAATGTTTCGCCATGACCTCCATCGCCTCTGTCGACTCGAGGTAGGAAACAGATTGCATAATCATTTGAGCATTAGGGGGAAGTTCGTCGAGGGCAAGCAGCATACTGATTTCCGCCTGATGATTTCTCGCGACATGCAGTGCTTGTTCGATCACTTCCTCTTGGTGGTGCGTGCCTGTTAGTACACAAACTAAATGTCGATATCTACCTTTCACTTCGAACTGTCCTTTGTACATTTATCAACTCTCATTTCAGCTTAGCAGTGATTTACAAGAGGGCCGATTTTAATGAAACGAATCTGATTGAGATCAAGTAATGTCTTTTTTTAATTCATGTGTTAGATTAATAAGGTTAATTTTAATCAGTAAAGGTGTTTGCAATGCGCTGGCCAAATTTGAAGCATTTACACTATCTCGTCACACTGCATCAAGAGCAGCATTTTCACAGAGCTGCGCAAAGATGTAACGTTAGCCAATCGACGCTGAGTACAGCGATTCAAAATCTCGAAGAGCATTTTGGTAGCCAGTTGCTCGAGAGAGAGCACAAAACCTTTGTGTTTACCTCGCTTGGTTTGGATGTTGTTGAACGCAGTAAAGTGTTGTTACAAGAAGCGGGAGAGCTGGTTGAGTATGCACAAAACGCCGGAAATTGGCAGCGCGGTCAGTTAAAGCTAGGGGTAATTCCTACCATAGCGCCATTTATGTTTGAGGGGATGATAGGCGCATTTAAAGCCTTTTTGCCTGATATCGGGTTAGAGTTACAAGAAGATACAACAGATAATTTGCTGGAGCAGCTTACCGACGGCAAACTGGATTTGTTGATACTCGCCCTACCAATGGAAACCCCCGGCTGTAAACAGATGATTATCGGCCATGACCCTTTCCACTTAGTTGCGCACAATGATTTACTGTCCCAGCTACCCGATCCTATGGATATTTCCTCGTTGCCCAAAAACAGTGTGTTTCTGCTGCAACGAGAGCATTGTCTGACTGGTCATGCGGTAAGTGCTTGCGGCTTGCAACACAGCGAGCAAGTAAGTTCGTTAGCAGCGAGTTCCTTGTATACCCTTGTGCAATTGGCAAACAGTAAATTGGGCTATACCTTTTTACCTGAGCTCGCTCTTAATCAACACATTATCGAAAATACTGACCTTGCGCCGTTGGCTGCAGAAGATCAGGCATTTCGAGAAATCGGTTTGGTTTGGCGATCCGGCACGACAAGAATGCAATTGTTCCGTCGTATAGCCGAAATCCTTTCCCCGCTGTTGCCCGTTCCTTTGCTGAAATAGCTTATTGAGTAAGTCATGACTCAGGTTTTATAAGCCAGTCATGACTTCTTTTCCTGCCGTTTTTCCCTTTACTCAAAGAAAAACGAAAAAAATTCAAAATAAATCAAACTTTATCCCAACCCCCATCGACATTATAGTCAAACAGTAAACGGCTTTTGAGGACAGGAAGGTGTTTGAAAAGCGTGATGAACAGCTTGTTAAACAAGCCCTGAAGGGAAATAAAAAAGCTTGGTTCACACTGATAAAACGTTATGAACAAGCCATATACCAGTATGGACTGCGTATGACGGGAAACCGACACGATGCTTCAGACCTGATGCAGGATATCTTTGTATCTGTGTTTAGAAGTTTGGGCAATTACCGAAACGAAGGTGCCTTTAAAGGCTGGCTGTTTCGCATTGCTCACTACCGTTGTATGGAGTTTTATCGGCGTAAGCGACCAGAGCAAGGTTACGATGACATACCAGAATCGGTATGTGAGCAAGATACGCCCGAACAGACATTGTTGAGTGACTGCGCCAGCGTGACGCTCACAAGTGCCATGCAGAAATTGCCATTGGCGCAAAAAGCGATAGTGGAACTCAAGTTTTTTGGTCAATTTACTTTTGATGAAATCGCCGATCAGTTGGGTGTTTCACCGAATACAGTGAAGTCGAGATTGTACAGTGCACTGGCAAAATTGAAATTAGATTTGGAGGTCGAAAATGCAGGATATTGACCGCGAACAGCTACTTGCGAAGTGGCTTGAAAATAAGTTAAGCGATAACGAACGCGAACAATTTGAGTATTTGTGTTTGCATGATGAGAGTTTTTCTCAGCATGTAGAAACGGCGAATAGTGTCAGTTTTACCGCTCAACAATTTGAGCAATCGGACATCCCTTCTTGGGACATGGAAAGCACGTTTATCGCGACAGAACAGCCAAAATGGTGGCAGTGGAGTGGGCTTCCAGCAGTATCAATGGCGATGTCGGCGATGGCAATGGTGATGGTAGTGACGGGATTTAGCATTGAAGTCGAGGATGGACGAATAGCGATGGGGTTTAGCAGCGGCCCATCTCAAAGCGAGTTAGCCGCCATTGTTGATGAGAAAGTTGCAGACTACCAGAAATCTAACCAAGCGATGTTCTCCCAATATGTCGATGCGTTGACGACTCAACAACAGCAAAGCAGCGCGCAATTGACTGAATACTTGTTGAGTTCCAGTCGTCAGGAAAGACGAGAAGACTTTGCAGAGCTGATTAAATTTATTAACGAACAAAGAGAAGACGACCAGCGTTTTTACGCCAGACAACTTAATTCTCTTCAACAAGAAATTTACTCTTTGGACTCGGCCTATACCGATGAGCTGAATCCAGAGAACGATACCGTATTAAACGATGATTGAGCCGAGGTTTACCATGATTAGAGCACTTACTTTAGCCTGTATGTTAGGCGCAGTACCTGTTAGTCAAGCGATGACAGCTGATTTGACGAAACTAAACAATGAATTAGAGATTATGTCGGGTGTTGTAAACACCGCATTGAAACAAGAAAACGGCGACAAAGGGTTGAGATACCGCTCTATTCAGGCGTCATATCTCGCCAATCAAGGTGTGGTTTTTGAAATCAGTACTGGCGGTAACAATTTTGTATTTAGCGATTTGACAGAAGGCTTAGTTGAGTTTTTTCCTAGCAACTGGGATGCGCCTGGCGACGGCAGTTTCGCTTTTGAATTCAGCGGTGATGTGGATTGGGAAGAAGTCACAGTTGAGGCGATGCACGAAGTGCAGGAAGGAATGGCACAGTTAAGTGAACACTTGAGAGAGCTCAAAGAACAAGGCAGAGAGTTGTCTTGGGAGAGCCGCGAGTACGAACGAGAGCTTCGTGACCTTAAATTTAGGTTGAGAGCAGGTGCTAAGGATGAAAAGGAAGAGTTGGACAAAGAAGCCAAAGCAATAGAAAAGGCGATGGCTCAGATCAAAGAAAAAGAAGTTGAGATCAAAGAAAAAGTCGAAAAATTCGCGGCTGAAAGGAAAAAGCGCGCTGCTATTCAAAAAGAAGCACGAGAAAAAGCCTATAAGTCTTTTCTTGCTAACTTTGAATCAAGTATCGGCAATGCCTTGTGTAGCTTTGGTGGTGGGCTGAGAGCCTTACCAAACGACGAGTACATTTCGTTTGTGCTCAAAAATTTCAGCATCGAATCGGGTAAAGAAGCAAAAGATCGCGTGTATGTTTTCTCTAATGAGCAGGTGCGACGGTGTGTTCAGGACAAAATCAAAGCCGAAGCCTTGTTGAGCAAAGCTGACGTATACGAGTTCTAAACAACAACGTGTTGAATAGCGAAAAAAAGCCCCTCAATGGGGCTTTTTTTATACCGCTAGGCATACCTATCGAGTGACTAAACATTCTGTTGAGAGCACATATTGGCCTGACAGTGAAGCGCACAACAAGCCTGAATAAAACCGAGATACAAATTTTGTTACAGGCAAATGCTAGTAGTTAAGTGCGCAGTTTGTTATCAATGTCTCACTACTTAAACATGTGGCGTGTTTCAGATAACAGGCTTAATTAATCTATTTTAAGGAAAAAATAATGAAACGCTGTTTTACGATGGTTGGTTTACTGATGTTGTCGTCTTCAGCCTTGGCCGAGGCGGGTGATAAAGGTTTCAGTTTGGATGTGACAGTGTCAGGGTTCTTTAGCCCTGAAGTCAAACAAGCAACCATAAAAACGGTAGACGAGGGTTCCTCTGCTGAGCAACAAGGGATTCAAGTTGGCGATGATATCGTTGCTGTAGACGGTTGTGAAATTCCAGGGTGCTCGGCGTCAGAAGCAAAGAAGTCACTGCAAAAAGAGGCCGGTGAAACCGTAACCTTGCTCATGCTAAAACCCAACGGCGAAAAGTATGAAGCGAATGTGGTAATGCAATAATTTGAAACTTTCGGCTGGTGCAGCAGCGCACAAGGTTTCAGAACGGATTTTACTATCAAGGAAAATGGCAACGCTGACATCGCAGTAGTAAGAAGCAGTGGTATTCAAATAATGCCACCGTGGATACTTTTATGTAGTACGTAATGGATAAAGTAGAAGCTTATCAAGTCCTCACAATGCAACTTGCCAACCTTTTGGATAATTCTACATTGGTATCCAATCTCGTAAATGAAGGCAGAGCGACGACCCTTGTTCAAGGCAAAGGTGGCCTGTACACATTAAGCTTTGAGGTGCAAGGAAGCGATGTGATTGGTCAAATCCATAACAACAACAGCCATATTTTTCAGGTACTTGAAGATCGCGTATCAATCAAAAAATTTTTAAAAGCACCTTAATGATCAATTCCATCGCAACAATGTGGATATCGGATGCATTCTCTTCTTAGTTCTAATATGGATTAGTCATCACCTAGACCTGACACTTCCAGTGAAAGAGCGAAACCCAATCTGACAGTGTCTTTAAGCGTTTTCTGCCCATAAATGATGCTCGCAGATGTGCTGCGAGGTATCTGTGGTTATATACAAGCCAAGTGACTTTCCTCAATATTCAGGAAAACGACTCAATCGCACGTTTTTGTCCCATTAAAGTCAGAGGAACCAACTTACAGCCTTTACCGCGCTTGGCTTTGATAAACATGATAATTGTGACACTATGGACAGAAAAGAGCACATGCTTGGCACATAAACTTACATTGCCCACTACTAAATTGTTAGCAATCAAATAGTCATGAACGAAATAGAAGCAAAGAAAATAGCCAATCTACAGGTGATTGGAAAACGGGAAGGTTTCTCGTTGATGGAAGAGTCTACACAGGAGTTCGCTACTTGTTTCGCTTTCTATTACCAAAACAATGAATATATAAAGTCTCGTGATATTAGAGACATGACCGCCGGAGCTGGTCCAATCCTTGTTTGTAAGAAAACTGGGTTTGTATTCGAAACGGGCTCAGCACATCCAACGGAGAAATATGTAAAAGCCTTGGAGTCTTGTGGTGACCCATACGGAGAACTATCGGAGAAAATAGCCGTTTTTGGCTGGCGAGAGGGGGCGAACAAGGTTGCTGCAACAAGACTTATTAGGGCTAAGTCTGGCTTAAACATTCGAGACGCAAAAACTATCGTTGATAAAGCTCTTCAGAACAAAGAATCTCATTTTTCAACTGGTAGTGTTGAGGAATCAAGCTCGGTAAACACGGAGCTGGGTCGGCTTGGTTTTAAGAGTAAACAACTGTGGACTAATCAGTGTTAACTAGGCAATTAATTGGAACTCCACTCAGTTAATTGTTTTGCGATTTAACGCGACACTACCGCAAAATACACAACTAGGTTCAGATCACTTATCAGGGGATTATTAGGCATCACTATGATTGAAATCGATGGACGAGTTTTTACTTATACAATAGCTAGTGATGTAATTCGTGACGGGCTTGGTGCTGAGTTAAACGAGGTAATAAATGGAAAAGAAGTCTTCATTGCTGAAGTTTTTCGAAATGATACAAAACTAAAAATAGAATTTAGCACCTTTGAAGCGAGCGTACCCTATTATGCAATCGTCAAGTTGTTTAAGATATTTGAGTCAAAAGTTACACAAGAATTTGATAGAGACACCATATAACGAGCGCTTTAAGGGACATATGAAGCTTTGCTGCCGTCGCGGCGCTCCTGAATTTTAGCTGAGCTAATTATTTGCCCATTAAGCGGGCCATAGAGCCAGGCCATTAGGATGATGCAATGGATAAATTAAAAACACTGGAAGTTTTGGAAAACGACTTTTGGGACCCTCCGGGATTCGAATCCCATTTAGCTATAAGTTGCCATAAACTCAGAAAAGTACCTCTACACAAGCTGACTCCAGAAAATCTTCGTATGCTTATTGGCCAAGAAATTGGACTGCAATATTTAATACCATTGGCCCTCGACATTCTGGAAGATAATTTGTTGGTTTCAGGTGACATGTTCGAAGGGGATTTACTTTGTTGTGTAGCTAAAGTGAGTCGTCAATTTTGGGATAACCATAAAGAATTAAAAGTTAGGGCTTTTGATTTAAGTGATGCAGTTACATCTTCAATAGAAACATTAAATGAAGCAGAAAGTTTTTTTAAAGGGAAGTTGGTGTGGTAATAAGCCCTAGCAAGCCGATCAAGCTCGCTAGCACGAATCCGTGCATGCAAGCAATTGCTCCGTATCTAGGTGTTATGTTTCAGGTGATCATGGAAAGAATCGAAACGGTAGTTGAGTCACTTCGAAAATATCACCCAGAGCTAGAATCTCGTAAATTAGAATTAGTGTTTTCCTTTTCTAGTGAAAAAGAGGCTAAAGAATACTTCAGAAAAACTTATCACTGGGAACACCATGTCTCGATGCTTAAGTATCAATTAAACGGTAAGTATTTCTCAGGCTTTAAAATTAAAATAGACTTAAATACAAGATATATTAAGCACTTAACCAATTGTTATGTAAATATAGCATCAGCAAACCGAGGCACCCTTTATCGCTGAAAATTGTGGGTTTGAAACATAACACGTCAATTATGGCTAGGACGCAAAACGCATGGCTTGCGCTCCTCCGTCGCTAACTATAGCCATGCATTTATGCGCCCCACATTGAGGCGTTAGCTGTTTCAATGTCATGGATTAAGGAGTAGACAATGAAGAAACAAATAAAAAGGTTATCACCCCATCAAAATGGCAAAGTATTCGGGATTTTAATGGCAGTAGCTACATTGCCAATGTTCATTCCTATGATGTTTATTATGTCTATGGGAATGCCAAGTACAGATCAAAATGGTAACCCTATAGAATTTCCTACAACGATGTTTGTCATGTTCCCCATAATGTATTTAATTTTCGGATATGTTTCAGTAGCCATTATGTGCTTTTTTTATAACTTGCTCCAAAGATTCATTGGTGGTTTCGAGTATGTAACTACTGAAACAGAAGTGTTGCAAACACCTGACAAGTAACTACAGCGGGACAATTAAAGCTTGGCTTTTGTCACTGTGTTCCAGATTAAAGCCAAGCGTTAATTTGCCCCTCAGTTGGGCTGTAAAGCTGTAAATAGAATGCTGTCATTCCAGTTTGCTCTTAGGCACCCTGCCAACGCTATCCAATGGAATGTTGTCGACAAATGACATACCTAGCACTCTTATTCTGGTATGCTCAAAAGAGTCATTATTGAATAGGGCTAAACCAAAACTACGCTGCACCTGTGATGTATTTAAAATGGAACTTCAATAGCTCAAAATGATTAACTTCCTCAAGAAAAAACTCTCCACAAAAACAATATCGACAATAAAAGAACAAGCCATTTCTGAGCTTGAGAATGAACAATATGATTTGGCGTTAGAATCAATTCAACCATTGATCATGACGCAATCGAATGATGCGAACGCGGCTGAGGCTCTTGTTGAAATAATAGAAATTGGCTACTTGGATATTGATGAAGGGCTGAAAATTCTGAACGAAGTCTATAAGTCCCATCAAGAAAATATTCCGTTAATTTGCGCGATAGGCAGTGCTCTTGAATACGCTAGAAATATCGATGAATTGAACTTGCCTCCTTCTGAGCATCCTCTGTTCGAAGCTGTCATCCATACGCTGATTGAGGCGAATAAGTCTGGTGGAACAGATGAAGAAGAAATGCTTTTGCGTGGCTTGTCTACGGCGACAAGGATGATGGCTCGCCAATATGATGAGCTGTCTTTGGATTGTTACCGTCGGCTAGCGAAATTGAATGAGTCGAATCCAGCGAATCACTACAGTCTCGGACTGTTCTGCAAAACCAGAGGTTTATTCAAAGAAGGTTTAGAAGCCAACAAAAAAGGGTTGGAGTTATTAGAGGAACCGTTAGACGGTTACCTCTGGAATTTGGGTATATGTGCAACAGGGGCTGGAGATGGGGAAACCGCGCTGAAGATATGGAAGCAAATAGGAAATAAAATAGAGATGGGCCAGTTCAATTTGCCTGAAGGGGGCTACCCATTTTGTAAGGTCAAATTAGCTGAATTTCCTCTTGCAGAAAGAAGTGCGGAAAATGATTACCCGGGTAAACAAGAGACCATTTGGTTAGAAAGGCTTAGTCCCTGCCATGGAATAATTAGGAGTGTTCTCTATCAAAACTTGGGAGTCGACTACGGAGATGTGGTCCTTATCGATGGTGCCCCAATCACATACCATAAATATGGAGAGAATGACGTTCCTGTATTTCCGCACCTAGCCACATTGATTCGAAGGGAATATCAGTTCTTCGACTTTATTGCGACACAAGAAGAACAAGGTCAAATTAGTACTATTAGCGATTCTCTTGGTAGTGATGCTGTTGTGTACGTTCATACCGAAAACTTTCGAATACTTTGTTCGTCATGCTGGCAAGATCCTAGCAAGGATCACTCCGAGCACACCTCTGAAGAGAAATGTATAGTCAAAGGAAGAATTGCCGCAGCCAATACTGTTCATGCAGAAGCGTTGTTAAAAGAAATCGATACCGCGATGGAAAAACTGCAAAATTGTGAGATGTTCGCTCCAACACTGTGCAAACAATCGGGTTTCGATAAGAGGGCAGACATAGAGCAACGGCGATTCGATTTATTGATGGAAAATACGTAACGGTAAACCCGTTCCTACAAAATGTCCGTTTAGCGTGTACAGAGGTGCTCCGGTCCTGCGTGTGTTTTTCATTGCATTCGTTTAGTTAACGATTAACCAATAATGCCGTACTGTCTGTTCTAAGGTTATGAGGACTGTAAACAGGCCAGTTTTAGTTCAGGTCTTAGTAACAGGCCTTTATTTATATTGTTAGCTGTGTCAGTTTTAAATGTTATTAATGAGCGCGTGTTGACCCTGAGATCCGTGATACTCATTTTGGATAGACTATAGCAATTATTGCTAACAAGTCCGGCGCTCATACGTGTTTGTGTTGAACGAGGTTTACACTGTTAATTCAACCCGTCCTCGTTATTCGATTACAAAAAAGTTGGAGTGGGTATGAAATGGGAGCAATCTCACACGCAGTGCATAATCGATATTTCCTATCGGTTTGTTCTGCCTATTTTGGCGTGGCAGATATTTTATCTTGTTGTGTTTCAGAATAGTGTATCCGTTGAAACCTATGTGGTTTTGCCTTTCTTTGTCTTGTGTGCGGTGTTCCTCTATGTTTTGTGGTTAAAACTGTTTAACACGGGGCCAAATCGTGTAAAAACCCTCTGTGTTGCTGTTGATAAGACCGAGATTACTGTGGCGTCTTACGGCAAAAGTGAGCGTGTAGCTAAAACTGATTTTGCAGGGGTTACTCAAAGCGGAAGGTTTCCTAGAAAAATCGTATTGCAGAAGCTCAACGCAAAGCCAATAACATTCAGCTACTATGCGTTGAACCGAAGTCAACGTGAAACCTTATTCGAAGTATTAACCACATGGACTGACAAAGGTTGAGTCGCATGTTTTTAGACATTGTCAACGACATGCAAGGCGCTGGCATGTACTGATTTCCCATACAGAGAGACATTATATGAAGCCATTGTTGTTCGGCTTAATTTTAAGCTTGATGGTATTCCAATTGGAAGGGCAAGAGATGGAAGTTCGAGATGAAGCGAGGGCTCGTAACATCCCAATAATACTTTCCTTTCCAACTAATCAACAACAGTGCTCCGAGCAGGCTCCATGTCCGGTGGCATTTGTTAGTGCGGGTTATGGCGTCCCCCATACGGGATATACGTTTTTAACGAAAAAATTCAATGAGTCAGGGTACTTGACGGTAGCCGTTCGTCACGAGCTGCCATCAGACCCACCGTTGTCTAAACAAGGCGATTTGTACACCACTCGAAGCGAAAACTGGATTCGTGGCGCTCGCACCTTATCTTTCCTGCAAATGCAGCTCGCGGAGCAATACCCAGCATTCGATTTTAATCAATTAGTATTAATCGGGCATTCTAATGGTGGTGATATTTCCGCTTGGTTGGCAAACAATATGGGGCAGAGTATTCGAGGGTTGATTACTTTAGATCATCGTCGCGTACCTTTACCTAGGCTATCTTCCTTGGCAGTGCTGTCGATTCGAGCATCTGATTTTCCGGCAGATGAAGGTGTACTTCCCTCTCTGCAGGAGCAACGAGAACATAACAGCTGCGTTGTCACTATTGATGGTGCCAGACACAATGATATGTGGGATGCAGGCGATATGCTGCTAAAAGCTGAGATAATAAAAATCCTATCGGGCTATCTGGAACAAGGGGAGTGCTGGAGGAAAAAACTATAATTCAGTTTTTTCCGGTGCCGCTCGAAAAGCGCTAGGCGTCATGCCTGAGTGTTTTTTGAAGGCGGTGTAAAAGGAAGACCGAGATTGAAACCCCGCGTCATTTGCTATCGAAAGCACCGTTTTGTCTGTGTTTTTGAGCAGTGTTTTCGCATACTCAACTCGCGCCTTATTGATGTAGTCATAGAAGGTAGTGGCGAGCAATTGGCTGAATGTTTGCGAAAGGTAATGTGTTGATGCCCCTGTTTGCTCAGCCAGATTCATCGCTGTAAAATTGGGATCTTCGAACGCTCTATCGCGAATGACTACGGTCTCGATTTTCTTCGCAATTCGCGACATGTGTTCATGATTTATTGCCGAACGTTCGTACACCGCATTCGTTTTGACCTGCTCTTCTGCTGGCTCACTGCTAACGGCAGGGACATGTTGAAGCGAGTATGTGCAAAAGAGCCAAACAGTAATAAGTAGCATCCAGTTTACGCCATTTTCGCTGATACCAAAGGCTGCATATTTGTCTTCAAGTGCTAGCACAAACACACTGTAGCACCATGTTATTCCAATCCAAGCGAGTGTAAAAAGATACCAGTACAGGCGTTTATGAGAATGATTTGAGAACAAATTCGAAAGCGATTTGTGATATCGGATTATCTGTAGCGTACTTTTGATAGCGTAGAATAGGCTTAGCACCACCCAAGCTACTAGGGTTATACCAAAGGCAATGGCATTCAATTTTGCCCAAGCCGTGGCAGGTGTCAGTCCATCTAAAAATACCTGAGAGAATGCTTCAGTCGGCATAATAAGCATTGATAGGCTTAACAGCGCGCCGATGCCTACGGGTAGCCATTGCCACATCACTATTTTGTTGTATGTTGATGTGAGTGCCATCTGATACCAGTGCAAAGCCGATATCAGTAACATAAAGGTAAGCGGCAGCATGGCGACAAACAACTGCGCTCTCAAATCAGGAAAAGACAGCCACCAGTAACCTGACGATAACCAACCTAGTAAGCCTATTATGGTTATTTGCAGAATTTGAACCGTGTTACCCCGCCAGTGACTCATTAGATAAGAAACCGCTAGTAAACTCATGCCAAATGAAATACCTGCAATAAACAAGAAAGCCCCTTTTTAATCGCCAAAAATGTGTCCTTGTCGATTGTCGCGGACGACAGGACACTGATTTATCAAGCAAAATGATATTCTTGATTTTAAATGGGAATACCAATGGAAAAAGTAAATTTACACTGTGAATTGAATAATGCCAATGCTTCGGGCGTATGGACCGTGCGTTATAGTTTGTTTGCAATGGCGTTGTCCTATATCGCCTTGTTTGTTATCTACGGTGCACTTTTGCCCGCGCCAGTATCGAACACCTTGCAAGATAAAGTGGGCTTTATTCTTGAACACCAAGGCATGCTGAAAGTTAGTTTTCTGGTCGGCTACGTCGGTTTTGGTTGCCTTCTCACAGCGGTGTCGATTGGTTTTTACCGGACGTGCGAGCCAAAACAAATGTCGCTGAACACGCATGTGTTGATATGGGGATTATTTTGGGCCTTACTTTTGATTGCTACTGGCTTGATTGGTCTGACGAACATCTCTTTGCTTTCAGCCAAAATCGCTATAGATGATTGGGATGCCGCGAGTTCGCTTTTTTATAGTGGTGCGCTACTAGAACAAGCACTTGGTGGTGGCATAGAGTTTGTTGGTGGAGTTTGGGTGCTGCTCATTGGTCTCGTGGTTTGGCAACAACGAGTAAGCGGCATGTTATTTCCCGTGTTTTCTGGTCTCAAAGGTATAATTGGGGTGTTAACGATTATCTCCAGTGAGAGTGTACTTAGAGACTTATTCGGGATAACGGGCATTATTTGGTTTATCTGGTTTGGTGTAGTCGTTGTGGGCGTTACCACTAACAACGAAAATCTGGAAAAGGGGACGGCGCGATAGCCGTCTCCAAAAAAGACATAAACGTTAGCGGCTAGAGTGCAAACCGAACAGGTTGCCTTCGGTGTCTTTTGCCAGTGCACAAAAACCGTATTCACCTATCGACATTTTGTCTCTGACCAATGTGCCACCCGCAGCGGTCACTCTACTCGCTTCAATTGCACAATCATCACAGCCCAAGTAGATGACTGTGCTATTGCTGCCCGCTGGCATATCCGGTGTTTGCACCAAAGCACCACTGATCCCCGGTGCATCGGGCGATGAATCAAATTGCCGCATTTTCAATTCGCCATCAGTGATGGAGATAAATCCGGTATCGAACACGGCGCTATAAAACGCTTCGGCTCGAGCCATATCGTCGACGTAGATTTCGAACCAAACACCAGGGTTCATGTTGGTAGCTGTCATATTCGTAAACCTCGATTAAATGAAAAGGCCTGATTTATTGAGTTTAGTCTAACAACACGCCAATGCTTACGTAGACCTGGGTGCCTTCAAATTCAAATGTCATAATATCCGAATCTCGCGAGGCGTGTTTTATCCCCGCGCCTAAGAAGAAACGTTTAGACAGGTCATACTCTAGAGATAAACCGTAATCAACTCGTGTATCTTCCCGCGCAGGTGACTGAAAATCGTAGAAGCCGATTCCAGCATTGGCCTCTAACGCTAGCCTTTGAGTTAGTTCGTGGGTTAGTGTGATGGCGTGCCTGTCAATAATATAGCCAGTTTCTCCGACAATTGCAGAGTCCAAGGTATCTCGAGAATTAAACAAGCGAACTAACGTATGGGAGGCCGGTTGCCAAACCATATCCGCATGATAGGACAAACCGTCAACATCGATTAGCTCCTCGTCTTCGTAGTCTCTGTCGAGGTATCCAATTTTGAAAAAGCCCCAAGTTTTGCCACTGATCTGCCATTCTAAGCCACCGCGAACAATGAGCAGTGTATTGGTTTGATTGAACGTCTCACCATATTCATAGTCTTCGTAGCTAGCTTCAATAAAGGCCCGGGTTTTTGGCGCGACTCTGTGGTAATAACGTCCTAATAGGCGAGTACTGTCATTGTCTCGAAATGACTGTTCGTTAGTATCAAATTCGCTTTTCTGAAAACGCCCTTCAAACTCGATCTGCCCTTTGCTTTCACGTGTGCCATAAGCGACTCTGGCAATGGCACGGGTTAAAGTTTCTTGATTGAATTCTGAAATGTTAGTTTGTATTGGGGCGTTGGTATCACCAGGGAGTTCTTGGCGCTGAACATAGCTGACAATCAAATCGCCATTGAATCTAGCTGTTGGATCGTATTTGTATGTCGCGACGGCAGCGTGTTCCTCATGATCAAATGAGCTGAGTTCATTGTAGCGCCTGATCGTTCCTTGGTAATCGAGAGAGAACTGACTCACACCTTTGCCAGCATACAGCTGCATCATAGGTTTGAATACAACGGCCTGATCGTCTTGCTCGTCCATGGTACGGCGTACATTATCGTTGTGCTCGTACTGTACTTCCAAGCCATATACATTGTGTTCTTCCGCGGCCATTGCGTTGTGTGCAAAACAAGACAGAAAAAGCGTGGTGAGCGAAGTGTTGATTGTTTTATTCATTGTTATTTTTTTTCCAAAATCCTGTCACCTTTCATCGGAGGCTGAAAGCGTTTTAGTTTTTATAGCGTGTCACGATATCGTTATGTTTTCACAGGGTTTGATTGCACGCTATTATGAATTAGTTGCATATTCAAAACAGCCCTTTAAACCAATCCCATATGCCTAATGATGTCTCTTCACTTAGGTTTATACCCAAGGCTGATTTCACTAAGTAAATGACTAACAATCCCAACATGATACTAGCACTCAGGCACAGGGTTGCTATGCCAGCCAGCGTCAGGGTCGAAATTTGTTGCTCCGTTCGAGTTAGCTCACGTTTGTCACGGCCCATGAGAAGTACGACGTACCACTGGCTACGAGCAAACGGAATCGTCAGTGTGGTTCTCACATCTACCGGGTGTTTTTTCCACCCACGAGTACCAATTGCGCGATGCAAGTGCTGGATCTGCTCATCTGAAAAACTTTGAGCAACTCGTTTGGGCATTTTGGCCATCAGCTTTTGAACATCGTCCTGATTTTGATGAATTTCTCTGATTGTCATGCAACATTTCCACGTACTAGTTTAGCCGCAATAAAAGCGACATCTGATGCGTAACTAAGAATAAAAACGTTACCGTGTTTCCAATCACAATAGCCTTATCATCAAGCCTATTGATGTTATCGGCCCATTTACGTTTTTATTTACTATTTCAAGTGTTTGACAGATTTAACGATAAATCCACTGTAGATTGAGTGTATTTGAAAAAGGTGATGGCTGTAGTGATGTGAATGGCCCTCGCCAAGCAAGTCACAACACAAAATAATAAATAGAGAAGTAATGGCATGCACAGCCGCCGAGCACGAACAAGTGCCAAATCGCGTGGGTGTATTTTTTTGACTTAGCGACGTAAAACAACACGCCAATCGAAAAACTGAGTCCGCCCGCGACAATCAACCACAAGCCACCGCCAGGTAGCGCTTTGTACAATGGATAAATGAGCCCAACGGCAATCCATCCCATCAGCAAATAAGTCATGACTGATATTTTAGGGAAACGCTGGCCAGCTACCACTTTGAACACGACCCCACCCAAGGCGAGTACCCAAATAACAATCGTAGTCACTGTGCCAAGCATGCCGCCAATAGACACAAGCATTAAAGGCGTATAAGTGCCGGCAATAAGCAAATAGATGGCACTGTGGTCGAGTAACTTCAAGATACCTTTGGCTTTTTGATGTGTGACAGCGTGATAAACGGTAGAGCACAACAACATCAGGATTAAGGTACTGCCATAAATGGCAGATGCAGTTATCGACAAAGTTGTTTCGGCTTTCAACACGATAAACACTAAACCGACGATGGCAGCAATAAACCCCAAACCGTGTGAGATACTATTGAGCCATTCCTCGGACTGGCTATATGAAGAGATAGTTGAAGTTGTCATAGTGAATTCTCGACGAGTCAGACAACTAGTCTAGTATTTCAGCGTACACTTGTACACTGTAAAGATGAACACTAAGAGGTGTTTATTCGATAAGGTTTAATGCATACCCGACTGCTGACTGTGTTCAAGCCAATGATTGACCTTGCGAACTAACGACTCTGCCTCAAAAGGTTTACTGACATAATCGTTCATTCCCGACTCGATACACGCTTCTCTGTCACCTTTCATGGCGTTAGCGGTTAACGCGATGATAGGCACATTTTGATAATGGGATCCTGCTTCTCCATCACGGATCAACCGAGTTGCGACAAATCCGTCCATTTCGGGCATCTGGCAATCCATTAAAATAAGTTGAACCTGCTTTTTCAACGACTGTAATGCTTTGATAGCCAGGATGCCGTTTTCAGCGGTGACAACCGTAAAATCGTTAAGATGCTGCGTGGCTACGATGCGATTGATTTCATTGTCTTCTACAACAAGTAACACTGGTTTTTGCTTATCGGCGTCTTTTTTAGGTAAGTTATCATTGAGTGATACTGTTGGAATGGCCGCCTGCTTTGAGCCTTTTTGCAATTGAATACAAAACCTAAATTCACTGCCAACGCCTTTTTGGCTGCGCACTTCTATATCGCCACCCATCAACTGTGTGAGTTGTTTACATATCGCTAAGCCTAGTCCTGTGCCGCCAAATTTACGGGTCGTGCTGTCATCTTCTTGACTAAATACATCGAAAATACGACTTAGCTGACTCGAGTGAATGCCAATTCCCGAATCTTTGACGACACACTCTAAGATTAAGCTTTGTTCCATCGAGGGCGTCACCGTAGCAGTGAGCTCTATTTGTCCAGTTTCGGTAAATTTAACGGCGTTGTTGAGCAAATTCTCCAGCACTTGGCGTAGACGCACAATGTCACCTTTTACATACCTGAAGTCGTCCGCAGGTGCAGCTAAATGAAACGCTATCCCTTTCTCTTCACATTGAACTTGGTAGTAACGATGCACAGAATCTAGCAAATACAGGAGGTCAAAATTGACATGTTCAATGGCGAGGTGTCCCGCCTCAATCTTAGAAAAATCTAAGATATCATTGATAATGTGCAATAGGTTTTGTGTACTCTCTGATGCTAGCCCTAAGTACTTGCGTTGTTTGTCGTCTAAGGTGCCGTCTTCCAACAGTTGTAGCATTCCAAATATGCCGTTTATCGGCGTTCGTATCTCGTGGCTCATACTCGCAAGGAAACGCGATTGTAAGCGGGCGGATTCCTCGGCTTTTTGCTTTGCCTGGTTGAGGTAGATAGCCGTTTGCTCCTGCATGGTAACGTCTTGTTGAATACCAATGAAATACCGAGTCTGGCCATTGGTTTCGGGCACTGGAGTGAGCGTTAGCTGGTTGTAGAATTGCGAGCCATCTTTGCGATAGTTGATAAGAGTGACGTCTATTGGGCTCGCGGTTCTAATTGCTTGGCGAATTTGCTCGACTTTTTCAGGCTCGGTATTGGTACCTTGCAACATGCTACAGTTGCGGCCAACGACATCTTCAGATTGGTAGCCAGTGAGTGCAGTAAATGCCTTGTTGACATAGATAAGAGGACAATTTGGCAAACTAACGTCGCTAATGACAATGGACACTGTTGCCTCATCCATTGCGGTATTCTTCATAAGCAGGTCAGATTCCAGTGCGCGTTTTTGCGTTACGTCTTCACCCACATAAACCTTACCAACGATTTCTCCTGTGCCGTCGACAAATGGCACCCTTCGCCACAATATACAAGCACTTCCGCCGTCAATCGTTTTGTAAGTCGCCTCCGCAAAATCTGATTTGGAATCAAATAGCTCGGTTATTTGCCAGGTGTGTAAATGCGTTTGGTTGGCAAATTCTGCGTAGGACATATTGCTGAGAATGATATCGCCATCATCGCTGAGTACGACAAGAATCTCGCGCATTGAGTTAATAACATTGGTGAATTTGGTATTGGAAATTGACAACGACAGCACGTTGTCAATCAATCCATTGAACGAATCTCGAATTTGATAAAGCTCTAGGGCTTCATCGGGATCATTCATCAAGTCTTTCCAATTTTGCGGTCTGTCGTTCAGCTCGTGGCGCAAAGAGTGATACAGGCCATCAAGTGTGCCTGAAGCTTGGGTAGCAGCTAGCCTCACGCTCAACAAACTGCCCAGCGCAGAGGCTAAAATTGCGGTAAACATGACTGGAATCAGCCAGAAAATACCCGAATAAGCCGACTCAAAAGACTCGAAACTCAGGACTGTGAAATCTTCCCAATTGGCGTGGTAGGTAAAGTTACTTTGCTCAATACGCTCGTCAAACAACACGCCCTGAGCAACCGTGCTGGGTTTAGATGAGTAGATGACTCGTCGGTCACTATCAATCAATACTTGGGTGGCGTTGTTGTATATGGGCGAGATAAGGCGATTTATTGTCGGCACATAAAAGACGAGCGCGCCTTCCGCCATACCATCCAGTAACACAGGGGCAGCAATGACTAAGCCATCGGCACTGAGATAACTAAAAGACATGCCCTTATCTAACACCTGAGGTTGCCAGATTTGATCAAATTCAACGGGAATGTTATCTCCCCAGTTTTTAGACATAATCGGTTCACCAGCAAAGTCGAATAACGCCAGGCTGGTATTTAGTGCCTCGGTAATCTTTAACGATTGAAAAAACAATGGCAGGTATTCTTGGCGCTTTTCAAAGTCGATAAGGCCATTGATCATCAAGTCGTTTTGCGCCAAGTTGGCGATGATTTGTCGGTTCAGCTCTACGCCGTTATCAATGGCTTGAATCAGGTTGTCAGCGTAATTTTGGTGATCCCGTTGTAACTGTTTGTGAGCG
Organism: Alteromonas sp. 5NS40-0096; assembly: GCF_057544385.1. Classification (NCBI taxonomy): domain Bacteria; kingdom Pseudomonadati; phylum Pseudomonadota; class Gammaproteobacteria; order Alteromonadales; family Alteromonadaceae; genus Alteromonas; species Alteromonas sp. 5NS40-0096. The sequence continues at coordinate 456,403 of NZ_BAAJLQ010000002.1, forward strand.
GTAAAATAAAACGATAGACCGATAAGTAAAGCCAGCCCAACAAGTACGATAAGAATTTTCGGGATGATTTGCTTTTGCAGCTGCTGGCGAAGGGTAAAACGTTTATTCATCAAGGTTCACAGGTACCAATTCACCGTTATCGTTATAACGCGTCATGAAATAATCGTCAGATAACAAGGCATCGTGTTGGTCTGGAGTGAAGGGCGGTGAATAGTGTTTTACCACACCATGATAACTCTCGATCGCCTCTAATTGGCTGCGAATGTCCTCGCGATTGAGTGAACCTGCTTGCTCTGTCGCAATTGCGACAAGATGAACAAGGTCATAAGCGTGGGCTAATCCCACCACACCTTTAATTGATGATTCTGTCGCCAAGTGATCGTATCGCTGCCGATAGTCATGGAGCAAATACGCTTTTTTACCATCGTCCATGTTATTGACGAAGCTAAAGGTTTGCAGCACGCTAATATCGAGTTTGCGAAGATGGGAAAGCCCCAGTGAACTGACGAAACTGCCACCAGAAATACCCCAATGAGAAACAATGGGCAGGGCGATATTTTGCTCACTCATTTGCCTTGCCACTAATGACCCCTCAGGTGCATTCGCCACTAGCATGATGGCATCAGGTTGGCTGGCTACAATATTGGCTAACGAATCACTGAAATCTTTTTGTCGCCAGTTTATCCATGTGGTCAGGGTGATTTCGATGCCATTGTCTTGTGCAGCTTGGCTAAGTGATGTTTGATTAGAACGCCCCCAGCCGGTGCGTTCAAGTACCAGAGCGACCTTGTTCAAACCTTTATCTTTGGCGTGTTTCATCATGACTTTAGCCGCTTCTGCGTCTCTGACAGATACGCGAAACACATAATTAGGTTGATAGTTATTGTCGACGATTGCGGTGCCAGCCGCCCAAGGGTTGAGATAAATGAGTTTGTTTTCGTGGATTGTGGTAAGCTCTTCCAATGCCACTGGTGTATGCACACCACCCAATACAGCAATGAGGTTCTCTTGTTTGGCCAGCGTTTTTATATTGCGAATACCACGCGCTGGATTGCCTCTGTGATCCAGAGAAATGAGTTCAATGGGCCTACCTAAAATGCCGCCCTTTTTATTGAGTTCTTCAATCGCGATAACGGCGCCTCTTTGAATCGCTAAACCACCTTCAACGGCACCCGAGCTAAGATCGGCATCCAACCCAATATAAATGGGGGCATTTTGAGCCGCTGTCATACCGCTAAACACCAAGGCGGCAGTGCAGAGTAATGATTTAAAAAACACGTTAATCGTCCCTTTTTACTGCGTTAAACGCGTGTATAACCAGAGTATAGAGTAGATCGCCTAACTTACTGCATTCAATACGGGATTTCATGGAAAATTGGCCATTAAAGCTGACAGATATCAGTCGTCAAATCTTGGCTAAGTTTATCAATCAGAGCAATAAGTTGCTGGCCTTCCTCAGCAGAGAGGTGTTTGATATTGCACCGCATCGTTTGCGCTATTTCTATTGCCGAAGGCTTAGCACCGTGTCCTTTGGCCGTTAACGCCACTTTTTTTACCCGTTTATCTTCGCTGGAAGTGACAATTTTTACGTAATCTTTTGCTTCCAATTTTTTCAAGATTAGGCTCATAGCACCACCATCAATGCGGGTGGTGTCAAGCAAGGTTGATATAGTGATCTCGTCTTGTTCCCATAGCGCCATCATAGCCACATATTGTGGGTAGGTTAGATCTAATCGCTTTAGCATAGGTCGGTAGGCGCGAGTAAATGCGTTTGAAACAATATAAAACCTATGACACAACTGGTGATCGAGTCTGATGGCGTCGCTATTCATAATCTCTCCTTTCTCAAATTTTATTTTGCATGCAAAAAGCTTGATCAGCAAGTTTTCATCGTGTATGTTTATTTTGTATGCAAAGTAAATTTAACTTTAGGAGATTCAAATGCACGTATTAGATCAAGTGGTATACACGGGAACGGCAACGGCAACAGGTGGTCGCGAAGGTACTGCCACATCCAATGACGGCAAATTGTCACTTAAATTGTCGACGCCAACAGAATTAGGTGGCGCTGGTGGTGAAGGGACTAACCCTGAACAAATGTTTGCGGCAGGTTATTCCGCATGTTTTATCGGTGCTTTGAAGCACGTTGCAGCAGCAGCGGGCGTGAAATTAGCTGATGATATTAGTGTAACAGGCGACGTAAGCATCGGCCCTATTGCGACTGGTTTTGCTATCGCAGTTAAATTATCAGTAAATTTGGGTGACCTTGACGCAGAGACTGCACAAGGTTTAGTCGATAAAGCACACGTTGTATGCCCATATTCAAACGCGACTCGAGGTAATGTCGACGTTCAAATTAGTTTGGCGTAATACAAAGCGGGCGTGAGTGGTATCTCACGCCCGCTGACATTATCCAACAACTCAGTGTTAGTCGAACCAGTGCCGGGTTCGATTGGCGAAGTAAACGAGAGATAACATTACAGGTACTTCAACTAACACGCCTACCACAGTGGCCAAAGCCGCTCCCGAATGCAAACCAAATAGAGCGATGGCTACCGCTACAGCAAGCTCGAAAAAGTTCGATGTGCCTATCATACAAGCCGGTGCAGCAACGCTATGCGATAGTTTCATGCGTTGAGCAGCAAAATACGCAATGGCGAAAATACCATAGGTTTGAATCAAGAGCGGGACAGCTATCAAACCAATCACCGTTGGCTGGCTTAAGATGGTTTCTGCTTGTAGACCAAACAAAATGACAACGGTTGCTAACAGGCCAACAATAGACCAGGGCTTGCATGTCGAAACAAATGCTTCGAGTTTTTCTGTGCTTCCGTTGAGTAGTTTTCTTGTGATCGCGCCGGCCAATAACGGCAGCACTACATATAAAACAACGGATAAAAACAAGGTACTCCAAGGCACTTGGATATCACTAACCCCGAGCAAAAACGCGGTGATTGGGGCAAAGGCGAATATCATAATGACATCGTTTATCGAGACTTGCACTAGGGTATAGTTAGCGTCGCCTTTAGTGAGTTGGCTCCAAACAAATACCATCGCGGTACAGGGCGCAACGCCCAATAAAATCATACCCGCGATGTATTGCTGTGCGGATTGTGGATCGACAAAATCAACGAACAGAAACTTGAAAAACAGCCAACCTAACGCCGCCATGCTAAATGGCTTGATGAGCCAGTTAATCACAAGCGTCAGTATTAACCCCTTTGGCTTTTTACCTACATCTTTAATTGCTGAGAAGTCGACCTGCACCATCATAGGATAGATCATGAGCCAAATTAACACTGCGACCACTAAATTAACGTGAGCATATTCTAGTGCGGCGACTTGTTCGAAAAGGGCGGGGAATTGGCTGCCAAGTATCACGCCAACGGCAATACACAGGCCTACCCACACTGACAAATAGCGTTCAAAGCGCCCCATTATTTTTCCCCTGCGATCAGTGCAGAAATTTGAGTTTCCCACGTGTCTTTTGGTGTTGCTGCAATGTCGATGAGTCGATTAACTCGGGCTTCAATGAGGTCGATAGTCACATTGAACGCATCAGCCAGTTGTTGTTCACTGCCCTCAAGTTTTGAAGGATCTTCCAAACCCCAGTGCATTTTAATAGTTTTACCAAACCACACCGGACATGCTTCACCGGCGGCAGAGTCGCACACCGTCACCACGACATCAGGTGCAAATGATTCAAACTCATCCCATGATTGGCTGACTAACCCCGTGGTATTGATGCCCCTCTGTTCAAGATACTTTATAGATAGAGGGTGAACTTGGCCAACGGGCTGGCTACCCGCGCTTTTGGCTTCAATTAAGCCATTGGACTTAGCGTTAGTGACAGCTTCAGACAAAATGCTTCGGCATCGATTGTGGGTGCAGATATAAAGAATTTTCATCGGTTATCCATGTAACAGTTAACAAGCTTGGTCGGACGCACATTTCATTAGTTGCTGAGATGTTGCGAAATAATCTGGGGCGCCAGTTGCAGTTTGGGCAATGACGTCGATAGCCCATTGAGGCAGGTCAGGGTGCAAGCGGTAGTACACCCATTTCCCTCTGCGCTCATCACTTAACAAGCCACATTTGCGAAGTTCTGCGAGGTGACGAGAGACCTTGGGTTGGCTTTGTTCCAACGCACTTTGCAGATCACAAACACACACTTCTTCAAAACTGTGTATTAGCAATACGGCTTTCAGGCGGGTCTCCTCTGCGAGACATTTAAATAATATAAGTGGAGTCATAACGGTTACCTCTTGATATACGAAATATCATATATATGGAATTCCATATGTCAAGTGTCTGACATAGTTTGTTGCCACCAACTTGGGTATACTAATGTGATGAGTTATCCAATACCTGAATGCGCAGTAGACACTGTGTATGAAATTAAGAAAAGTAAGTTTATAACCCGCGCATTTATGGCCAAAGACCGCGAACAGGGTATGGCTGAATTGGCGAGAATTAAGCTCGCTTACCCAGATGCGCGCCACCATTGTTGGGCTTATCTTCTCGGTGATCCCGCTATGCCTAGAAGCGTAGCAATGGCTGATGATGGCGAGCCAAGTGGTACCGCAGGCAAGCCAATTCTCAATGTATTGCAACACAAGGGCGTCGGCGATGTCATGATAGTGGTGACGCGCTATTTCGGTGGCATTAAACTGGGCGCTGGCGGATTGGTCAGGGCGTATTCGGCTGCAGCCCAACAAGCCATGGAACAGTTACCGACAATCGAACGAGTGACAAGGCAAGAGGTTCGCCTGAAACTCGATTTCAAACACGAGCAATATTTTCGCAACTGGGCATCGACTCACGACGCTGAGGTCGTGGCCTGTGATTATGGACAATGGGTGATTTTGACCTTGGGCATTGTTGAGCAAACCGCAGAGGCACTCGCCCATGTTACTGGGAACTTAGGTGTGGAAATCATCTCCAACTAATAACAGTGAAGTAGGCTAACGCATGTGCTGTATTCGATTGGTATCTTGTCATTTAGGAAAGTATTTATGTTGAAAAGGCTAGCTTGTTTTGTCGCCGTCTTGTTTGCACCGGGCGCGATGTCTAATGCCTATGCAGAATGGTACTGGGGAGAAGCCAGTATTATGGGGACAAACATTGAAGTTCAGGTTTGGGCACAGTCCAAATCGCAAGGGGACAAAGCGATAGCGGCAGTTTTTGAACAGATGGAAAAGGTCAATCAATTGATGAGCCCTTACATCGAAACCAGCGATCTGGCCACGTTGAATCGCCTTGGCGCAACGCAGTTTGTCAAAGTCGATGACAGTTTGTACGACCTCATCGACCAATCGATTGCCTTTTCTGATATGACCAAAGGAGCCTTTGATATTACGTTTGCTAGTGTTGGATTCCTGTATGACTATCGCAAAGGGGCAAAGCCTGATGATGAGACCATTTCACGTACTTTAGATGCGGTGAATTATCGCCATATCGAATTACAACCGAGCGATCATGCTGTTCGATTTAATCACCCCGATGTGAAAATAGACTTGGGCGGGATTGCAAAAGGCTATGCTGTGGATCAATCCATCGAGGCATTGCAAGCGCTCGGGATTGAACATGCTCTCGTGACGGCCGGAGGCGATACGCGGCTGCTGAGTGATAGGCGGGGCAGGCCGTGGGTGGTCGGGATTCGCGACCCACGTGATGAGACTAAACAAGCAGTGAAACTGCCACTAGAAGATATTGCTATCTCTACGTCAGGTGATTACGAACGTTACTTTGAAGAGGATGGCAGTCGCTTCCATCATATTTTGTCACCTAAAACCGGTAAGTCGACATACGAGGTGCAGTCGGTATCAATCATTGGTCCATCGAGTACGATCAACGACGGTTTGTCGACCTCAGTGTTTGTGCTCGGCGTGGTAGAGGGCATAAATTTGATCAACACCTTCCCGGATTACGAAGCCATCATCCTAGATAACAATCGCAAACTACATTTCTCTAATGGCTTGACACAATAGCTGGTCAATAGGCAAAAAAATCGGGGCCTAAGCCCCGATAACCATTTTGCTGTCGTTATTATTATATGGTGCCACTTACGATTGGCTCGAAAGCGGTTAAGCTGTCTATTAATGCACTGTTGCCCAACCCATGCCCCGGGAAGAGCTGAGCAAACTGGCCCTGTTCACCGTGCAGTGCCAAATAATTGAGAATCACGGTTTCTACAAGCAAATTGACGTTATTGGCGGCTGGTGTTGACGCGGTTTCAACGGCGCCATCACTGCGCATAAAGCCAAGTTGTTGGTGCTGCGCTTGCGCTTCTGGAGTTGCGCCAATCAGTTGAGGGGCACCACCTGGATTGTAAACCAAGAAAAATGACGCTGACGTAGACGAATTGTCACCAGTCCATACGCCTTTCCCTCTGCCGTTTTCAGAGTCATCTATCATGCCGTTACTGAATACGGAGCCATCGCTACATACATACATCATCAGTGGCATGCCAATTCTGGCGGCATATTCTAAACAGGCGCCCATACATCGCCCAGCGCGTCTATCTCTGACTTCACCAGTCGCGCGGCTGCCATCATGGTAGTCATAGCCACCCATTGTAATGGTACCTGCGCCAGCAAAGCCGTTCATCACTAGCTTCATCACAGAGGCGGTTTTCCTAAACTCTCCGTCACCGTTAAATTCTTCTTCGGTAAAAATACCAGATGAACCAACGATAACTGGGTCTGTGGCTGGGTCTAGTGTAGTGGGATCGCCGAAGCGGTCGGTGATGTCGGCACTCTTCACATAGCCGCAGCGAACCATATCTTTTACGACGTCATCTGCGGTAATTTGAGTATTGACGTTGTTTAGCTTCATGTCGCTTATGCGTTGGATGGATTCCATCACTGCGACCGAGTCTTCTTGGCTCAACAAGCCCACAAGATCACCAGTATCGACAAGGCCAGTTACATCAGAAGGCCTATCGATTTTCGTCGGTCTTACGGCGGCATCTATCATGGCAGCAGGTGCCATTGAGTTGCCACCGGAGTCACTATTTCGCGAACCGATAAGTGTCAATAACGAACCATCTGCGCCGGCGCGATTGATGCCGTACATGGGGTTATGTGGATTGTTACCTGTGTCGTTTTCTGAGCGAGCGGGTATTACAGCCCCGTTGATATTAGCGCGATTTGTCACACTGACTTTATCTAAAATACCTTGTAGAAAAGCACTGTCACTGTGAAATGCGAGTCCCAGTTCATTGTTGACAAAATCCGAAAGGCCGGTGTCTGGATTGGCAATAGACGGCACCATATCACCGGGTAAGCCCTGTCTGTTATAGCCTGCGGTGCTGAGAAAGTCGAGTTGTCCGCCTCTGCCACCGACCAGCACATTAGAGCCTGCGATGTTAGCTCCTCCAGCAAGATCGAATACGATAAATGGGATTTTGCCCGCGCCTTGTGAAGCGATTCCACAACTGGCTTTAAGCGCTTCTAAGTCAGGGGATAGTGTCGCATGAGCCATTTTGGGGTTCGCGAACAAACTCATTACTGAGCCGCCCATTACCGTTGCCGCGCCTGTGTAAAAACCTTGTGCAATGAACTCTCTACGCGTCATAGGTTTAGCATGGTCTTGGTGATACAAAGGCGCATCGGCACTTGCTGCTTCTTTCGGACGTTTTTTGAAAAAATGTGAAGTTAATTTAGCCATGATTGCATTCCTACTGTATCAACATTGTGGCACTGCCAAGAACAGCAGCACAGCTAGCTTTAGCAACGGTGCGTGTATACTGCACGTCACAGTTACTGCCTGCTCCACAGGTCGTCAACCTGTCGATCAGTTGATTGATTTCATCTGACACTGGGGCTCTGGCCGCTTGTGTCGCTACATTAGATCCCAGCATAGTGTCGAGAATAGGATTGACCACCCCATCTCTGTTGCTACCTGCGTAAGCACTATTTGCCGATGCGGAGAAGTCAAAATCTGGGAAGTAAGCGCTTCTGAGACTATTGTCTTCCACTAAGGTGTCACAGTATCGGATAGCGAGCTGAGTGACCGCCATCTGGTTTGCCGCTAGGAAACTCGTGATATCAGTAACCGATGGCAATTGTTGTTTTAATTGATTGAAAGTGTCATTCACGGCTGAGTTGCTCATCGGTACAGTGGTAAGTGCGGACATAGTGGCGTTAATCTCGGCAAAATGACGAGTACCGATTTCCGACTGCGCATCGATATCTGCCGCTGGCGCTGGCGCGGGAGGTAAAGCCTCTACACGGACATTGGTGTTGTTGCCCAATACTTCAAATGTGAGGAAGAACTCATCCAGTTCTGGCCCTTTTTCCAAAGGAATAATTGTGCCTTGGCGAGACAATGCCTGACCGATTCCAGCTTGGTAATTGGCTGCAGAAATTTGCGTATCCAAGGTCGCAAACACTTGGCCAGCAAACGATTCACGACCATTGATACCCACTCTGATCCCTCGCACAGCAACGTCAGGGATGGATGCGTCGTTATCGAGTGAAATAAAGAAGGGTTCAGCGAATAAATAGCTGTAGCTATCAAACTGACTGACTTCAAACACAATGTAGCTTTGTGGCACATTGATGAGGTCGCTGACACCGAACAAAAGGAAGTATTGCTGGCCTACACCGGCATCAAAGTTTTGAGTGATCTCTTCGTCTTCAAGGGTACGGTTGTGTACGGCGACCATACGGATGATCCCGGCCCAAGGTACATCACCTGATACCTCATTACCCAACACAAAGGCAAAGCTGTCGTCCCAGTCAAGCAGGTTTCCACCCTCTGTGCCGTCATCGTCACCGGTAAATTCACCATTTACATAGATGCGTCTTCGATTGTTCGCATCGTAGTTAACGACAACGTGTTGCAATGCAGCTTGAAGGTCTTCATCGGCATCCGCTGTCGACAATGCGGGTTCACCGTTGATATCCGTGTTTTCGCTACGTAACAGAAAATCGTAGTTATACAAGGTTTGGCCAAGAGTGAAGTTTCGGCGGTCTCGTCCACCAGAGTAACTCACGATTCGGGCAGGGCCCTCTTGAGTCACATTGGCCGGAGCCACCCAAGCTTCGATAGCAAATTCGCCACTGCCTAGTATTAGATCATAGAGTTTCCGGCTGTTGGTTGTACTGCCTTGGGCTTTGCCATCGGCCAGTTGAATGCCGTAACCCCCAACCCAGTTATACTCGCCAGAAAGCGTCAGGTCCAAAGCGGGATCGACACCAGATGTGTCAAACGCTGTGTTACCACTTCCCGTTTTAAACTCCCATTTAGCGATAACGTTTTGCTCAAAACGTCCGCCACCACTGGCTAAAGTACCGTCGAAAAGTGACAAGGCATCAGAGTTTACCAAACTGCTATCCAATTCCGTAAGTTCAATACCATCAGACATGGTGGCAATCGCTTGTCGCAAGGCTTCACCGTCTTGTTGGCAATCGCTCCAGCAATTGTGGAATTGGTCGCGTAAGCGCACCACAAAACGCGAGTCCTCTGGGATATCCAGATTAATTCTGTCTTTGGCCGCTTCATAGGCCTCGTTTACGTCACTTGATGAGAAGTAAGGTGAAATTGGTATTGTGGCACTATTGGTGTGACAGCTTGCGCAATACGTTTGCAATAGGGGATAAACCGTACTTTCGAACAAGGCTGCACTTTCAGGAAAGTTTTTCGTCGAACCCGGTTGGCGCGCAACAGGCGCTTGTAGCTCTATGACATTCGCTTGGTTTTGTTGATCAGATTGTCCGGCCCAGTCACTGATCCACGTTGTCATGATGTCGGCACAAGCACTGTCACTTGTTAACCAACAATTGTGGCCACCGCCAACTTTGGTCACCAATCTTGATTCGCTTGGCTGATTCAAATCAACTAAAGCGCCAGAGTCAGAATATGCCAAGTTAATATCATCGTTTCTGGCAAACGTAGGTGATTGTGCACCTTGTGTATGACAAGCACCGCATCGGTCAGCCGTTGCCATATTGTCCCACAATGATTGTTTAAAGTTGTTGACGTCATCGGTACTCGGCGCAGGGCCAGTATAATTTACCACTGGTTGTTCAGCTGGCGGTGGCAGTGGGGTAGGAGTCACTTCTGTGCTACTGCCTCCGCACGCGGCCAAAATCAGAACGGATGAGGCGATAACACTGTTTTTCAGTATCGAGAGAGGGGTGTTAATATGCATCATTATTACTCTCCCTTACAGTAATTGGCGGCGTCGGCAAACACCGATTTAATTTGATAACCAGAGTCAATGAAACCATCTGTCATCGCTGTAATCTGACTTCTATCGTCACTGTCTTGAGGGCGGCGTAAGCATACTTCCTCAAACACTTTTGTTGCTTGGCATTGCGCAAACTGTTGGCTGTTGGCCAGTTCTGCACCCATGGTTTTTGCGCCATTGCCAGATCCCGGCAAATCTTGAGACCAGCCTAAGTTAAAGTTAGGGCCTTGACGCCAGTAGTTGTCCCAGCCATCGTCCAAGGTGACAAAACCGTGTACAAAGTTGTTACTGTTGATCCAATACTTTTCTTGCACTCGCAAACCCGTCACAGGGTCGGTTTGATTGGTGTTGTTATATTGCAATGCGCCATTATTGCCATCTGGATCGCCATTCACATCATAACTGTAATTGTAGTAAGCAAAGGCTTGAGCCAGTGGGTCCATACCCGAATGGCAGCTGACGCAGTTGTTGTGAAATAGTCTGCTGTCGCCGCCTGGGCTACGACTTACGTCTTGGCGAATTCTGTCTGGCGCGCGAGTAATATCCGCAACACCTTCAAGGTCTGTACACATATGGTTTATCAGGGTAAAGCGGAACATGGCGCGGTTCGTACCGTCTTTGAAAAAGGCTTTTGCTGCAGCTCGTGTCGTCATCACTCCGGCAGTGGCGTCACTGGGAAGGCCGGTTACTGACGATTGCGTCGTTCTGACAAGGTTTGCCTGCAAGTCCACCACATTATTCTCTAACGCCAGATAGTGTTCGTTATTGTTGTTGTTATAGGCGGGAAGGTTTAGTGCGCTGTCGCCGACATAAAGAATATCGCCGCTGAGAATCTCACGGAAGTCGACGTCATCACGTGCAATACCGATAACTGTCGCGATGTAGTCATTGAGCGGCTCAAATTTGTCAAAAGCTTCATTGGTCCAAGGTGCGGCCCAAACCTTCAATGTAACATTGTAAAATGCAGCGTTCTCCATCGCGAGGTAAGCGGCTTGGTCGCCGTTTCCTGCGCTAATCAACGCTTCCATTTCTGACAATACACCTGCCTCAGCTGGCACTCCGGTCAGTCTATCGTGCATTCTAGCGGCCTGTTCTCTGGGACCTGCATTAACACTTGCAGACGCAATCAGTAGTGCGAGACAGCCGAATTTAATAGTGTTGGCGAGGTGCCTGTTAGATGTTCTGGCCGTTTCAACGCGGCTCTTTTTACGATGTGGGATATGCACGGTATTTGCTCCTTTGCAGGCTAACGTGTAAATGAAAGCAATCAGCATGGCTTGAATAAATAGTTGAAAATTTCATTAGGTGTTAAATCTCATAACTAACTCTTGTTTGATGGCAATCCGGTTGAAGTCGGAAAAACGAGTGCTTTTCGATACTTGCCGATAATTTATAAGTCGATTCGTTGACGTTATGTACTTGCTAACAATCTCTGTGAAAACCGCCTTTTCCTGTAAACTGAGATGAGTCAACGGTCTGCGAATACACAATTGGGCTAGCCAATCAAAAATCGGGCCAGCGTTTTCTAAGCTAGTAAATACGAGGGGCAGCGATACATGATGGGGAAAAAACTTCGTGCAGAGTGTCTTCAATTTTCAACACTGTGCTAATTATTACAGCAGATAACCTTTAATTTTGTTTGGGTGATTTAAATAAAAATCTATATTTTTCAATTGATTAATTACGCATGTCGCCGCCAGCATACGCTTTGTAATCACGTCGTTCTCAACAAAAAAATATCCAACAAATTTGTAAGGAATTTGCTAGCAATGTAGAGAGCAAGATCGCTGTAATGTTTTCTATAACGTATCAAAACTCATTCCCTTTTATGATTGTACGCCTTGAAGGTTTGCCAAGGCGATGAAATGCTGAAAACGTACCAGCAAGTGAGAATTTTGTGTTGGAAGTCGCTCATGTAGCATTTTGTCCACACTTACCGAGCATAATTCACTGTTGGTATACTTTGACCCCAGACGACAGACAAGGCTATTAGGACGCAGTTATGAGCAGCCAATCTTTTCTTAAACTAGCAAGTGTAGCGATCAGCGCGTTCGTTTTGAGCGGCTGTGGCGAATCTGTCGTTTCTCAGCAAAATGATGAACCCGACCCGGTTGTTGTCGATATCCCCATTGCGTTTGTCAAACGCACCTTACCACTCGATGAGAATGGCCAGGTGGTGGGAAGCGATCTACGAGACCCGACCCAATTCGTGCCTGGCGCGGGTCTATATTTAAAAGCGAGAGCGTCGGTAAGCAGTGAAGAGATTAATATTACCGACCGTGCGTTTTTAACTGAAGACTCGCCGACGGATGATGATGGAAACCCAATTAGTCCGCTCTATGACATCAAGGACATTGAAGTCTCCTACGACGGCACTCGATTGCTGTTTGCTATGCGAGCACCAGAGATTGAAGACGCCGATGAAGATGAACAGCCCACTTGGAATATATGGGAATACAATCGCACTAACGATGAACTCCGTCGTATCATTGCGTCTGACATCGTGGCTGAAGCCGGCGAAGATACCGGTCCCGTTTATTTACCTGATGGTCGAATACTTTTCAGCTCCACTCGCCAAAGAACGAATCAAGCGATTTTGATTGACGAGGGTAAAGCACAATATTCAGGCTTAGAAGAGAGCCTAAATACAGAAGCTTCGGTTTTACATGTGATGGATGCCAATGGTGCCGATATCACGCAAGTGAGTTTCAACCAGAGTCATGATCTCGATCCTTTGGTATTGCCAAATGGTAAGGTTCTCTTTACCCGCTGGGATCACGCTGCCGGTAACAAAGGTATGCACCTCTATCAGATGAATCCCGATGGCAGTGAACTCGAGATAATGTATGGCCGTCACAGCCACGAATTGAATGGTGATACGGTACATTTTGTGCAAAGTCGTATCACGCCGGATGACCAAGTCTTGGCGTCGGTAAGAACGTTTTCTCGAAATACCCTTGGCGGTAATTTTTATCGAATTGATATCGACAATTACGTCGATATTGATTCTCCGGTCGCTTCGAGCGATAGCTTAACGGGGCCAGGACAAGAGGCGGCGCTGTTTGACAATATCGATACTCAAGCTGCAATTTCGCCGGGCGGGTACGTCGCCGCATTATATCCTTTGTTTGACGGTAGTGAACGCCAACTTTTTGCATGGAGCCAATGCCGCGTTTTTGACCCCGAGCAAGAGGTAGTTGAAGGGGAACAGCGCACTATCTTGCCATGTACCCCCGAGTTACTTGAAACAGACGGTATCGAAGCGGCCCCGCTATTGTACGGTTTGTGGATATACGATCCGATTACCAACACTCAACAAGTGATTGCGACACCAGAAGAGGGCGTCGCCTATACGGAACTGGTATCCATGGAGCAACGCGGTTTTCCGGCAGACTTTACTGGTGACGGGGTGATAGACAATGAGTTGGCTGATAGCGGATTAGGGCGTATCCATATTCGCAGTATCTATGATTTTGCTGGAGAGGACTCGACACCCGCTGGTCTGGCGGTAATGGCCGACCCCTCGCAAACCAGTGTGGCAAACCGTCCTGTGCGTTTCGTGCGAGTGGTAAAAAGCGTTTCTATTCCTGACGAAGACGTTGTGGAATTAAATAACAGTAGTTTTGGTCGTCAACGTGCGTTGCTGATGCGAGAGATTATCGGCTACTCAGAAGTAGAACCCGATGGATCCGTGTTATTAGATCTTCCGGCAAACGTGCCTTTGTCGTTTAATTTTCTCGATGCCGATGGCAAGCGAGTTTTCCCTCGCCATGACAACTGGTTCCAATTGGTGCCTGGTGAGGTGAAAACTTGTAATGGGTGTCATACCGCAGACAGTAATTTACCTCATGGACGATTGAGCGCGGAGTATCCCTCAATTAACCAAGGGGCTCCGGTTACGGGGGCGGCTCATCCGGGGGCCAATCCCGCTCTTTTCGCTGACCTTGGGGAAACCATGGCACAAACTCGAGGCAGAGTGAATGGTGTGCCTTACCCGAGCCCAGACATTGTTTTTGAAGATGTATGGGCTGACCCTGACACGACTGCGGTGGCGGAATCATTCAGTTTAGCATACGGCGACATGCTTTCGCCGATACCTATCTCACAAAGCTGTGCGCAGAATTGGACAACGCTGTGTCGTATTGTGATTAACTATGCAGACCATATTCAGCCTGTCTTTGAAGTGGATCGCAGAACGTTTGATACCGAGGGCATGGAAATCAGTGATCAAACTTGTATCAGTTGCCACGCGCCTGTTGATGCTGACGGAGTCACGCAAGTACCTGCTGGCCAATTGGATTTAACGAATCAAGTGTCATTGGACAACCCTGACCATTTGACCGGTTATCGAGAACTCTTGTTCAACGACAACGAGGTGGAAGTTGTAGACGGCGTACTTGTTGACCGTCTAATTCCCGCGCTCGATGGCAATGGCAACCCTATTTTCGAAAGAGATGAAGATGGTGAATTGATTCTTGACCCAGAAGGCAATCCTATTCCTGTTATGGTTACGGTGAACGTTCCAGCCAGCGCTCGAGCGAGCAGTGCAATTGCAAGCGACACATTTTTTGCGTTGTTTTCAACCGGTTCTCATACAGGGTGGTTGAGCGATGCTGAGTTAAAAATGATTGCAGAATGGCTTGATTTAGGGGCACAGTATTATAACAACCCATTTGACGTGCCTCAGGATTAGGTAAATGCGCGCAGTAATTACATTTTTTAGTGTGCTTGTGATGATGTTTTCGCAAGCTACTCTTGCCGACGAACTCGTGGTAAAAGTCGTTGAACCTTATGTCGATGTTCACACTGGCCCGGCGTCTGAATTCCCAGTTTTTCATGCGGTAGAAAGCGGTGAAACCATTACTGTACTCAAGTCTCATACGGGTTGGTACAAAGTCCGCACTATGGATGGCAAAGAAGGTTGGATTGCGAAAACGGCGCTTGCTGCAACGTTTGATTTGGATAACCGAGAAATCCTACTCGCTGAGAGTGATTTTGCCGGTTACCAAGGGCGCACTTGGGAATTCGGAGTATTCGGTGGCCGTTTAGATGATGTGAATGCGATGTCAATCAGTGCAGCTTGGGTACTGACTGACAATATCGCGGCGGAGATTAGCGCGACTCAGGCCCTCGGTGACTTTTCGGATAACCGCATGTGGCTAGTCAGAGTTCAGCATTACACCTTTCCTGAATGGCGCCTAAGCCCCTATTTTACTCTAGGTGCAGGACAAATACGCACCGAGCCCAGTGCGACTCTGGTACAGAGTGGCGCAGAGTCGAGAACGAATGACTTGCTCGAAGTAGGAGCAGGTGTAAGGTATTACTTAATGCGAAATTTTGTGATGCGCGCAGAATACAAACGATTAACCGCGCTGACGGAACGTGATGAACTTGAGGAGTTAAACCAATGGACGCTAGGATTTTCGGTCTTTTTCTAGTGGGGGCTACGGCATCGGCTTTTAGCGTGGATGTCATGGCACAACAAACGCCGCCACCAGTGATCGAGCCCGAGCTTGATCGCCGAGAAATACGCGAAGCAGATATCGATAGTGAAAACTTCGAGATTGGCGTATTCGCAGGACAAATCAGTATTGAAGACTTTTCTTCATCTTCGATTGTGGGCGTAACCTTGGGGTATCACATCACCGAGAATATCTTTGCAGAGGCCAGTTATGCGCAGGCTGATGCAGGTCAAACGAGTTTTGAGATCCTCTCAGGTGGTGCGCCGTTCCTCACCGATGAGGAGCGGGAATACACCTACTACGACTTGTCAGTGGGGTACAACTTTAACGGTGAGCTCTTTGTTTCTGAAGGAACAGTGTTCAATACCGATTTCTATCTAATGGTCGGCGGCGGCAGCACCGATTTCGGGGGCGAAAGCCAGTTTACACTGACCCTCGGCGGTGGATACCGCGTGTTACTGACAGACTATTTTGCCGTACGTTTGGATGTAAAGGATCATATTTTCAATAGCGAAATCATTGGTGAGGAAAAGGACACTCACAATATTCAATACACTTTGGGTGCAACCTTCTTTTTCTGAGGATTTGAATGATGAAAGTCAAATCATTTAAAAGTTTTACGGGTCTTGCTGCGGCAGTAGCAGTATTACTTAGCCTTACCTTGGCGACCGCGACTGAAGCCGCCAGCCCTGCTGAAAACACCCCCGCGGCTGACTTCACTTTGAAAAGCCGTGAAGGGAGTAATCGCCGACTGAGTGAAGAACGAGGCAATATTGTTATTGTTAATTTTTGGGCGTCGTGGTGTGGTCCGTGTCGAGAAGAGCTCCCTGCATTTGAAGAAATGTACCAAGAATACGCCGATTTGGGTGTAGAAATATTGGGCGTGAACGTCGATGACGATTCGAGCAAAGCTGATGTATTGCTCAAAGACATTGAAGTGAGTTTTCCTGTTCTGTACGACCCAGATGGCCAAGTCAGTGAACTTTACGATGTATCCGCAATGCCTACAACGGTAATGATTGACCGTGACGGTACCACGCGCTTGATTCACAAGGGCTATAAGTCTGGTGACGAAAAGCAATACGAAAAAGCCATTAAAATGCTATTGCGAGAATAATCATGAAATTGTCTCGATGGATGGTCGGCCTGGCCCTGACCGGAGCGCTTATGAGTGGTGGTTGCGTTAGCACCATCACCGAGATCGAACCCTGGGTAAAGCCTTATGAGCGAAGTCATTTAGCCGACCCCATTATGAGTATGAATCGCAACCCGATTGCGTTAGCGTACACCAAGCACGTATTTGAAGCTCGAGAGGGCGCCCGTGGCGCTGATGGTGGCGCAGGAGGCGGTTGTGGCTGTAATTAAACGGCTCCTAGTAGTCGCAGTTGCTATGGTAGCTGCAGTGACGAGTCAAGCTGCGGTCTTACCGCAGGACCGCTCAGACGCGATGTACCACAGCTATTCTGGCGATGGGGTTACCATTGATGGGCCTTCCGTTCTATTGCGCAAAAAGATTGGTAACAAGGTCTCATTGTCCGCTAACTACTACGTTGATACGATTTCAGGTGCTTCCATCGACGTTAGAGCGCAAGCGAGTGAATACACCGAAGAGCGCACAGAAACCACGGTCGGTGCCGACTTCCTTCACAACAAAACGCTGATGAACTTGAGCTATACCAATTCCAGTGAAAATGACTTCGAGGCGAATTCTTATCACCTAGGGATTAGCCAAGATTTTTTTGGTGATTTGACGACGTTGTCACTGAGCTACTCCAGAGGCGATGATGAAATTCGCCGACGCGGTGATGAGTCCTTTTTAGAGGAAGCACAACGCCAAAAATTCGGCTTTGGTTTGACCCAAGTGGTGACCAAAAACCTGATTATGGGGTTTAACGCCGAAAATATTTCTGACGAAGGTTATCTCAACAACCCGTATCGCGCGATTCGTTTTCTCGACCCCGACAGCGCTAGAGGCTTTTCGTTTGTCACGGAAGTCTATCCCAATACACGCGTGAGCAATGCGTTTTCGATCAATGGTAACTATTACTTGCCATACCGCGCGAGTATCTATGGCGATTTTCGATATTATTCAGATACATGGGGAGTCAGAGCGACGAATGCCAAACTCGGTTATATTCACACGTTTGGCGATGATTGGATCGTCGATGCCCACGTCCGTTTTTATCAGCAAGGCCAGGCCGACTTTTACAGCGATTTGTTCTCCCGCGCTGATGAATTTAACTTCATGGCACGTGACAAAGAGTTGTCAGAATACTCGGGGTTCTCAGCTGGCGTTGGCGTGACCTATGAGTGGGCGTTTTCTCAATCCTTTTTCTTGGAAAAAAGTACGTTTAATTTAGAGTACGATTACATGCAGTTCGATTACGATAACTTCAGAGACGCTACCGATGGTGCGCCTGTTGGAGAAGAGGCACTGTTTGGCTTCTCTGCAAATGTGATTCGCGCTTATGTCTCAATTTGGTATTAAGGAGCTTGCGATGACGACATTGCATGCACAATCTAAACAACAAAAAATGTCGATAGTGAAACGCTTGGGCGCGAGTCAATGCATCATGATGGTAGCGCTAATCGTGGCAATTGTTATGACGATAGCGTCGTTCGCTGCAAGAGCCCAAAGCACTGAGCAACCTCTGTCTGCACAAATCGAAGATTTAAAGCAATCCCTTATTGAGCTCAATCGTGACTTATTCATTTTAGAAGAAGATTTACTTTTCCCTTCAAGTACCCAGGTGGCGGTGTATTTGTCACTTGATGTTGGGACGTATTTCAAATTGGATGCGGTGGAATTGAAAGTCGACAATGATACCGTCACCCAGTATTTATACACAGAGCGTCAGGTAAAAGCCTTACAACGGGGCGGGGTTCAGCGTTTGTATATCGGCAACGTCAATCAAGGCGAGCATGAGTTAACCGCATTTTTCATCGGGATTGGGCCAGAGAATCGCCCTTATAAGCGAGCGGTAACTATCACCTTAGACAAAGATGATGAAGCCGCTGCCATAGAGCTACAAATCACAGATTCCACTGCTAAACATCAACCCGAATTCAAAGCCGTTGTGCTGTAGGTAATGTCAGAGCATGTCTAAGTTTTCTTCGCTAGTGTTGTCCGCTACCTTGATGTCTTCGATGGTGTGGGCACAAGACACGGATGACCACACTGATGAGGCGCTCAAGGCGGCGAGATTTGGCGAGACAGTGTATTCGGTCTATCTCGATGATCATTTAACAAGTTTAACCACGATGGCGGTGGCGAGAGAAAAGGGGCTGACTGACGAGCAGCTCGAAGTGGTGACCTTGCTCGAAGGTGGTGTTGGGTTAGGTTGGAGCATGCCGTCTATGGCCGCTGCTAAACTGGGGCAGCATGCCGATCATCGCAACAAAGACAATCGCCCTTTGGCGTGGTATTGGCTTGCAAGGCTGAGTTTCGCACAACACCAATATCAAGCGGGATTGGCCGCGTATGAACAGTTTGAACAAGCATTGTTAGATGTTGACGAAGACGTGGACGACGTACTCACGCCTTCACAATGGTACGACTTAAATTATGAAGCGGCACAGGCGGCGTTGAGTATCGGCAACGCCGATATAGAAAAATATCAAACGGCATTACCCAGTGATCATGTCACCTTGCGCTATCTTGAATACAATGAAGCCGTTGCCGCTTATTCAGAGCAAAATTATGATGATGCGATAAAAGGGTTTGCCGGTGTAGAAGCCCAACTGGTCGCGCAACTCATGGATAATACCGACGAGGAAGGTTGGTTGAATTGGATTGGCTGGTGGCAGGATCGCGAGGACGATACTGTCAAGCAAGCCGAATTGCAGGCGTTGCTTAACCAAGTCCATCTGTCTCATGGGCAAGCCATGTTGGCGAGAGGGCGTTTCACTGATGCCCTCGGTGTATTTGGTGAAATCAGTGGGCAGTCGCTGGTGAGAGATGAAGCCTTATTACAATACGGTTGGGGTTTAGCCCGTAGGAACGATTGGCCGTTGGCTATGGGCGTTTGGGATTACCTCGCAAAGCAGCCTGATAACTTGTATACCTTACAAGCGACACACGCGCTTGCGCTGGGTTATGCCCAACAAGATGGTGAAGTGCAAGCTCACGATACCTTGGCGGCATTGATAGTAAAACTCAATCATTCCATTGACGATTTGGATGCGCTGACAACGAATATGCAAACCGAGGCATTTTGGCAAGCCTTAGCGGCTGGTGTCAGTGATTTGCAAGTAGATCAAATGTCCACAGATAGCCAGTCTCAGTGGCAGACTTTATGGCCTGCTGCTCACCAAGATTTATTAATGAGTTTAATGTTGAAAGACGGTGAACAAACCGACCAACTTGCTCAGCTCGAAGAGCTCTATGCTTTGCGTACTCAACTGATGTCACGACAGTCAAAAATAGAGACCTTTACGCAGTTGCTCGACGAGCGAGACTTGGCTCACGCTAAGCGTGCAGAGCAACATCAAAATAGCCCAACCGAGGCACGACTGAACCAGCTGCAAGCGCAAATTGAAACGCTTAAGAACACGATTGCCAAGGCGATTGAAGCCGAACAAAGCGCCGCAACAGGGACGGAGTCTCTAGTTGGGCTGGCCGTGTTTGCCGATGAAAGTCAGCTGGCCTCTCTGAATCGCTTAAACAAAGCTTCACAGCGTCATGAACGTTTACTGAGTCAACGTAAAATGCGGCCAAAATATGCCCAGCGCATAGCTCGCTTGCAAGGAATCATGCTGTGGGACTTATCCGAACAATACACGGAAAAACGCTGGCAGACTAAAAAGGCGATGGTCGCGCTAGAGGCCTTGTTACAAGACGCCCAAACCAAACAAACGTCTTTTGCGAGCTTGGTATCCAAAGCCAACATTACTGGGCCACAGCGCCAAAGGCTGGCAACGATGGCCAAGCGCATCGATGACAGTCTGACAAAAACGACGAACCTGATCGATGCGTTGGAAGGGAAACTCACCGCAAACGCCAATGATGTCATAAAACAGCGTCGCGACTACTTAGCGCAACAACGCAATATGAGTAAGTTGGCGATTTTACAGCTCAAAGATAGCTGGCGACCGACGACACAAGCGGCACCCGTCGCCGCAACGGAGGGCAGAGATGAATAAATGTCCTTCTCAATTGACAGCGATTGCAGCGCTTTGTGTTGCACTGTCTGGTTGCGGTATCACTTTCGTTGAAGAAAAAGTTGCCAAACGTATTGAGCCTGCCAGCACGCCTTTGATCACGGCATTGAATGTAAAGCCTATCGAGGTAAAACGAACCCAATTACAACCAGAAGCGTTGGAAGTCATTCGCGACGGTTATGCAGAATTGGCTGACAAGATCGAGGATGATGAGCTCACCCGTCAACTTAACTTGCGCTTGGCTGACGTTGAAATGTTGTTGGCCGAAGAACAGCAAGTCGAGGGAACAGGCGCTGATACTGACGAGGAAGCTTACCAACGAGCTATCAATGCGTACAAGAAGGTACTGACCAATTATCCCGGTGATGTATCCGAGGCAGAAGTACTGTATCAGTTGTCCCGAGCTTATGATTTACAAGGTAAAGGTCGTGAAAGTGCGATTATACTCAGTGAATTATTAAAAGTTCAGCCTGACTCGCTGCACGCCAACGAAGCTTGGTTCCGTCAAGGCGAAGGTTTTTTCAGTGGTGGCGATTACAAAAAAGCGGCGGACGCTTACGCTAAAGTGCTGGCCAGTGAGCAATACGACACCTTCTACACCATGTCGGCATACATGCAAGGTTGGTCTTTCTACAAACTGGAAGCACAAGAAGATGCCCTGATAGCCTTTGATAAAATGCTGACTGCCAGTTTCGCTCGATTGCCAGATGCGCAAACTGGGTTTACCTATCAATTGCCAAGCGTGGAACAGCTTTCAAAAGGCCAACAGCGGTTGGTGCAAGACAGCCTTCGAGTAATGGGGCTGCTGTTTTCCTATCGCGGCAATGGCGAAGCCATCATTGATTTTTATCAATACTACGGGGATAAGCCACACAGTTACTTAGTTTACAATGAACTGGCTCAGCAGCACCTAGACAACGACAGGTATCTGGATGCGGCAGAAGCGTATCTCGCGTTCGCGCAAACTCATGCGACGCACTCGGAGGCGGTACCGTTTTACGTAAAACATATTGATGCGTTTATCTTAGGCGATTTTCCGAGTGAGGTGTTAAGCGCCAAAGCTGGGTTTATTGCGACATTTGGTTTGTCACAAGGGATATACCGAGACTTGTCATTGGAAAGTCGAGATAAAGCCAATCCGTATTTGCACACTTACTTGCAAGAATTGGCGCAATCTCAACACAGTTTTGCGCAACAACTCAATTCGCCACAGCGCCGCCAGTCTTTGCCTGAGGCCCTGCAGCTGCTCGACGATAGCAGTCTGAAAGCTGAAGCCATGAAAGCATACAGTGAAGCGGCAGCGTATTATCACGAGTTTATCGATACCTTCCCCGATGATGCATTGCGTCCACAAATGCAGTTCAATTTAGCGGAGAGCTATTACGAGGCTGAGCAATATGCCAAAGCCATAGAGCAGTATGAGGATTTTGCCTACCGCTATGTTGATCACGAAAAAGCCAGTGACGGTGCCTACACAGCGCTTTTGGCATACGACGCTTTGTTACCGACATTGGCAGATGAGTCGTTAGATATATGGTTATCGGCACAACGCAAGAGTCGCGATAACTTTGTTGTGACCTTTGTTTCAGATGAACGCGTTGTACCTGTGGTACAGACCCTAATGCAAAGTACGTTCGACTCTGCGTTGTTTGATGACGCTCTGTTTTACAGTGCTTGGCTATTGACGCCACCAGCGGGCGTGACTGGGCCTATTTCACCGTCGCTTAAGCGATCAGCGAAGCTTGTTGAAGCTCACAGTCATTTCGGTTTGCAGCAATATGCTCAAGCTGAAGCCAGTTACGCTGAGTTGTTGGTTGGCATGTCGCCGGAGCAAGATGATTTTGCAGAACTGAACCGAAACTATGCGGTAAGTATGTATCAACAAGCCCAAGCTGCAGTTGAGCAAGAAGACTTCGACGCGGCAATTGAGCACTTAAAACGTATCATTGCCAAGACACCGAATGTCGATGTGCGAATCAACGCGCAATATGATGCGGCAAGCTATTTGCTGGCGGCACAACGATTTGATGAAGCACAAGAGATGTTGTTGGATTTCGAGCGCCGGTTCCCGACAAACGAGCTCACTGCGACTATCGAAGATAAATTGCTGTATATCTACGAAGAAACCGAGCAATGGCAAAATGCGGCAGATATCTTGTACGCGAGGTGGCAGGTTGATCAAACGTCACCGGACGCCCCCGAATTGCTGTTTGTGTCAGCAGAATACTTTGAGAAAGCGGGCAACCGAGAAGCGTCACTACCGGCATATCGTACTTACGCGCACACGTATCCGGAGCCCTTTTCGAGAGTCACTGAAGCGCGCTTTATCATGAGTGAGTTTTATGTGGAGAGTGGCGAAGACAGTAAGCGACGTTTCTGGCTGAACAAACTCATACAAGGCCACGACAATGCCGGCAGCGATACTACCGTGAGATCGCAAACGCTGGCTGCAATGGCAGCTATGGTGTTTGCCGATGACGCTCGGCTCGCTTTTGCCAACATTAAGCTTACCCAGCCGCTTAAAAATAGCCTTGGGAAAAAGCGTAAAGCCCTGACCAAAGCCGTGTCAGCCCACAATAAAGTGCTTGGATATGGCGTTCGTGAATATGCCACAGTTGCAAATCACCAATTAGGCACATTGTATCGCACGTTGGCCAGTGACTTAATGGCTTCAGACCGGCCTTCAGGGTTGAACGATTTAGAACTCGAGCAATACGATATCTTGTTGGAAGAACAAGCTTATCCTTTTGAAGAGCAAGCCATTGGTGTGTTCGAAACCAATGCTAAGCGCAGTTGGAAAGGGACTTATGACGAATGGGTTCAAGCGAGTTTTACTCAGCTTGAGGAACTGTTACCGTCGCGATATCGAAAACCAGAACAAGTAGAGGCATTGACTGTTGAGAACTATTAAGCTTCATTGCCACATTAAACAAGCCACGGTTGCTGTGCTACTTGCAACGGGATTGTGGGGGTGTGCAACTGCACCAGATGTTGTTGTCGAAGAAACGGCCCAAACGCAACCAGAGCTGCCTGTGGAACAGCAGCTCGCCAATACCTTGCGTGCGGCACCAAATCAGTATGCATTGTCAAAACGCGCAATAACGCCCAATCAGCAAGCCAGTTTTGCGCAAGCGATAAATGCCTTGAACAATGGCGATACTGACCTAGCAAAATCTCAGCTAGCAAAACACATGAGCACTCCTCAATTACCGTCAGCGTTTTGGGTGTTATTGGGAGATGTCTTGCTCGAAGAGGGAGATCAAGCTGGGGCCATCACACAGTATCACGAAGCGGTAATTCAAAATCCAAGCAACTATTTCGCATTAAATCGATTGGGTACGCAGTACCGTCAAAAAGGCCAGTTTGAAACAGCGATGCGCTACTATCAAAAAGCGATAGATGCATGGCCTGGCTACGACGCGGCGTATCACAATATGGGCATTTTAATGGATTTGTATTTGGGTGATAAAAGTGCGGCTATTGATATGTATGCGAATTATCAAGCGCTAGTGTCATACCCAGTGCAAGGTGATGTGTCCAAGCGCGACGTCAAGCGCATTAAACGTTGGATAGCCGACGTCAATCGTCAACTTCCTGAAACAGCGAATCAGGAGAATAGCAATGAATAAACTGACAATGTCCGTTGCTGCCACGGCGGTCATACTGGCTAATACTATGTTGGTTTTCCCAAGTATTGCCCAAGAGACGGATGAGCCGATTCGATTAGAGGCAACAATTCGCGGAAACAAAGAACAACCTAGGGTATTGAGTATTGTACCTTGGCAGTTGCCCAAATATCGCAATATCGAGGGCACGCTGTCTTGGCAGCCGGTAAATTCTCAGCCTCAACTTATTGAACGCAATAGGTTTTTAAGACGTGTTGCCTTGTCGCAACAGTTCAATGGTGTGGTGCCAACAACCACATCGGATGGGCAAGCAGCAGAGCAATAGGTATAAACCCACGCAAGTGCGTGGTGTTGTGAATAACCAACGTAAGCAATTTATACAGTAATAATATAGAGCCTGCTAAATTTGGTGTTTGACTGTAGTGATGACAAACGTGTACTCAGTTCAGTTTAAACACCAGATGGTGATAGGCCCGAGGCAGTGAAATAGTGGTGACTGCCGAATCTTAATGAGGAAAAATTATGCAAGTCTTCGATGTTATCGTGCGTTTCTTTCAGGAAGGCGGACCCTTTATGTTCCCAATTGCGTTAGTACTAGCAATGGGGATCGCAATAGCTATCGAAAGATACTTTTTCTTGAGCTCAGCAAAGCGCACAAATCGACGTGCATTTGCGGAGCTAGAGCCGTTATTGAGCCAACAAAAATACGACCAGGTTATTCGCTTAGGTGAGCAGGGTAATGCCCCGGTAACCCGAGTGATTGGCGCAGGTATCGCTCGACTGCAAGTCAGCCCCCGTCGAGAAGATATTGAGTACGCAATGGAAGAAGGCTTAATGGAAACCATCCCTCGCCTTGAAAAGCGTACGCCTTACTTGGGCACATTGGCTAACATCTCAACCTTACTCGGGTTGTTGGGTACTATCATTGGCCTGATTGCTGCCTTCTCTGCGGTGGCCAACGCTGACCCTTCGGAAAAAGCCAGTTTGTTGTCACAGAGTATTTCTGTTGCGATGAACACTACTGCATTTGGTTTGATTGCAGCAATTCCACTTCTCGCGTTTCACTCTCTGTTGCAAACCAAGACGACGGAAATCGTAGACAGTATGGAAATGGCCGGTGTGAAATGTCTCAATGTATTGATGGCAAAGAACACAGTGCGTACCCGCAGCAGACAATCTGACGAGTAATTCATCATGTTGGGCAGACGTAAACGCCTCAAAAAACAGGATGCAGAGTTAGACATCACGTCATTTCTGAACTTAATGATAGTACTGGTACCAGTACTTCTGATGATGATGGTGTTCTCGCGTATTACTGTTGTTGAGCTCAAGCTCCCCGGTCTAGAGGCATTGGGTGACGGTGCCGATATTGAAAATCAGCAACTTGAGCTACTTGTAACGCCAGAAGGCAGTGCACTTTATTTTCCCTCTGGCTACTTGGTCAGACAAATCCCCGCGCTGACAGATGAAGCGACGGGTGCGATTGTTCAGGATTGGGATACATTGCAGTTTTCTCTAAAGCAAATGAAACAAACCTTACTCGCGAAAGGAACGGAAAAAGAAGATATCGTTTTGATGATTGACGATCGCGTTGATTATCAAAGCTTGATTACGCTTTTGGATAGAACCCGGTCTTACGAAGATGTTGTCGCTGCATCGGTTGTGGATGCTGCCTTGTTCCCCGATGTCTCTTTTGCAGAGATTCCTGCGCAAATGGCTCAACTCGATTGGACCATGACGCAATCCGATGCGACGGAGGGTGGCCAATGAAGCAATCGGTAAGAGCAAAGCGTATGGACCGCAATCACAAGCGTCGTGCGCAACAAGCTAAATTGAGTTTGGTGTCCTTAATGGATATCTTCACCATCTTGGTTTTCTTTTTGATGCTCAATGCGTCAGACGTACAAGTACTTGATAATCACAAGTCGATAACGCTACCTCAGTCTCCGGCTGACACGCCAGCCAAGGAAACCTTATTGATTCTTGTCAATAATGACGACATCGTGTTGCAGGGACAAAAGCTAGCTGACGTTAGCAGTGTGTTAAGTGACAGTGGTGATACCATCTTATCGTTGGAAAAAGAGTTGGCTTACCGCTTGAGTAAAGCCCCTCAGGCGCAAGATACGATAGTTGAAAGTAAAGAGCCCGATGGACATGCGATCACTATTATGGGCGATCAATCTGTGCCTTATGCACTTTTGAAGAAGATCATGTATACCTGTGCGCAAGCCGGATTTACTGATGTATCGTTAGCGGTAGAGCAAAAAGAATCAGCAGTGAGTGGAGATGCCGTATGACAACCACTACGTATTTCCAAACTCAGCTGCCATGGGCATCAAGCGAACAAGAAAACAAACGTTTTTCACGTATTACGTACATAACTCTGGCCATCACTTTGCTTTTGGCGGTTATCGTTCAATGGGTACAGTTACCTGAGCAAACCCGAGAGGAAAAAGAGTCTCTTCCTCCTCAACTGGCTCGGATTATTCAACCCAAAGAGCCACCTCCTGTGCCAAAGGTTGAGCCAGAACCTGTGCCACAAGAAAAGCCTCCGGTAGTTGAGGAGAAGCCCAAACCACCTCCACCTAAGCCACCGGAACCAGAGGTTGTAAAGCCCAAACCTAAGCCTGAGCCTAAACCCGTGCCACCGCCACCTGAACCAACGGAAGCGGAAAAAGTAGCGCAAGCACGAGAGAATGCGAAGCAAACAGGGTTGTTGGCGTTCCAAGATGATTTAGCGAGTATGCGCAGCGATCTCAGTCTTAACAATATGGCCGATACACAAACCATAGAAGGCGCTGGGCAAGCAGAGGAAACCTCTCGAAAACGCATTGGGCAAGCTGTTGCGGCAAGTAATAGCGGTGGGTTGAAAAATGCTGAAATCAGCCAAAACATCGGTGCTCGAGGTGAACTTGCAGGTCGTAGAACAACGGAGTTTAGTGCACCAGAAGAAGGGGCCGCATCGCTCGCAGCTAAACGTATCGAAGAGGAAGCACAAGTTATCGGTGACCGAGACGTCGAATCGATACGAAAAACGTTGGATGCTAACAAAGGTGCCGTCTACTCTCTGTATCGACGGGCATTACGCCAGGACCCAGAACTTGAAGGCAAGGTTACTGTGATGCTCACGATAGAGCCAGATGGCAGACTTTCAGTTGTTCAACTTATCAATAGTGAGCTTGAGGATGAAGCTCTGGAGCAGAAGTTGTTGGCGCGAATTCGCATGATAAATTTCGGTGCAGCAAACGTGAAACAAACTCAGCTAGAGTACGCGTTTAACTTCCTACCTTATTAGGACGCTTGTTGTTACGCATTGCTGTGCTTGTAAACAAGCGATGCGATAAACGTATTGATTTAACGAATCTTGTAACGCGAAGGGCAATACGCTCAAACTTCCTACAATGAACGCGCCTTTGGGCGCGTTTTTTTATACGTTAAACACCGAATTGCACATGAGGATAGTGATTAGGAGACTAATTTTTTTGTAATGGCACTAAAAACAATAGCTTACTCATATCGTTTAGGTGGCGTTAAATCCGTGCTCTCGGCTTTGGTATGCGTAAAAATAAGTAAGTTGGGGTAGTGGCTACCAACCCTGTTTCGAGGTAAAGCGAGTCACATGCCCGTCATACCAGTACTTGTGGGATGATTTTGAGTGCGGCGAAGAATACTACCGTTAGGTATAAACTCACACACCTACTACGCTGATCCAGTACATAAATCACACAGCAAATTTCTATAATGAAGTAGCTTGGTCGACTTGTCGGCATTTATTGGTTTTATAGTATTTGGTACACGATTATGTCTTTTCGTCTCGTTATGACTTCTCTAACAACAGGTGCGCTCTTGTCTTCCCCAGCTCACGCTTTGCTTGAACAAAGCGAGGGATTCTCCGAAGGGACGCTATCTAATTTGGCCTATGCCTTGATCGCAGCCGCAGGTGTCCTTGCGACTACGACAGTAATTTTTTGGTTCAAGAGTAAGCGAGCAGCGAAACAAATTTCACTATTAGAAACCGCTATTCATCATAGCCATGATGCCCTAGACAGCCAAAATTCAGGGATATTGCATGTCAATCAACAGGGCAACGTGATCTATGCCAACAAAGTCGCGAGTTATTTATTGGGCCAGAAAGCGGGAACCGTTTCGTTTCAACCTCTCTTTGATTTATTGCCTCCAGACGCCGAAGAGGCAATTGAGAAAGCGTTGCAAAGTGCCAGGGAAACGGTTTTTGAAACGAATCTAGTGGACCGCGAGAAGCGTGCCCGATTGCGAATAGCTCCCGTAACCGTTGCCCATCCTGACATTGCATATATCGTTGCAATTGAAGATGTGAGTTACTACCAACGCAAGCTTGATGAGAGCCAAGCAATGCAAGCCCACTTTGGAGACTTGCTGTCTCATTCCGACCGCGGTGTGGTTACCTTAGACCTGACACAGAAAACGGCGCAAACCAACCAGCTAGCGGCTGATTGGTTGAAAGTCTCTTGTGAAACCGTGTTGTCGTATGAGGAACTAACCCAAACCATAGATATTGCTAATCACAATGCGTTTACCGTGTTGTTAGAAAAACTGGAAAAAGGCGAAGAAAGTGAGTTCGATTGCTTACTGATGACGTCTGATTTACCGATACCTGTCAATATAATAGGTGTCCCTGCGGCCCACACCCAGCAAGAAAATCAAAAGGGTCAAGCGCACATCTTGATAGAAGATTTGCGTAAAGTGAAGTCGTTGAAAAAGCAATTAGACGAGCACCGTGGTCACTTATCAGCCATGATGAATACTGGCAGTAAGCCTATGTATATCAGCGACGAAAACAATCGATTAATCAGTGCCAATAGCGCGTTCTGTCGGTACTTCGGTGTCTCTATGACAAGAGTCAAAGGCACGCCATTAACTGAATTAGTATGCTTCAACGAAGCATTGAAAACGCTGCATCAATTCGGTGACAGTGGTAGTGCAATTTCAAAAGTCGTTGAATTTCAAAAGCAAGATGGCCATACGGCAAACTTGAGCGTGTCGTTGACTGTTTATCGACTCAACGGCAGCCGCGCTGGTTTGGCGGGGATGATAGAAGATATTTCGGCGGAAACCGAATTGCGTTCGGCATTAGAACAATCGAAAAAAGCACATCAGCAGGTCATGGAGTTGTCGCCGTATGGCCTCGCCGTTGTTGATGCTAACGATACGTTTACCTATGCCAACCAAGCGATGTCTAAATTGCTAGGGCATGCCGTTCAAGCATTAAAAAGTAAGTCCATTTTTGAGTTGTTCGCAGATCCCGAAGCCTCAGGTAAAGCGGCAAAAATGCTTCATCAACATGGGGCATTGCTTCATTTCGACACTGTCTTGAAAGGGGCGCAGGGCCATAGGAAACCATGTAAGTTATCTGTAGTGCCGTTTCACACCGAAGGTGATGAGGCGCACCTAGTATGGGTACAAGATGCGGCAGATGAAGTCTTTCAACGTCGCTGTTTTGAACAGCTTATGGCATCAAGCGGTATGCCTGTTGCGGTATTGGAACAGCACGGTTTCAGTTATACCAATGCCGCGGCTTGTGCCTTTTTAGGCGCCAAACATCCAGACGATTTGTTAGGGGCATTCCCTAATGATGAGTTCTTCAATACCAACATCGATTCGGCCGCCGAGCTTGCTAACTTTATTGACGTAGCGCGCTCGACAATGACAACGCAAACATTCAACTGGCAACATCAAGTGGGCGGTAACTTGCTGCCATGTGAAATTACACTCGCACCCGTTGCTTATGGTCAAAAGGTAACGGTACTTTGTTTGTGGGTTGACCTGCGTAAATTGGAAGAGGCTAATGCTGCTCGCCTTGAAGCGGTAAATTTACGCCAAGCGGCAGAGCGAGAAGTACAAGAGAAGCAAGCACTGTTGGCAAGCAGCCAAGACCAGCTTGCAACTAAGGCTAAATCGCTTGAACAAACACAAAGTAAATTGAATCTCGCCGAGCAAGAGCTGACTGAAAAGGTTGCCGAATTGTCTGAGCTACAACAAGCCCACCAAGACATTAGTGAGCATTTGTCTTCTCTACAAAATGAGTACAGTGAGAATAAACGATTGCTCAGTGAGAGTGAGCAAGTAAATCAAGCGCTTGAAGGGCAGTTAAGCGAGGCTGGTGACAAAGTCGGGCGTTTGCAAAAACAACGCAATCAGATTGCCGATGCACTGCAATACAGTGAGAGGCAGTATAAAAAAGCCCAATCTGAATTGGTGGAGAGCGAACAGCAGCGTCAACGTTTATTGATCGCACAAAATGAGCAAGCGAGTAAATCCGAAGCTCTGCAAAGTGAAATTCTTAATTTGAAAGGGTCGTTGGCAAACAAAGACAAGCAATTGGCGGAAGTTGGCGGTCGGATCAACAGCCTACAATCACAGTTGATTAGCGCCGGTGAAACTAGCGATCAGTTGCGCCAACAATTGCTGAACCAGAAAAAAGCCAGCGAGCAAGCCGAGCTTCAGCGCCGACAATTACACGACGCGTGCCAGCGTGCTCAATCTGAGCTCGCAAGCCGCTCCCGTCGAATCGACCACTTGCAAGACGAGATGCAAAAACTTGAAGAGCTAGCGCAGCAAGAGAAGGGCGATATGCAGGCTCATGCTGAAAAGCTTGCCCAAGAACTGGCATCTAAGCAATCGGAGCTCAATGATACGCGCTCTAAACTCACTCAGAGTAAAGCGCTCGCTGAAGCACAGAAACAGGAAAGCGAGAATCGCAAGAATCTGTTAGACCAAATCCAAGCCGAACTCACTCAGATGGAGCTAGATGTTGAGCGTCAGCAAAGTGATGCCATTGAAGCGGCATCCCAGTGGTTAGAGCAGCAAGCGCGTCTAGAGCAAGCGCTGATGGATAAGCAGCAACAGTTACAGCAGACTGAACAAGCATTGTCAGAAGCAAATCAACAAAGCGAAGACGAAGTACAAGCGCAGCAGCAACGCGTTATGCAGCTCAAACAAGAATTGACAGCAATGGAAGCAAAAGCCGCGGAAACGGCTTCGAGGGCAGACCAACAGGCTAACGCTAGAGAGCAAGAGCAACAACAGCTGGCTCAAGCGCTTAAGCAAAAACAAGCAGAGCTTCATTCAACCCAGTCCAAGCTCGATTCCCACGTTGAGCAAGTCGCTCAAGAACGACTTGCTAGGGAAGAGCAGGCCCATCGACTTGAAGAGCTGGAGCGCGAACTCCACGATGTAGAAGCCCGCGCCGCCAAACAAAAAGAAATGCTTGAAGGTAGCGATGAGCAGTGGCGTCAGCATCACGAGGAAATCGAAAATCAGCGTCAAAAACTGCAGTTGTCACTACAAGAGGCTGAGCGTCAAAATACTGCGTTGAGCTCATCCTTGGATGACCGTTTATCGGCACTAGAAGATGCGGAACAAAAGGCGAAAACTGCTCAGCAAGAGGAGCGTCGATTGAATGATGAATTGAGCCTCGCCCGAGATGCTGCTGAGCAGCTTCAGAAAAAACTGGATGAACAAGCCCAAAGGGAGGCGAAGTTACAGCAACAAGTATCAGATCAACAATCGGCGCTACAGCAAAGTGAGTCGAATGTTGCTTCTTTGAAATCTGCTAGCAAACGTCTGCAAGCACAGTTGACCGAAGTACAAGCTCAGTATCAGAGCACGCAGATATCATTGGAAAATCAGGATAAAAGTCAGCACTCACTTACTGCTCAGTTGTCTACACTAGAGGCAGAGTTGGTTGAGAATAAAAATCAATTGTCCTTGCGAGAGAAAGCGTTAGCCGAAGCACAAGAAGCCCTGGCGAACAGCGCTGCGAAACTGGCACAACAAGAAGCGGCCTTGGTTGAGGCGCAGAAAGTGGAATTGGCGCAAGCGAGAGAGCAAGCCAAACAAGAAGCCGAGGCCAAAGCGCGGGCGGCCAAACAACTTGCCGTTGAACAGTCTGAGAATGTGGTAGAAATCACGCCTGATAGTCAAAATCAGCCTGAGTATGCATCGTTTGATATGCCAGAAAACCCCAGTATTTGGTTTGATTTGCTACCTTATTTGCAACACAGTCAGCAGGTAACGTCACTCGTTCCTTCGTTGACTGAACTGAACCAAAAGTTGGATAAAGCCATTACTGACGCCGATGAGGCGACAGAAACGGGAGACAACCGCAGGCTGATGAGTGCAACGAAAAAGCTTATCCACTTGATTCGTTCGATTGAATCTCCGCCCCTTGAGGACATGGCAAACCAGTTAGAGGCAGACTCAGAAAATGGGCAATATGACAATATCGCTATTTTTTGGCCTATCGCTAAGCAGAACTTAATGAAAACCCAACGGGTCATTTATTCGCATTTACACGGCTAGCACTCTTGGGGTATCGCTCTCGATTCGATAGGTGAAGTTTGATACTCTGGGTCCTTCTGTAGTAAAAGGACTTGCGATGAATACACCTATCTTGTCGAGGGGGCTGTTAGCGTTGGTGGCGCTAGTATCAGTCTCAACGGCTATTGCCCATATGTCTTGTCTGTATCTTGGCCCACAGTGCTTCCGAAGCCAAATGGCCCCGAACATTATCATTGAGTCAGCCACAAACGGCACCTGGTTGTCAGTTGTCGGCACTATTATTGTTTCATTTATCTTCTTACTTTGCGCCGCGTATGCATTAGCCGCGGCAAACTGGATACGCCCTCTGCCCATGCAAAAGCTCGCCACTTTAGTGATAGGCCTGGTGAGTGTGATACGCGGCATATTGCCACTGCAACTGGCGTGGCGGATTCCAGATAGGCTGACTCAAGCGGAGATTATCGCGGGAGTAGTGTGGTTACTTTGTGGTATCAGCATGTTGATTGGTAGGCGCTATGTTTCAGCGTCTATGGCTCGCAAGGTAGACGCCGTGGCAAATGAGATAAAGGGCACAGAGGCTTGAAAATGAACAGATATCACTTACATAGATTCAGCGTTGCCAAGCGTATATTGATAATTTTTAGCGCACTATGGCTACTTTCAGCCTGTGAGTTTCCGGTGCCCCATGCAGATAAAACATTTGGAACGCAAAACTTTGTATCTGCCGTGTCTTTGATCGAACTGCACAAGGTTAGAAATGGTGTCTATCCGGACAGTTTAGATGATTTGGAATTTCTGGGAGCATGGGACGCAATTTGGTTAAATTCAGTTCGGTATGAAAAACAACTTGATGGCTACGACCTTTTTGTTGAACGAGGGTGGGTAAATGAGCCCAACTTGAGTTTCCCTATTACGTTTAAAAAAGGCCTTGGTATCAAAAACACTAATGTGGTTTGGGAGAGTGCGGATACATCACTCTAACGCAGCGATTTACACACAGAGAAGTAAACAACAATAAAATGGAGAGCAACATGGAACAACAACCCATTGAAGAGACTGGCATGAGCGTCGAGCATGAGTATGTAGGATTTTGGGCAAGGCTGGGCGCATCCTTGATTGATACACTACTTTTGCTGTTGATCACACTGCCTCTACTCTTCGCCATTTATGGCGAAGAGTATTGGGAATCGGGTGATGCAATCGCAGGCGGAGCAGATTTTGTCATTACCTACCTATTCCCGCTGGTTGCGACAATTTTGTTCTGGATGTACAAAGCGGCAACGCCGGGAAAAATGGTGTTACAAGCGCAAATTGTTGATGCTAAAACTGGCCAGCCAATTGGGCGTTCGCAATCAATTATTCGTTACATTGGCTATTATATTTCCAGCTTGTTTTTAGGATTGGGGTTTCTGTGGATTGCATGGGACCCGAAAAAGCAAGGATGGCACGACAAAATGGCAGGTACGCTAGTGATCAATGCCACGCCGAACGAGGCGGATGGGCTTACGTTCACTGACAACCAGTCGTCGTAAAATAAGTTAAGTACAGCCGCTTGATTTAAGGCTTGTTCTTATTGGTGGTGAAACCTAAAGCTGGTTTAACAGTGTAATAAACATCACTATGACGCTCCATTCTTTTTTGGAGGGGCTTAATGTATTTAGCTGACTTTGACGCTACTAATCGCGGGGGCGAACTCTTGGTCATCTTGTTGGCTCCTGAAATGGCGTTGTTGGGTTTTTTTATTGGACGCGACGCAAAAGCAACTAATGGTAAAAAATAAATATCCAAACATTTGAAGTCAATACTTATAAAGAGCCCTATCTGACGGGCTAGATTGAGGGAGAAGCTAACATATGACAGCTGAGGAAAAGGACGTGCTAGCACAGCTTCTCTGCAAACTCACTACCTTCGAGCAATACTGGAATAAGTATGTCGAACAAGAAATACAGTTAGCTGAAGAGCTCGGCGAAGCGCTTGAGCTTAATCTTTATGATGTAGCATTTTCCTTTTCTCCATACGTTATTGAGCAATATGAAGCTGGCAACTTTACGCTTTTGAAAGAAGCGTTCAAGTTTATCGAGGAAATGGGGTCACACCCTAATGAGTGCATATCGAATTGTGCAATGGTCGGGTTCGTTGAAGGTATTCTGATTGCTAGAAATCACGAAGGTATTGCTTTGGAAGCATTTGACAACTATTTAGGTAAGAAAAGTAAAGCGTTCTGGTATGAAATGCATGGCTTTTTTGTTAAC
This sequence comes from Alteromonas sp. 5NS40-0096, assembly GCF_057544385.1. Classification (NCBI taxonomy): domain Bacteria; kingdom Pseudomonadati; phylum Pseudomonadota; class Gammaproteobacteria; order Alteromonadales; family Alteromonadaceae; genus Alteromonas; species Alteromonas sp. 5NS40-0096. Next base: position 491,420 of record NZ_BAAJLQ010000002.1, read on the forward strand.
AACAACAAATTACATCGAAAGAGACTGTGGCTTCGCGCCCTACTTTGTTTCCCTCTGAGTATTGTCAGTGGGTGGGTTATCTTTTACTCACTGGGCGCTCTGGTCCGCGCTTTTCAAAATATGACGCTAGGGCATGGGGCTGAAATACTCCTGCTGCTGCCATTTGCAATAGGTTGTGTAGTTTTCGAAATTGGTCTCGTGTACAAACTACTTAAGAGTGTTAGATAACGAAAAGCATGATGAATATTCGGCATATCTGGCAACCTGCTCGCACACAGCCATCTTTGCCCTTGCAAGCTTTGGCTATAAGCGGCGACTGTTGCCTTAGGGACAAGCTGTGAAATTAACGGGTTATACATATAGATACGAATGCTAGGGATATCGCTTTTGTTGATCCAATCGGAATCAACATACGACTTGCTACGTATTGAAACTATAACGCATTTCATACTCAGAAGCGGTTTCTTCTACCACTTCGAACATCAGGCGGTCATACAGCTTTTTAGCTGGATTGCCCTTCAACACACTTAACCCTACACCCAGCCCTGAAGCATTTGCCCGGTCGCATAGGGTGACAAGTAGTCTCCTACCGATTCCTTTTCCTTGGTACGCTGGCACGACTTGAAGTTGGTAGACGTACCACAATTGCCTATCTTCAAGGTAACTGGCTTTGAATAAGCCGATATCCTGGCCATCACAGACGATGATTTGTGCATCTTCAAATTGGTACTGAATACGATGCAGGTGTTGAGTATCGCTAGCATCTACGCCATTTTGCGTTAAATAGTGGTTCATTGTTCGTCGGCGCAAATCCAACAAAAAGTCGATGTCACTCTCGGTTGCTGGGCGCAACGTGTAATTCATGGTCGTCCCCAATTAAATCGGCTAGGGTACTATATTGAATCTCGTTGAACCGACCTGCAAGTGTCTTCGCGATGGCTAACCAACTGTCTGTGTGCACCCCAATGCCGAGGTGGGTGCTTTCTACTTCAATATGCTTGGCCTGAGCATTATATACATCAAGGGCTGCTTGCCAGCCCACAATGCCATCAGTTTTGCTGAATATTACGGTTATGGGTTGGTTAAACCCAATTGCATTACGCGCTAATACTTCTTTTTCCAAGGCGTCGACATCAACGTTATTACGATTGGCGTAACGCTTGGCCACCGCAGTATATTTGGGACCACCGGTGACTGGAGAACCTAGCGTAATCACTTCTTTAACGGCTTCGGGAAACAACCGAGCAACTTCCCTACAGATAACCCCACCTAAGCTCCAGCCAATCAGAGTGACAGGTTTCTTTGTTTTTCCCGCGAGTTCGAGTGTTTGGCGGCCAAGACGAACAATATCTTCATCGACTTGCCCTAAATTGCGTCCTAAATTCCAGTCTTTTGCTTGATAGTTGAGAGAGTGAAGAAAGCGCTTAAGCGGGCGCATAGACCATTTATCCGCCATATAGCCTGGTGCCAGAATGATAGGTTCCTTGTTACCTTTAGGCAGAGCGCCGAATTTGGCGCGTGAAAACCAAGTTTGAGCCCATTCAATTGGCGCAGAAACTTCTCTGAAGGTCAGTGCTAGAGGTGGTGGGGCAAGGTTTGTCAGCATAATACTTCGCTCACTTTTGTGTAGAACAGACATTATTCATTATGGCAATACTGTCTGTTTACGCCACCACCGTTGATTTAGTTTACATCAAACTGATGGCCTGACTGCCAGATACGCAGCGATGGTTATAGCGAGTTTCACCGGGTTCATAGAGGTGTAGCTGGTCGTAATCAACACCGTCTAGTTGATCTTCAATCGCCCGTTCAAAATCATCGGCTTTCTCCGATAATGTGTCTCCCATATCAGATAGCGCATCGAAGCTGTGTTGGTGACTTTGCATGAAGGTTTCTAGCGCTTCGCTGATTGCTTTTTGTTCTTCAAGCTTGTGTTTGTTGATGATGACTCTGTCGTCATCTTCAATCACTGCTTCTTCGGTAAGGCTTTCGATTTGATCGGTAAATTCTCGGATTTGGTCTTCTAAATCTCGAATGGGGGCTTCCAGTACGCGCATTGAGGCCTCATCGTCTTTCAATGCACGATAGGCCTCCAGTACCGATTGGTTAGGCTGGTCAACATATACCGTTTGGCAGTTCTTTGTTGCCACTATTTGAAAATCCGAATCATCATTGCTTGTTTGCAGTGCAACGCTAGTAGCAGAAATACCTAATGCGATGGCTGCGACCGCCAGTGTTTTAACATTCATCATCAAATCCTCTCGTTAGATATTTAATAAGTCGCATGAAGATCAGAAAAAGTTGTGATTTAATTTAAAAAATCACAGGCTCTCTATTTTCTGAGGAGGCAGCGGATGCCATTTACGCCATTTCACATGGGCCCAGGTATCTTGGTTAAAGGGCTACTGCAGGGCAGTTTTAGTTTAATGGTGTTTGGCTGGTCGCAAATCATCATGGATTTGCAACCCTTATGGGTTTTATTGGTGGGGCACGGTCATCTACATGGATTTTCGCACACCTTTGTTGGTTGCTCACTGATTGCTATATTTTCTGCGGTATCTGGTAAATACCTCGGTGAATTTGGGTTGCGGCTAATACGGTTTTCTCGGCCGATTTCCCATGTGATCATAAGCTGGCCCGTCGCTGTATTAAGTGCCTTTTTCGGTGGGGTTAGCCATGTAATCCTCGATGGTATTATGCACAGTGACGTCCAACCTTTTTACCCGTTTGTGTTAAACAACCCTTTTTTGGAATGGATGTCGGTTGAACATTTGCACAAATTTTGTTTATACACTGGCATGCTGGGCGCTATTGTTTTTTATGGCGTTACCGGATATCTCGCATACAGGTCTAAACAATGAGTAGTCCACTTTACGCATTCAGGACAATGTGTTGTGCCCTTTTTTCTCTGGCATTGATCATTGGCTGTTCACCTCAAACCCCACCTATTAAATTGAATACTGATAGCGTAATCCTTGCGTTTGGAGACAGCCTAACTCTGGGGGTTGGAGCTAAAGAGTGGGCTAGCTATCCCGCTGTACTTGAGCAAGAGTTAGGGGTGAAAGTAGTAAATGCGGGCGTTTCTGGTGAGGTCTCATCAGATGGTCTTGCTCGCTTGAAACCCTTGTTAAACAAGTATTCGCCGAGTGTGGTGGTAATCTGCCACGGAGGTAATGATATGTTGCGCAAGCTCTCCAAACTCGAAATGCAACGTCATGTATCAGAAATGGTAGCATTGGCGTCAGATTCTGGTGCTTATGTCATTGTGGTTGCAGTACCAGAACCCCGTTTGTTTTTATCTCCAGACCCTTTATACCGTGAAATTGCCGACTCCCATGGCGTAGTACTGGTCGAGTCAGTATTGAGTGAATTACTTTCTCAACCTGAAATGAAGTCTGACGCGGTACATTTGAACAGCAGAGGCTATACGGTCTTGGCTAACCATATTGCCTCACTGATCACTGTCGATTAAAACTGTATTTTAATGCCAGCCGTTAATCGAGCTCGGTCGAATTCATAGGCGTTCAAGTCAGCGGATACATCTGAATAATTTGCAGTTACATAGCCAATAAGTGGCGTGTCGGCGAATGTGTAAAGCTGAGTTTCGATATGGGCCCGATAGTACCATCCTTGGGAACTCGGTGTTTCGTCTTGGTTCTCAACGTCTTGTGCCTGTTGTCCTCTGGGGTAATTCAAATCGGTGTATCTTGCGCTTATATCTAGCTTAGTGGTCTTGCCCATACGAGCGTAATAACGCAGGTACAACTGGGTCGTTTCAGTGTCGAAAAAGCCCTCACCATTATCTGTTCTATCTTGGTAATCGACGTTGGCGTAAAACCATTGCCCCTTGGCCAGTTTAAAACGCGTTCGCAAGCCCAATTTCCAATGGTCGTATTCGGAAATGACATCCAGAATATCGTCACCATTGGCGTCAACAGCTAATCGGTCGTCGTATTCCCTGTATCGGTATTCTGCGAAGATCTGATAACGGCTCGACTTAGTGGGTTTGTATTCCCATTGGGTTCGATTTCTAAATTCTCTAAAGTCTAAATTGGGTAAACCAATACTCGTGTAGTTTTCATATTCCCGATCGACCATTCGCAGGTTTGTTGACACACTGTGCTGCTTGTTGAATTGATAGGTGAAAGTGAAATCCGGGCGCACTTCTGAAAAGTCATAGCGGTCACTGGCATCTTGACCTCCAAATGCGAAGCGTACGCCTGTGAATCGGCTGATGTAAGTTCGGTCGATATTTCGATAGTTTACAGACGCATCTATTTTGCAATTGCAATCTTTGTATTCGCGCTGATAACGAATACTACCTTTAATTCGTTGCGAATCGGCATCATCGTTGTCTTGATAACGCTGGTCTCTCAACCCTAAGCTAATGCTGAGGTGCTGTGTAGCGTCCAATTTGGCCTCAATATCATTAAGCCAAAATGTATCCTCCTGAGGATTAAAGCTGTTATTGAGCCTGAATGGATTGTCATCAAAACCAAAGCCGCTTTCAAGCTCGAGGGTCAATGGGCTGGCGTCTACTGAACTGCATGCCACTGCGCCAGTGACGCACAGGGCTAAATAGGTAGGTTTCACGTTTCTGCTCCGATTAATTAAATGCGATACAAAGTTCAGCCCGAGGACACGTAGGGCGAGATGGTAACGCCGCACTGTCATCGTAGGTCAACTGAATGGGTTTTATCAACTCGTTGATTTCATCTGCTTTATCGTCTTCACCGAGCTGACGATACAAGGTGGCTTTCCTCAACAGACTTCTGAGGTAAAAAGGGTTATCTGGACTAATGCCGTCTAGCGTAGTAATACCCTCTTTCCAATGTTGTTGTTGGGCAAGGGATAGGGCTTCTACGTAACGCTTTTCTCGTTGCGAGCGATACATAGGCCTCAACTGGTTTTCTTCTCCATTGATAATGGTTTTCATGTATTTAGCCGTCAGGCGGTAGGACTTTCTCGTGCCGTGTTTTTCTAACCAACGCCAGTGCGTCAGACTCGCTTCCCACTGATTGGCCTCAAACAAAGCCCATGCGAATGCTTGCCTTGACTTCATGTGTTTAGGATTGAGGTTACTTGCCTGTTTTAGGTGTTTAATCGCACTGCCGTAGTCTGCAAACTCCAGAGCGAAATTACCCAATTCAAATTGTGGCGTGAAATCGTCTGGTGCGAGAGCAACTGCTCGTTGATAGGTTTGTTTGACTTCAGTATAAGGCATCCCGCGCGCTTGCTGAACTTGAGCTAGATTGAGCCAAGTAGCGCTGTGACTTGGGCGGTAATTAATCGATGCGATTAGGCGTTTTTCTGCCATTTTCCATTGACGCAGTGCTTTGTGGCTTGTGCCAATTAAGGCCAGTATTTTGGCCTTTTTCTTACCTGCACTCAACGACAATGTTGGTGTCAAGATATCTATAGTGCGTTGGTACTGCTTTTCCCGGTTGAGCAAAATACCTAAATTAATAGCAGCCGACTGATGTGAAGGGATGGCTTCCAACAAGGCGAGATAAGCGGTAATGGCGTCTTGTTTGGCGCCTATTTTGTTGAGTGTTCTAGCGTAATGAAATTGAATCTGGCGTTTGATGCGTGTTGATTCATCAACGTGTTCAAACACTTCACGCAACGAAGCATAGTGGTTTTCAGCCATCAATTGAGATACAACTTGGTTTAACACACCGTCTTGAATTTCGCCTGTTTGGCTTTCTATTATTGACCAGAATTCAGCTGGAGAGTGAGACTTAAGGTGCTGTAAACTCAAGTTCACCAGATCGTTAATCTGGCTGTCGAGGTTGACGGTATGGCCCTTTTCATCGGTTTCAGCCACCTCTTGAGAGACAGTTAAACTAATATGGCGTTGAATACTTTTTCGGGTATCAAATAAATGGTCTTCATTGCTGATCAGGGCAATAAATAACGCGAAAATGGCGCTAAAAAGGTAGGTGCTAACATTCATGATTTTACTCTTTTTCATACCGTTTTTAGATGTAAATTGGGGTTTGCCAAATTATTAAGGCTCGTATTTTGTACGTTTTGCACTTCTAGGCCGGGACGGCCATTCACTTCAAGGACGAGAGGCCCTAGATGCGCGTCGATACAGATATCAATCCCCATGTAGCCAAGTTCGTTGGTGTCAGCGCAACGCTGTGCAATCGCAATGACTTGCTCCCAATGAGGTACGACAAATCCCTCAAGTTCAAAACCAGTATCGGGGTGATGAGTGGCGATATGTCGTTTAAGTTTTGCTCGGGTGATAGTGCCATTCTCTAAATGTACTGACGCGCCAATGGCACCTTGGTGCAAGTTCGCTTTGCCATCTGATTGCAGCGTCGGAAGGCGCAACATTGCACATAAAATTCGCTTTTCGAGCACGATGACACGGATGTCAGCCAATCCATGGGGCGCTAATGTTTGTAGGCTTGGATGTTGGGTAACACGTGGCTCAAGATAGGCAATATCTGCTTTGTCTTGAGAAAAGCGACCGCAAATAATATCACCTATCTGTTGTTGTAAAGTCGGTACAGACCAGGTTTTCCCGCCCATAGAAATATAACTGTCATCCTGACGTTCTTTGATGACCACTATGCCTTTTCCTTGGCTACCCCGATTGGGCTTGAGTACGAAACTAGTCAGGCCTCCTAGTGCTTTTTGTACATCTGAGCGAGAGGGTAAGCGGTCGAATATAGCGAGCGTTTCTGGGGTAGGGATGCCATTGGCTTTTAACTGGTGTTTGGTGGCCAACTTATCCGTCGCATTTTTTAAGGCGTCGGGAGTATTGTGCTGAGCAACCCACAATGTATTTCTTGCATTGATGCCTAGCACATTACCGTGTTGTTCAAGGACATGATGAAACCTAAATAATTCAGATAGTTTAAGTCCCGTCCAGCCGCCGATATGAATTAGGCCCGCCAATACAACCAAGTAAACTTCTGGATACACTGCGAATATGCCCCGTAGCAACGGAGATTGCATTGCTAAAAAACAAACCCAGATACTGATTAATGTGCCTGCAGACTCTTTTGCCAACGTGGCCCATTGCCGCTCCTCAATGAGGTCATTTAAGCTATCGGCAATAAAGCTGATAATGATCACTGGAAACAACGACATCATACCAATTTCCAGTGGTGTGAATTGTTTTAACTGATAAAGAAGTGCAATACTCGCGAGGTTCACGCCGGTGACTAAAATCGCGAGACGTGGAATTTTAAGCAGTTTTAAACGGTTGAGTAGTAGGCTACTTAATGTCGCAATACTCAAAATGAAAACAAAACCCATAAGCCCGACAACAAGCCCCATCACCATACAGGCAGACGCAATCAACATCGGCATAAAAGTCCCGAAACTATTCAAACCGATAATGTTTCGTAGGGTAGCGATCAGCAGTGTACACAGCGGCAGCAGGAGAAAAATAGCACTGGTTTGTGGCGCTATCCCTAATCCTGTCAGAATACTTGCCAGAGAAAACCTCAAGTCTTCGCGGTATTCTGGGTTGTAATGAGGCTGCAATGACGGGGCTATCGTCAGGTTCTTAATATCAAATTGATAGTCAAACGCAATATTCGCACTGCGGGTAAAAAGCGCTTTATCTCCCCAATACAGCCCAAGGTAATGTGAGGGCAACGCTGCGAAATGGTTGTTTGTGGGATCAAAAGGTATCCACTGGTCTTGAACATTTACCTCAACCCATTGATGGGATGTTTTTTTACTTCCTGAGGTCAGTACTATGCCTCCTACCAATCGACTGGGAATGCCAGCACGTCGCGCCAAGGAGACGAATAGTCGACTCTTTCCATTACAACTGGCCGCCCCCAGTCTCAATGCTGTGAGAGAATCCGTCGTACCTTTAAAAGGGAGAGTAGGTAGTGCACTAGTGAATTGGTAAATCGCGCGTAGCGTATCTAAGACCTTATCGTCTTGAGGTTTAATTTGTTGCCATGCTTGTTCTATTTCTGGGTGGTTAACTGGAATGACGTCAGTTTCTCTGAGGTAGTGTTGCCATTCATTTAATGAAGACCGATCAATGGAAAGTGTCGACGGAATATCATAGCTGAGCCCAGATATGGCGAGTGTATGAGACAACTCGATAAAACTCGCTGGTGCAGTTCCTTGCCAGTGACTCAACAAGCCGTTGGCGCTGCTAGACATACTCTGCTGCATGTGTGGAGCATGGCTGCCGCTGTCTATAATCGACTGACTGTGGCTGGTTTCAGGCAGATATGTCGCGATTGAGGCTTCTCTTTCCCCCGGCGTAAATGCGATGCGCGTATCGATTTTGAAGACGGATTTGGGCTGCACCCAATGTTCAAATAAAACTGGGTTTGAGTCGTTACGAACGAGGATTACCCCGACCGCTAAAGCGATAAGGAGTAGTGGTAAAAACAGTGAAGCCAGATAGTGCTTTGTTGGTAAAGGCATTGGATTGAGCATGTTGCATTGGCCAAAAAATAACGATGTGCTCAGTGTAGAAACCAAGGTAAACAAAGTATGTATTGGTTTTGTTTGAGTTTTGTAGCGACATTTGACGAAAGGAAAGAAATGGTGACAAACCAGTGGGTAACAATTTGTCGGGGGAGCTTTTCTGTGTCACTTTATATTCAATCGCGCTAAACAAGCAGGCTATTTGTGTTTACTAAGTTTTACCTTTCCATTCTTTTGGCTGTGATGGCAGCAACGGCAGGTTGCTATGGTTATTTTTCCTATACTTACGCACAGCGACTACAGTCCTATCAAAACGATGTACTGACTGGCTCTCTGGCGATAATACAAGACAGTGTTGGCACGCTATCGACACAAGCGCGTGAAAATTATCTGGAGATTGCCTATCGATTACTTGGTGCATCTCGATTGGAGGAACGGGATCTCGCCGGTGAGATTCCCACGCTTCGACTTCACCCTAGTGTCAGCGACGGGCCCATGATGTTGGTGGGCGAGTCAGACAACATCGTGTTTGCATTTCGCGGGCAAGACGGCATCACTGAATACATTCGCTTTCCCGGTATTTCCGAACAGCAGTTTCGAGCTCATGCCTTACTGGTTCTCAGTAAACTTCGCAGTATGAACAATGGTCCTGACATCAATGCTCTGAGGCGGTATTCGCCCTATTTCTTGAAGTTAGACAGCTTGGTTGATACCTCACTTGACCCACAACAAAGACAAGATCTTCTGAGTAAGCGGGTGGTAGTGAGTCACAATACCGATGAAAATCAATTCTACATTTACGCCCCATATGACCAGGAAAGGGTCTTTATTGTTGGTCCAATTTCGACGTTTGAAGTTTTACCCGCACAGGATGCTGTTTTGATGGTCTTGGTGATCGCGGTTGTTTTTGTCTGTGTGGCTTATTGGATTATCTTTGTATTGGCTTCGCGGATAAAACCCATCAATTCAATGGTTGAGGCGTTTGGTGAGGGCGAGCTGAATGCCCGAGTCGATGTGAGTGGCAATGACCATTTTGCGAAATTGAGTGAGCGTATTAACGCCATGGCAACTCGTATTAATGGCTTGCTCGACACCCAAAGGGGGATTATGCAAGCCGTGTCGCATGAGTTGCGAACGCCGCTTGCGAGGATGCGGTTTAAGTTAGCGTTTATCGATGATGAATTTGAGGGACAAGCAACGCAACAAACGGATCCAATTCGGCGTGATATTGTTCAAGTCGAGCAGTTGATAGATGAAATTTTGGCTTACCACAAGCTTACACAAACACCAGTGCTAGTATCAGAACCAATTGATTTAAATGATGTGCTTATCAATATACGATCAAATTTGTCCCCCGTTTATCCCAAGGTCGATTTTGAATTTAACGCCATTAGCGATGGTGTTGTCATCGGTGATGCAGTATCTATCGAGAGAATGCTACAAAACTTATGCTCAAATGCGCTTAAACACGCAAAAAGCGCTATTCGTGTTCAGCTAACCAACTCTCCTAAAGGCTGCAGAATTCATGTTGAAGATGATGGCCCAGGAGTAGATGAGAAAGACAAACTACATATATTCGACGCGTTCTATCGCGCCGATAGTCAAATTAATCAACAGCAAAAAGGATACGGGCTCGGGTTATCGATTGTAAATCGAATCATCACATTACATGAAGGGAAGATAACCCTGTCTGATAGCGAACTTGGCGGAGCACGATTCAGTGTGGAATTGCCAGATTTGCAGCATAAATTGGTGTAATTGATGTCCACCAACAAAAAACAACAAAACACCAACAATTGCCGAATCGCTTGCACTATGACGCTAAGTGTTGGCCTAGTTTTGTATCCCAGTAGCGTTGCTGCAAGGCAAACTTTAGCGTATTGGGATGAATATCAAGCAATGGAGCAACTGGTTGCCTTGTCAACGAATCAGGTTTTGCCTGAGGTGATGCCGGTTGAGCGACAGCCATCTCAAGAAGTCGACCTAATAGATAGGTTACTTCTCACACAGGACCAAAATGCCGAATTGAAAGGGTGGCTTATTACACCTCAAAGCCACCATTTTTCAAATGATCCAGCTAGCACAGTCGTTGAGCCAGATATCGGCCTTGAGCAAATCGCTACGGGCTTTGAAGAGATAGAGAATATCGTTGAACTGGAAGTTGATGTCGCTACTGAGCCTGACATTGCCGAAACTCAAGATTATTCTCCTGATGAGCCGAGTCCACCAGAAGAGTTTGAACAGGAAGACCAGCTTTTACTCAGAGAGGAAGAACTCGAGGACGAGTTAGAGGAAGAATTCGAAGACGAACCTGAGGAAGACGAGCCTGAGGAAGACGAGCCCGAAGAAGACGAACCTGAGGAAGACGAACCTGAGGAAGACGAGCCCGAAGAAGACGAACCTGAGGAAGACGAGCCCGAAGAAGACGAACCTGAGGAAGACGAGCCCGAAGAAGACGAACCTGAGGAAGACGAGCCTGAGGAAGACGAGCCCGAAGAAGACGAACCTGAGGAGGACGAACCTGAGGAAGACGAACCTGAGGAAGACGAACCCGAGGAAGACGAGCCCGAAGAAGACGAACCCGAGGAAGACGAACCCGAGGAGGACGAACCTGAGGAAGACGAGCCCGAAGAAGACGAACCTGAGGAGGACGAACCTGAGGAAGACGAACCTGAGGAAGACGAACCTGAGGAGGACGAGCCCGAAGAAGACGAACCCGAGGAGGACGAACCTGAGGAAGACGAGCCCGAAGAAGACGAACCTGAGGAGGACGAACCCGAAGAAGACGAGCCTGAGGAAGAGGAATCCGAGGAAGAAGATGAACCTTAAACGATTGTCATGTATGGTTATTGAGCCTCAAATCAACTGATAAAGACATGAATAGGACAATCTTGATCGTCGAAGACGACGTTGAATTATCTGAGTTAATTGCCACGTATCTCACCAACAAAGGATTTGAAGTGGCGGTAGAAAATGACGGTGGGCCAGCCGCAGAAAAAATGATTGCCATGCAACCCGATTTGGCGATAGTTGACTTAATGTTACCCAACCAAGATGGTATCAGTATTTGTAAAGTAGCCCGGCAATATTACAACGGTTTTATTATGATGCTAACGGCGTCGACTGATGACTTTGATCAGGTTGTAGCCCTAGAAATTGGTGTTGATGATTTTGTGCAAAAACCAATTGAACCAAGAGTGCTATTGGCAAGAATCAATGCGCTTTTTAGGCGCGCTCCTGACCTGACTCAGAGCAACCCCATTATCGCGCCTTCTGCAGCCCCGAGTGCAAAAATGTTAGTGTTTAAACAGCTTGTTATCAATCACAGTGCAAGAAAAGTGACGTTAGATAACAATGTTATCGATTTAAATACACCTGAATTTGACATGCTTTGGTATTTGGCTCAAAAAGCAGGTCAAATCATAGACCGTCAAACACTGTTTAAAGCATTAAAGAACCTTGATTACGACGGCCAGAATCGTTTCGTCGATATTACTATTTCACAAATTCGCAAAAAGTTAGGTGATCAAGCGGACAATTATTTGCAAACTGTGCGAGGTAAAGGATACTTATTTGTAGTGGAGTAAACGTGTTACTCCATTCACGGACACATAGGAGGTGAATGCAGTCGTGTTCAAGCAAACCAGAGAACGTTTTGTTTCTTAAGTACCATATCGCTTTTGTACTGGCATTAACGAGCCCAGCGGTCGTGGCAGAGACGTCTGCTGAGATTCCGTGTGATTCAGAAAACCAGAGACAAGAGTTTGAGTTTGTTACTCACGACATTTTTGACCTCAAAGCCGATGATGTGTGGTTTTTTCATCATTGGGCCAATGACCTGAAAATACCAACCAAATCAATTACTATCGAAAATGAATTGGCTTTTGCGTTTAACAAATGCCACCTCGATGACGAAGACTTATATGAAATTGAACGCAGTCTGAGATCGCTTAGCTACATTCAAGACGCCAACGTTGAGCAAACCGCACACAACAAAGTAAAGGTTGAAGTGTGGGATACTTGGACACTGCTGCCAACCATTAATATTAGCCGGGAAGGCGGTCAGAACGATATCGCGCTGGGAATGCGCGATAGAAACTTGTTGGGGTATGGCGTATTTGCCCAACTAGAAACATTCTCTGACGAACAACGGGATGGCTTTCGTTTTAATACCGAGTTTCCTTTATTTCTCAATAAAAATATCAAAGCGGGTCTACGCTGGGTCGACGCGAATGACGGTAACATTGTGGCTGCTAGTTTGGTTCGTCCATTTGTCAGCTTTTCAACACCAACGGCATTTTTGGCCTATGCCGAAGATGGCAGGCTGTCGCAAACTTTCTTTCTCAATGGCGACGATTTTTACGATTTGTTTATCGACACTGAACAGTTTCAGTTTCAATGGGGATGGTTACACAACAACGGGTTAAACAGTGTAACCCGTTCACGAATTGGCATTGATTCAATTCGAAAGCAGTTTTCGGCCGATGGCGATTTTGCTCCACGAGATGATATACGTGACCGCCATTACATTACCCCATTTTACGAACTTGAATACCAACAAAAAGCGTTTCGCGAACTCAAAAATGTACGCTTAATCAACCAGCCTGAGGACGTGAATTTGGGCTGGCATGGTTTCTTTCGCATCGGTGTAAACGTCAACGAGCAGGCTTACGATGAAGCGTTAGTACGCGTTAACGCGACGGCTAGTAAAGGCTATGGCTGGGGCGATTCATTGCTGTCCCTCAATCGGTTTAGCGTTCAGATTGATGCGGTAGACACAGACACACCGCGAGTTGTTTTTCGTACAACCAATGAGTTAATTCAGCGGTATACCGACAAGATTGGTTTCTATTTTAAACACGAGGCGGCATTCAGTGAAAATCCGTTTTTTGATCAGCCGATAACAGTGGGCGGAACCAGTGGGGTTAGAGGTTACCCCTTGGAGTTTCAGCGTGGCAATCACAAGCTAGCACTGAGTGCAGAGGCCCGATGGTATCCAAACGTGAGCATCGCTCAGTTATTGCAAGTTGGTGGCGTGGCGTTTATTGATGCAGGGCGAACTTTCAAAAGTGATGTTTTCCCCAATCAAACCGAAGGCTGGCTAAGTTCTATTGGTATCGGTGCAAGGCTGTATGCCCAAAAATCTGCCGAAACCCATGTCGTACATTTTGACATTGCGTTCCCTTTGCAATCTCACCCTGAGGTTAGCAATGTGGAATTTAGGATCACCGCAAGCGATACCTTCTAATCTTTAAGCGGTTCCGTTAGCCCTGCGACGGCTTTGCACTCTGGATTCACAAATACACCGACGGGTACTTGCATCAATACCGTATCGGAAAATTGCAGTTGCTCAACAAAGTCAGCGTAGATAGGCGAACTGCCGATCGCCGCATTGTCGCCGAATACATAGTCAACTCTATCTGCCAATAGTAATGAAAATCCTTGTTGCAGTGTTTCGATATATACGAGATCGAGATGCTCAAACATCGAATGGATGCCTTGATTTTGCAGGGCCCTAAAGATCCCAAGGCGTTTACCTGACAGTTCATCAAGCGACTGCCATTGAAACACCGAAGCCTGCTTTTTCCTGAATAAACCCAATTTCACTTGCTGTTCTGACAAGGCAATAAAGGGATAGTTTTCGCGGTTAGCAGGCGGGTAAAAACTTAAACACCAATCACCAGAGAGAATACGCTGTTGGGCGCGTGCAGGAGGCAGAATGAGGGGTTTTACTGCAAAGGAAAAGTGCTGGCTAGCATGTGTGTTGAGCAACGTGAATGCAGTACCATTTGTGCTATCAAATGCGGTGGTGAAGGGAGGGTATTCCAACGCAATAACATCAACTCTTTGTACCGCGTTAACACGCCATGCTGCTCCAATACAACAGCAAAGAAAAAAGAAAGTACGCATCTCACACCAATTAAGCACAACGAACCATGATTATAGTATATAAGTTCAGCACCTAGTGTTTAGATCATCTATGTGGAAAACCTCCTAGCGGTTTTCGATTTGAGTACCTTTCATCGGTTGGTAAAAGTGCGACATAACGGATTAGTGCGACGAATTACATAAATCCATGAGTCTAGATGAAATCTTCTTTGCTAATTCTCTGTCTTGTAGGGAAACCAGATTGGAGTCTTAAATGAAGCATTTGATATTGGCTCTGTTACTCGTGCTTGTCATGCCCGTAGCAAACAGCCAAGAAAACGTAAAACTGACACAAATGCCAGAATGGGTGTTAAAAACCCAAGATGGTATGGAAGTAAACTCGAAGAATTTTCAGGGAAAACCACTCATTTTGCATTTTTGGGCGACGTGGTGCCCTTATTGTAAAAAGTTACAGCCGACCTTAGACCGCTTGCAAAAAGAATACGGCGATCAAGGGTTGCAAGTGCTTGCCGTAAGTATTCGCGAGGACGAAGGGGCTAAGCCTCAGGACGTGCTAGATGAACGTGGATTTGCTCTGAAAACCGTTGTTGAAGGTGATGAATTAGCCGCTGATGTATTTAGTGTAGCGGGTACGCCTACAACGTTTTTTATCGGTCCAGATGGCAAAGTATTGGGCTCTACTATGCAGTCTGATCCTAACGATCCCCAGTGGGAAACCGTAGCTAAATATTTAGTCGGGCTGACAGATAAATAGCCACTTAACGCAGTATTAAGGCACTCGACGTATACGCATACGTATTCATTAGGCCTGCGGTTGTAGCTTGTTGCTGAATGTTAAATAGTAGCGATTAACATTTCAGCAACAAGGATGTCTTTATGAGCCAGTCGGTGTTTTATTCGCATCTCGCGGCCTTTCGCGGGCTCGCCATCATTACCATAGTCGCGGCGCATTCTTGGTCATTCTCACTGTTTTGGACTGGCGGTTTGAATGGTGAAGGGCTCGCTGAACTCTTCTGGGCAACGGAAGTCCTGTTTCATGGCTCCACCCTCTACTTTGCTGTCCTATCTGGGCTACTTTTTTCTCTTGTATTACATCACAAAACTTGGCCCGACTTTTTTTCCGGCAAACTGTTAAATGTGGCTTTGCCGTATGTTGCGGTATCTGTGTTTGCAACAACGTATTTTTGGCCTTGGGGAGCTGAGGTAGCACCTGAACAGTCTTATCTGAAGGTAATGATCAGCAACCTTCTGACGGGCAATGCCATGATTCACTTTTGGTATATCCTGATGCTGTTTTTCCTGTTTGCCATTACACCAATACTCTCTGCTTGTTTAAAACGTGCAGAGACGCGATGGGTGTTAATTTTCTTGGCTTTATTACCCTTGTGTATCTCTCGCAGCCCGTTTCCCGATTTCCTGAAGCCACAGTCATTTGTGTATTTTACAGGTGCTTACGCCTTGGGTATGCTTTGGGGGCACTATTATCAAACGTGGCAAACCCAGTTATCAGCGCACAGAAAATTGTTGTGGTTATTGGCCATTACTGCCAGTGTGGGGCTGTGGTTTACCTACTATTTGGATATGCCTCAGCAAGGCACATTTTCATTGCGTCAAACCTTTGTATACCTGCAAAAACTGAGCATCATCGCGCTCATTCTGCCGTGGCTTGCCAAATGTAAAACACCAACGTGGTTACTGAAACTCGGTGAATTTTCATTCGCAATTTATTTTCTACATGTGTTTTTTATTGCGTTGATCCTGATTAATTTGAGTGAATGGCTTGCCCAAAATAGAGACCCTATTGTGATAGGTATTGTAGGGGCAAGTAACTTAATGTTTGGCGTTGTGGGGGCGTTTTCTATCGCTTGGTGTTTGAAGAAATTACTGGGTAAGCATGCAAGAAAATTGATTGGAGCATAACACGGGGTAAATAGACTCGAGTTAGTTAAAGCCAACTCGAGTCCAAAGACCGATTAACCGCCTATTGGTAGTGGAATTTCAGTACCATTAACTTGCGCTTTACCCTCTTTCAGGGCGAACTGTGTTACGTATTTTTCGCCCTCTTGCTTGATAAAACCTTGCTGTGAGAACATCGAAATCACCATAGGTACTTGTTGCGCAGCAAGCTCAGCGATTTCTTCTTCTGTCATACTTGCAGTTTGCGGGTTTTGAGCCAATTGGCTCTTCATGTAACTAGTCGCAGCCATTTGTACCAGTGCTTCATCTGCGGTGACAGTCGCGTCAGCCAGTATATGTGTAAGCCAGAAAGCAGGGTCCTCGAGGACAACAGGTAATGCTTCAACATCGACTAGTTTAGTATTCATGAAACCTTCAAATGAGCCCTCTGGTAAGGTACCACCCAGTTTTGTAATGTTTAACTCAGGTGACGCTTTCAACATTGGTAACAAATGCGTATCAACCAGTGTTTCAACACGCTGTGCAATCTCGTCAGGTGCCATACTGACTGAATCTTGAGTGAACTTTTGGTAGGCATTGATAAAGTCCATATCGAGGTGGTTTGCGGCAATAGCGATGACCAAGTCACTTGCCTCGAAATCTGGAGCTGTAACAGACTGCATTGCATACTCAAACGACGTACTGGCTTGATTTGCCTCTTTGTCGATTGCCGTAGTGGTGTCGAGTTTAATGCCCGCTAACACAATGTCACTGTCACCAACCGTAGTGCCATTTACCGTCACGTTTGCTATGTCCATGACGACAGTTGAATCAAACATTTCACCGTTGAATGCGGCGACAATATCGGCTGCCCAGTCCATAGAGATTTTCATGTCCGCCATGCTAATCGACAGCTCTTCGTCAATGATTTCAAAGCTCGAAGCAGTTGATTCGTAATGTAAAACATCACCTTTCGTCACACCTTCGCCTTGATAACCTGAAAACTTAACTTCTACGCCTTCTTCTTCATCGGCAGCAGTAAACGAAGCGATTTCATCGGTATAGTTAACACCGCCGAATAAGCCTAGGTCGCCGATAATGTGATAAAGCGGGGTATCTGCTTCCCACTCGATATACTCCCTGGCTTCTTCAGCAGCGACTTGTAGATTAAATTGCGCAAGACCTAACCCTACGGTGTCGCCAACATAAAGTGGCCCATGAGCAACATCCAGTGTGGCAGAGAACTTCGCTTGTTCTAATTGTTCTAGCTCTTCGGTAGGAATGTCTTGCATCGCGTAAAAGGATTCGACGTCAAAGCCAAATTCAATTTTTGCGTTACTGTGAAACCAACCCTTTTCATAGGAAATGACTTTGGCACTATAAACTGGGTTTTCATTGAGCTTCGCTAATGCCGATTCAATTTCAGTTTGCGCATGGGTTCCGACAAAGTAAGGGGCGACACCGAGTGCAACTAGCGTTAAACCGCCGCCAATGATGAGAGGCTTATTCATGTATGCTTCCTTTGTTTTTGATAGTCCGTGTTGTTTAGCTAAAGAGCGACCGGATTCGGTGCCAAGCTGATCTGAGCAGTTATGATACACGACTGATTGATTAATTCAGCCATTTATCGCGCGAGCTGTTGATAGTTAATGTGACTAAATGCAATACCGAGCGCTAGGCTCGGTATTGATAGTGATATTTGAGGGAGAACTGGGACGTGTTGATCTTGGCTGAACTAGTTTTGCTCAGTAAAGATCAACAGGCCCTATTTTGAGCAATAATTATGAATCTTGCTCAGCCGCTTTTTCCGCTTTTTTCAGTTCTTTTTTAGCTGTCTTTTCCATCTGCTTTGCTTCTTTCTCAAGCAACTTAACTTCTTTTTTTGCTTGTTTCTCTAGTGCTTTGGCATCTTTCTTAGCGGCGTTTTCGACTTTGACTGCTTCAGCTTTTACGGTGCCTTTGGTTTCTTTTGCTGGTGGCTCTGCATTAGCGATAGTGGTGAAAGCGAGTAACAAGGTTGCTGTGATGAATGACTTTTTCATAATAATCTCCTGATTGAAGTGTTAAGTCACATTAGCTATTACAGGTTCGATGCCAACTTTTAAAAAACACGAAAAAATATGAAATTTAATTTTTTAACCTTCTGAATTAATGGGTAAATTTAAATTTTGGGGAAGATGAATAAAATCATTTTGAGCGAAATTAGAAAAGCGGAATAGGGAGATGTTTTACGAAAACTGTAGATAACTGTCTTTTTTTTGCGACACAATGGCTATGTCAAAAAGATAAACCATAATGGGATTGCAATACCGGCGAGTACGAGTCCAATTTTACGTTTGCTGAAAGCAGCGTTGGCGCCTTTCACCATAAATAAGGCTGTGCTGGCCAAAACAAGTAAGCACATCGCGTATAGGTCGGAAAAAATCACCCAATAGGGATTGCCTTCATTTAAATGCAGCCGGTTGAGGTGAGGCAGTACCGGTCTGGCAGCCAAGGTTTCCATCGTCGCCATACCAGTTTGAGCGTCATAGGATAGGGTGTGCCCGCCGTCCAAAAATAACTTGTAATGTGATGGAGATTCCCAATAACTGGCCTTTACCGTCAGTTTGCTCGCGTACTCACCAAGCAATGTTGCACTAATCTCGCTATCGCTCAATTTGATATCAAGTGGAATCTTTCGAACGTGTGTCTCAACCTCATAATTGATATTGAAATCGCGTATGTGATTGAGCGCAATGCCGGAAATCGCAAATACGAATGTACAGCCTATGATGAGATAACCAATATCCCGATGAAGGCTACGGGTGAATCTAAGCCAGTTGATAGACAAGCATTTATTCCAAAATCGTGACACCAACTGGCTCAATTTGGTAAATGGCCATCGGTTCGGTGACTGACGCCGGATCAAATGTTTGCCCGGTCCTTTTGGCCAGAGCCGCCAGATGCTGACGGGTCTCTTCAATATCGAGCGTAATGGCTCTCAAGGGGCCTGAAGCAATAGCTTGACGCCCCTTCGTGTGCATCGGAAAAACCATCTCGCCGTCTTGCACTTTTAAACGCAGCTTTTGGAATCGGGCATCTGATGCTAAATCTACCCAACAGCCTCTTTTGGCGCAAACGCCAACAATGGTGCCAGATACGGTTACCGTCTGATTGACAAAATCGGCAGGTGAGGACATCACGGTTGAAATAGGCGTAACTTGGCTTTTGTCTACTGTTTCGCCAAATTGCAATTCTTCCGCTCCAACGGCTCCAATGAACAGGGTAAACATCAATATCAGTCGTTTCATATTTTACTCTCCGTGCTGTCTGTAAAGGCCCGTTAGGAAAGATAGTCATACCTTTTGAAGTGACAACGTTACAAAAGGATCTGGCTGTTGGCAAGTGCGCCAAGTGAGTCAGAGAATCAAGAACGCTTAACGTCGCTGGATTCACTCTAGGCTGTATAAGGCCCGCGTGTCACCACCAAGCCGGCTAGTACCCTCTATATCGTACTCGTTGAGTATGGTTTGGGTCTCGGTGCTTGAAGCCAGTGTTACCCATATAGGTAACCAAGCCATCCTACCGCGGGTAGCGATTTCGGGATCTTTTTGCGCAACCCCAGTTTGCTGCTCAAACGCTTCAGTAGTATGAAGCGTGCGTAGAGCTTGATTTGCAGCAAGTGTGAGCTTGTCTAAAGCCAATGGCGATAAGCGCTGATTTGCATTCAGAAATGCCGCCGTGGCGACAAGTGGCGCGATAGCGAAATTTTGGTACTGAGCGGCAAGGCTCTCGCGCTTGAGTTCACTGACAATAAATCCTTGCTCAGAAATCCGGTTTATCCCTTTGAGAAAAACAGATTCTGCCCAATCGAACAAAGTGTGATCGTTGACCAAGATCGCAACAGTCATAACAGACCATGCAGCCCAATAGTCGTGGTTATTCACCTTTTTTTCTTCTCTGTCGCTGTAATCGGCTTTGACTTGCCAAGCCAAGGCAACAAGCCACTTTTCGATGGTTTCAAGCTGTGCATTTACATGGTTATCTTGTTGCGCTATGAGTGTGTTCTTTACCTTTAACAAGTTGCTTGCGTAAGTCGCTAGATTCCACTTTCTGACCGCGACCCCCGTTTGATTAGCAACGTTTAACATAGCATTGGCGCTGGCCCAATTAAAAAGTTGATCGGTGAAACACTGCAAAGTTTGTCGATTGCCATCACCCCGATATAAACGGTTTGCTAACTGGGTAAGTTGTTGACCAAAACGATTAATTTGGCGAGTCATGTTTTGGTATTCAGCCTCGGCTCTCGGGTTGACCACATCTCTAGCAGCACCGCTGCCCTCGTAACGACTAGGGAATGTTAGCCGTTGAGTAAAGGGGTCTAAATCATAGCAGGGAAATTCGGTATTTGACTTGGTCAGCGTCGCGGTTTTATCAAAGCCTTGAGGCGCGATTAATACCTCAGGAGGAATAGACGCCTTTTTCTCGGGTGAACATGCAGATAGCAACGCAAAAATGGTGACTATCGGCAAGCTCACTCGCCAAGGTATTAATCTCACCAATCTAGCCTTGGTAAGGCATTGGATTTGGACATAGGCTCAGCGACACACTCGACGTCGGTGATTCACCACCTGAAGCAAAATACTTTATGCTTTCAATATCGACGCCAACGACTTTCTCGTTCGGGTAATTGTGGTCATTGCCCAAGGTAGTAAGAAAGCGGCCATCATTGGCAGTACGGTATTGGTGGCGCATGTTATAGGTTCGACTCGCTCCGTTTTCAAACCACACTCGAACTTGAACGGCATCTACGTGTGGCGAAGAGAAATTGAGTTCAATCATCAAGTTTTTTGCTTCGAGCTTGCTGCCAGCGGCATTAAATAATGCATTGGGCACTTTTCGCGTAGAAACGCTGGGGTGGGAAGCATGCATTATCGCGTTAGATTGACCACATGCATCGAAGAATAAAGGCGTAAATGCATGAAAAAAGCGTGGCTCGAACTCCCGCCAGCCTGGTACTTCCCAAATGATAAGTCTCGGTGGAGCAGCAAAGAAGTCTCCTGATTTCAGATAATTAACCCAAGAGCCGATGAGACCGCCACCACTCAGCGCGTAATTGGCAACAGGCACGTTGGCGTATTCTTGCATGTAACCATTAAAGTTGAACTTTGGCAGAGCGGAAAAGCTGGTACCCAACAGCACGATATCGTCGGTGACTTCGTCAAATAAAGAAAAGCTATCTGTGTTTTCAGCGGTATCTAATTCTGCAGTAACGTATGTTGGTGAGTAAGTCGGAGCAAAGCTAAAGCCACAAATTTGTGCAATAGCCTGTTCGACATTTGCCACATCTTGCATGACGCCGTTATACACGGTTTCATATTTTTGCGGATAATCGGTATCGGCAAAGCCAAGCTTATCGATATTTGCCGCAACCAGTTTCGCTGCTTCTTGAGCGCCTTTTATGGACCAGTGAATATCTTTCTCATAAAAAATTGGCTCTTGGCTGTTGTTATCAAATAGCGTGGTCATTTGTGGAACGGTGATACCCTGCTCGCGGATAGCGCTAAGGGTGTGTAAATACTGTTTGCGCTGAGATTTGACATCATAGCCTGCTGCACTAGCCGATAGCTCATCCGGATAGCTGAGTCCTCTGGACGGCAGGTAGACGATCATTAATTCCGTACCATACTCGGCGAGTAACCCCTTTAACCTGCGCAGTTCTTGCAAGGAAAAATCTGAGGTTGCTTGGCCGTAATCGGGAAAATCCATACTGGAGTTAGCTAGCCAATCTTCTTCGCCAACAATAATTTTCCAGTGTTTTTGCAGAAACGTAGTGTCGTATTTTTCTATATTATTGATGTCGTCACAAATAGAGGGGTAGGACTCAACCTTGTACTGTGGTGTTTCTCCCCATGCTGCAAAATGAAACAGCACAAATACGCTCAAAAGTCTGCTTAATTTCATTGGTCTGCCTGTGTAATTAGCAACGAACTGGTTTCTGCGTCACCAAATACAAAAATACTGGTGACTTTATCTCTCATTAACACCAGAGGCTCAGAGACGGCAAGCTTGGTTTCTCCTGCATAAACAGCGGTTGCAAGCTTAATCGCTCTTACGTCTCTCGTTGAATAGTCGTTGGTCCCGACGTTTTCAATAATTTTGTGTTTGCCATCAAAGCTTTTGAGCGTAACCAGTGGCACGCTTGATAAGTTATACATCGCTAGTCGAGCTTGCCTCTTATTGTCGAAGAGCTGCTCTTTTAGCGCAAGAGGGGCTGTATCAGTACCCCAGTAAACGAAGGTGTATTGAGATTTGGCACCGCCATCCACAGCAATAGCCTGGCCATTTAATTTCAAATTGACCTTGCCCGCTGATCCAAAGCCATATGGTGAGATTTGCTGATGGTCCAGCTCAATTAAGAGCTTATCATCAAGGGTGACTGACAAAGCTTCCCCTGAGATATTCAGCACCCTGAAAAATACCGCATCAGGCGGCGGTGGTTTACCGTAAAGGGCTTCGTCGCCGGCAACGGCAAATAGTGAAAACAGTATGCCAATGCATAATACTAACCTTTTCATTCTATACCCTCTACTGATTGAGAATGGCTAAACATTACAGATAAGTCTTGGACAAAATATCGCACTGGAAATTCCCATAATACCAGTGTGATGTCTCCGTCTTCTATTTCAGAACTGGATAAAAAAGCTTCCATTGGGTTAAGTGGGCCCTGACCATTTTTTGAATAATCGAGTATCTCTAAGGCCATGGCCTGTTGTAAATAACCGTGGAAGTTCCAAGCTGGATTAGCACTATAGCTGGTGCCAACCAATGCCGTGGTAAGCTCGGGGGCATCGCCAAATAAATCGCCTGAGAAGGGGTCATCCTCGCTTGTCACAACAAAAGTACTTGGAAGCGCCAAGTTATCGGGTGGTATATGGTTGTAAAGCCATGCCGTCTCAATTGGAATAAAGTTATACAAATCGCCATGATGAGGGCTTGAAGGCGCAAGTTCGGTTTCAAACGCCACTGAGCCTACCCATTTTGCTAAATGATCAGCAGTGGCTTGAGCTACCGTATTTGCGCCTTGTGGCGTCCAGTGTGTATCCGTTCGCAAAAATTGAGGGTAGGCTGCTTTGTTGGCGATGAGCTGCCTATCAGGTAACACTAGGTTCACATGTTGACCTTGCAATTGGCGTGCAACTTCCTCATACAGGGAATAGGCCAGATGTGCACTTTCTTTGTCCGTGAACTCGGTGTAAATGGATACCTTTTCGGGCACCAAGATAAGCACAAGTTGAATATCTTTTGCTGCGAGCTTTTGGTTGAATTCGACTATGGTATTGACATTCTTGTCGATATTAGCGCGTGCGGATTTAGGCCATTCGTATTCTTCGCGACTGAATAACCAGCCACCTTCACCGATAATGACACCCTTTTTGCCTTCATTGAACAGGGTGAAAACTAATTTCGCCCACCACTGAGTGATTTCTTCGCGTAAGCCAATGGCCTCTTTCAGCTGCGATTCTACTTGCAGTGTCGCTTTACCATTGAGCGCTGATGCGCTATCCAAGTCGACGGAAATTGAACTATTGATAAACGATGTCAAACCCATCAAAACAATTATCGTGGCCGAGCATAGCGTAATCAGTGATTTAAACATAATGCTCCACCTAAAATTGAAAGTACAAGAAAGGCGAGTAGTTCGATGCAATCAAGCTACTCAGTGCAAGCAGAAAAATGGGCAATCTAAGGACATTGCCAATACTCGGCAGCAAGCCTTGGCTCAATGCACCCTCGAGGCGATTGAGATGTTGCCGCAATCCTTGAATCAACGCAATCAGTGCGCCAATAAACATGACACATAGCGACCAATTCGTTACATCAACGGCAAAGCCCGGACTAATGCCCTTTGTATCTGGGATAAACATGGCGCTAATCATAGTCAGTGCATCCGTGAGGGAATCGGCTCTAAAAAACACCCAACCGATCATCACAAGAATTAATGTCACTAGCCAACGCACGATAGAAAACCCCGAGTATTTCGCCAAACCCGTATAGCGTTCTATTGCCAGAATGCCGCCATGCCAAGCTCCCCAAACAATAAAAGTCCAATTCGAACCATGCCACAAACCGCCAAGCAACATAGTAAGAAACAAGTTGCGATAGGTTTTGACACTGCCATTTCGGTTGCCGCCGAGAGATATGTATAGGTAGTCCCTTAGCCAGGTTGATAAACTGATGTGCCATCTGCGCCAAAATTCAGTGATACTCTGGCTAATATAGGGTTGGTCGAAGTTATTGATGAACTTAAAGCCCATCATTAACCCTAATCCGATCGCCATATCACTGTAACCAGAAAAATCGAAATACAGCTGAATGGTGTAAGCGCCTATGCCAATCCAACTGTCTGCCATAGTGACTGCTTGCCCAGAAAACGCGGCGTCGGCGAGTGGTGCAACATTGTCGGCAATGAGGACTTTTTTGACAAAACCCTGCATAAACAAAAACCAACCAGAACAAAAGAGCGCCCAAGTATGTTGGCGATGTTCAAACTGAGAGGCCAAGTCCTTGTACCTTAAAACAGGACCTGCGATCAGTTGTGGAAAGAGCGCAATAAAGGCGGCGAAATCGATAAATCGCCTACTGGGTGGTGTGTCCTCTCGATAGACGTCAATTAAATAGCTGATGGCTTGGAAAATGTAAAATGAGATACCAATCGGTAAAATCACGTTTGCCATCGATAGTGGTTCACTGCCCAACGAGAGCAAAATTTCATTAAAGTTTGAAACGCCGAAATTAGCGTATTTAAAATAGCCAAGTGTACCTAAGTCACCAACAATACCGATCGTAAGCCAAGTTTTAGCCTTACTAGCATCGTCTTTTAAGTGGGCAAATATTGCGCGGCCAATAAAGTAATTCCAAAGCGTGACCAGTACAAAGAGCAATAAGAAGTCGAGTCGCCACCACGCGTAAAACGCATAGCTACCAAACAGTATCACCAAAGAGCGAAAACGAAATGGCGTGACGTAGTAGCACGCTAAAAACAGCGGTAAAAAGAAAAACAAAAAGATGCTTGACGAAAAAACCATGCTTTATCGCTCGCTATTCACATTGACTTAATATGTTTCAGAAACTGGTACAATGGCGTTCAATTCCTCTTCAATCATTAGTGATAGTTGTTGTTGCTGCTCTTCTGCCAATTGATGACCTTCAAGGAGCTGGCGGTCTGAGTCTGTTAACTCGAACCCAAGTTCTTGATAAACCGCAGCAAATACATTGGCATACAAAGCATTTGGCTTGATGCCATTGCCGTAAGAAAACAACTGAAGAAGCTCACGATAAGCTCGGTACTGTCCTGTCCGAGCTGCATCTACCAGATAACTAACCCCGGCTTGTAAGTCTGCCTTACCCAGTTTTCCAGAGATAAGCAGTTTCCCTAAGTAGTAAGCGGCTTCTGGTGTCGGTAGTGCTGCCTCGAGGTGCCCCTTTGCTTGTTGAGGGTATTCAACGCTTCTACGGCCTTCCATGTAGATGCGACCAAGTAGCACTCCCGCGATAGGGTAATCATCCTCTAATGCCATTAACTTATTGATGTAGTCAGCATTGGCAAACACTGCGGCTTGGCCGATTTCGTAGTTGGCATACTCAAGAAACACTTCTGGGTCTTGTTGGATCGCCGTTTCCGCTGATTCATACGCTAATTCACGGCTTCCAAAGCCGACTTTGTCGTTCTGTGTTGCAAACAATTTCATGAGGTTGATGACTTCAGTTTTGCTCATCAATCCCTGTATGAAAGCATTGTCAGCTTGTTGGGCCAGCGCGCTCAATTGCTGGGTGTCATTCTGTTTGGCGTAGCGCACTTTGCTTTTGAGGCAGTAAAACTCCACGGCAGTGCTCGATGAACAAATCTCGTTGACTTGCGCCATCCAAGGTGAAAGGTCGTCTAACTCCGCAATAATCTTCACCTTATCTGTGTCGTACAGGCCTTCTTGCGCATCAATGTAGGTAAATAGTTCATCGACGATTGGGGTGACATCGTCTTCATAAATTTGCTCTAGACGAGCGATTTGAGGACCAACATCACCCTGAGTTTTCATCCGTTGCCATAAATTGTTGAGCGCTTTCTCTCGGTATGAGGGCGTCACTTTAGCAACATTAAACAACCAATTGCTGTAGCGTTTGTTGTAGAGGTAAGAAACGTGAATCATACGTTGGAATAACGCATCAGTTTCTTCGATGTGCTTGGGTTGCCCGATTCTAGCGAAATATTCGGCTAGTACAATTTTTGCGTCTGCGTACCCTTTGTTTGCTAAAAAGTGCAGATCTTTTAATGCAAGTGCTTGATTGCCCTCAGGGGAATCAAGCAAATCCTGTCTCGCCAAGCGGGTATCAGCTAGGTTTGCGCAGCCAATCAGATTAAACGCCAAAACGGCAATAGCAACACGCTGTTTTGTACGTCGTGATTTTGTGAAGAGCCGTAATAATGTTTTCATAGCTGACTCCCCTGTTCCTGCTCAGAGAGTGAAACGAGAGCCGCGGTATTGTCCTTCCACGTATTCAATATGATATCTGCCGTGACCGATTCTAGTTCTCCGCGATAAGGGCGGCTGCCATTGTTTTCCACGCGAAGGTTGCCCAAAACTAAATCTTCAAAACCAGAGGCAAAAATAGCACCACCTCTGTTTTCAACCATCAAGCCTCCAAACACGGTTGACGAGGCCAGCGGGAACCTTGGTGTGCCGTCAGCGCCAATACGTTGCTGAATGTAAACGGCGGCGCCTCGGTTGCTCAGAGCAATGTTGTGCAACAGCTGCGTGGCAGTGGAGCTTCTGACGCGAATTCCATTAATCTGGTTTTTGTAAATCTTATTGCCATAAATTTGACTACCGCTAGATTCATAGACGCCAATGCCATCTTTGTAATTGGCGTGAATAGAATTGAACGCGACTATGACTGGGCTCGTCACTCTATCGATTAAAAGGCCGTTACGCGTATTAGAATGAAGATTATTGTTAAAGACAAATACATCAGATGCGCCGGTAGAAATGGCGATTCCGTGTTTAGTTTTCGTTTGGGCGACGGTGTTGTCAGCCATATAAATGCCGTTGGCATCATTGGTAATCAGGACTCCGGTGTCGCGACTATTGGTAATCTTAGTATTGATGATTTGACTGTTACTTGCACCGTCAAGGTAAACGCCCACAAACATATCAGCAAAAGATGAATCGGCAACTTTGATGGCAGGAGGCTGTTCCGCCACACGTCTTTCTGTCGGGGAGAGCATATTTAGCGCGGCTAAAGTCGCCGTACGTGCCGTGAATCCATAGGATGATGACTGTTCGAAACCAAGAGACGCAATCGTTGAACTCTTCACAAGGGTTTTACTGCCACCAAAAGCAATAACAAAAGGGCGAAAGCGGTTATTGGCTGCACTAGCAACACTTGCTGACTTAGTTGACAGATCCCATCCCAACAATGTCGCATTGTTGAGATAGAGCTCGCCACTGTTGTGAAGAAAACTGCCAGTATTCGCCGAAAGCTTAAGTGTTTGGCCTCCTTCAATTCTCAAGGCACCGCCGATATCGACAATGATAGGCAGGTGGGCAATAAAGTCTTTTGTGCCTTGCTTTTCTATACTATCAGGAAACTTCTTAGCTATTTGAGCGAGGGTAACGGTACCGTTGGTGACGAAAATACCTTGTGGAATTTGCTGTTGTAATTGAGCAAAACGACTAAAACTACTTGAATAGATGGTTTTTAGAAGGTCTTTTGACTCGCCAAGACGTATTTTACTGACTCGGCCTCTTGTCTCTCTCGAGGCAATATCGGCAAACAGCGAGTCAGATCTTTCAATAAGTTCGGCAGGAATACGGGGTTTTGTCTCGTACTGACCAGTAACATCAAGAACTTGTACAGAAGGCGTAGTGGCGTAACTGGCAAACGAAGCAAGGGCGACAATTAATAGTGCAATTCTCATTACGCCTCCTAAAACCTAAATTGCGCTTCTAGCGTGACACGGTAGTCTCGACTTTGGTCGACAAATGTGTCGCCAGGTGAAAACGTGCCCGCTCGCAAGCGCACTAAATTGAGGTTAAAAGGGTTGGTATCACGAGCGTAATGAGTGATATTGAGGTCAATACTGTTTCCCACATCATCATTGCCAGCAATGGTTTCAATCTCTCGACCAAATGAATAGACGTCTTGTGAGCTATTATCCTTTTTGTAATCACCAACGAGCAGCACAGCTTCCCAAAATTCATTGGGTTGGTAAGACACAAACAATCCCGTGTGCCTTAAGTTTGTCACATCCGCACGCAAGGCTTCATTAAATCGGTACAGGCGTTGCCGTACGCCAAAATAGTGACCACGGTTGGAATGCAAACCGCTTTGACTAAAGTTCTGTGTCTCTTGCTCGGTTGCGCCACCAGAACCTCGAGTATGGGTTACACCAAATGACCAAGCCCCAGTATCCAGCCTAACACCCAGATCCAGTGCATCGGCATTGATGTCTTTTGGTGACAAACTTCCATCGAGCTCGACGACAGATGTGTCGCCACTTTGTTGAATCCACTCTGCCTTGTACGCGATCATTTGAGGGCTTCGCTTTTCATCCCAATTCGACATGAGACGTAATCCAAGCCAAGTGGATTCTGCATTATAGCCTAGGGAGGTCTGCGCAAAGGTGTTTGTTGACAAGTCGGTGCTTTGTGTTTGGGAAAGATAAGCAATACCAATACTGTGGTAAGCAATCCAATCCCAATCTAGGTTGGCAAACAACCGGGTTACATCATCATTTATCGCGAGGAGATCTGCGTCAGTTCGGTAAGTGTCAAACTCTTTACCCACACCGATTTGCCAATCTAATTGCGTCGTTTCACCACGCCAGACTAAAGATTCCACATCAGCGTCAAGCCAAAAGCCATCGACGTCATCTATTCGCTGCAAGCCAAGAGTGAGATGCTCGTCTGGCAGTCGGGTAAAGCCGTGATAACGCACGTAAGCTTCTCGCAATTGAAGAAAGTAATTCTCACCGTCACCATCTTCTTGAGCGAATTCGGTGTTGGGGTCGATAAGTGTCGTGTTGTCACTCGATACTACCGCTCTAGCGTCAACAAACCACGTGAAATTGGTACGGATTTTATCGCTCACGCCAATCCGCGATTCGATCAGCCAGCTGTCTTGTTCTAGGTTATTGCCGCCTGGGCGATGGGCCACATCTTGAGACGATAACACCGCTTTTACCCACGGGTCCCACTCGGGTTCAGCATAAGCCGAACCGGCGAGTAAACTCAAACTAGCCGCGATTACACAAGGTAACGCTACTGGTATTTTCATTCGAAAAAGCCCCATTACAGCAACACATCAAGTTCGCCAACTTTCACTGTTACAGGGCGCTTGAGGTATTCAAGCGGGATTTTTTCGTCTGTTTCGATTGTGGCTAGTACACTGTGTACTTTGTGCTCTTCTTCTCGGATGTTCTCGGGAATCTCGAGCTTGGTAATTTGGCCCGTTACAGGAGGCGTATCAGAACTTAGATAGACATAAACCTTGGTGCCTACTTCGATATTGGCTAGTTCAGCGTGTTTAAATCGAGCTAGCACCGAAGCCGATACACTGCCATCACCGAGTGTGGCTATCGCTTGGCCTTGTGATACATACTCGCCGTCTCTAACAAGTAACTCAACAATTTCACAGTCACAGCGGCTTTCTACAACACTAGAAATAGTTCTGTCTAGCAACGTCGATAACTCATTCTCCGTCATACCTGCAGCACTTGCGACGTTAGACGTATCAACTAACAACGGGCTTTCAATGACTGCCAATGGTTGTTTGTTCACGACTTTTTGACCCGCGTCAATTTGGAGATTGAGTAGTCCGCTTCTCGGCGCTGAAATAACATTGGTTCTGGCTGAGACTACTGCGGTGTCAGCTTTGATGACGAAAAATGCTTGATGAACATTGAACAAAACATAAGCGAAGGCAAGCAAACTGATGAAGACAAACATTGTTGTAAAAACGAGTGCTTTGACCTTATCACCGCCAGATAGGGCTTGGCTCATATCCGGACGTTCCTTGGCGAAATTGTCTCTAGACAAGGTCGTCAGCACATCATTGACGTTAGTGACTTCTCCACTCAAAAATTTTGTAATGATGGTTCGAATTGTCGAAATTTCTTCACGACCCAATTCGTGGAATTCGCAGCCGTAGCGGGGGGTGTCTTGGCCGTGTTTTGCCACCACTTGAAACTTAACGTCTAATGCGATTTCTAAACTGTCGAATTTAAATGACAAGGTACCTTCTGAAAAATCGCCGGCTTCAAAACCAAATGATTCAGCAGAAACAGCAAAGCCACTTGCACTGATATCGAGTAATTCGAATCTATCAGTACTACCATCTTCCCTCGACACTCTCAGCTTGCTGGGGATTTTGACTCTTGAGTGACGACGCTGGGTTTCATTTTCGTGGACCATCGCGTTCGAATCCGTTTGAGTACTCATAGTTCTACCTTCAATAAATGCATTAAACGAGACGCAAAATAAATGCTAGGAACAAGCAAAATGCGCCAAACGTCATAAGTCGTGTTGAATAATGGTTAAAGCGCCTTTGGAAAGGGTCATCACTTTTCTTACTTGCTGTTTTTTGACGCGTCCATTTCTGGCGGTCGAGACGAAAGGTGACGTAAACCTTAATCAAGGCACCAAATATCTGATTAAAATACAATAGCGCTGGGTACATAGGGCCTACCTTGTGGCCAGAGAATACCAGCAGCAAAGATACAAAGGTTCGCGTTAGCGAAATCCATAGCAAATACATAACTAAGATAGAGTAGTGGTACTTTAAGCCACCGACTATCGCCGCACTCAGTCCGACTAAGCTAGTCCACATCGAAATTCGCTGATCCCACAATACATAATAGGTAAGCACACCAAGGCGGCGAATTCCCAACCTCGTAGCGCGGTAATTCTGTCTGAGGGAGTTACCACTCCATCTCGTCATCAAGGTTTTTGCGGCTTTGAAAAAATTCTTATCGGGCGGATGCTCCCAGGTATGTATTGAAGCATCGGGCACATAATAGGTGTCCCATCCTCTGCGCATTAGAGAAAACCAACTGGACTTATCATCACCAGTGAGGAACTTAAAGGTGCCAAGACGCCAATGGGTAAGGTGGTCGTTTTCTACGTCGTAGATGAAGTCGGTTTGCGTGACGACTGCGGCTCTAAACATCGACATACGCCCAGTGAGCGTCAATACTCGTTTTGACAGCCCCATACTGCACATATTGACATGACGCTGTGCAAACCTGAGCTTGTGCCACTGGCTCATTACGTAAGAGCCCAAAACTTGGCAGGTTTCATTCGTCGTTAGCGCGCCCACTTTCGGATAAAGTGAAAAATACGGTGCGCTTTTCGCAATTACACCGGGCTGTAATTCGGTGTCGCCATCGACCACTGCAACCAAAGCCGTCTCGTCTGGCAGGTCTTTCGCGATACAGCGAAAGCCATTCGCAAGTCCGTCCCGTTTTCCTGTACCGGGGATTCTGACAATTTTTAACGCCACATGGGGTGGGGGAGCAAAGTTATCCCACAAGCTTTTCAGAAGCAGTTCATCAGACATTTCGACAATCGAAGCGACGACAGTAGTAGGATAGCCACAGGATATCGCTTCTTTAATAATCGAAGAGTAGACTTTTGCTGTCGTTAATGAGTCAATTCTGAAACTGGTCACCATCAAATAGATATGAGAGGGCGGAACGGCTTCGATAGCCTTCAAGGCTCTTTTTCTTTGGCCCGGAAACACTAGGTGCATAAAAATCATGCCACGAATATAGTGCATGATCCCAACACTGTAACGCCAAATACCCAAGGCACCTATGATAAAGATGAAATTTGGATGTTCGGAGTCAAACGTGCCAGTGGGTACGATCAAGGCTAAGAAGCCTACGAACGTAATCCAGAGCATCCAGCCTATCAGCGTCGTTCCGTAAAGTTTCATTAATCAGTTACCAACATATTCCGTGTTGATTATCGTTACTCTTGGTTTCCATAATGCCCGCCAAATCGAGTACATGTTTATCACTCGGCAGGTTTTGCAAAATAGCCCTAAATTCAGGTTCAGGATTGCCCACAATAATTAAATCGGCAAAGTCGAGTACTTCCTGTATGTTGGGGCTTAACAGTCTCAATAGATACGGGAAAGGAATGCTATTTGATAAGTCCCGTTTGTTTGCTTCTGTGCTTGCC
Organism: Alteromonas sp. 5NS40-0096; assembly: GCF_057544385.1. Lineage (NCBI taxonomy): Bacteria > Pseudomonadati > Pseudomonadota > Gammaproteobacteria > Alteromonadales > Alteromonadaceae > Alteromonas > Alteromonas sp. 5NS40-0096. The sequence goes on from NZ_BAAJLQ010000002.1 coordinate 523,843, forward strand.
GCAAGGTTTGGATCATAAATTTGTAAATCATAACCTTTACCCGTGAGTATACTTGCTAGCTCTACCAACGGACTTTCTCTCAAGTCATCCGTCCCCGCTTTGAAACTCAAACCAAGTAAACCTACTCTGGTTAAGCCTAGCCTTTGAATTTGACTGAATGCTTTGTAAATGTGCTTGCGGTTACTTTCTAACACGGCATGAACGAGAGGTAGCTGGACGTGACGGCTTCGCGCTTCGTGATCTAGGGCTCTGAGATCTTTCGGTAAACAAGACCCGCCAAATGCAAACCCTGGCTTCATGTAGCAGCTTGAAATATTGAGCGTGTGGTCTTTACATACTGTTGCCATTACTTCTCGACCATCTACGCCAAACTCTTTGGCTAGACTGCCTATTTCGTTGGCAAATGCCACTTTTGTAGCATGCCAAGCATTACAGCTGTACTTAACAAGCTCTGCTGACTCAATTGGCAGGCGCACGAGTTCAGAGTCTAGGCCACCGTATAAATCAGATAATACGCCTGCCGATTTGTCATCGATCGCACCGATCACAGTCATAGGTGGTTTTCGGTAATCTTCAATAGCAGAACCTTCGCGAAGAAACTCTGGGTTGGTGGCAAGTCCAAAATCAACACCAGCTTTTTTACCTGACGATTCTTCGATAATTGGCTTAACGACGTTGATTAATGTGCCGGGAAGAACAGTACTTCTGATAACGACAGTGTGGAAAGAGGTTTTATCGGCCAGTAAAGCACCAATGGATTGACACACTTGTTCGATATATTTGAGCTCGAGCCCACCTTGTTTATCAGAGGGGGTGCCTACACAGATAAAGGAAACATCAGTATTTGTTATCGCGTTAGTTAAATCGCTGGTGACGGTAAGCTTTTGAGTATCATTAACGACAGTGTGAATTAAGTCGTCTAGGCCTTTTTCTACAATGGGGGATTGACCTTGGCGGATAAGATCGAGCTTGTGTTCATCGGTGTCTACACCAATGACGGTATGCCCATCCATTGCTTGACACGCAGCGCAAACTACCCCAACGTAACCCATACCAACGACGCTAATTTTCATCATGGTTATGTAAGTCTCTGTTCTTATTCTTTAATACAATTATTCATTGAAAATCAACAACTGTAAAGGGTGCAGCGGTTTAAATGATACGGTGGTCGGATAAGGATAAAATTCGCGAGCATTAAAAACAAAAAGCCCCGCGGTTTTATGCGGGGCTTTCGATGGGTTGTAATGTGTATGATATGAGGGGCTTCGGCCTAGTGCCTCTTGCCTCTTATAAACCAGATTGAAACGATAGACAGTAAAAACAATAGTAAAGCTGCTGGTGCACTGACCGAAGTGGTCGTGAACGAGCGCTTTTGTCTATCTAGCTTCTCGTACTTATCCGAAAATGAGATGAAGTTAGCGTGATTCGCTGCCGCATCTTTGATTTTAAAATCTAAGTCAAGAGCGCCATCGTTGAACAAAGACGCTGAAATATCATCCAACAAGCTTCTATCTGTGGTACTGAACCAGCCAACAGCTGAATGGTCAGTTAGGAATCCGGTGATTCCCGGAGTATCGACAGCTGTGCCACCGAAACGCGTGTAAGACTGGGTTTCAACGTTAGAAAAGTTACCGAATTCGAAACCGTTTACGTACAAGAAATTTTTGTTGGCGTGAAAGCCGTTCTCTGTGCCATTTAGCAACGTATTGTCACCGTCCCACATTGTTAGCCTGATAGCGATTTGAGCGATTTGGCCACCCAATACATCTAGCGTATTTTGGTCAAACAACAATGAACCGATTGACGTTGACGCCAAACCGTTCGTATCGGTTATTAAACCAATGTGAGCCAGTTCAAACTCTGCAATATAGCTAAGGACGCGATTGTTATTCTCGCCAACGATATCAATGACAGCGCCACCAAATTCTGGAATATCGGTGTCACTTAACGTTTTCCCTGTTGGTGAAACAAGCATCAAGCCCGCAAAAGCGGACTGGCATGCAAACAAACAGACAAACAAAATAATCTTTTTCATCATACTTCATCCATTACAACTACAACACATTTAGGATACGCTGAACATCTTCTGACTAATATGGCAATTTCCGACAACTTCACTTTTTTACGTATGTTTAATCATACACTGGTTTTCGGTTGGTTACTTATTCCTTCGACTACTTTGGCAACGCCTTGTTCCAATCTTACTAGTTGGTTATCGGCAAATTGATCTTTTACTGTAGCAAAAAATGGCGCCAAAACCGGCAAGATATCTTTTTGCAAAGCTTGTGCCAGCTTAATTAATGACAGTAGGTGAAGTGTGTGTGCCAGTGGTGTCGATACATTATTTCTGTTGGGTTCGAAAAAATCTTGGCAGGCATTACTGTTTCTGAGTATGCCAATGACCTCTTCGGGAAAGCTCCAAAGGTTTAACAAGATTTCAGTTACTTGGATACTGTGAATTCCCAACCTTAGCTTTTGCAAATGCAGCTGTTGTGCCCAGTCGAGAGAGGATAGGTCTTCTTGTTCTAGTTCGCGATACCCTTCAGCCAAGCAGTGAGCAAGACCTAGATGACCAATATTGTGAAGCATTGCTGCAATATAGATTGGGAATTGTTCAGACTTTTTCACGTCACAAGCCTCACAAATCACGGTGGATAGCTGCGCCGCCAAAATGGAATGTTGCCAAAACACGTTGTAAGAAAAATCATCCTCCTCTACCGGTAAACTCTCAGCGCTCAAGATAGTGATGACCAAGGCTTGGAGTTTTTGTACTCCGAGCACCTTTAAAATCGCTTGTTTGACCGACGTAATACCGGAATAACCGTAGATAACACTGTTTGCGATAGACAAGACTTTAGAGGTCAGTACGGGATCTGATTCAACAAGTTCGACCAATTCATCCATGTGAAAGTCATCATTACTGATGAGCTTTACCAACTTAACTAATAGCACAGGAGGCGTTGGTACCGACTCCGCAGTGATCACACTGTCGAGTCTTTTCTCCGTTGTTAAACAAGCAAAGCGAGATTGCATTGCAACGGGTGTAACACCTTGCCAAGCTTTAAAAGCACGTTCGAAGGTTGCTCGTTCCGAATAACCTAACAGACGACCAATTTGCGAAATTGACATGCCAGTTAATAATAATTCCAGAGAACGTTTGCTGCGGACTCGGTTAAACAGTTTTCTGAAGGACGTGTCTGCAACTTTGATTTTTCTGAGCAGGTTGCGTTCGCTGGTATGCAGTTGGCTAGCAACCCAAGTTTGATTGACATGGTTTAAGTCACTCTGAGACTCAATCAGTTGCTCGACGACTAAGGCAATAGATTGCTTTTCGTCCTCTAGCCCCTGATTGAGCAAATCTTTTCGAAATACCTGATTCACCTTGCTATTCGCAAGCCGCGGTTTGTCTGAGTTTTCGGCAGTATTTAAGCGTATGACAAGCAAGGTCTGTTCGCCTTGCGCATTGCTTCCCTCGGCCTCTAAATAGGCAGCAAGAGGAGTCGCAAGTTCGCTCACGGATGACGATGTAACTTGCTTAGAAACCGAGAGTAATTTCTGTAAGATACCGACGTTGAATAGGTCTATTGGTTGAATACCGTTGCTGTCGCTAGACAAGATAACAAGTAGGGCATTGTCATCCCGTTTAAATTGGAGTTGCGTATTGTTTAGGCCAGTTAAAAAGGCATACTTTGAGAGAGTTTGACACCAAGTTTCCCATGTTGGACTTGAGCAAAGGGCAAGACCAAAGGAACCCAAATGATTGATCTGAATGCCGCTACCGAGTTCCAAAAGCTGATGCCTGGTCAAGTCTGATGCCACTAGCGCATCTAAAAATCGTTTAAAGTCGTCAATATCAATGGGAGAAGATGGGAGGTCTTTCGGCACTGTATTGAGAAAGGCGTCAATCAAGTGCAAAGAAGCAGAACTGGTCACCATGTCTTTGAGCTGCTTCGCTAAAGATATGGCAAGAACGCTGGGTAGACTGACTGGCTGGGACAAGGCGTTAACTCACTTATAATATTGAAAACACGCTAAATATTGTTCAAATACTAACATATGTTGTTGTGATGTTAATCGATAAGATAGCCCTGTCACTCAATAGTGGGCGCGACCTGCCTTGAAATCTAGATGTCCTTAATAAGTATTTGATATTTAACACGCCTATCTCATATAGTCATCTTGTCGTAAAATGCGACAACACTACAATACAACTGACAAAAACAAGGAGGACTAATGTCAGAATCAATACAACACAATCACATTAATGAAAATGCGAAAACCGGGGCGTTGATTGCCTATGGTTTGATGGCCATCGGGCTGTTTACAGGCTTGTTTTGGCTGATCGGCGGTATATGGGCAATCATTAAGAAAGACGATGCCAAAGGCACTATCTATCTAGACCATTATGAACAATTGATACGAACTTTTTGGATTGGCATCATCTTAAACATTGTTGGCTTTATTTTGCTGTTCATAGTGGTTGGTTATTTTGTGCTTATCGCTGTTTGGTTGTGGTCAGTATACAAAGTGGTCAAAGGGCTTGCCCGTATTACATCAGACCGCCCGTATTACGACCGTTAGTTTGAACAGTGCCCTATGTCCTTTAATAGTATGCGTAAAATTTTGACGTGGGGCACTTTGCTTCCATTACTCATTGTTCACGATGTCTATGCTAAAACACCGGATTTGATATTCGATGACAGCAATGTAGTGGGAACCACAATAGTCAGTTCGTTGCGCAGTCAACAAACGCATCGAATAAATAGAGCGCGAGCAAGTGTGCCATTTGCGAGTGCATCTACCTTTAAAATTCCTAATACACTCATTGCGATACAAGAAGGGCTTGTCGATAACGCGAGTTCAACGTTTATTTGGGACAAAGTAGAACGCGATTATGGGCCTTGGAATCAAGATCAAACGTTAAAGAGTGCATTTTCACTTTCTTGTGTTTGGTGTTACCAGCAGATTGCTAGCCAAGTCAGCAGCATTGCGTACACAACCTATATAGAGCAGTTTCAGTTCGGCATACTTACAGAGCCTTTTCAACAAACTGAGTTCTGGCTCAATGGCGAACTCAAAATCAGTGCTGAGCAACAAATTACTTTTCTAAAAGCACTGTATCAGCGTAAGTTTGCCATCGATGATAAGGCCTTTGATGTATTGAGCGAAATCATGTTCATAGAAGCACGAGACGGTTTTAAGTTGTGGGGAAAAACAGGGTGGGCCGAACGAGTGTCTCCACAAGTGGGGTGGTTTGTCGGTTACGTCGAAACACCTGACGACGTCTGGTTTTTTGCCACTAATATTGAAATTAAATCGCCTGGTGACCTAAAAATGCGAGTCGCCATAACGAAAAAGGTGCTGCATTACTATGGAATATGGCCACTTCAATAACAGCTAGATGCAGAGTTCTCGCAACGGCAGCGTCGCCGCTCCCACTGCCACCGGGTTATGAGTGACTTGCGCGGCAACTATCTCAGGTAAGGGGCGTTTAGCGCCGCGACGAAATTGGGCATAAACGTCGATTCTAGATATCACTTTTTCTGCCAACGCGGTTGGTATGTGCCCGCCAATGACAATGGCTTGAGCATCGAGCAGTGCTGAGCTACACGTTGCCACTAAATCGAAAGAGTCTTGGACTTTATAGACCCATTCGTCGATACCAGGCCAACTGGGATCATAGGTATCGCTTAGCGTGTACACCGAGGGAATATCTACACCGTGTTTGGCAATAATACGCCTGAACAACTCTAGATTCGGATGGCTGTATAATTTTGACGGCAGCATATCGCCTAATTCGCCGGCATTGCCGTAAGTCCCTCTTATCACTTCACCGTCATTGACCAAGCCGCCACCGAATGCTGCCGAAACGAATAAGTAAACAAAGTTCTTGTACTTGCGCCCATGGCCAACAATTCCTTCACCCGCTGCCGCCCCTGTTCCGTCGTTCACAACCCAAGTAGGAAGGTCAAAAAAGTCAGAAGCCAATACCGCGATATCAATTTGCGCCCATTCCTCAATGGCATGGTGAGTGTTCATTTTTCCATCCATGGAGCTGAAGAAACCGGAAATGCCAATGCCCAAACCTAGTACCCTGTCGTGATCAATGGCGTGTTGGGAACTAAGGCGTAAAAAGGCCTGTTGTGCCTGCTGTAAAACGTTATCGATGGACATGTCATCCATGAGTTGTAGTTCGCTGTCGACAACATTGCCTTCAAAGTCCATGACAGCAACGGCGATAGCGTTGAGTAGAACGGAGAGGCCAAATGTGTAGGCAAAGTTGCCTTGAAGCTTTAACCGATAGCCGGGTTTGCCTCTTACGCTTTGAATCAAATCTTCAGTTTGCTGCACGGCGCCTTTTTCCATGAGCGACTTAACCAAACGTGACATGGTTTGCTGCGGGGTTTTGGTGACATCAGCAAGGCGGCTTTGTGTCGTGTCATGATTCCAAAATATTTGTTTGAGGATCGCTCTTTCGTTGTCTTGGAAAAGCTTTTCTCCTTTTCCCAAAACAAAGCTATCTCTTAACCGCTGATTATTATTTTTGGCTGCTAGCATGACTATACACTCGGCGTACTAATACGCCGAGACTAATAAAATCCTTTTCATGAGGCAAGTTTACCGCGGTATTGCGGGAAATTTAGGCAATTGCAATAACCCGAAAATCATTCACATTCGTTCCGGTAGGAGGAACACAAACGTGTTGGCCAAGCGCCTCGAAAAACGCGAAGCTGTCATGGTTGTTTAGGCATTGAACGGGGTCTTGGTTAACCGCTTGTGCTCGAACCAGTGTTTCGGGGTGTATGAATGCGCCGGCTACGTCTTTGCTACCGTCTACGCCATCAGTGTCGGCGGAAAAACCATAGATGCCATTTTCTCCTTGTAATGCTATGGCAAGTGCTAACATATACTCTTGGTTTGGCCCGCCGTGGCCTGTGCTGTCGCCTAAGGTCACCGTTAATTCCCCCCCTGAAAACAGCAGTATTCTCTCACCTTTCGCTTTCATTTCGCGGGCAATTTTTGCGTGAGCGCGAGCGACCTCTTGGGCTTCCCCAGATTCGGTGTAACTCAGCACTCGGGTATGCCAACCCATAGCATTGGCATATGATGCGGCGGCATCGATAGCGGTTTTCCCACTTGCGATGATGTTGTATTGCCCCTCTACTTTTGGACTGGCACCTTGTTGTAACAGGTGAGACTCAACACTGCGGATGGGGTGCCAGCCATATTGATTGAGAATATCGAGTGCCTGACGGGAAGTTGTGTTGTCTTGAACCGTCATACCAGACGCAATATATGCGGGGTCGTCGCCGACCACATCAGAGATCACCAATGAATGCTTGGGGCCATCGCATAATGCAGCCAACCTACCGCCTTTGATTTTCGACAAGTGTTTTCTGACGGTATTCATTTCTTCAATAGCCGCTCCGCTACGCAGCAAAAATTGGTGAACTTGCAATTTTTCCTCTACGGATATATCTCCCGCTGGCACACTGGCGAGAGCAGAGCCCCCACCGGAAATGAGGAACAATACTGGCGTGTTCTTTGGGATTCGATTTGCAAGAGTAAGTAAGTGCTCGCCTGCCGCAACACTATTTGCATCTGGTAAGGGGTGAGACGAGGTGAATACTTCAATCTTGCCTGTTGGAAGTGTGGTTTCATAACCGTAGCGAGTTACCACGGCACCCTCGCAATTATCCCCGAAGTAAGCATAGGTTTGCGCGGCCATTTCCGCTGCCGCCTTACCTGCGCCCAATACGTAAACGGGCTTGTTTTTATCAAAGCGTTCAAGGAAGGCGGGCATACACTGTTGAGGTTGGCAGGATGACACCGCTAGCTGATAGAGTTCAAACAGTAAATCCATGTTATTTCCCCTTAAAACCAGCTCGGGATTGAAATACAAAACGCGATCATTGCGACAAAAAATGCCAGCAGAATGACGGTATCTCGTTTGGTTAAAATAGAGTGCCTGACAAGTGCGATTGATTGATGATTCTGCTCACTGTTTTTAGGTAACAAGACCCAAACTAAGTAGGCAGCGACGGTTGTCACTATCAAACCAATAGCGTTCCACCAGAACCAGAAAATCTCTTCAAACCCGATCCATAGCACGAAGTTTGTCGCCACGCCAAATACGATGCCAGTGTTGATGTGTAAAGCTGATAATTTACGGTCAAACAATGCGATGATGAAAACCGCTAGTATTGAGCCGTAGAACATGGAGCCAACTTTGTTGATGGCCTCGATAATGGTCGGTGCAATATTCCCCGCAAACAAAGAGAGTAATAGGGTTACTGCACCCCAAATCAACCCCACATATTTTGCTTGTTGCATGTAGGTTTGTTGGTCGGGTTCTTTGTTAACGATGCGGTAGTAGTCTTCGACCGATACCGCGGCGAGGGAATTAATGGCAGAACTCAATGAAGACATAGCCGCGGCTAAAATGGCCACAACAAGCAACCCAATCAATCCGTGGGGTAGGTAGTCGAGAATAAAAATAGGCACTAACCAGTCTGGGCTTTGAGACTGCACTTTGGCCATGAATTGGGTATCTTGTAGTGCCAATGTGCCAATGATAAGCCCTGAAAAACAATACAAAATGGTAACAGGGAAGCGCACAACGCCATTGGCCAGAATCATTTTGCGCAAATCGTTTTCGTTACGTGCGGCAAGTGCCCGTTGTGCTTGTGTTTGGTCACAGCCATAGTAGGACGCGTATAAAACGATTCCGCCAAACACCATGGGTAAAAAGCCGAAGCTGTCGTTGTTAAAACCGAACGAGCCAAAATCAACCGCGGTTAAACGCGAAGTTGGCGCATTTGCTAAAAACACGTCTAAGCCACCTAAATAGTGCAAGCCAAACCCGATGCAGGCGATGGTGCCTAGCACTATAATAATCATTTGAATAGCATCGCCATACACGACCGCTTTCATACCACCTTGCAGTGAGTAGAGCACAGTAATAACGCCAGTGAGAAGAATCGCTTGCCATGCAGATATCCCCATCGTGCCTTGTAGAATGAGTGAAACAGCATAAATCATGATGCCGGTGGCAAAGGCTCTACTGAACTGAAAAACGACACTCAGAAGTACGCGAGTTGAACGGCCAAATCGGGTTTCTAGAAAATCGTAAATGCTCACGACGCCCGATTTATACAGCGTCGGTAATATCGTGCCCATCAGTAGAATCATGGCTAAGGGAACGCCAAGCTCATAAGAAAGCCATTGCATCCCGCCGCCTTCGCGCAGACCAACAAAAGCTGGCGCAGAGACAAAACTAATGGCAGACAGCTGTGTTGCCATAACTGATAAGGTGAGAGGTTTCCAACCAAGGGTACGGCCACCTAAGAAATAATCATCTTTGGTTTCTTGGTTGCGTAAGCGAAACCCCATGTACAGCAGAATAGCGAGATAAATAAAAACGACGGCGTAATCTAAAATGTTCATGATTAAAAAGTCTGATGAAGTAAAAAAGGAGTGGAAAACCACGGGACGATCAGTTTTCCACTCGAGGATGAAACAGGGTTGCAGGGAGGTAAGCATAGTGCCTAGCTCCCCGCGGACGGGTTAAAAGTCGTATCGTGCCGTGATGCTTACCCGGCGAGGCAAGATAGGACGGCCGACAAAGAATTGGCCGCCTGACACCTGACTGTTACCTTGGCGAGGTGAACCCTCTGTCACGCCGTCGCTATCAAACAAGTTCCACACGCCAATACCGAGCCTTAGTGCTTGGTCATTGTTAAACTCCCAAGTGTAACCAGCGTCTAGCGTTGTGATGTTGTGAGAATCAAGTTCTACAGTATTGCTGTCATTGGCATACGCATCACCAAAGTAGCTAACCGCAATTCGCGCATCCACGTAACCATCGTCATAACTTACACCGAGGTTACCGGTTAATGATGGTTGGCGTCTTGGCTCCATGCCATCCAGTGCTCCTTCTGTGAATTCAGCGTCTTGCCATGTTAGGTTACCGTCGACAATGATGTTTTGTGTAACATTCCAACGCGCGATAACCTCAGCGCCAAACGTCGACGTAGACTGGGTAACGACTGATTCAGAAATGCCGCCGTTACCATCGTTAATAAAGTCGACAGAGCGTCTGTTTTCTAGTTCAGCTAAGAACAAAGAGGCATCCACATACAGGCCTTTCGGGAAGTATTTAACACCGATAGCGGCTAGAGTAATGTCTTCTCCCTCATAGCTCTGAGGGTCGCCGTTGGCATCAAACCGAATACTGCGAATCTGCGGAAAGAAATAACCTTTTGAGGCGTTAGCATACAAGTTGATTGAGTCATCCATCTTGTATATTGCCGCAGCGGAGAAGGCCACTTCAGTGGTATCCACTTCACCATATATAAAACGGCCATTACCTGTGCGGTTGACTTGTAAGTTCGGCGTTAGCGATGGATCGTCATTGATAGTGACAAGTTCATTGCCCTCTGAATTTGATGTGCCTTCCGCTCTCTCAATACGCGTACCGATATCAAATGCCCAAGTATCATTTTCCATTTGGTCGGTGATGTATAAGGCCATGCGCTTACTGCTTAGGTCGCGATTTGTGTAAGAGATGCCTGGGCCGACAATACCGTTTTGGGTGTACTGAGTGACATTGCCATCCGCATCCGTGAACGCAATATCCACTAATTGTGCACTACCGCCATTGCGGAAATCTGCTAGGTACGACGTGATAATATTGAAATCTTTTTGTTTAGCACTGATAAAGAAAGTACCAATATTGAAGGTATGATCGAACCCGCCAACATCGTCAAAAGCGCCGGTTACATTGAACTCAGTACTAAAAAAATCGCCATCGCGAACGCGGTCTAGTAGACGGTTGCCAAACAGCAAATAGTCATCTGGTACCGCTGCGCCAGTCTCTGTCCACGTGAAGCTTGGAGTACCGTATAGCTCGGTAAGCGATTGGCCATTGACGTTCTTTGATGGGTTGTTCACATACCCCAGTAAAGGTTCTGGTGAGTTAGAGATACCGTCGCCATCGAGAAACAAATTGAATTGGTGCTCATAATCGGCAGCTTTCGCCTTACCACTGATTGTCCAGATATCGGACAATTCTTTACTGAACTCGACTGCAAACGACCCGCCTTCTACGGAGACGCCATTGTCTATTGTGGTTTCATACTCACCATCTGCCGTTTGGTAACGCAAACCAGAAGCCGCTACCGTTTGTGCCACATAAACCGTTTGGCCATCGTTACCGGGCAAGCGGTCGCGGCTGTTGCCATCAAGTGGTAGCGGGAGGAAAAATTGGACTTTGTCGTCAATGATTTGACCGTAAAACGTGATGTGCCCATCGTCGAATTCTTTCTTGATGTTCCCTCTAAGTTGGTAACCACGAGTGGGAAGCCCTGTATCTAGCGGGCCATCATCATGTCGATAGTAGCCCGACATTGCATAGTACAAATCGTCATCGCTCGAGAGTGGGCCACTAGTAAAGAAGTCGGTGCGCACTCTGCCATCTTCTGCGATCTCCAGTTGAACTGAAGATTCAGGGTCAGCACTACCTGTTTTAGAAATGTAGTTGATGATGCCTGCCACTGAACCAGGGCCAAACAAGTTTGATGCACCACCACCGACAAATTCAACACGCTCTATTCCCATATCCGGGCGAAAATATACGTCTTGTGCTGAGGATGTCATACCGGATTGGAAGGCAGGCATGCCATCGTAGTTAAGGGGAGTGAACTGGAATTGACCGCCAGAGGGGAGGCCGCGAACAAACGCATTGGTTGCCACTTCACCACCGCCGCCTTCTACTTTGATACCTGGCACAGTGAGTAGGATATTGGCTTGGCTCGAGAAGCCACGTTTTGACATCTGATCGTTATCAATCAGGGTGGTTTTAGCTGGTGTGTCGGCTTCTGAACGCGCCAGACTAGAGCCAGTCACCAATATAATCTCTGCCTCTTGTTCTGCATTGTTGCCACTGTTTTGGTCTTCATTGTTGGCTTGCTGGGCAAATGATGAAGCCGAATACATCAACATCATTGCTGAAGCGAGTGCTGTTTTTCTCACGATTGTTTCTCCCAAATCTATGGTTATTAGTGCAAAAAACGTAATTCTCGAACCGTTCTTTAAGGTCACTTTGTGTGTTGTTGTTAAATTTTCATTAACAAGTTAAACACAAAAAATACACTCTAACAACTCATTTTGAGTTTATAAATGTAAAAAAGTTTGCTATAAATCATATTAATTAACCCAAAATGGTAGTTTGTATGAATTATTCTCCTGCTGAAAAGAGCATTGCGATGACCGGATTTGCAAAATCAACACTGATTAAAAACGACCTCGGTGGCTATACAGTCCCGACTCATGGTCTATATCCGTTTCAATGGAATTGGGACTCAGCCATAGTGGCATTGGGATGGTTAACCTTTGACGAAACGCGCGCGTGGGAAGAGGTAACGTCGTTGCTATCTGCACAGTGGGAAAATGGAATGGTGCCGCATATTGTTTTTCATAAAGCGTCACAAACGTACTTTCCCGGGCCGGACGTGTGGGGCTCGCAGAATGACATTGCAAGTACGTCGATATCCCAGCCGCCGGTGTTGGCTACTGTTGTACGCAAACTGTTCGAAGAGGGCAAAGACAAGTCATTAGCGATGCGTATGGCTCAGAAAGTTGTCCCCGCACTTGTGCGATACCATTTGTGGTGGTATCGCTGCCGCGATCCTCAAAACACTGGCTTGGTGGTCAGTTATCACCCTTGGGAATCTGGCATGGACAATAGTCCGTCGTGGGATAACGCCCTTGCAGCTGTACCTGAAGTAGAATGGGACTACACCAGACGAGATACCAATCATATCGATTCTTCCCAGCGGCCACATAAACGTGAGTACGATCGCTTTTTGTATCTTGTTGATACGTTCAAAACACTCGGGTTTGATGACGAAAAAATCTATCAGCAATGCCCCTATCAAATGATTGATGTCGGCATTGTATCTATCTTACACCGCGCCACCGCAGACTTACTTTGGTTGTGTGAAGCCACAGGTTACGTTTTCGACGCTTCACAGGAGCTGGAAAATCGAATGACAATGACCAACAAAGCCATTGGCACATTGTGGAATGACAATACCAAGATGTTTCACAGCCTCAATAGGTTGACCGGGGAGATGTCGGCAGCGCGGGTGACCGGAGGATTACTGCCAATATTTGCAGGCCTCAACAGCGATTCACAATTGGATGACATGGAGGTAGTCATTACGGATTGGATTAATGCAGCACCGTATGCCTTGGCCTCGACCCATCCCAAAGACGGCAATTTCGAACCTCAACGATACTGGCGTGGACCGGTATGGATTCATATTAACTGGATGATTGCTGAAGGGTTAAGAGAGCAAGGGGCTGATTCTCTTGCAGAAAAAATTCGTGCATCAAGTCGTGAACTGGTCAACCAGAGCGGGTACAATGAGTCTTTTCATGCGTTGAGCGGTGAGAAAAGTGGCGGTGGTGACTTTTCTTGGACTGCGGCGATGGCGCTCTACTGGCTTTTATAGGGAACAACAATGAAAAAGCTCATTTGCTTTGGCGAAGCGCTGGTCGACTTATTGTCTAATCGTTTAAATAGCGAAGGCGAATCGACCGAAACTTTTACTAAATACGCCGGTGGTGCTCCCGCTAATGTGGCGGTTGCGGCAGCAAAGCTCGGCAGCAATAGTTATTTTTGCGGCATGCTCGGCAACGATAGTTTCGGTCACTTTTTAAAAACTGAGTTATCGAAGCACGACGTCAACACCGATTACGTGCGCTTTACGTCCGAAGCAAAAACAGCTTTGGCGTTTGTTTCCCTCGACAACACGGGGGAAAGGAGTTTCGATTTTTACCGAGACCCCGGCGCCGATATGTTGTTTAACGCTCAGCATTTTCGAGAGTCATGGTTTCAGGAGCCGGGTATATTCCATATTTGCTCTAACAGCTTGACAGACGACGCTATTTTCCATGCGACAAAAGCCGGCGTAGCGTTAGCCGAGCAGGCCCAATGGACTATCAGTTTTGACGTTAATTTGCGCTTAAATTTGTGGCGTGACCTCACTCAGTGTAAACCTCGTGTTGATGAACTTATTCAACATGCTGACGTCATCAAAATGTCGTCTGAAGAGCTCGACTTCCTATGCGAAGAGGTAGGTGCTGGTCAGTATTTGCGCGATGTGCTAAGCCATCGGCCATCATTGGTAATAGTTACGGACGGTGGTAACCCGCTGAAATGGTATTCAAAAGATAATCAAGGCGTGATGTACCCACCGGCGATTGACATGGTTGATGCTACGGCAGCAGGCGATGCCTTTGTTGGGGGACTTCTGTTTGAATTGAGCCGCGCGACTGAACCTTTAGGCGATACCGTGAGCGACCCGAAAAAACTTGAAGCGTGCCTAAGTTTCGCTTCTGCGTGTGGTGCATTTGCAGCCTCGCGCAAAGGCGCGTTTCCCTCTTTACCGACTCAAGCCGATCTTAAGATCTTGCAAGGACATTAATATGAGCCATCCCGATTTTTCTACCACTGCCTTTTTGCACGAGCATATTCAAGATACCTTGGCGTTTTACGCGCCCAATGTCGACGATCCTAGCGGCGGCTTTTTCCAAAATTTCAGTGACAATGGTGAAGTGTTCGACGCCAATACTCGTCACTTAGTTAGCTCTACACGGTTCGTTTTTAACTATGCTAGAGCCTGGTTGGCCTACGGAAACCAAGATGATTTGTTGCGAGTGAAACGAGGCATCGACTTTATTCGCCAGCATCATTTGAATCCCGAAACTGGCGGTTATTTCTGGACCCTCAATGTCGACGACGGCAACGTAACGGTAACAGACACTACGAATCATTGTTATGGCTTGGCATTTGTGGTTCTCGCTTACAGTTGGGCATTGAGAGCAGGTGTTAAAGAAGCGAAGACCTATCTTTATGACACGTGGGATACCTTAGAGTCTCATTTTTGGGACAAGGCATTTGGCTTGTATAAAGATGAGGCAAACGCCGATTTCTCTTCAATATCAAGTTATCGCGGCCAGAATGCCAATATGCATGCGTGTGAAGCGATGATTGCGGCATACGAAGCCACACAAGATTCAATGTTTCTAGAGCGCGCGTTGCGCCTTGCCGACAACATCACTAACACACAAGCGGCTAAGTGTAACGGCTGGATTTGGGAACACTATGATGTGAATTGGGATCCCGATTGGGAGTTTAACAAAGACGACCCTAAAAATTTGTTTCGTCCGTGGGGATTTCAACCCGGCCATCATACGGAGTGGGCGAAGTTACTGTTAATGCTCAGCCAATACAGTGACTCGCCGTGGTTGGTGACGCGCGCTAAATCCCTATTTGACAGCGTGATCAACCTGTCATGGGATGAGGTAAACGGCGGCCTTTATTACGGTTTTGCTCCAGACGGTGCTATCTGTGATGGCGAAAAGTATTTTTGGGTGCAAGCCGAAACGTTTGCTTGTGCGGCGCGATTGGCATTGGCAACGGGTGATGACAGTTATTGGCAGTGGTACGACAAAATTTGGTCCTATTCATGGGAGCACTTTGTCGACCACGAGTTTGGCGCATGGTATCGCATATTGTCTGAAGACAATCAGAAACTAGAAACCACAAAAAGCCCAGTCGGTAAAACCGACTACCACACTATGGGGGCGTGTTTCGATGTGATCGATGCCCTCGCGGCAAACAATGCTGGGCAGTAGTAAAAGTAGCCCGCCTTGTAACACTAGCGCTTTTGAATAATACGTTGTTCAATAAGCGCTAGTTTATCTTGTCCAAATACGATGTCGTCCTGATATTCAAAGCACGGCACGCCCCACATTCCCTTCCCATACATTTCTTCGAGGTGTTGTTGCGCCCACACGTGCCACGCTTTGTTACTTAACAAGGGCTGTGCCTTCTCCCAGCTCAGAGCGGATGCTTCAACGATCGCTTTTAGCCCCTCGTCGGTGGCGGCGTCGATTCCTTGGCTCCACACGGATTTGGCGAAGGTAGTCATAAATTGCAGCTGTTTGTTTTCCGATGCGGCATATTCAAAAAGCGCATAGCAACGCTCTACTGCAATGCCGAGAGGGTCGGCAATCAAACCGAATGGAATATTATGTGTGGTAGCTTCGCGTTTGGCATCCAGTGCAATATACATTCGTTTCTGTTTGGGAACGGGAAGACCACGCATTACCATGGGTAAAACGGGTTTGAGGATTAGAGGTATCGAATATTGCTTTGCGAGTTCAGCCGCACGTAGTAAGCCGATATAGGAATACGGGCTGCGAATCGAAAAATACACTGTTAATGGAGAATTTGGGGAGATTAGGCATTTTGAGTCGACTGCCCGTTTACTGTGTAACTTGTCATATTTTACGTTAATCGTATCCGGCCTACACAACACGTTGAGTCGCTTTTCTAAATACAGAATTCGCTCAAGTCCCCAGTACCACTCGCCTGCATAATGAATTACGCCGGGTAAATAGTGCCCGTGATGGGCTAACCTTGCTTCATTTTGGCGAAGTCTTTCTCCAAGGAGGGCTTGCTCACTGGCTGCAACACGATTTATGTCTGACTCACTAAGCGACTCGGGTTTCCCGTTTTGCCATACGCTATCAAAAATTTTTCGCATTTGATTGATGGCTTGGTCAGAACCTTCGCAGCTCACCAGAACCAAAGACAGTTCATGTTTAGTTTCGGACGTTAACTGCGCAGACATAGGCGGTGTGAGAGCGTAAAGTTCGGCCAAATGCTGGGCATCGCTGAGCACATTTGCATCCCATAAGTTGATTTCGGGAAACATGTCATCACGTTTGTGCAATACCGTTTTTAATTCAATGGCGATGGGGAACCTGGCCTGCAATTCCGGTAGTACTTGAAGCAGTAGGTAACTGTTTGGGTCATCAATGGCAACAAATACGGTTAACGTGTGAGGACGATGCATCAATTTGCGTTTCATTTCCTGTAGAGCGCGTTTAATGTCTCGCAGTGTAAAGCTCAGGATTCCGTTAATAATATAGGGCTTAAGTTTGCTCATGGTTGGCACACATCTCTTATTGTTCTTATGTCACCTAATAGCAGAATAACAATCTCCAACTCGCTAGCAATCATTATTTAACGTGTTGAGGATGAAGGGGAATGATGGAGAGTAGAGCATTAAGAGGTTCTCATATTCGAATTTTGCAAAGGGAAGTGCACAACGAATACGAGAACATACGATGTAGCAGGGCACGTACTTTATGCCAGCTACCACATTTTTTGTTTATCTACCCATCTAACGGCTAATGCAAACCAGCCAATAGCAATAAGGTAAAGACCAAACCACGAAAATGCACCAATACTGTTTGGTGCGCCCCAGCCATTGCTGACGTAAAAGACAATACCACACAGTACCAACATGGCGATGCTCAACATGGCTTGCTTTCTCTCTTTAAAACCGAGTAGGCCAATCGACACCCAAGCGGGAACGTTTTGCCAATCTTCTGACTTTTTATCAATCACTTTTACTCTCTCCGTTAATTGCGAAATGTCTATTTCAAAAACAGAGGCAAGTGATTTTAGTGTTTCATTACTTGCTGTATTACCAGCTTCGACACGCTGAATTGTGCGTAAACTCAAACCAGCCATCGTGGCCAATTGCTCTTGTGACCAGTGGTTTTTTTCTCGTAGCTTTTTAACAATCATAAATTCTCCGCCTCTGTTGGGAGCAAAAGTTAACGGCTTTTTACCACTGTCGGTAACGTCAAGGCTACGTCACGGTTACGACAGCGCTTGAAATATAAGCAAAAATTCGTTTTCTACCGTTTTTCTGTACATCGATTAACCAAAGTGGTGTTTTGGTCGTTTACTGCTAAATAAACTTACTCATTATAGAGTTTGTCGTATCAAAGGGCATTTTGCTTCGCAAATTTCAAGAATGAACCCAGAAAATATCATTATTGATGGAGCAGCCTCCACCTTGATGCAAGGAATAGTATCGTTTGGTGAATTTTATCAGGCAAGCCGTGCATTTTAACAAAGAGGGGATTATGCCATCATGAGGAAGCATCGTACTACAGACACCAAGGAGGCTGAGTTGGACAAAGTGGTTATTGTAACGGGAGGGAGTAGAGGGATTGGCGCTGCCACGTCAACATTACTTGCCTCAAAAGGTTATGCCGTTTGCGTTAATTATCGCTCTCGAACCGAATACGCCGATGCGGTTGTAGATGACATCAATAAAGCTGGTGGCATGGCGATGAGCTTCAAAGCGGATGTGTCTGTAGAAAGTGAAGTGAATGCAATGTTTTTGGCGGTTCATGAAAAGTTTGGATTAGCGACGCATTTAGTCAATAACGCGGGGGTGTTGTTTACCCAAAGCCGCTTATCCGATATCAGCTATGAGCGGTTTAATCAGGTGATATCGAATAATGTCGGTAGTTGTTTCTTGTGCTCAAAAGCTTTCATCGCTCAACCCATTCAGGCAGGTGCTATTGTTAATGTCTCTTCGGCAGCGTCTAAAAGTGGGGCGCCATTTGAATACATTGATTATGCCGCCTCAAAAGGCGCAATGGACACGTTAACAAAGGGCTTATCTAGTGAGTTAGCTGCTCGAGGGATACGCGTGAATGGAGTACGCCCTGGGTTTATCCATACACAAATGCATGCCGACGGTGGAGAGCCCAATCGAGTGGAGCGCTTTTCGTCTCAAATTCCTCTGGCGCGGGGGGGAACACCACAAGAAGTGGCAAACGCCATCGCATGGCTTTTGTCTGACGAAGCATCTTATGTCACTGGGGCGTTTATCGACATTGCCGGAGGAAAGTAGCAAATCAATCGCGAAGTCAAAAAAAGTCGCTGTTGTAAGCATATAATCGAATCGAAACAGTCGGATTTTGAGCTTACGGTTCGCCTTGCTCTTCGGTCCTTAAGTACAAACTAACGTTTCCAGTTTTGTCTTTCACTGGCGAACCTGTGGACTTGTCAGAAAACGAATCTCGAACAATAACGTACGTTGCTATTGGGCCAACCAAGGGGATTAACCAATTGAAGGCCAAACAAAGTGGTTTTGTACTTGTTTTGACAAAAAAGGCGCCCTTGATTCCAACGGCATTGATAGCTGCAAGCGCCAAGTGTAAGCACGTAATGCTTGCTATGATGTAGACTGTTGTTATCATAAATTCTCCAACCTAGTTAAAAACAGCATCATATCCAAATAACTACCGGTTACACTTTGACTTGTCGCGCCTGAACGCGATTGCATGCTTCAATTTCGATGGCTTTTAAGTTTATATGTTGTTCTGCATTTGAGATGTTCTTTAAAAATGGACAGTTGTAAAGATCTAACAGCTCAAGCTTCACTAGTTTTTGGATACCGTTTAAGGACTCAAGTTTTCTCGACGTCAGATAAAGCTGTTTAAGCTCAACCATCGACGTGATAGGAGCTAAATCTCGATGCGGATAGTTCTGGATATTCAATTTCTCTAGCGACGAGAGCTCGAGTATTGACCCTAATCCCTTAGACCAGGTGAGTAAAGCGACCCTGAGTTTTAAAAAGGCTGAAAAATCGATTGTTTTAGTCGATTTAAACTGTAGCCCTAACACCTCGAGTTGAGGAAGCGACTCGATTACCTCAACGCCTTTTGCATCCCAACAATAGATTTCAAGGCTGCGTAGGAAAGAGAGATTAGAGAGAAACGATAAGTCACTCCCTTTGAAGCCGAAAGCGTCAGTTAACCTCAAAGCGAAAATCTCGTTGTTCAGCATGTAGGTATGAATTCGCTGTGACCAATCGCCCTTAAGAATGAGTACTTTTCCGATTCCATTTTCATCGTCTGCTACCTCAAAATCTCGTTGAAATTTTGATGGCAAGCACGCTCGGTAAACAGCATTCAATACACGATAAAGTCGCATTCTTGTCTGTTGGGTTGAATTTAATACATACAGCCTGCTTGATTTTAGATGGAATGTAAATGACATGAAGAGAAGTATCTGGTTGCTATTCAGAGAACTGAATCGACCAGACTTTACTTAACTAAGTTCCGGTTTGAAGTTTGTTCTTAAACGCCATTTTGTCTTGGCTTTAACCCATATTTAAAGAAGTAATATGGATAGGTGAAAGTGGCAAAAAGTACAAGTAATACGTACCATTTATGCCTTAAATTTTTATCTTCAAAGCGAAGATAAGAATCTCGGAAGCATGTAACTACTCCGATAATGATGACAATTAAACTGACAAACCAGAATTGTTCATATTGCTCTTGTGAAAGCCAAACGGCGGCTCCGTCACTGATTGCATTAAGGTCTCTTTTCGTCACAACGAGAAAAGCTGCACTCCATAGTAAGCAGAAAATATTAATAGATTTCTCAAATATATTCATAGCGCAGGTTTTGTCTAATAAAAGTAAACATTCATGTTACGCGAAAATTGCCAAGCCCGTTACGCGGAATTAGCTCAGCCGGGGCTACGCGTGATTTAGTTGTTAGTTGCCGCCTTTACATACATGCAACGTCTCCATTTCCCAAATATAGATAAACTGTTTGAGATTATCTGAATAATATTGTTCAGCAGCTATATTTCCCTTTTCGTATTCAAAAGCTAGCCACATCCCATTTAAAATATACAACCAAACAGCCATTACAATACACAGACCCAAATAGAACACTAAATTGCGCCTAGACTCTTTGGGCGTTTTTATTGTCAGCCATGTCTTTAAAAGTCCATACACCATAAAAGCCGAAACGCAAACGACAGTAATCACGTATGGGTTGAAGTATGTGTCGCTACCAAGCCAGAAACTGTGAAGACAATGCCCTTGTCCTGTTACTGCAATGTATACCACCAAAACTTTAAACAAATAGCCAAATGCTATACACGTAAATCCAATGATTAAATTGGAAAGGCTAATTTTGAATACACTGCGATCTCTTAAGGCTTCAAACAATTTAATCAACCTCAAAACGGTTTGGTTTCGCCAGCCAAAACGTTTTTTTCATCCGTCTTTGTTTGTAAATCTAAAGCATAAGTTACGGCTATAGCAAGTAAAGTCACTATTTGATGTTTTCTGAAATGATTAAAATATCGACAAGGTGTGTATTTGATTCGGCTTTGGCTCTACCATTTCATTGTAAAAACGACACTTGCATAAGTTAGTTCTACTGTTGATAGCCCCGATCCTTAACTACACCCCAAACTGAAATGATACTTGCCAGTAAAGCAGCGCCAGCAATATAAACTGCATACGTCATCACAACATTAACTAATTTTAAATCGTCTTTCCCGTTATGTAGCCAAAATAAAAAAACTTTAAAGGTTGCAACAAAAAAAGAGACATAAAAAAGAATTTTAAATACGATTTTCCAGACTGCAAAAAATTTTGATTTCTCACTTTTCATATTTACTACCTTGCACGTGAAAAACGGCTCCAGCTGGCATGTCTATTGGCTTATTGGATACTAATCGATGCACCTTACTTCCTTGTTATTTATTTGGCAGAACTTTGAGTTTGACTCTTTCTTAAATGAGTCTCCTACCTTTAAATCCTCCGGCTTTAGAATGATACGTGCACTACTAAACCGCTTTAGTTCGCCATTCTTCAAACGAATTTCTATTCTCGGCATTCCGTGATTTTTTGACTGCCACTCTATCAGTTCTACTTTACCTGAGACAGCAAACTGCACAGGAGCGCTATGACTAATGTAGCTGCTAACGATACCTATACAAAAAATAGGAATTGCTAATAAAACAAACTTTAGAAACCTCGACATATGTTAAACGGCACCTTACACCACAACAGTTGTTTGTTATAGCTATTACTGAATAACAACTTCATGAGTTTGTTCATACTCATCTCTGAATGAATTAACTAGTTTTTCGAGTGTATTTATTATTTTAGATTCTTGCCCATCATGGATTATGACTATGCGCCCTCTAAAGCTATCAAACATAGTGAATGATATTTCTGAACGCTTGTACATGAGCCAAAATACACCGGCAACCAATACCCATACTAAAGCTACTAAAAAACCTGCAATCAATTTTTCTATACTATCGGCAACCAATGAGGCTTTACCAATGGCAAAAATAGCCAATAAGACGAAGGGAAAAGAAGCGAACTTAAGTATTGGGTTTTTTGATGTAGCGTATATAGCATTGTATAGATCTATTTCTGTGTACCTGACTTCAAAGGCCACAGATTCCTCAGAATCTCCGTACTCATAAGAGAGATAATGCTCTTCAAAAGAGAATTTGGTTTTATGACCACGAAACTTTTGAACGAGAGAGTTCACTTACATCCTCCAAAAATATAACAATTTAATGAACCCTAAAGCGGTTTGGTTTCACGAACTGAAACGGGGTATTTGTCCATTTGTTTTTTGTAAGGCTAAAGCATAAGTAACTGCAATAGCAAATAAAGTATCTACTGGGTGCAATTTGCTAAATTACTAAAAACACCAAAACGACTGCAGGTAGTTTTGGGGTATTTCGCGTATTCAGAATACGTCGAGGATCGTAAAGATTAGTTGCTCGTTAAAGTGATTTGGTAAGGGATACCTTAATGTCATGCCAAGCTACAACAGAGGAGTTTCAAAAATAAATGCCGTGATTGAGTATTTGTTCTCAGGCTAGCATCTAAAATTCAATTCTTGTCGGTTTGACGATCATTAACGCTATGTTATCGCAAAATAGCGAACCTGTGTTTTTGGCTATATATGGAGATACAAAGAGGGGAAAATGGTGGCCCGACCCTGACTTGAACCGAAATGTGGTATGGACTCTAAACCACCAATAATTAAGTAATTTTTATTTTATAGAATATAGAGTGTTAGGGATAATTTTCTAATCAATTTAATATACGAGAAACTCTCGTATTGAGCGAACAAAGAAGCTAATAATTACACCTCTAGCGTTCTCATAATCCCACACCTTTCTACTGTATTGTCTGAGGAGCAGGCTTTCTTCATTATCTGAAGCTCGGATTTTAATGCTCTCAACTCTCGAATCCGCTTGTTTACTAAATCAAGTTGGTTTGCAATTAAGTCATTTATTGATGAACAACTTTCTTCAGGTCTGTTTTTAAGCTCAAGTAAAGTCTTGATTTCTGACAAAGGAATATCAAGACTTCGACAGTGTTTAACAAACTCTAATTCTTTCAGAGCTTTTGCATCATATAGCCGAAAATTACCTTCGCTACGACTAGGCGGATTCAGTAATCCTTCTTTTTCGTAATACCTAATTGTTTGTATTGAACAGCCCGATACCTTAGCTAATTGGCCTATCTTCATATTAATTTCTACCCCGACTTGACTCTATAGTAACTATAGATTCTATAGTTGTGTTATTCAAAGTGAAACTGCGTGAGTGTA
This sequence comes from Alteromonas sp. 5NS40-0096, assembly GCF_057544385.1. Taxonomy (NCBI): domain Bacteria; kingdom Pseudomonadati; phylum Pseudomonadota; class Gammaproteobacteria; order Alteromonadales; family Alteromonadaceae; genus Alteromonas; species Alteromonas sp. 5NS40-0096. The sequence continues at coordinate 547,175 of NZ_BAAJLQ010000002.1, forward strand.
TGACAATATGAACGAGAGCTATTTGTCTGAAACAACAATACTAGACTTCAATCATGAGACTATTCAGCGATTGATTTTAGAGCGAAATTGGCAAGCTTTAGATGATTACAACAAGATAGGTGCTGCTTACTCTTTTGTTAAAGACGAAATTCAGTTCGGCTATAACCGCAGCGATGATATTACAGCAAGTGAAGTTTTAGCTGATGGCTATGGTCAGTGTAATACCAAGGGAAACTTGTTAATGGCTCTACTACGGGCGCTCGGTATTCAGTGTCGATTTCATGGTTTCACGATTGATCAACAACTCCAAAAAGGAGCTATTCCCACTTACGTATTTTGGCTTGCACCTAAATATATCATCCATAGTTGGGTTGAAGTTTTCTTTGATGGTGAGTGGATCAACTTAGAAGGTTTTATCCTCGACAATGATTATCTAAGATCCGTTCAATCTAAGTTCAGTCAAGATAAAGGTGGTTTCTGTGGATATGGTATCGCTACAAACTGTTTGGAGAACCCTCAGACAGAGTGGACAGGAAAAAACACATACATTCAAAAGGAAGGCATTCATGATGACTTTGGTTTATACAACTCGCCAGATGAATTTTACAGCGAGAAAGGCACCAACCTGTCAGGCGTAAAGCGCTGGTTATATCAGTCGGTGATTCGTCATCTTATCAATATGAATGTTAATCGCTTGAGAAATGCTAGCAACCAAAGTAGAGGTGAAAATGCACAGCCACAATCATAGTCACCACCACTCACACGATAAAAATGAGCGCATTGGTTGGACATTCTTTCTAAATGTTACTTTTACCATCATTGAATTCATAGGCGGTTGGCTAACCAATAGTACGGCAATCATGGCTGACGCAGTTCATGATTTAGGTGACAGCATATCTATCGGTTTCGCTTGGCTGTTGAGTCACTTTTCAGACAAACAAGCATCTTCAACATACAGTTACGGTTATAAGCGCTTGTCACTGTTTGGTGCCTTAATCAATAGCGTTGTTTTAATTGCTGGCTCTATCTTTATTTTGGTTGAGGCAATCCCTCGATTATCTAATCCAGAAATGCCAATGGTAGAGGGAATGCTAGGGTTGGCGCTACTTGGGGTTACAGTAAATGGTTATGCCGTATATAAAATTAAGGCGGGAACCACATTAAACGAAAAGGTTTTAACATGGCATCTACTAGAAGATGTCCTTGGCTGGGTTGCTGTCCTTATTGTATCAATTATCTTGATGTTTGTGGCCTGGCCTATTTTAGATCCATTGTTATCTATCGCTTTTACGCTGTTTATTCTGTTTAACGTCCTAAAAAACTTAAGATCCACGTTAGCATTATTTTTACAAGCGTCACCTGATAAAGAAACACAAGCCAAGATAACTGAAGCCTTGCTTTCTAGACCTGAAGTGAGAGAAGTGCATCACTTGCACTATTGGTCTTTAGATGGCGAAAGTCATGTGCTAACGGCGCACCTTGTTTTGAATGCTCCGTACGATGTAACTGAGTTGCAATCACTCAAGCAAGTAATTTCTGAAGACTTAAGCGCTTTTGAATTGTCGCATACCACCATTGAGTTTGAATTTCCCGATGAAGTTTGCAGAGATGATTAACATTTACACTTAATTACTGGCTTAGATTTGTACTCAGAAATTTGTTATATTACCAACGTTTAACGAATAGAATAGAATATTGAACATCAACATTGCTTCAAAAATACTGCTGATTATATCGATTGTTTTGCAATCGTTTATTGCTGTATCTGCAAGCATGGAAACTCACCAGTTAGACATTGAACATCTACAAACTATTCATGACCACGAGACAGATCATTCTCCTCAGTTAGATAAAGATAACGAACACGATATTGAGGACTGCCACCATTGCGGACACTGTAGTGGTAATCATACTAGTTGGATTTTGATAACAGCGTTTACACCAAACCTGCCTTTAAATTATTCACATAACTTCAACACAATAACTTTATTGCCTTTGGGTATCTCAACTAGGCTCTATCGACCACCTATCGCTTAACTTTCTGCTCCATACAGTGCGTTTTTACGCAAACACAATTTGGTTTAATAAAAGTTAAGAGTCATTATGAACAATATTTTTCGAACTACTGGCGTAGCGTTAGTAGTCATTCTTGCTCTGTTTTCAATAAACACAGCACAGGCTAATGAAAGTCAAAATAACACACAACTCGATGAACATTCGCATGAACATGACCATGCAGAGGTTGAAGAGCATAAAACCGAGAGTCTAGCTAAAGAAGAGGACCATGAAGAAGGGGTTTCTTTAAGTACGGAAAAAATTAAAGTAGCAGGCATTGAAGTAGATGCTGTTTTTTCAAAGAAATACTTGAACACGGTTTATGCTCCTGGAGAAGTGAAAGCAAACGGCTATAAGAGCTATCTTGTTTCGCCTCGCACAGATTCTGTGGTAATTAATCGCCATGCGAGTTTAGGAGACCACGTAAAATCTGGACAAAAGCTGGTTACTTTATTCAGCGAAACAATGGCTCAAACTCAAGCTGACTTTTTAATTGCCTCTTCTAATTGGAAGCGAGCGAAAACGCTAGGAAGCAATAACATAAGTGAACGTACGCTTGTTGAAGCAGAAAACATCTATAAAGGTGTCTATGGCAAATTAGTAGCTTTCGGTTTAACAAAGCAGGCGATTGACAATATAGCCCAACAAGATAGCGCTAAGTTTGGGCAATACGTGCTTATAGCTGAGCGGGATGGCGTTGTACTACAAGATGACTTCATGCAAGGTCAGCGCATTGAAGCGGGTGAAACCATCATGTTACTCGCCGATGAAACCGACCTTTGGGTAGAAGCAAATGTTCCCCCAAATAAAGAGTTAAATCTAGCCGTTGGTAGTTCTGCCTTAATTGATTTGAATGGTATTAAATACCAAGCCAATGTCATTCAAGAAGCTCACACTATTGATCCAATTACACGAACCCGAACAGTAAGACTGTCGGTTGTGAATACTGGACATAAGCTTCATTCAGGTATGTTTGTGAAAGTCTATATTCAGTTCGAATCGAACAGCGAAGTCATCGCCGTACCAGAAGAAGCGTTGATTAGAAGCAGTGATGGTGACTGGATAGTGTTTATTGAAGACCATCCTAATGAGTTTAAAGCGGTAGAAGTGACAAGAGGTCTATCCTTTGGCGAATATCGAGAAGTTTTCGGTATTGAATCTGGAACAAAAGTCGTTACCCGTGGTGCTTTTTTTGTCGCCTCTGAGATAGCTAAGGGCGGCTTTGACCCGCACAATCATTAGGGAGGCCAGTTATGTTTAATCGAATTATTGATTGGTCTATTAACAACAGATTGCTCGTGCTAATCGCACTATTTGCATTAATCGCAAGTGCTGTTATCACCATACCCAAGTTGAATTTAGATGCGTTTCCAGACGTTACAAACGTACAAGTTGCTGTTAATACTGAAGCGCCGGGTTTAGCAGCCGAAGAAGTTGAGCAACTTATCACATACCCCATTGAAGCTGTGATGTACGCATTGCCAGATGTAGAACAAGTGCGCTCTATTTCAAAAACAGGTTTGTCGGGTGTCACTGTAGTCTTTAAAGAAGGCACGGATATATATTTTGCAAGACAATTGGTATTTGAGCGCCTACAGGCTGCAAAGGAACTGATACCTGCTGGGGTTGGGACACCAGACATGGGGCCAAACACTTCCGGCTTGGGACAGGTGTTTCAATATTTGCTGATATCAGATGAGGCAAGTAAGTATGACTCAATGGCGCTTAGAAGTCTGAATGACTGGATCATCAAGCTATTAATAATGCCTGTAGACGGCGTAACGGATGTACTGTCATTCGGTGGTAACGTTCGCCAATATCAAGTTAATGTCGATCCTTCTAAATTATTGTCCTACGAGTTAACCCAAGAGGACGTGGTATCCTCGCTTGAAAATAACAACGCCAATGTCGGTGGCTGGTACATGAATCGCGGCCAAGAACAGCTTGTTATTCGTGGTACTGGTTGGTTCGAAAGTGGCGAAAAAGGTATTGAAAATATTCAGCAGGTGCCTGTCAAAACACTTAACGGTGTAGTTGTTACTGTTTCTGATGTTGCCAACGTAGAGCTTGGTGCTGAGATCAGACAAGGCGCTGTCACTATGACCCGCAAAACGGATAATGGCACTGTTGAGAATTTAGGTGAAGTGGTCTCTGGCATTGTATTAAAACGCATGGGGGCGAATACCAAAGCGACGATAGATGGTATAAATGCTAGAACAAAGCTTATCAATCAGGCACTACCAAAAGGTGTACGATTTGAGCCTTTTTATGATCAAGCTGACTTAATTGAAAAAGCCGTAGCAACCGTTGTTGAAGCTCTTACTTTGGCTTTTATTTTTATCACTATTGTACTTGCTCTATTTTTAATGAATTTAAGAGCAACATTTCTAGTGCTTATATCAATCCCAATTTCCATTGGTATTGCATTAATGGTGATGGCTTGGTTAGGTATTTCAGCCAACTTGATGTCGCTCGGCGGTATCGCAGTGGCTATTGGCATGTTAGTCGATGGTTCAGTTGTTATGGTTGAAAACATGTTTAAACACCTAAACAGACAACTAGAAGGCGACAGCGCTGATGCAAGTATTGAAGCTAAACAAAAGTTAAAATTGGCAGGTAAAGAAGTTGCTCGCCCTATTTTTTTTGCAGCTTCAATTATTCTCGTTGTTTTTACGCCACTGTTTAGTTTCGAAGGTGTTGAAGCAAAGCTATTTCAGCCAATGGCTATCAGCATTATGTTAGCTGTGGTATCAGCTATTGTAGTTGCTTTGTTTATTGTTCCAGCACTCGCCACTTTTATTTTTAAGAGCGGGGTGAAAGAAAGGGATAGTTTAATTTTAAAACCTATCGACATTTTATATCGAAAGTTGTTGAGAATCGCATTAAAGCAAACCAAGCTTGTTGTTTTTGTGTCAATAGCTCTAGTCGCTTCGGCAGCAGCAATCATTCCACAAATTGGAACAGAGTTCGTGCCAGAATTAGAAGAAGGAACGATCAACCTAAGAGTGACACTAGCCCCTTCCTCTAGTTTGGAAACAGCGCTATCTGTTGCCCCTATATTAGAAGAAAAGCTAATGGCATTTCCTGAAGTGACTTACGCATTAAGCCGAATTGGTCGAGCAGAAATTGGCGGCGATCCAGAGCCAGTGAACAACATTGAAATCTACATCGGTCTTAAGCCTGTTTCAGAATGGACAAGCGCCTCAAATCGTTATGAGTTGCAAGATAAAATGGAACGCTCATTGGAAGAATTTCCGGGGCTGTTATTAAATTTCTCTCAGCCTATAGCTACTCGTGTAGATGAATTGTTATCAGGAGTTAAAGCACAACTTGCTATTAAATTATTTGGCGCTGACTTACAGGTGCTAGCCAATAAAGGGCGAGAAATTGAAACTGCGATTAAGTCAATTGATGGTGCAAAGGACGTTGCACTTGAGCAGATTGCAGGTGAAGCACAACTTGTTATTGCTCCTAATAGGCTTGAGCTTTCTCGATATGGGTTATCTGTTGGTGATGTCATGGAAGTGGTTCAAGACGGGATCGGTGGCGTTGAGGCTGGACAAATTATCAATGGTAACGAACGCTATGATATATATGTGCGCCTAGATGAGGAGTTTAGAGCCAATAGTGAAGCAATAGCCGATATTAGATTGCAATCTCCTACTGGGGCTTGGGTACGCATTGGCGATGTAGCTTCTGTATCTTTTGAATCTGGTCCTCCACAGGTTAGGCGAGATGACGTACAGCGTAGAGTGGTGATTCAAGCCAACGTCCAAGGCCGAGATATGGGCAGTGTGGTTAAAGATATTCGAGCAGAGATAGCCTCTAAGGTACAATTGCCAGCAGGTTATTCGGTATCAATTGGTGGGCAATTCGAAAGTCAGCAACGAGCGCAACAGCGTCTTTCTATTGTCGTACCGTTGTCATTGGCTTTGATAGCTTTGCTCCTTTATTTTGCATTTGGTTCAGTAGGACAAGCTGTGCTGATCTTACTTAATGTTCCATTAGCTGTTATTGGCGGTGTATTTTCGCTATACCTTTCAGGTCAATATCTATCAGTTCCAAGCTCTGTTGGCTTTATTACCTTATTTGGCGTGGCTGTGCTTAATGGTGTAGTAATGGTAGAAAGCATTAATCAACGAGTCAAAGGTGGGATTGCAACCGCTGAGGCAATATTTGATGGTGCTACATCAAGACTACGTCCGGTTCTGATGACTGCTATTACTTCAGCGTTAGGTCTAATACCGATGTTAATGTCAAATGGAGTCGGCTCTGAAATTCAAAGACCACTTGCTAGCGTAATTGTCGGTGGCTTAATTACAGCAACGTTACTTACGTTGTTTGTAGTTCCAAGCTTATACAAGCTCTTTTCTAAAGAAAAAATAAGAGAGTTAGCGTCATAACACGTCCATTTAGCCCCATACAATTTTTGTTTTGGGGCTGTTCATGTTTCTAGTTAGCAAATTCAAAACTCAGATGAAGGTCTCTTAATGGCACAAACCGGAAGTAGTAGAACAAAAGCTTGAACGACCGTTTCTAGTCTGTTTACGCCTTTCATTTGCGCTACTTAAGGACTTCCGTATACGTTTTGCTGCCTGTTAGATTCGAGCGAAATTCAATATCAAAAGTTTCATATTAGAGGTTGCCAATCCTCGGGAGCTTTTTTGGCCAATGTATGTTTTGAATAAATGATAGTTTGTCCGAAGTGGCGAAACTTTGCTTTCGACAACATTTGAACATATAAAAAGAGGAAAATGGTGGCCCGACCCTGACTTGAACAGGGGACCTGCCGATTATGAGTCGGATGCTCTAACCAACTGAGCTATCGGGCCATTTTGAAGTACCTTGCTGCATAGCTTGATGCGACAAAGCGGGGCGAAGTATAAGCAGTTTTACTGCTATTGTCACCCCTCTAAGTACATCTGTTTGAACTGATTGGCGATTTCTTCGCCTATTTCAGTTTTTTGTTGAATCGGCGAACACCTACCATGGCAGCCATCAACAACAATCCAAGTGGGGTTGTACTACCACCACCGCCAGAACCACTTGTTGCAGGTGGTGTTGGCTCTGGTGTTGGAGTGGGAGCCGGTGTTGGTGTTGGCGCAGGTGCAGGATCTGCTATTACTGTCACAGTGACACTGTCAGAGGTATCCACACCGAAATCGTCGGTAGCGGTCAACGTAAATGTCAGCGTAGCGGCCTCATCGGGGGCTGTAAAAGACGGGGTTAAACCACTAGCGTCACTCAGCACAACCGTAGGCCCTTCGGTTTGTTCCCAACTTGTCGAAATAGGTTGAGATTCAGGATCGGATGCGCTGCCCGTTAGGGTCACACTCGCGCGAGTATTAACCTCAGTATCGTTACCCGCATTAGCTACAGGTGCTTCATTCGACTCGTCGTCGCGAATTGAAATAGCTAGCGTACTTTGCTCACCAATCAGATTGGCGTCATCTGCAGATAGCATCACAGATAGGCTCTCAAGTGATTCTGTTTCACTGTCATCTGTTATCGCTAGTTCAATCGCTTTCGTACCTCCTTCACCGTCAGCCCACGTGATCTGGCCACTAGCCGCGGTAACGTCAACACCAGCTTCTGCAGTATCAGAAACCAACTGGTAATTGATTGTCAGCGCTGATTGTCTGCCGCCTGAGCGAATGGCTTCTAACATTACCGTGCCGTCGGTTTCTTTTACCGTCACGTCTGTGGTTGTAAAGCCCACAGTGCCTGCGTTGATCAAGTTGCCAGGTATAGTGACTGAAGCAAAGGTTTGGCCATTTTGTAATGATGCTCCGTTGGGGTTTACCAAGGTTACAAACAGCTGCTCTGTTGGCTCTTCTACGCCGTCATCAGTAATCGTAAACGTAACGGTTTTGTTTGCCGTTTCGTTTTGCGCCCAGCTCAAGGTGCCGCTTTGTGCGCCGCTATCATTTTGGGACGTGTTGCCGTACACAATCTGATAGTCCACAGTAAACGCATCGGTACCCGTGCGAGAGAATTCAAAGGTTGCCTGCTGCCCTTCGTCTAGCGTCTGGTCAGCAGAGACAATACCAACGGTGTTGGCTTCTGCAGTCTTAGTGTTGTCTTGTAAAACGAACAGTCCACCTTGGATGTCGCTAACTAGAATATTGCCGCTGGGTAGGAAAGGGTAAACGCCCCATGCACCGTTGAACCCTGCGGTATCAGAGAACGGGTAAGTATCAAAGAATCCGGCTTCTGTTGGGTTGGTTGGGTCACTAATATCGAGGATCGTCAAACCACGGGTGTAGTTAGACATATAGTAGCGGTCGCCACGAGCAAAACCATTGTGGTCAATCGCTTTGGTTGGCCCATTCCATGTGGCAACAAGCTCTGGCGCGGTTAGGTCAGAAATATCAAACACCAACACCCGAGTATTCAACCCAAGGCGAGATTCATCCAATTCATCGTGCAGTATGACGTACTGTTTATCTTCGCTCCACCAACCGCTGTGAGTGTACTCAGCGTTAGCATAAGACGTTTCTGATAGCTCAGTCACTTCCGTTGGCATTGTGTGATCCCACAAACGCAACGTGCCTTCATTGAAGTCCAACATAACCGTACAGGTGCCCTGATTTTCGAAAGCGCAATCACTGGCCACGCGGGCGTCGTCGATCATAACTGACGAGGCGTCATGGCTGTAATCTGCTCCGGCTAAATTGCGAGGCACATAGCTTGGTTGTGGCGTGCTTGGGTTTGCGAGTGAATAGCTGCGAATCGCACCGCCAAAATTGTTGGAGCCCATGATGTGGATCTGTGCGTCTATTGTGGGGTGCGCGTCAATATTGAGACCGTAGTCAACATTTGAAATGTAGATGTTGTGCGCGCGAACATCATCGGTTTGACGGCCCAAAATACTGATGCCGTTTTCCAAGTCATTTAAGTCGATAACGGTGAGTCTGTCTGATGCACTGTCAGCAGTGACATAGGCATACGCCCGCCACGTGCCAAAAACGCTGTCAAAGTATTGGTAAACCTTGATATCTCGCCAAGTTGTATTTTGGCCTGAGACTGAGCCTACATTCGCTGGATTTTCAGGGTCGCTAACATCGATCACGGCAACGCCGTTGTTCATACCAATAATGGCGTACTCTTTTTGCGTATTAAGGTCGATGTGGCCCCAAATATCGTTTGCCGCATTTGGGTTACCCGGTAGTTGAGAAAGAGGAACGTGGCTGAGTAACGAAACACCGCTGCACGAGAAGCTATCCGCCATACCGTCAACGCATTCTGTCGCCGGTTGGGCTTGATTGATGGCGGCTACGTCTTCGAGTCGCTTGGCGACGACTTCAGACAGTTGGCCCGCTTTGCCATCGCGAATGACGTCGAAGCCACTTTTCGCAACCGAGTCGACGTATTCTTTGGGTACACCCAAGACTAAGGTTCTGTGTTTGTTGGGGTTCTGCTCTTGGTAGTGGTCTACGCGAGAATATCCGCCTTTAACTGGCACTAAATCGCCAATCAAGTAAAACAAGTCTTCTTCGTTGGCCAATGCATATTGGCCCTCGGCTAGCAAGACTTTGTCGCCTTTGTTCGCCTGCCTTGCTGCATACGCTAGGGTTTTACACGGGCGAAAACGGTTTTCACATTTGCCCGAATCCACGCCATCCGTTGCGACAAATCTCGCTTTGTCGTGTTCACTATGTGCAAATACATTGGCGCTAGTAAGAGCCCCAATAGTCAGCAAGAGTTGTACACCAAGCTTTCTCATTGTTATCCTCCCATGGATTGGGTTTCTGTCATTGTTTTGTCTATAAAAATTGACGACAAATGTTCATGCAAAGACGGACAAAATATCAGAAGGAAGGTGTGATGACGACATCAAACACAAAATTTAAGCGTTTCGGTGTGTTGTTTTTTGTACTATTTAGCGTACAGAGCTGCTCGCAATATGCTCAGGAAGCGACAGAAAATAAGGGCTACACCATCCCAGTTAGCCTAAAAGGCGCGCTGCAGGACAATTGTCCAATACTACTAGAGCAAGACAACCTTTGGACTTTCGACGCTGCCAGTTTTTATCTGTCAGAACCCAAGATTAAAATCGCAGGGCAGTGGCAAAGTACTGAGTTTGTCGCGTCTGCATGGCAAACTGAACAAACTGCGCTTGTGCGTTTTAACGGTGGCTGCGACGGTGCTGGTAATGCAAACTTGATTCTGAACACGCAAGAATCCGCGGCAGATATTACTGGGTTTAGTGCCACGGTTGCTGTTCCTTTTGAACAAAATCATGCAAACCCCCTCACCTTGGCTTCACCACTGAACGACGCTTCGATGTTGTGGTCTTGGCAGGTTGGGCACAAGTTTATTCGCATTGACATGCATCGTGCTGATTCTGACAAACAGTGGTGGATTCACCTGGGCAGTGTAGGGTGTACATCTGCATCGGAGGTGCGAAGCCCAACCGAAGCCTGTACCTATCCGAATCATTATCAAGTCAAAGTGGAAAAAGCGCAGCTCCAAAACGAAGGTATCGTATTAGACTTAACAGCACTTATTGAAGGGATTGATATTGACGCTGAACCAGGGTGTGATTTTCAAGCCCCAACACTACCGAGTTGTAATAAGTTAACGGCAAATATGGCAACTGGCACTTGGGCTTATTAATGCCTTTACGACATCTATTAGTCGCCGGTTTGGCAATCTGTATGCTGGGAGCGTGTTCTAAGGCGCCAACACCTTATCAGTGGGCGCTGCCCAAGGGGATCCCAGAGCCGATCGTACCTGCTGATAATCCCATGACGGTTGAGGGCGTGGCTCTAGGCGAAACACTCTTTTTCGATGCGCAGCTCAGCGGCAATGGCACGCAATCATGTGCCTCGTGTCATGATCCGTCTCGCGCATTCAGCGATCCTAGGTCGTTTTCTGTAGGTTCTACAGGAGAGCTGACTAAACGTCATAGTATGGCGCTCGTGAATGTAGCCTATAATACTAGCTTTACATGGGCACACAGCGGGTTGACGAGTATAGAGCAACAATTGCTGATCCCATTGTTTGGAGAAGCACCAATTGAAATGGGCGCGAGGCTCGATGACATTGAATTATCAAATCGATTGAATACCAAAGCCTATCGCGCACAATTCAAAGCGGCATTTGGTGATGCTACACCTACCTGGGACCGAGTTGTAAAGGCGCTATCTTCCTATGTGCGAAGCCTTGTGTCCTTCGACTCTCCGTTCGACCGCTATGCGTATCAGGGTGAAGACAATGCCTTATCAGAGCAGGCTATCGACGGTCTCAACCTGTTCTTTTCTGAGCGCATGGAGTGCTTTCATTGTCACGGCGGACTTAACTTTACCCAATCGAGTAAACACGAAAACCAGCAAATCACGCTCACCCCGTTTCACCACACAGGATTAGTGGATGATGACGCTGGTGATTTAGGCCTGTATGAGTTCACGTTAAAACAAGAAGACAAGGGGCATTTCAGAGCACCTACGCTACGCAATATTGCGCTAACTGCGCCATACATGCACGATGGCAGTATCAATACTTTGGCAGATGTCATTGATTTTTACGCCGCTGGCGGGCGGGCACAGGCAGCAAACCATCCGCGAAAAAGCCCATTTGTACCAGGGTTTAACATCACGGAAGAAGAAAAGCAGGCGCTTGTCGCCTTTTTGCAAAGTTTAACGGGTGAAGCGTTCGAAAAGTCGTCGACTAACAAAGTGTTGATCACAAATTCAACAGGCCAAGAAACCAGCAAATAGCCGTTATATCTGCGTGCAACTCGTGGATTTCTCTGCTATCTTCTGAACGATTGACCATCTTTTGAGTATGTGTGGAGAGAAGATGACGGAAAAACCGTTTTTGGTAAGCGGCCGAAATACCATAATTCATAAAGTGCGTAAGTACGATCTGCTCGTCGTTAATGGTGACGAAAACCCGCCGATCCTAGTTACGTATAAAGGCATAAAAAGTTACGAAGGGAAAATCCCCGAGAACAAACGTGAGGCGAAAATGATGGAGCTTGAGCTTGTCGACGTAACCTCAAGTGAAGTCTTCAGTGATGAGAAGACCTTGCTGTTTATTCAAACCTTAAATGGTAAAGAATATAAAATCGATTACAGCAAAATCGGTACAGCTATGTTCATCAAAATTCACCAAGACAGCATTTTTTAATTGTTGTCCCCTTGGTAGCAAACTATTTAATAAAGCCCCAGTTGTCAGGATTCAGCGAATTAAATCCATCGATTGGGGTTTCATCTCCCTTAACCTGCACATAACGTTTATCAAAGATAGAAAACTGGCATATATCACGTGGAGTCACTTCTGCGGCGTTTACTTTACCTACGACGCCAGCGACTTCCAGGCCTTGTGCGATAAGTTCTGAACAAAACCACCGTTTTTCACACTGTTCGTTGTACGACAAACCGCCCAACCACGGCCAATCGTCTGAAAAGTCGACCGCAGCACCAAACAACTGAGCGATGTCGTATTTCTTACCTTTTTGATCGAACATGAACTTAATAAAACGCTGTCGGTTCTCTTCGAGTTGTTGCCTTGCGTCACTGTGCAGTGGCAACCACCAGACATCACCGTCGTATGAAGTAATACGTTCTATTGCGGAATTCGTCATCACGCCTTTTCGTTCTTTATAGTGCGTGGCTTCAATCAGCAAATGGAATGGGCCCGCTGATCCCGTGCGATGAACATCTACGTGCAGCACCATAGCGACATGAGTTACCGCAGATTGCGTGGTCAACTTGGTCCATTTTGAAAAGGGGCTGGTTCCACCGAATGCAAAAATATCGCCCGGTTGTACTTGGTCGTGAATGTGTTCGTACTTTTCGTAGGTATGCATCTTTGTCTGTCCCTGTCGCCACCTGCTTACGCGCCTCAAAAGTCGAATCTGAGGCGTATTTTATGTTTAAAAGGCAGGTACCTTTCTAACCGCCGATTTGGTGAATGTTACAAAGTGTATTCACCTCGCGATAAATGGCGACATTATCCGTTCGCTTGTCGGCATTTATAGCGCTTTTATCGCAACATCTCAAATCAATGCCATTTACCGAGATGCGCTTTAATTCTTGCCCAGTGAAGCTAACTTAAAGTCAACCAGCGGGCTTGATGATGATGTTCAGCTTGGCAGGTACCACAGCATTGAAGAACATTGAGGACAGTAAAAATGAATTTAGTTAAATCAGTAAGCAAAACACTCGTTGTTACCGCCGTAGCAGCCGCTACATTGTTTTCTGTATCGTCTCAAGCCGAGCAAAAGTTTGACCCCATTCTGGAGCGCAAACTGGTGAAAATTTGTGAGGCGATTCGCGATGACGACCGCGGTGCATTGCGCAAAGCCGTTCGCAACATTCACGTTAGCTATCGCGACCTAGAAAAAGGCTTAGTATGCAACGGCGACGACATGATGACGTTTGCAGCCAAGCACAATTCACAAGTCGTGGGGCAGTATATTGCGCGCCGCACAGGCGTGAGCGAAAGCACATTAACTGCTAAGCGTTAAGAGAATGATCAACATGATGAAAAGGCAAGAATCCCTCCTGGGCTTTAGGCTGCCTGGCAAAAAGGCAGCCGCTTTTTCTACCCGTTCGATAGTTGGTGGCGAGCCAAGCCAAAATGACACTCAGGATAGCCCCGATTTGGTTGCGCTTGTGCTCCACCGCTCTCAATGGTTGGAATCAGAAATAGAGCAAACCCTATTGCAAACTGAGGCGTGTCGTTACGTCTACAAGTGCCGAGATAAAACCGATTTGTATGCGGCAGTGTCTATTTATCCAAACGCGGTATTGTTGTTGGATTATTATTGGGTAAATCAACTCGCTGACCAGACCTTAGCGCAAACCAAATTTGTGGTGACAGGCACGTCGAATCAAGAAGCCCTTCATGCATTTCAGTTAAACGCGAATGGCTTTCTCACTATACCCCTCGAGGCTGAACAGCTTTCAAGATGTATGCGCCGCTTATACCAAGAAACCCAAATTGAGATGGAACGCGCACAGGCAAAACGTCTAAAAGCGGGATTAACCGAGCAACTTGGTGTATGTGAAAGCACACTTGAAGCGAAAATATCCGCTCAGCAAGAATCGCCAGAGCACGATGCGATTAGCCTTCATACTGGCAAAGAGTGGTGTTACCTTCGGCAAAGTGAAATCAAATGGATTGAGGCTGCAGGCGATTACATGTGCGTCAATACCAATGATGAGACGCTGGTGGTTAGGTCAACCTTAACTGACTTACTCAAACGCTTAGAATTCGGCCAGTTTAATCGTGTTAACCGCAGTGTCGTGGTGAACATGGACCGTATTACTCATTGTGAGGATGAAGGCGGCGTTCGGCATTTTGCCGTGGTGGATGATGGCACGCGCCTCAAAATTAGTCGTCGATATTACGCCGCTTATTGGCGAGGCTATTCTCGTTCGGCGTGAAACGGTGGTACTACACTTTTAGTCTTACAAAACTGGTAGCTAACCATAGGCTTAGGTAACATGTTGTTTTTTAACAATGACCTCTAGCTATGAAATCCTATTTAGTCGGTTGGTTACTGTTGTTGGTATGTTATTTCGTCGGCAACGTATTAACACTGGTATTTTCTCTTCCTATTCCCGGCGTATTGGTTGGGCTCGTTCTTCTTTTGAGCTTACTTCTGCTTCGTCAAAGGCCGCCTACCGCGTTGGCCAAAAGTGCCCAACCCCTGCTTAAACACATGTCTGTGTTATTTGTACCTGCAACCTTAGGCGTAATTCTCTATTGGCCATTAATCCGTGACAATTGGTTGCCACTACTATTGGCAATAGTTGGCTCCACTTTATTGAGCCTGGCCATTGTCGCTAAGGTGAATAGCCTGGTATTGCGCAAGAGGAAAGCGTCATGAACCCAATGGAGGCAATACAGTTAGTAATGCAAGACGCGGTTTGGGCAGTGACCTCATTTATGTCCCTTGGTACTTTTATATGGATAGCGGGGACGTTAGTGATTTACCAGCTCGCATTACTACTCTATCAACGGGCAGGTGGTACACCGCTATTGCATCCACTCATATTGACTACCGCTGGCGTAGGGCTAGTCATTGTGGCCACCGGAAATGGTGTTGAGCAATATCAACTCGACGCGAGGGCGCTGCATTGGCTATTAGGCCCAGCAACAGTCGCGCTAGCTTTGCCCTTGTACAACAACTGGCAACACGTCAAGCAACAGGGCTGGCGTTTGCTTGTTGCCGTGGGGGTAGGGGGTGTTGTCGCCCCGTTGCTCGCGTGGTTGTCTATTGCCGCCTTTGACCCACCAACGAGTTTAACCATGACCATGCTTGCCAAGTCGATAACAACACCTTTTGCGATGGAAACGGTAGCGCAAATTGAAGGTGTGCCCGCGCTTGTCGCCGTATTTGTGATAACAACAGGCATAGTCGGGGCGGTCGCGTGTGACATCGTATTTCGGTTGTTGAATGTCAGTGATGCCGAGGCACAAGGTTTGGCATTGGGCACCGTCGCTCATGCCGTTGGTACCGCGAAAGCCATTCAAATGAATGAAACGACAGCGGCCATGGCAACAGTCGGTTTATGCATTAACGGTATCATGACTGCGATTATTCTGCCGATAACCTTTGGGTGAGGAAAATATTGTGCATTTAAAATGCAATTCTGTGTTTTCCGGGCAGTATTAGTGGACATTTAACACAGAGATGCTATCTCTTAGACATAACACTTTTTGTTGCTTGTATTTAGCCGTTGTCAGGGATGGGCTTCAAAGGTTAGTGACAAGTGCGATTTATAAACGGACGGTAATTACCTTTCATGTTTTCAGTCTTAGTCTGTGACGACTCTCTCGTCGCCCGTAAGCAAGTGGCAAAATGTTTGCCACAAGATTGGCCTGTATCAGTGCATTTCGCGAAACACGGTGAAGAAGCGGTAGCGTTGCTCAAAGAAGGGAAGGGGCAATTACTGCTACTCGACCTCAATATGCCTGTCATGGATGGCTATCAAACGCTGGAAGCCATTCAGCAGCAGGGCCTCAACACGAAAGTCATTGTCATCTCTGGCGACATTCAACCGGCTGCACATGAGAGAGTGACCAAGCTCGGCGCACTGGATTTCATCCGCAAACCGGTAAATCCCGAGACCTTGCATCAAACCTTGGTGAAGCACAATGTGATGGCCGAGGAAGAAGAGATTAAAGAAGAGCTAGAAGCCCTCGATCCGGATGTGAGAGATTGCTATCAAGAAATTACAAACATTGCGATGGGGCAAGCGGGCGATCACTTAGCGCGAATCCTCAATGTCTTCGTGGAACTGCCCATTCCGAATGTCAATTTGATTGAAGTGTCTGAACTGCACATGATGCTGTCAGACATTGAAACCCACGAGAGAGTTACCGCTGTCTGCCAAGGTTTTCTGGGGCCCGGTGTGCGTGGTGAGGCCTTGTGTATATTGAGTGACTCTAGTTTTCAGGACGTGGCTAAAATCCTCGATATTAAAGGTGAAGTCGACGACCAAATTCAACTTGAAGTATTGATGGACGCGGCGAGCATTTTGATTGGTACGTGCCTGAGTGGCTTGGCGAATCAAATGGATCTGAAGTTCAGCCAAGGGCACCCGATTGTCTTGGGACAACACCGCAATATCAATGAAATCATTGAAATGAACAAGATAAAATGGCGACGCACATTGGCGATTGAATTGAGTTATGGCCTTGAAGGTTACAATGTGCATTGTGACCTGATTTTGCTGTTTACCGAAGATTCCATGGATACCATGAACAAGAAGTTGGCTCATCTATTGGAGGACGAATAATGACAGACGATAGTTTGCAAGAGTTACAAGAATTCCATTGGATGATGGACATGCTTCAAACTGTTGATGTTGGCATTGTCGTGTTGAGCCGTGATTTTACCGTTAAAGTGTGGAATGGTTTCATGGAAAGTCACAGTGGTTTGTTGCCCAGTGATGTGCGCGACAAATCTATTTTCGATCTGTTCCCGAGTATTGAACGCAAGTGGTTTGAGCAAAAGGCTCACCCTGTTTTTGAATTGAAAACGCGAGCGTTTATGACCTGGGAACAGCGCCCCTACTTATTGCAGTTTCCAAACTATCGTCCGATAACGGGCAGCGAACAATACATGTACCAAAACATCACGCTTTCGCCACTGGTTTCGGCCACTGGCACGGTGGATAACATCAGCATGATGATTTATGACGTGACAGACATTGCATTGGGTAAAAAGCAACTAGAAGCGCTTCAAGTTCTGCGCAGTGAAGAACAAGAACGCTACGCTAAACGCGCTCAGTAACAGTGGTCTTTCAACAAGCGATTGTGGTGCACCGCAAGTCAAAGGCGCACCTACCTCCTATATATCACGATTCCTCTTTACCATGCATTCAGTGTGGCAAGCTGCTTGCTTAGCTATTTAGTATCTATAACATTTTCGTTTCGCAAATTGGGTGTTTATGAATGCAGTGACCCTCACAAAGCATAGTTGTTACGTTCGCAAGTGGTTGATGATGAGCGTGATCTTGGTTGTTTCCACACTCGTCGGTTGTGGCGGTGGCTCAGGTGGTGATGACGGCTCAAGTGCTAACCTTTTGGTAAATGCAGGGGCTGATAGAACGGTCACAGAACAAACTTCAGTCACTGTAAGCGGGCAAACCAATAGCGCCGAGGCGCTTACATACCGTTGGTCGTCCACTCCCGTGTTAACGATTACCCATGAAGACACCTCGGTATCGACAGCATCGTTTACCGCCCCCGCAGTGACAAGTGATACTGTGTATACCCTAACACTGACCGCGAATGATGGTAATGGCAATAGCGCTTCAGACAGCGTTGATATCACGGTCGTTGCAGACAATGCATTACCAGTGGCGGTGATCACTGTACCTAGTTGGCCAGATCTCGACGCCAATACCTTTCCTGCTGGCGCAGAAATCACCCTCGATGGCTCGAGTAGTTCTGACGCCGACGCCCAGGATAGCAACCAACCCATCACTGCTTGGCAATGGCAACAAGTTGCCGGAGCGGATGTATTGATTGGGGCAACAACTGACCAGCCGACACTGACGATTACAACGCCCTCAGGCGAGCAAAGAAACACCTTAACGCTATCGTTAACGGTAACAGATGGCGAAGGCGCAACGGCATCGTCTGAAGCGAGCCTTACCATCTTGAGCACTTCTGAGACTTTGCCAACAGTGAATGCCGGTACAAACCAAGGTGTGTTTGGCGGTGAGATAATTGTGCTTGAAGGCGCGGCGTCATCGACCGTCGCATCGGCAAACCCTCTGACCCTAGAATGGTCTAGCAGTGGGCTGAATAGTGTGGTGATAGACGATGCAGATAGCGTTGCAACATTTGCTGTTGCGCCTTCTGTGGATACCGATACCACTGTCACGTTCACGCTGCAAGCAACCGATGCCAATAACAATACAGTTCAAGACAGCATCTCAGTGCAAGTGTTTGCTAAGCCGATTCCATTGCTCAACGATACCGGTGTGTTAGTGCAAGGTACCGAAAACAGCATCGAATCGTCGCAACAAAACGCGTATCCCGGACAGGATGGTCAGTTGGGGCAAGACAGGATTGACGCCCAGGGCGAGTTAGAAAAAGCAGGGCGTGGCGACGCTGGTTTTGACTTTACCTTCCTAAACAGCAACGGCGATGAAGTTGACGATGCGTCTGTAACGGGCTCATGCGTAAGAGACAATGTGACAGGCCTCGTGTGGGAAGTGAAAACCAACGATGGACATTTACACGATGGCAATGCGCTTTTCTCATGGTATTTGTCTGAAAATAATGGTGGTTTTGAAGGCAACCTCAATGGTGTTGATACCACGTGCGCATTGACCAGCTGCAATACCGAAGCCTTCATCAATGAGGTGAACACGCAAGGACTATGTGGCTTTTTCGATTGGCGCTTACCCACTCATGAAGAGCTGCTTTCTCTTGTCCATTTTGGTGTCACATCAACGGCTAGAATCGATATTGAATATTTTCCAGAAACGGGCGATTTGCTCAATGCGCCATTGTGGTATTGGACCTTGCAGCCGGGTGCTGATGGCGTACAAGGTGATGCAGCTCAAAATGCATGGGCCATCGATTTTGCCTCTGGCGTAGACAATTTCTTAAACAAGTCGTCAGCGGCGCGCATTCGATTAGTGAGAGCGGGGAGATAAAATGAAAAAGCATATTGTACTGGGTGTGATGGCTGGCCTATTTTCCTCGTCATTGTTAGCGCAAACCTGTTTGACTGGCGCTCCGGAAACATCACCGGAAGCGAATTTTGTGCAGATTGCCAGTGGTGAAGTGCTAGATAGCACGAGTAATCTGGTATGGCAGCGCTGTGCTCTGGGCCAGACCTTCAGTGGCGGCACTTGCTCGGGCGAGCCCAATCGTTATTCATGGCAAGAAGCCTTGGTCGCTGCTCAACAAGTTAATGACGCAGATGCACGTGGCTGGCGCGTCCCCAATATTAAGGAACTGGCAACGCTCACTGAGCGTCAATGTGTAAGGCCTGCCATTAATACAACTGCGTTCCCAGAAACGCCGTCTGACGATTTTTGGACGTCGACGCCATCTACAACTGATCCTGAGCGCGCTTGGGTCGTGGCATTTTTCAACAGCAGCCACTCTATTAAAGACAAAGACAGGTTCGTTTTTGTGCGATTGGTCAGAACGTACACTGAAGGGTAGCGCCTTAATCGAAAGAGGTATTTACAAGACGCTCGACAACAGGTTGAATAATAACATTGAGGTGCTGATGCTAATCATTATCATCAGCGAGAATGAGATTTTACCTGTGTGTAGGGCGTGACTAAATGCGATTCACTGGTAATGCGGTAGTTATCCGCATATTCACCCTGATTTTTAGCCAATTAATCCCATCACAGGTGCGAAGGACAAGGTTGTCATTCAGAATAACCAGTATGAAGATGAGATTAGCAATTCCTACATTTTTTGCCTTGTGCTCGACGTTGTTTTTGGCAGCGCCAAAAGCCTATGGTGAATTCACTTGCGATGTCGATTTGGCATACGGCATTGTCGTCAACAAGAAGCAGCTTCGGGTAATGAACGAATCCCGAACCTTGGTGCAAATCAATCACAAAAACCAACTCTTTGTCAGCGGAAAGCTCGTCGAGCTTGATGCCAAAGAACAGAAAATGTTAATCGAGTACGCCAGCGGTTTGCACTACGTTGTTCCCAAGATGATTGTGATTGCAACAGAAGGCGTAGACTTGGCGGCTGAGACGATCGAACACGTTTATTTGGGTTTGGTAGGTAGCGATCACGATAGCTACAAAAAGCTGCACGGTGCAATGAAACGCGTAAAAATGCGAGTGAAAGAAAAGTATCGTTACGCATCTGGCCATTACTTCATTGGTCCGGGGTCGCTAGAAAGCGTCGATGAGTTTGTCGACAGCGAAATCGAAGCACAGTTAGAAGAAGCGATCACAACGTCGGTCGGTGGCATTTTATCTGCTGTAGGCGGCGTTGATACGAATCGCGGTGATAACGACGACAAAGTTGCTGAGATTACCAGGCAACTTGAGGCCATGGGCGAGCAGCTCGAACGAGACGTGGCGCCACGTGCCAATACGCTGCGCAAAAAGGCAGAGTGGTTTTGCCGCAAGCTTGAGAAGTTAAACAAAACGGAAGAAGCGCTGCGTAAGTCGGTTCCTGAACTGGAGCCGTACAATATTATTACCGTCGATTAATGGGTGTTGTTTCCACAGCTAAGGAAGGGTTATGGGCTATAAAATTATCTATGGTGAAACCGTAGAAGCGTTAGAGGAAAACGTGAGTGTCTTTATCGCTGATGGTTGGCGGCCACAAGGTGGTGTTACTATCCATGCTGGTATCATTTACCAAGCGATGGTAAGGGATTAATCAGGCAACAGATACGAGAAGGGCTGGTGTGATACCAGCCCTTTTTCATTGTTACTTTAGGTGTTTTGTGATGAAGGCATCAATGGCTTTGAGCGCTTGTAATCGGTTTTTACCCGAACTCATGTAATGGTCACCCTCGTCTAGAGTAATAAACTCGGCGTCTTTATCCGCGTCTTTTAGTGCGTCATACATGTATTCTGATTGGTGCTCCGGTACGACTTCATCCCGTTCCCCATGAATCAAAAGAATTGGCACCTGCACTTTATCTACATGAGTGATTGGTGAAATCGCCGCTAAGTGATTGTTGTCAAACGTGCCATCCGCAATCACTTTTTGCCAGTATTCATAAACCCAGTGTCTAGCACTTCTCTCGCGTTTTTCGTCTTTCATCATTCTTTCGACATCCGCGACACCATTGATTGAGACGGCGCACTGGTATAAATCCGGTGTAAAAGTCGCGCCAGCGAGAGCAGCATATCCACCGTAACTTGCGCCAACGATACAGACCTTATTTTCGTCGACATAACCGGATTTCACCAAGGTTTTGAGGGCATCAGTCAGGTCATCTTGCATTTTGCGGCCCCATTCACCACGGCCTTTAGATTTGAACTCCCAGCCAAAACCATCTGAACCACGAAACTGCGGTTGAATAACCAAATAGCCGCGGCTAGCAAAATACTGCGCCAACCAATCAAAGCGAATCTTGTCATAAGATTCAGGCCCACCATGTGGCAGCATAATCGCAGGGAGATTTTTGACTTCTTCTACAAGGGGAACGGTAAGAAGCGTTGGAATCTTCAAGCCATCTCTTGCTTTGATTTCAATATTCAGTACTTGAGCGATTCGGTCGGTCGGCATATTACTGCGACTCGAGGTGATAAATTTTAGCCCACCGTCAGTGTAGAGGTAGTAATCCTTGGGGCTGTCTATACCATCAAGAGACAACAGAATGTGTTTCCAGTCGGACGAGAAATCTTCGATAGTAACGGAATAATCCGGTAACTGTTCAATTATGCCAGAGATGACAGTAGCGACAGACTTATCGAAAAAATCGTAACTGGGCCTGAACCCGCTATATCTGACGCCATAAACGATGCGATTGATGTCTTTAATGACATATTCGACACTTTTGTCTGGCTGGGCGAACAAGGGGCCAGTCACGCTGCCGTCTTGCAAAGACATCGTGTAGTAACCGACTCGATCATTGTTATAAGCAAGAAAAACTAACTCTTTACCCGTTTGCGTTACGCCGACGAAATTGCGTTTAGGTATGTTTGTTTTCTCCTCGAAAACGGTAACCCATTCATCGTCCACTCGCGCGTCAATACGATGCAAATCGTCTTCGTTGTTGAAACGTTCTCTGGCGATGGGTTGGTCGTTAAATACAAAGTAGTCGGTGGCATCTGCTGCGCCGCGGCCAATTTTACGTGGAATACGCTTGGCGTCCAGCCGTTTTTTCATGAGGGCAAAACTACCGGTATCGTACCAAGCTGGCATATACAAAAAGTTACCATCGTTCGAGCGGCCTACGACTCGCCCTAGTGCGGTTTGTCCCTCATAAATGCCTTCACCCGCTATCAATAACTGACGGACTTTGTTGTCTGCTATGCTGTAAGAAAAAGCGGCACTAACATCATGACGCCCCTTAAAACCCCATAGTTTTTTATTGTCAGAGGCGACAAGGATGACGTAGTCA
The DNA here is from genome assembly GCF_057544385.1 of Alteromonas sp. 5NS40-0096. Taxonomy (NCBI): domain Bacteria; kingdom Pseudomonadati; phylum Pseudomonadota; class Gammaproteobacteria; order Alteromonadales; family Alteromonadaceae; genus Alteromonas; species Alteromonas sp. 5NS40-0096. The sequence continues at coordinate 569,772 of NZ_BAAJLQ010000002.1, forward strand.
TCACTTGTAAAATAGGCGTAGTCTGGACGAATCTCACTAATACTTAGGCCACCAACCAGCGATTTCTTTTCTCGATCGTAAATGACAAACATGTCTTTGCCATCTCGGGTGACACGATAACCTAAACGCTGGCCACTGGGTGACACGGTCATCATGCTAGTATTGGGAAGTTCGCCAAAGACTTCTAGGGGAATAACCGCGTCCTGGGCTAGGCTCGATTTTGTCGCTAAGGTCAGCAACAAAACAAAAACGGATAGGCATAGAAAAATGGGTTTCATTGTTCGTCCATGAATAATAATTTGGGGCGGAATCATACCGGATCTTTGATTCAGTGCAAACTCACCAAAAGTCGCACTCCGACTTACTGTTGTGAGAAAACGTTGCGTTTTCGGCGAGCTAAACGAACTGAGAGAGCAGTGAATTGAGGTAGCGGCGGCCTTTATGGGTCACTTGCCAAAATTGATGGCTTTGGGTTAATAAGCCTTGATCTACCGACTTCTCGATTGCGTTGAGTACATCTTGATTGAGAATTTGGCCCGTGTAAGCTTCGTAATCCTCGATAGGGCAGGGTTCCACCAATCGCAACCGATTCATGAAAAACTCAAAGGGTATATCATCTTTTTCGACTTCTGAAACGGTATCTGTGTAGTCTCGAGTGAAATCCATGTATCCCCGTGGGTGCTTGACTTTGACTCTACGCTCAATGCGACCCATTTCAGCATGAGTAACTTTGCCGTGAGCACCACAACCAATTCCCAAGTAATCACCAAAACGCCAGTAATTGAGGTTGTGTTGGCACTGAAATCCGGTTTTACTGTAGCCGGAAATTTCATACTGTTGATAGCCTGCAGCCGTGAGGATGTCGTGTCCTTGCTCTTGAATCTCCCACAAAATGTCGTCGTCTGGCAGGGTAGGAGGCTTGGAATAAAACGGCGTGTTAGGCTCTATTGTCAGTTGATACCATGATAAGTGCTTGGGATTTTGCGCGATTGCGGTTTTTAAATCGGCTAATGCATTGTCTACAGACTGCTCTGGTAAACCATGCATTAAATCGATGTTGAAACTGTTTAACCCCGCTTCGTGAGCTTGAACGATAGCGCGGTTTGCTTGTTCACTGTCGTGAATTCGGCCCAGTACTTTTAAATGTTTGGGCTCGAAACTCTGAATACCTATCGAGATACGGTTAATGCCCGCTTCGACGTACCCTGCAAACCGGCCAGATTCTACAGTGCCCGGGTTGGCTTCTAAGGTAATTTCTGCGTTGCGGCTGAGATTGGCTCGGTCTTTCACGCCATTAATCAATGTGGCAATACTCTGAGCACTGAACAAACTTGGGGTGCCGCCACCAATAAAGATGCTGGTGATTTCTCTATCGCCAATATGGGCAACTTCCGCCGCCAAATCATCAAGCAAATGAGCAACATATGCCGCTTCGGGTAACTCGCTTTTTAGTCCGTGTGAGTTGAAATCACAGTAAGGACATTTTTGTACACACCAAGGGATGTGAATGTACAAAGCCAAAGGCGGATTAATCAAGGTGCGCTTCCATTTGCTGGAGTAATAGTTGCAAAGCATGGCCTCTGTGACTGACCGCATTTTTGTCTTGTTTACTCATTTGCGCCGCGCAAATATCGAGGGCAGGCACATAAAACACGGGGTCGTATCCAAAGCCGCCATCACCGTGCTTTTCCACGGCAATACTACCGTGCCATTCGCCTTGGCAAATCAATGGCGTGGGGTCATCGGCATGACGCATGTAAACCAATACACAGAGAAATCGAGCATGGCGCTGAGGTTCAGGAATAGACTCCATCGCCTCAAGTAATTTATCGATATTGTCGGCATCTGTCGCATTGGGGCCAGCATACCGCGCTGAATAGATACCCGGTGCACCGCCGAGTGCGGTAACGGCTAAACCCGAGTCATCGGCAATCGCTGGTAACCCAGTAACCTTTGCAGCATGCCTCGCTTTGATAATCGCATTCTCAACAAATGTTGTGCCTGTTTCGGGCACGCTAGGCACATTGAAGTCGGACTGTGGACGGATTGAAACGCCTAGTGGCGATAGCATGGATGAGAGTTCAGCGACCTTACCTTTATTGCCAGTGGCCAAGACTATTTCTTTGTTCATGGGGTGCTCGTTCCTGTCGCGTCGTACAATTACTTTTTCTTTGCCTTTTTGGCCGCTTTCTTTTTGCCTTTGGTTTTGGTTTTCTTCGCAGGCACTTTAGGGGCTTTGTGTTTCGGCCGTAAACCATCTATAACTCGAGGCTTCAGGGGCTCGCCCATGTATCGCGCTACCTTGCCAACCATCTCAATATCGTGGGCTTCGATGAGGCTTATTGCCGTGCCTTTTGCTCCCGCTCGGCCAGTACGGCCTATACGGTGTAAATGCACGTCAGCTTTTCTTGGCATGTCGAAATTGATGACATGACTCACGTTGGGGACGTCGATGCCTCTCGCCGCAACGTCAGTGGCCAATAGGATTGGCACATCACCAGATTTAAAACGTTCTAGCGCCGCAATACGCTTGTCTTGAGGCATTTCGCCTTGTAGCCAACAAACGGGAATAGACGCAGAAGCCAGTTGGTCTTTAAGTACTTGCAAACGCTCACGGGTTTTCACAAATACCACCGCACTGGTGATGTCGTTTTTCAAAATATGTGTCAGTAACGCCAGTTTGTGTTCATAGTTGTCCGCGAGGTGATACCACTGGTGGATCTTGTTTTTTTCCTTGCGAGACGGTGTGGCAGAGACCTCTTCTGGATTGGTGAGTATGTCTCGGGCAAACTGTCTTACACCTGCACTGTTTAAGGTGGCAGAGAACAACATGTTTTGTTTGCGCCAGCGCGCTTCAGCGGCAATCTGATTTACGATACTTGAGAAACCCATATCCAACATACGGTCGGCTTCGTCAAGGATAAGACATTCAATATCACGACAATCCGCAGCTTCTTGCTCGATGTGTTCGAGTAAGCGCCCAGGTGTCGCGATGAGAATATCCAAGTTTTTGCTCAGGGTTTCTTTGTCTGTACCGTAGTTGATACCGCCGGTAATTACACCACATACCAAATTGGTAAACTGAGTGATAGCTTGAGCTTGCTCAAACACTTGCAGTGCGAGCTCCCGCGTAGGCGTGAGAATAAGAATTCGCGTTGCACCCGGCTGCTGACGAGGAAAGTCCATCAAAAATTGACATGCAGGCAAAAGAAACGCCGCGGTTTTACCCGTACCCGTGGGGGCACTCGCCATGATGTCACGGCCTTCCATCGCAACGGGAATTACTTCGCTCTGGATGCTAGTTGGGCCGCTGAAACCCATTTCTGCAAGGCCACGACACAAGTCGTCGTCGAGTTCTAAGTCTGAAAAATTCATAGTCAATTCTGTTATTTGTTAGCTAATGAGGATTGTAGCAGTTGCGCGCTGATACACCTACGGATTTGCAATGACCTGCTCAAGACGCTGGTGTCGAATAGTCAACAATTGCTCTCGAATTTGCGGGCCTTTGAAGCCGTTCGCAATGATTTCTTGCACATCAACCTTCGCGGCGGCATCTGCGGCGCGCAGTATAGTCTGTTGGCGTTGCTGTGCAACCATTTCGTCAACTTCATCTTGCCAAATGGCGTCGAATACCTTGAGCAATTCGGGTAAAAACGCCGGTTTTCTCCAAACATCGATACCGTTGAAAAGCGTTAGCAGGCTGTCTGCACTCAAGTTTACCGAAAGCGACAATAGGTCTCGATATCGGCAAACGAGAGTCACCAAGTGGGCAACCTGATTAGGCACCGTCAGTGTCTTGCACATACTCTCTGCCGCTTCTGCCGATAAGCCCTGAGCGAGATAGGCCAGTCGCGACGCCGCGTCGGGCAACGTGGGGCAGTGGTTATCTAACCGATGGAGTACGCGTGAGAATGCTGCATCGTTATTAAGTGGCTTAAACCAATGCCCCATGGCATCGGATTGTTGTAACACCGTAAAGTAAACACTCGGCGACGATTCGGCCAGTGCACGCCGGGTTTCTTGCCAAACGCGCTGAGCACTGAGATTTTCCAACTCGCCACTGTGGGCAATACGTTGCATCAGTGCCACGGTGTCTGGCGCTATTTCAAAGCCCATATAAGCGTAACGGGCTGCAAATCGCGCGACTCTTAATACGCGTAAAGGGTCTTCTACAAAGGCATCTGAAACATGGCGCAAACACTTGTTTTTTAGGTCGGTTAAGCCGCCATACGGGTCAATGATCTCGCCATCGGCCGATTTCGCCATGGCGTTTATCGTGAGATCCCTGCGCAGTAAATCATCCTCTAATGTCACTGAAGGGTCGGCATCACATACAAAACCCGTATAACCGGTCCCCGATTTTCGCTCGGTGCGGGCGAGCGCATATTCGTCTTTGGTTTGGGGGTGAAGAAATACCGGAAAATCCTTGCCCACTTGACTGTAACCGAGGTTAAGCATGGTTTGTGCCGTCGTGCCCACAACGACCCAATCTCTCTCTGTTACGTTTCGGTCTAGGAGTTCATCTCTTACCGCACCTCCCACCAAGTAGACTTGCATTTTTACTTACCCTATTCGTTATTTGACACCACTAATTCAGCAAAGCAGTTTACCAGTTTTCCCTTTGTTGCAAAAACACTATACGACGCGTGAGGAGGGAATTTAACCTTGAATACTTTGACTTCTTTATCAGACCTAGTTAGTTTAACTCGCGACAATTATCTAATGACTCGATAGACCATGTATTTGAATTATTTTGGGCTGAACGACAACCCGTTTTCTATCGCGCCTAACCCTGATTACTTGTATATGAGCCCAAGGCATAAAGAAGCACTGGCTCATTTGACGTTCGGGTTACGCGAGAGTGGCGGTTTCGTGATGCTGACAGGAGAAGTGGGAACAGGGAAAACCACGGTCTCAAGGAAGTTACTCCAACAGCTACCCGATAACACTCAGGTGGCGATGATTTTAAACCCTACGCTATCTGCCATTGAACTTCTCGCCACGGTTTGTGATGAGCTGGGCATCGAATATGATGGTGAGAAGGCGAGTCTTAAATACTTTACTGACCGCATTTTGGCGAAATTAGCAGAAAACCATCAGTCAGGGATTAACACCGTACTATTGGTTGATGAAGCTCAGCATTTGTTGCCAGAAGTACTAGAACAACTCCGATTGTTGACGAACCTAGAAACCAACAGAGAAAAGTTGCTTAAGGTTGTACTTATCGGGCAACCGGAACTACAGCAACTGTTGAAGCGCAACGAATTGAGGCAGTTAGCGCAACGTATCACTGCGCGCTATCACCTTTTGCCATTGACGGCCCCCGAGGTCAGTAGTTACATCGCACACCGTCTGGGTGTGGCAAATGGTGATATCAGCATTTTTAGTCGTGCAACGTTGAAGGCGATTCATCAAATTACCGGCGGTATTCCCCGCGTTATCAACTTACTTTGTGATCGCTCATTGACCTTGTCATTTACCAAGCAACACGCCGTCGTTCAAAAGCCAATTTTTATGGCAGCAGCCGAGCAAATTTTGGGTGCTGACGTGGTATCTCAGCGCGTGCAGGATAAAGCCAAATGGTGGTATAGCCTGATGTTTGTGTGTGCTATTGCCGTCGGTTTTACAGTGGGGCGCTTCTATGGCTGAACGTATTTCAATCGATAATCTATCACCAGGAATGGTGATTCTGCAGGTCACCGAGCAAAACGGTCCGGTAAAAATTCGTAAGTCAGGCTTAGTGACTAGTAGCGCAATGGTGCAGGGCTTGGCTGAAATGGGGGTCTTGGAAGTCGAAATTGACCCTGAACAGACGGTAGAGATTGCCCCAGAGCCACAAAAGCGAACGCAAACCCAAGCCTTGTTACGTGGTCAGTACGACAAGGGCGCTAACTTTGATCATGCCCTATCAGAGCAGTTTAATCGCAGCTTGTTTTTACCGACGGTACAAGGACTTCCATCAATGTGGAAGGTTTACGGAAAACAAGCTGCACTGGTTAGTGTGTTGCTCATCGGCGGTTTTGGTATTGGTTTTACCGCAGCGACCTTTGATACTTGGTTTGCAGCATTGTCGTCAAAAGGGCCAGTGGAAGTGGTGAATACTAGCCCGGTAACAGAGCCAACTAACACTGAAACAGGGCAAGATGAGGTCGCGCAGGCTAACCCGCAGCCTTCTCCAGCCAATAACGCGATAGCACCAAATGCCAATGGCAATGCGCCACAATTGGCTAACAACAATACGGTTCAAAACCAACCTGTTGGGGTGAATAATGTATCGCCTGATCAGTTTGCCGTACAGCAGCCTGTAGCACAGCAACTCGCGCCCCAGCAGCAGTATCCACAACAGCAATATGCTCAGCAGCAATACCCGCAACAGCAGTATCCACAACAACAATATCCACAACAACAATATGCTCAGCAGCAATACCCGCAACAACAATATCCTCAGCAGCAGTACACTCAACAACCTGCGCAGCAGTCCGCTTTACAGCCATTGCAAACACAGGATCAAGCGAGCAATACTTCGCAAATTTCACCAGACCTACTGGCGCGATTTAATGCTGCCATAGAAGAGTTGGACAATCGCGACCCTGAGGATTTTGAACCCGAAACCAAGGTCAATGTACACAATGATATTCAGCGTGTAGACCAGCTGCCTGCAAGGTTGCTGACGCGTTTACCGAGTATGATCTTCAGCACACATATGTATGCGTCGAATAAGTCGGATCGCTGGGTCAGAGTAAATGGCCAAGAGCTTGGCGAGGGCGATTGGATTGCCGATGAGGTTCAACTCGTGGCGATAGAGCCTCAACGGGTTGTGCTTTCATTCCAAGGTGAACTCTTCACTATGTCTGCACTCACCGATTGGTGAGTGCAAACCCATCGTTATTGCGGCATCTGATTTAAAAAGACATCTTTGAAGAATCGGGGAAGATTGATTCCAAATTCGTCAGGTTTGATACCCGACACAATTTCATCATCGACTTTGCTCAAGTCAATGCGTTTGATTTCATTAAAGTGATTGCCATTGACGCTGTAGAAGGTCATCACCGCAGGGCTGAGCATGTCATCTTTGTTCTGTGAACTGACTATGCCAAGCTTACCGCTTCTCAGTTTAACTAATGAGCCGACCGGGTGAATACCGATACAGGCGATAAACTGCTTCAGCAACGTTTTATCTAACCCTGGCTCTTTGGTAAGGCGTTTAAGCGCAATGGAAGGGCTCATCGGTTCGTGGTAAGGGCGTTCAGATATCATTGCATCATAGCAGTCGACAATGGCTGCCATCTTAGCAAATTCGTTGATCTCTCCCGACGCTAAACCACTTGGGTATCCGCTGCCATCCTCTCGCTCGTGATGTTGTTGGATAATCGCCAGTGTCAAATCGGTAATATCTTCCAATGGCTCTACCATGGCTACACCGGCGTCTACATGACCGTGTATCACCGACCAATCCGCTTCACTCAGTGAATGGGTCTGATGGTATAGCTCTTCCGGAATCGTTGACATACCCACGTCCATCAAGAGTGCACCTAAACACGCATCGTCTGTTTGCTCTCTGCTGTAGCCTAAATGCTGACAGAATATCGCCATTAAAATCGAACAGTTAATCGAGTGCTCAAGTAGATACTTGTCTGCATCTTTGATCATGGTAAGACAAGACAAGGCATCTGGGCTATCGAAGACACTATCAATGATATTTTGAGACAAATCCGTTGCGCTGGACAAGTCGTTAGCCGCACCTTGCTGTAAGGATTCGATAAACTCGCCCTGTATGAGTACCGCTTGCATATAAAGGTCATTGGCAGCATTTAGCGCATCAGCCTCACTGAGTTTGGCTTTTGGCTGCTTGGACTCTTGAGGCTGCACTTGAGGCTCTGGCTCAGAGGTAGGCACGGGCTCGGTGGGTTCAACCGATTTAGGTAACTTGCTTTTAGACAAATCAATTTCAAGCACCAAAATCCCTTTACCTTTTAACGCCTCAACAATGCTCTGGGTTTTCACAATCCCTTTCGAACGCATTTTGAGTTTTCCAGATTGCTCCAGTACCTGATTGACATACATTCCAGGTACTAGCTCATCAATGGAAATCTGCTTTAACATTGAAACTCCTAACTAACAGATAATAAAGCCAACCAAAGCCATGACTTTGGCTTATCAAATAGGCAAATTGTACCCTAACTGAATCGATTTATTTTGACACAAATCAGCAACAAGAAAACGGCGTTTATCTCATCGACAATACGATTAAACCATTTGACGATCGCTTGTCGGTGAGTCTGTATACAATTCTGCATTAAGATAGCAGGCGCGCCTCTCATGCTGGGTCAATTTTTGTGTTGGGCTATGCCTGAATTTAGACCGCTATTACGCCGATTTCAATTCCCATAAATGAAAAAAGGAGGCATAAGCCTCCTTTTGTTTACGCCCAACTGGGTTGGTTTTTCTCATATTGCTCGATAGTAGGGGTCAACTCGAGAGTTTGACCAATGGCATCTAAGCCTTTTATCAAGTTGGTTTTGTGATGTTCGGCAATATCGAATTTAAAACTCACATTCCCCACTGAAATGGTTTGATTGGGTAAATCAATATTGAAGGTTTGACTCGGATCTGCATTGACGGCGTCAAACAATGCATCCATTTGTTCGCTCTCTAACGCCACTGGCAACAATTGGTTGTTGATACAGTTGCCATAGAAAATATCGGCAAAACTGGTAGCGACAACAACTTGGAAGCCAAAGTCAGCTAGCGCCCAAGGCGCGTGTTCGCGACTTGAGCCGCAGCCAAAGTTTTCACGGGATAGCAAAATAGACGCGCCAGCGTACTGGGGCATGTTCAAGGTAAACTCAGGATTGAGCTCTTGTTCGTGTAGATCCAAATAGCGCCAGTCGTGGAACAGGTGCTTGCCATAGCCAACACGTGTCACGCCGGTAAGAAATTGCTTCGGTATAATTTGGTCTGTGTCGACGTTTGCCTGATCCAGTGGGCAAGCCCGACCTGCGTGAACAGTAAAGCCTTGGTTTGATACTGTCATGACTTACTCCTGATAATCTCTGACGTCGGCAAAAAAGCCTTTTAGCGCGGCTGCCGCGGCCATGGCTGGGCTGACCAAGTGGGTCCGTGCACCACGGCCTTGGCGACCTTCAAAGTTACGGTTGCTGGTGGATGCACAGCGGTCACCGGCTTGCAGAATGTCATCATTCATACCCAAGCACATAGAGCAGCCAGGTAATCGCCATTCAAAACCCGCATCCAAGAATATTTGGTCGAGGCCTTCAGCTTCCGCTTGGCGCTTCACTGCGGCACTGCCTGGCACCACAATTGCCGTAACGCTATCGCTAACCTTACCTTGTTTGGCAATCGTCGCGGCGGCGCGTAAATCTTCAATACGACTGTTCGTACATGAGCCAATAAACACGTGGTTAACTGGCACGTCAGCCAGTTTGTCGCCGGGTGCTAGACCCATGTAATCCAGTGCTTTACGAGCAGATTCTTGTTCTATAGGGTCGTCAAAATCACTCGGTGCAGGTACTGGCACTTCAACACCAATGACCTGACCGGGGTTGGTACCCCAAGTCACTTGTGGTGCAATGTCTTTGGCCTCTAGCTCTACCACTGTGTCGTGAGCTGCACCATCATCAGAGAAAAGCGTTTGCCAATAGGCGACGGCTTCATCCCAATCGCTACCTTGAGGTGCTTTCTCTCGGCCTTGCAAATAATCAAAAGTCGTTTGGTCAGGGGCAATCATGCCCGCTTTTGCACCCGCTTCTATACTCATGTTACAGATGGTCATTCGCTCTTCCATCGATAAGGCTTCGATGGCCTCACCAGCGTATTCGATAACATGACCTGTGGCACCCGCATGGCCTATTCTGCCGATGATTGCCAGAATAATGTCTTTTGCCGTGATACCGGTTGCCAATGTGCCATTGACCTTGATTAGCATACTTTTGGCTTTTGATTGTTTCAGCGTTTGGGTTGCTAGTACGTGCTCAACCTGTGACGTACCAATACCAAACGCTAATGCACCAAATGCACCGTGAGTCGCGGTATGGGAATCACCACACACAACTGTCATGCCTGGCTGTATCACGCCCAATTCAGGCCCCATTACGTGCACGATACCTTGTTTTTGGTGCCCCACAGGGTACAGCTCAATACCGTGGTCTTCGCAATTTTGCATCAAGGTTTGAAGTTGTAGCTGGTTTTGAGGCCCACAGGCATCGAGGGCTAATGAACGAGTAGAAATACTGTGGTCCATCGTAGCGACAGTGCGATCAGGACGGCGAACTTTACGGCCCTTTTCGTTCAGACCTGCGAAGGCCTGAGGAGATGTCACTTCGTGAATCAAATGACGGTCAATGTAAATCAAGCTATCTTCGCCCATTTGGTCGACGATATGCGCTTGCCATACTTTATCGTATAAGGTCTTGGCCATGGTCTCGGCTTCTCCTAGTTCAAAATGTGGCGTACGATTTCGTCGCCAACTTGTGCCGTCGTTGCGGCCTTATCTCTTTGGTCTGCTGGCAGTAATTCACCTGTTAACACGCCAGCCTCTAAAGTTTTGACTACCGCTTGTTCGATAGCATCAGCAGCTTCACCAAGGTTTAAGCTGAAGCGTAACATCATGGCAGCGGACAACACCTGTGCAATTGGGTTAGCAATTCCTTGACCTGCAATATCTGGCGCAGAACCTCCCGCCGGTTCGTACAAACCGAAGCCGTCTTCGTTCATGCTCGCAGACGCCAACAAGCCCATTGAGCCCGTCATCATCGCGCATTCGTCAGATACAATGTCTCCAAATAAGTTGGAACAAAGCATGACGTCGAACTGGGCAGGATCTTTCATTATTTGCATCGTCGCGTTATCAATGTAGATATGCTCTAGTTCAACGTCTGGATAGTCTTTTGCAACTTCTTCTGTGACTTCACGCCATAAACGGCTGGTCACCAGTACATTGGCTTTGTCTACAGACGTAACTTTACCGCGACGTTTTTGTGCAGCTTCGAATGCGGCAATCGCAATACGACGCACTTCGCGCTTTGAATAGCGCATCGTATCGTAAGCAAATTCTTCTTCACCCTCGCCTTCGCGGCCCTTAGGTTGACCAAAATAAATGCCACTGGTCAACTCGCGAACAACCAATACATCAACACCACTTGCTGCGATGTCTGCACGTAGCGGTGACAAGGCTTCAAGCCCGGGATAAATTTTGGCCGGGCGCAGATTGCTAAATAAATCAAAATGGCTGCGTAAAGTCAGTAGTGCAGCGCGCTCAGGTCGCTGGTCTAGGGGCAAGTTATCCCACTTAGGACCACCAATAGAACCGAACAAAATGGCATCTGCTGCCTCGCAGCCTTCTAGTGTCTTTGCAGGTAACGCATGGCCTTCGGTATCAATGGCGTAACCACCGACTGGGTAGGCCGTGCGGTTAAACTCAACGTCATACTTGGTTTGAATGGCGTCTAAAACCTTATTTGCTTGTTCCATTACTTCAGGGCCGATGCCGTCCCCCGCCAAAACGGCGATATTAAACGTGGTCATTTATACTCCTGCTACGCGTTCTTGTTGATGCTTTTGTTGATCAATTTGGTCTGCTAAATGGGTGTTATTCAAAACAAAGGTCAGGGCTTTTACGCCTGACTCAACGATATCGGTTGCGAGTCCGATACCATGGAAACGACGGCCTTTATACGTGGCAATTACAGACACTTGCGCCAATGCGTCAGCCCCTTCGCCTTTCGAGTCTAGTTTAAAGTCTACGATTTCTAATTCTTGATGACCTAACATCTCAATAATAGCGTTAAACGCGGCGTCAACTGGTCCGTTACCTGTCGCTGAGCGGGTAACCGATTCTTCGCCAATGCGCAGTGTTACGGTGGCACTGGGGATAATATTGCGGCCCGCATTGGCCTGTAAATATTCCAATTGGTAGTGAGCGTAGTCTTGTTTTTGTTTATCGAAGAACAACAAGGCTTCCAAGTCATAATCGAAGACTTGGCCTTTTTTATCCGCCAATTTCAAGAACGCTGTGTAAACCGCTTCTAAATCGTAGTCGCTCTCTTGATAGCCTAGCTCGTGTAATCGGTGTTTGATAACGTGACGGCCAGAGCGGGACGTTAGGTTCAAATTGTTTTTGTTAATTCCCACACTTTCTGGTGTCATGATCTCGTAGGTGTTTTGCGCTTTTAACACTCCGTCTTGGTGAATACCTGATGAGTGACTAAAAGCGTTGGCGCCAACGATGGCTTTATTTGCTTGCACTGGCATGTTGCACAATTGGCTAACTAACTTAGAGGTGCGAGAAATCTCTTCGCTGTTGATATTGGTTTGCACCCCCAGCATCGCCTGGCGTGTCTGGAAAATCATGGCAATTTCTTCTAGTGAGCAGTTACCCGCGCGTTCACCGATACCATTGATGGTACATTCTACTTGGCGTGCACCTTGTTCCACCGCTGCAAGGGAGTTGGCCACTGCTAAGCCCAAATCGTTGTGGCAGTGAACCGAAATCGTTGCTTTATCGATATTCGGCACACGGTTAAACAGTTGACCGATAATGCCACCAAACTCGGTAGGCGTGGTGTAGCCAACGGTGTCAGGGATATTCACTGTAGTTGCGCCTGCGTCGATGGCAGCCTCAACCATCCGACACAAGTAATCAATATGAGTCCGGCCAGCGTCTTCACAAGAAAACTCCACGTCATCTGTGTAACGGCGGGCGTGCTTGACAGCTTTTACCGCCATTTCGACAATCTCGTCTTGTGACTTTCGCAGCTTAGCGCCGACGTGAATCTCAGAGGTAGCGATAAAGGTGTGAATTCTAAATTGTTCCGCGACGCTCAACGCCTGGCCACAGGCGTCGATGTCTTTTTCTAGGGCACGGGATAGGCCACAGATAGTCGCGTTTTTTACTTCTCGCGCAATCATCTGTACCGATTCAAAATCACCAGGAGACGATACCGGGAAGCCTGCTTCGATGATATCAACGCCCAAACGTTCGAGCGCCAGGGCGATTTGCAACTTTTCTCTAGCAGTTAAACTGGCTGGCAAGGCTTGTTCGCCATCGCGCAAAGTTGTATCGAAAATCTTTACCTGATTAGTCATGACGCTCACTTTACTGTTTTTCAAAGTTAAAAAAAAACCCGTGCTTGGCACGGGTTTTTGTGTGTTCGATTGGCTGGTCGCAATCTACCCGTGCAGTCTCGCTGCCGTAAGGAGTAGAAGAGAAAGTAGCAGTTTTTTGTTAAACATTTGCTGTTTTCTGTGCTGACCAAGTAATGGCAATCAATGTAACGATCAGAGGCGTTCAGGTCAACCGTTTTTTCGTTTTGATACTAAATAATCACCATAATTATGATAGATATCCTAAGAATACGGTTTTTGTGGATGGGCACCGATTAATTTGATGGTAATAGGATGAATTTTTTCCAATCGATGTTGGTCGACAGCAACAATTCTCTCAATGTAAGCGCACGAGGTGCGACCTTGCCTTTGTGGTTCCAAGTATGCCCACAGCATGCTGCGGCCATAATGGGTTTGGTCGGTTTGAGCAACTGCGCAGACGCGGTATTTTCCTCACTGGGAATCTCTGGCTGACCCGCATAGTTAAACCACCCATTTTTGTTTAGATGCAGCGTTTCGGTGTCTGGCTGTATTCGATCGATTGAATCCAATTCAATGTAGTCGTGGTCGAGCTCAGTAATCCTGACCGGCACGACTAACCCCGGTTTAGCATTAACACTATACCAAGCCGCGGTGCTTTCGATTTGTTGCCGATTGGCAGGGCTTTTCGCCGCTTGTTTGGCTTGCCAACTGCCATTGTGAAAATCAACGTCGATGGGGGCCGTATTGTCTGTAAGGTGGCGGGCAGCCCGTTTGATATGATGACTTAACCCTGCAAGGCGTCGTTGGAATAACGAGACTTGCTTGGGGCCATGTTGCGACAAATACATCAATTCGCGCTCGTACAGGGCGTTGCACACCTCGCTGAAGCGTTGATCAGAAGCAGGCGAGGTATCAAACCCGCTAAGAAAATCTGTTTGTGCACTGTCTGATGGTGGTATCACGGCTGCGTAAATCGATAGCACTATTGTTTAAAACCTAGACGCAGTCTGCCATAGGCGCAACGTTTGCGCTACATAGTCATTTGTACAGTAATTCGACTGGGTTAGTGCCTAAATCGTTCTTCATCAGCTAGCTCGCAGTGTTCAACAGGGCGCGTGGGGCCACTGTATTTCGACGTCCAACATTCGTCGTAAATTGAGCAATAACACAGGCTGAAGTCTAATGCTTTGGCAATTTCCATGAAGGGAGCAACCTCTTCGCCGTGATAGGATAGGGTAGTAATAGTCTGCCCCGGCGAGATAGTACGTTTGCTGATTGCAGAGGTAGAAATGCTGGGAATGTTGTCAAAGTCACGCCATGACTTCAAAAATTTGCCTTGGTATTCAACTCTGGCGTATTTAATCAATGCCGGCCCATTGCCACGATTCGTTACCGTGAATTGGAAAATGTCGCTACCATTATTGTGAAACATTTCGATTTGAGGCCAAACCGATGCTTTGGCGTATTGTCGGTCGGTGTAGGCCGAAAAAATGCTAACGACCGTGGTGACTAAGCTGATAATGAGTGCCGACAGTGCGACTATCATTTCTGGCTGCTTGTACCAAACGACTTTCATGATGGATTCCTTTTCAAATTTCGCCATCCGTAGACTACGATCTTGTTTGCAATAACGCCACTGCAAATACAAAAAAGGCACCCTAAGGTGCCTTTTAAACGTGTTGTCAGATTACTGACCTTTGATTTCACTGCGACCTTTGTAAACCGCACTTTCACCCAAAGCTTCTTCGATGCGAAGAAGTTGGTTGTACTTAGCGACACGGTCAGAACGGCAAAGTGAACCTGTTTTGATTTGGCCAGCTGCAGTACCGACGGCTAGGTCAGCGATAGTCGCATCTTCAGTTTCGCCACTACGGTGAGAGATAACCGCTGTGAAACCTGCGTCTTTCGCCATTTTGATCGCGTTCAACGTTTCAGTAAGTGAACCGATTTGGTTGAACTTGATTAGGATAGAGTTACCGATGCCATTCTCGATACCACGAGTTAGGATTTTGGTGTTAGTTACGAACAAGTCGTCACCCACTAGCTGTACTTTGTCACCAATCTTCTTAGTTAGGCTTGCCCAACCGTCCCAATCGCTCTCGTCTAAACCATCTTCGATAGATACGATAGGATACTGTTCAGTCAAGTCAGCAAGGTAGTCGCCGAAACCTTCAGAATCAAAGCTCTTGTCTTCGCCAGAAAGTACGTAATTGCCTTCTTTGTAGAACTCAGACGCGGCACAGTCTAGTGCTAGCGTGATGTCTTCATTCATCTTGTAGCCAGCTTTTTCAACGGCTTCTACGATAACAGCCAATGCTTCTGCGTTTGAGCTAAGGTTAGGTGCGAAACCACCTTCATCACCTACCGCAGTGTTAAGACCTTTGGCAGACAACACTTTCTTTAGGTTGTGGAAGATTTCAGCACCCATGCGCAATGCTTCTTTGAAGCTTTTCGCGCCAACAGGCTGAACCATGAATTCTTGGATATCAACGTTGTTGTCAGCGTGTTCACCACCATTGATGATATTCATCATAGGTACTGGCATTGAGTACTCACCAGACGTACCGTTTAGGTCAGCGATGTGTTCGTATAGTGCCACACCTTTCTCAGTCGCTGCCGCTTTTGCAATGGCAAGAGAGACCGCAAGGATAGCATTGGCACCTAGCGTTTCTTTGTTTTCTGTGCCGTCTAGCTCGATCATCAAGTTATCAAGCGCTTCTTGTTCTAGTGGATCTTTACCCACTAGCGCTGGTGCGATTACGTCATTTACCGCTGCAACCGCTTTAACCACACCTTTACCCATGTAGCGGCTCTTATCACCGTCACGTAGTTCCAGTGCTTCACGAGAACCAGTAGATGCGCCAGACGGTGCAGTTGCGCGACCCATCACGCCAGAATCCAAATATACGTCTGCTTCTACAGTAGGGTTACCGCGAGAATCAAGAATTTCGCGTCCAATGATGCGAGTAATATTCGCCATGTTTTTTCCTCAACAAGTGTTTGTGTGGCCCGCTACGACGAGCCACGCTAAAAAGCGTTAATGATTTTCTTTCTGAAATTTAGCTGCAGCGCCAACAAAGCCTGTGAACAATGGGTGTCCATCACGAGGCGTTGAGGTGAATTCCGGGTGGAATTGACCTGCAATGAACCAAGGATGGTCAGGGATTTCGATCACTTCTACAAGCTTTTTATCAGTGGATAAACCACTGACCTTTAATCCGGCTTGTTCAATTTGCTCACGCAAGTTGTTATTCACTTCATAACGGTGACGGTGGCGTTCGTAAATTTCTTCGTTGCCATACATCTCATGCGCTTTTGTTCCAGGGATCAAGTGACAAAGCTGGCTACCTAGGCGCATAGTGCCGCCAAGATCAGATTGTTCGTCGCGGGTTTCAGTTGAACCATCTGCGTCCAACCACTCAGTGATCAATCCCACCACCGGGAACGGTGTATCTGAATCAAACTCTGTAGAGTTGGCGTTTTCCATGCCAGCGACATTACGAGCAAACTCGATCAAGGCAACTTGCATACCCAAACAGATACCTAAATAAGGCACTTTGTTTTCTCTGGCGTATTTTGCAGCTGCAATTTTACCTTCGGTTCCACGCTCACCAAAGCCACCTGGCACGAGTATCGCGTCCAAATGCTCAAGGATCTGTGGACCTTTAGTTTCTACGTCTTGTGAGTCGACGTATTGAATATTAACGGTGACACGGTTTTTCAGGCCGGCGTGCTTCAATGCTTCATTGACTGACTTATACGCGTCAGGCAATTCCACATACTTACCAATCATACCGATTGTCACTTCGCTTGTAGGGTTAGATTCAGCGTAAAGGACTTGCTCCCATTCGGTCAAGTCCGCTTCAGGACATTCTAGACCAAAACGTTCTACTACGAGTTGGTCCATCCCCTGCGCTTTCAATGCTGCTGGGATGCGATAAATGCTATCGACATCGCGTAGCGAAATAACCGCTTTATCCGCAACATTGGTAAATAGGGCTATCTTTGAGCGTTCTGACGTCGGCAGTGCACCCTCAGAACGGCACACCAAAATATCAGGTTGAATACCAATAGAACGCAACTCTTTAACTGAGTGCTGTGTTGGTTTCGTTTTGACTTCGCCTGAGGCCGCCATGTAAGGCACTAGAGTAAGGTGCATATACATTGCGCGCTCACGGCCAAGCTCTGTACCTAACTGACGAATCGCTTCTAAGAAAGGTTGTGATTCAATATCACCTACGGTGCCACCGATTTCTACGATAGCGACATCATGGCCTTCCGCACCGTCGATTACGCGACGCTTTATTTCATTTGTAATGTGAGGAATGACCTGAATGGTCGCGCCTAAGTAATCGCCGCGGCGCTCACGACGCAACACTTCTTCATACACCCGTCCAGTGGTGAAGTTGTTGCGTTTTGTCATGCGAGTGCGAATGAAACGCTCATAGTGACCGAGGTCGAGGTCGGTTTCAGCGCCATCATCTGTTACGAAGACTTCACCGTGTTGAATAGGGCTCATTGTGCCCGGGTCAACATTGATGTAAGGGTCGAGTTTAAGCATGGTAACCGTGAGACCACGCGCTTCAAGAATGGCGGCCAAAGAGGCAGCGGCAATACCCTTACCTAGTGATGAAACAACACCACCAGTGACGAAAATATAATTTGTCATGTGAAACCTAAGACGTTGGATTATTTTGGTAATGTGCTGCTTGGTAATACAACACTGGACGGCGTGATAGTATACGCAAATTGCCCCGCACAAACAATGAGTTTGCGCGGGTAATGCCAATCAATTTCGCGAAGTCTTATTTGGCAAGGCTTTTGAGCTGATAGATCAAATCGAGGGCAGCTTTTGGGCTCAGCTCGTCAGGGTTAATCTCATCCATCGCGAGTGCTAGGGGATGGGGCTCGTCTAACAGGCTCATTTGTGTGTGATGATCGGTTGTTGGCACATTTGGTTTGCTACTTTGTTCCGCTGGCGCATTGGCTTCCAAACTCGCTAGCTTGTGTTTAGCCGCGCGAATCACGGGCTTGGGCACACCGGCAAGTTGAGCAACCTGTAAACCATAACTTTTACTCGCGGCACCCGTTTCGACCGTATGCATAAAACGGATATCGTCTTTGTGCTCAATAGCGTCAAGGTGAACATTAACCACACCCGGAGTGGTTTCTGGTAGCTGCGTTAATTCAAAGTAGTGGGTAGCAAACAAGGTATACGCTTTAATCGTTTGGGCTAAATGGGTTGCACAAGACCACGCCAGCGATAGGCCATCATAAGTACTGGTGCCGCGACCAATTTCGTCCATCAAAACCAATGAGTGCGCTGTTGCATTGTGCAAAATATTGGCAGTTTCGGTCATTTCCACCATGAACGTTGAGCGCCCAGAGGCTAGGTCATCGGCGGCGCCAATACGAGTGAAAATACGATCGACAGGGCCAATCTCGGCTTGGTTTGCTGGTACGAAGCTACCGATGTAGGCCAGCAACACAATCAAAGCGGTTTGACGCATGTAAGTTGATTTACCGCCCATGTTGGGGCCCGTAATGATCAGCATTCTCGAGTTATCATCGAGGGTGAGTGGGTTGGCAATAAACGGGTCGTCCATGACATGCTCAACCACTAAATGGCGGCCTTGCTCATATCGAATACCCGCTTGATTGACCAAATTGGGGCGATGCAATTCTAGTGCTTCTGCGCGTTCCGCCAAGCAACATAAGACGTCGAGTTTAGCGAGCGCCGAAGCCGAGTCGATAAGCTCATTGAGCTGCGGGTGAATGTGGTCAAACAAACTCTCATACAGTTGTTTTTCTAGGGCAAGTGCTCGCCCTTGACTGGTCAGAACCTTATCTTCATGCTCCTTTAATTCAGGTGTAATAAAGCGCTCTGCATTCTTAAGGGTTTGTCTGCGAATGTATTCCGGTGGCGCGGCATCGCTGTTTGCACGGCTGATTTCGATATAGAAACCGTGCACTTTGTTGTAGCCCACTTTCAAGGTTGAAATGCCCGTGCGTTCACGCTCTCGCTGTTCCATTTGCTCAAGGTAATCTGTTGCTCCTTGAGACAAGGCCCTCAGTTCATCCAGCTCAGCGTTAAACCCAGGTGCAATTACACCACCATCGCGAATCACCACAGGCGGGTTATCGATAATGGCCTCATTTAATAGTGCTTGCAGCTCGGGATATTGACCTATTTGACTAGCGAGGGTTTGCAGTATTTGGACCGAAAAATCACCAAGGTAGGCCTGAAGCTCTGGCAGGGCATTCAGCGCATTGCGCAAGCGCGAGAAATCTCGTGGCCGTGCCGAGCGAAGTGCCAAACGCGCCATAATTCGTTCGATGTCGCCGATGTGTTTGAGTGCGTCAGTCAATTCACCCACACCACAATCCATCAATGCCTGAATACCATCTTGGCGCTGGACAAGTTCGTTAGTATCGGTGATTGGGGAGTGAATAAAGCGTTGTAACAGGCGGCTACCCATTGCGGTCGCTGTGGTGTCCATTACCGAAAATAGGGTATTGTCTATGCCACCACTTAAATTTTGAGTTAGTTCTAGGTTACGTCTCGTCGCGGCGTCTAATTGGACTTGAGTGTTAGATTGCTCGTGGCGTATTTGACGAATATGAGGAAGAGCAGTGCGCTGGGTGTCTTTGACATACTGCAGTACACAACCCGCTGCCCCCAATCCCAACGACATGTTTTGAACACCAAATCCCGACAGAGAACGCGTGCCAAACTGCTCGTTCAGTTGTGACGTTGCCGACTCAATATCAAATTCCCATTCAGGGCGTCGTCGCAGGCCTCGACGTTGGCCAATAACCGCAAAGTCGTCAAAGCCTTCGGGGTAAAGCAATTCGGCAGGGTTCAATCTCTGGAGTTCAGCTAACACGTCTTCGTCATTGGCTAATTCGTTTATGACGAAGCGACCGCTAGACACGTCGAGGGACGCGATTCCAAACGCTCCCTTGTGACTGCAGACGGCAGCCAGCAAATTGTCTTGGCGCTCATCGAGTAAGGCTTCATCTGTTACAGTTCCCGGCGTGACAATGCGCTGAACCGCTCGCTCTACTGGGCCTTTACTGGTTGCTGGGTCGCCAACCTGTTCACATATCGCGACTGACTCGCCCATTTTAACTAAACGCGCCAAATAGGCTTCAACCGCGTGATAGGGGACACCCGCCATAGGGATCGGAGAACCGCCTGATTTACCTCGGGCCGTCAGGGAAATATCAAGTAACTCAGCAGCGCGCTTGGCATCATCATAAAAGAGTTCATAGAAATCACCCATGCGATAAAACAATAATACGTTGGGGTGTTGCGCCTTGATTGCGAGGTATTGGCGCATCATTGGCGTGTGTTCTTGGGTCGCTTTTGTCATGAGTTACTTTGGCCTTTTTAGGCTTCGAATTTGATGATAAGTGTGCACAAGTGCTGGCTTTAACACACCGAAAACTACGTTAGCGTGACATTATCTATTGAATCGACGAAATAACGCAACGTCAGTCGTCAATATTGCGTGTTGATCGCAGAACATTTGGTCGATAGTATCTTGATTGATATTGAGTTTTTGCTTCGAATTTGCAGCGAAAATACACGATTTGCGTGATAACGTAACAATAAAGAGGCATGTAGAGTGCCCGAAGGGAATAACCTTATTATGAAAAAATTTTTTAAGCGCTTGGGCCTTGGGCTACTGGGGCTGATAGTGATTGCAGCGAGCTTCGCCGCTCACGAGTGGTATGCTGATAAGCCTGTGTTTTTCAGAGCATACCTGGATAGAGCCATGGTGAAAATGGCCTTCCAAAACCCTGAAACGCTGACGTCGTTAGGCTTTTTGGAGTCGATGGGAATCAAAGGGCACAACGCTGACTTAGATGATGTACACCCCGACCGCAGCGACGAGATGTTCGAGGCGCTAAAAGCTTTCAAAGCTGGGCTGTATCAATACGATAAAGCCAGTATGGATGCTGGTCAGCAGACAACGTTCGAGATAGTCGAGTACTTACTCAGCACCTTTGAAGAAGCAGAGAAATTTCGCTATCACTATTATCCCGCTAACCAGATGTTTGGCATTCAAAACGGTTTCCCCAGTTTCATGGAAGCGCAACATCAAGTGAACACCTTTGAAGACGGTGAAAATTACGTATCCCGTCTCAATCAATTGCCTCGCAAGTTTGATCAGTACCTACTCGACCTAGCGATTCGCGAAGACAAAGGCATTATCCCACCCCAGTTTGTAATTCAAAGGGTCCTGGATGAAATGAATAACTTTGTCGCGACCGAGCCCAAAGAAAACATTCTTTATACGTCTTTAAAAACCAAACTCGAAGACGCCGAAGCGTTGACCGACGAGCAGCGCGAGCAAGTGTTAGCCGACGCTGAGGCTGCAATTGTGGCATCGGTTTACCCGGCCTATGAAAGTTTTATCGATTATTTCGTGGCGCTGTCAGCCAAAGCGGGTAATGACCATGGCTATTGGCATTTACCGCAGGGGGATGAAGCGTATAAGTTTGCATTGAAACTGTTTACGACAACGGATTATACGCCGGAAGAGTTACATCAACTCGGGCTGAAAGATGTGGCGCGTATACAGGCAGAGATGCTAGCCATTTTTGCTCAGTTAGGTGTCGATGTTGAAGCCGGTTATACGGCGGCCATGGCGGCGTTTTCGGATAATCCCGACTTCTATTACACCGATGATGATGAAGGGCGCGCGCAAATTCTCGCAGACTACCAAACGATTTTGGACGAAATTGACCAAGGTTTGGACGGGGCATTCAATATACGTCCTAAAGCGGGAATGGAAGTGGTTCGCATTCCTGAGTTTAAAGAAAAAACGGCCCCTGGGGCATACTATCAGCCGCCATCACTGGATGGCTCTCGTCCCGGTCGCTTCTTCGCCAATTTGTACGATGTTAAAGCCACCCCAAAATTTGGTATGAGAACCTTGGCATATCACGAAGGTATTCCTGGACATCACTTTCAAATCGCAATTGCAATGGAGCTAGAGGGCGTGCCCTTGTTGCGCCGATTCGCACCATTTACGGCATATGCTGAGGGTTGGGCACTCTATGCGGAACGCGTTGCCTATGAACAAGGTTTTCAATCGAATCCAGAGGACAATATAGGCCGTTTAGCTGCTGAGCTATTCAGAGCGGTTCGATTGGTAGTGGACACCGGTATTCACTACAAGAAGTGGACCCGTGAAGAAGCCATTGAGTATATGTCTGCAAATACTGGGATGGCAGAGCGCGACGTGATTGCGGAAATCGAGCGTTATATCGTGATGCCGGGCCAAGCGACAGCTTACAAAGTGGGCATGATCAAAATTCTCGCTTTGCGCCAAATGGCAATGGACGAGTTAGGAGATAAGTTTGATATCCGCGAATTCCATGACGTAGTGCTAAAAAATGGTTCGGTGCCTTTGGATATCTTAGAAAAAATTGTGAAGCAATATATTGCTGACAAAAACCAGAGTTAGGCGCTGGTAGTCAATAAACAGAGGGCAGAATTGTGCCCTCTGTTAGTTGTGGCGGGTTGACCTACCAACCCTTGATAAAGTCCATTACACTGTTTCGCGAATACCAATTAGACAATGCAAAAGACTGAACAATGAGCCAATCTACATCAGCGCTAAAAGAGACGATTTTAGCCATCGGCGAGCACCTCGCAGCAAATCAACAAACAGTGTCTTGCGCTGAGTCATGCACAGGTGGTGGTATCGCCTTTGCATTGACTTCGGTGTCGGGCAGCTCAAATTGGTTTAATCAGTCATGGGTGACGTATTCCAACGAGGCAAAACACGACTTGCTCGGTGTGCAAGCCACCACCCTTGAAAAATATGGTGCGGTATCTGAACAAACCGTAGCTGAAATGGTAAGTGGTGTAGTAGCAAATTCGAGCGCCGACTACGGCATATCTGTTAGTGGCATAGCGGGCCCTGGCGGTGGTTCAGTGGAAAAACCGGTAGGAACTGTTTGGTTTGGTTTTGCGATAAATGGTAATATCACTTGCATCAAAAAGCAGTGGGATGGCGATCGTGATCAAGTCAGGCAGCAAGCGATTGAATTTGCGATTGAACATCTGCACCAATGCCTAGTTGTTTGAGTATAAAAACACAGGCCTAATCAATTTATTGCTATACAGTACTTGCAACTGTATAACTATACAGTATATTATTCATCCCAATTGAGTGACTATTTAACACAGTGGCGATTCCCAATACGCCAATGTGAAATTATCTGAGGATTCCAGAGTGGACGACAATAAATCTAAAGCGTTATCGGCAGCCGTTGGGCAAATTGAAAAGCAATTCGGTAAAGGCGCAATCATGCGTTTGGGCGACAACCAAGCCATGGATATTGAAGCTATTTCAACGGGCTCTTTGAGTATCGATATCGCATTGGGTATAGGCGGTTTACCTTGTGGGCGTATTGTTGAGATCTACGGTCCGGAATCGTCTGGTAAAACGACACTGACATTACAGGTTATCGCTGAAGCGCAAAAAGAAGGTAAAACCTGTGCGTTCGTCGATGCCGAGCACGCATTGGATCCGGTGTACGCCGAAAAGCTTGGCGTAAACATTGATGATTTGTTGGTATCTCAGCCTGATACTGGTGAACAAGCGCTAGAAATTTGCGACATGCTAGTACGCTCTGGTGCGGTTGATGTTGTGATTGTTGACTCGGTTGCTGCATTGACACCTAAAGCTGAAATCGAAGGCGATATGGGTGACTCTCACGTCGGTCTTCAAGCGCGTTTGATGTCTCAAGCACTGCGTAAACTAACGGCTAACATCAAGCGTTCAAACACACTCTGTATTTTCATCAACCAAATTCGTATGAAGATTGGTGTGATGTTTGGTTCTCCTGAAACCACAACTGGTGGTAACGCGCTTAAGTTCTACTCTTCTGTGCGTTTGGATATTCGCCGTATCGGTGCTATCAAAGACGGTGACGAAGTCGTGGGTAACGAGACTCGCGTTAAAGTTGTGAAAAACAAAGTGGCGCCACCGTTCAAGCAAGCTGAATTCCAAATCATGTATGGCGCGGGAATCAGTAAAGAAGCTGAGCTCATTGACTTGGGTGTACAACATAAATTCGTTGATAAGGCGGGTGCATGGTACAGCTACAATGGCGACAGAATCGGCCAAGGTAAAGCAAACGTTGTTAAGTATTTGAAAGAGAACACGGCGATGGCTACCGAAATCGAGCAACGAATTCGTGAAAAATTGTTGTTGTCTAAAACAGTACAAGCTGAAGACGGTGAGTCTGAAGAAGTACTCGCTTAAGCAATAAGTAAACAGAGAAAAGCCCGCGATTGAGCGGGCTTTTTTGTATTAAATAGCGGGCGATGCCCATAGCGCATTAATCGAGGTAAGATGCCACAATCTGATTTACGGCGTCTGCAATTGCCTGGTTATTGCTATCATCGAGAGCATCAGGGTGCGGCTGGCTGATTCGGCCAACATCGTTATCAAAGTAAGCACCAGTGGCATTGGCAAAATTGTTCGATACCGCAGTTAAAATAATGGCATCAGCTCCTCGTTGTAAATCACCACCTGCGACACCGTAGGCTTCTTTGACCATTTTGCTGCCGAGAAATGAGGCTGGGTTTACCGCGATAACGACGGGGCCTTCCTTCTCCCAAACTTTGGCGATATGTTTGCTCCACATCAGGATAGCCAGTTTACTTTTAGCGTACACCGCACTGTCGGACAAGGGGCTGAGTTCTCCAATTTCGCGAGGAAACAAACTGGCCTGTGCCGCCGATGACAAGTTAATCACGCGGCTATTTTTCGTCATGATTGGGCGCAATAACTGAGTGAGCAAGTAGGGCGCAATGGTATTGACGACAAATCTGATATCAAGGTTGCCTGGCGCTTTGGTGTCGTTGACTTTAAACACCCCTGCGTTATTAACCAAGACGTCCAGTGTGGCGTGGTTCTGTTTAATCGCCTTTGCTAATTCGGCAACTTGGGCAAGATCTGATAAATCTGCGGCATATGCGTACGTGTTGGCGTTCGGATATGCTGCTGCAAGTTGTTGCTGCACGTCTTTAAGCTTCTGTGGGTTTCTGCCGTGCAAAATTACGTCATGTCCTTGAGACAAAAGTGTTTGCGCTGTTTTATTGCCAATACCATCGGTAGAACCTGTAATTAAAAACAATTTAGTCATACTTGCCTCAATAAAATGAAATGTGCTCACGCTGTCGCGTTGTGAAACTAGCCCAATGCCAATGAATTGATATGCAGTTTAACCTTACAGGAAAGTTTTGATAATTCTGCCGAATGAGTATTCAGTTTTTAGAATTTATTGATAAAAGTTCCAACAAGAACAGGTTAGCCTTGTTGGCGTAAATACAGAGCAGTGTTATCGCTCGTTATAATCTAAGACGTTACAACGAATACTGGAGAGAGTTATGTTAGGCGAAGATCATTCTTTAAGACACGAATTTCCAACGCAGATCAGCAAAATAGAACAGTTGGTAGCACGGGACCCTTCGTTTGCTGAAAAAGTGGCGAAGTACGACGCGATAGATAAAGAAATCCGAGAGCTAGAGCTTGCGAATGCCCCGATTGCCGATGGCGCTATGCATCAACTAAAACATGACAGAGCTGAACTTAAAGACCAACTGTATCGCACAATAACGGCAAATTAATTGTTGCATGCCCTAAACCCTGATAAGCAGCAGTTTGGGGGATTCACTTTTTGATTACTGTTCTGACCCATGTGTACAAATGTGGTCAATACCTTACTTGTTGTTTAGACAAAGCGTACTTTCTTGAGTCTAAACGATGCCAAAAGTACTGAGACTGTTACAAGCGGTGTGACAAAAAATGGGTCGATTTCCATTGCACGTAGTGCTGGTTTGACGAAAAAAGCCGTCAACAGCGCCAAGGGTATCCCCAAAATCAATGCAAAACGGTAATCCGTTTTCAGAACGTAGGGTTCAGTACAATGATGACAATGTTTTAGTTGTCCATTTCGTTGGCGAAAGGTTTTGAAAAAGCCTATGGGCTTTAAGCATGATGGGCACGCATTAAATCGGCCTGACTCTTCGACAATTTCATAGTACAAATCATCAGACTGTTTTGATGCTTTTTGTCGTTCTTCCAACTCATTTTGGATAAGTTGGACGCGATCTGGAAATGCTGAGTGATCGATATGTTGCAAGGTTTCGTCGAGCTCTTCAACGGTATAAGTTGAATAATCTGGTTCCATTTTACTACTGTCCATTACCTTTATTTTATTCCTAGGTTATTGCGAACGAGCGTTTTCCCGTCTCCATGTGTCGCTGTTTGTCGACGTACTTACTTTTCAGCCTCTTCTGCTAGTGCTTGCTCCCAATAAGGTGTGCCAGAAAAACACTCTGCAAAAAAGTCGATAAAACTCCTTACCTTAGGGGCAAGAAGCCGTGAACTGGGGTAAACCGCCCAGATATCCGGCTCAGTGGCCAGTGGGTAGTTTTCAAGAATCGGCACGAGCTGTTCACTCTTTACGTGTTTATAGCAACACCATAACGAACAGATTGTGATGCCTATCCCTTCAACACAGGCGTCTCTCGCCGCTTCGCCGTTGTCAGTGAGCATACGGTTTTTCGTTTTGATGCTGATGGTGCCCTGTTCAGATTGGAAGTGCCACGTTGTCAGGCCGTTGAGGTTGACACACTGGTGTTCGAGTAAATCTTGAGGTGTTTGCGGCGTACCGTATTTTTCGAGATAAGCGGGGGATGCACAGATAATGCGTTTATCTTTGGCTAATTTTTTGGCAATCAGTGTAGAGTCGTTGAGTGTTGCATCACGGATCGCCACGTCATAACCCCCTTCGACCATATCGATAATCTTGTCGCTTAACTGCAAATCCAGTTTGACGTCTGGGTATGCGGCCAGGTACTGCTCCAGAGCAGGTACCAAATGCATTCTGCCAAATGATGCGGGTGCTGCCACCCTTAGCTTGCCATGAGGAGAGCGACTCCCTGCACCTACTGCTGCCCTTGCCGTTTCGATACTTTCAAGTACCTCTCTGGCGTGGGGAAGAAATGCTTGGCCTTCTTCTGTTAGCGATACCTTGCGCGTGGTTCGATGAATGAGCCTAACACCAAGCGTGTCCTCCAACTTATTGATATGGGCACTGGAAACCGCAGGCGATAAGCCCAATTCTTTACCAGCGAGGCTGATATTGTGCAGAGCTGCGATGCGTACGAAGAGGTTCAGGTGATCGGCATTCATTATCAATTAAATCTTAAAACTCATTCTAAGTGTGCTGATATTATCAATAATTACTCGAGCAAATATACTGTTTTCATCAAATCAATAGAGGAATACATGATGAAAGCAATGGTTATCAACGCTTATGGCGATACTGACGTGTTTGAAGCCACCGAAGTTGCAAAACCTGAAGCAACTAGCGGCCATGTCGTGGTAAAAGTCGCGGCATCGAGTGTCAACACAGTCGATACTATGATACGTGCTATGGGTAAAGACCTTCCGCTATCGCCAGATTTACCAGCGATTTTGGGTATGGATTTCGCTGGTACAGTTGAATCAGTTGGCGAGGGAGTGACAGCGTTTCAAGTCGGTGACGAAGTGTATGGTTGTGCAGGTGGCTTAGCCGACTTGCAGGGTTCTCTCGCCGAATACATGTTAGCGGATGCACAACTCATTGCTCATAAGCCTAAATCCTTGACGATGGCACAAGCGGCAGCCATTCCTTTAGTCGGTATTACGGCTTATGAAGGCTTGATTCGTGCAGGCGTTAGCCAAGGCCAGAAAGTACTCGTACACGGTGGCGCGGGAGGCGTTGGTCATATTGCCGTTCAGATAGCCAAGGCCTTAGGAGGCGAGGTATCGTCCACGGGAAGTGCTCAAGCGCAGTTGTCTCTGATAGAGTCATTCGGTGCAAAGCCAATCAATTACACTACCGAGTCTGTTTCAGATTATGTCGAGTCACATACCCAGGGCACGGGTTTTGATGTGGTATTTGATTCTGTTGGTGGCGCCAATCTGGTAAATTCCTTTGACGCTGCCAAGCTCAATGGCCACGTTGCAACAACGGTATCATTGGTAGAGCTGGATTTATCCACCGCGCACTTCAAAGGGTTATCCTTACACGTGGTATTTATGCTGATTCCGATGCTACACAATGTCGACCGCCAAGCTCATGGAGATATTTTGGCGACCCTAGCTACTATGGTTGATGAGGGTAAACTTCGCCCAGTCTTAGATGAGAAAACCTTTGGTTTAGCGCAGGTAGGCGAGGCCCATGCGAGGCTAGCAAGCGGTAAAGCAATGGGGAAAGTCGTGGTAACAGCTTAAGTTTTAACACTAGGCCCCAGAAAGCTGGGGCCACAATCCTATGTGATAAGCTGTGTCATATGCAGCAATTCGCCGCTTGGCCCCCACAAATAAAACACGTCTCCCCAATGCTCGTGAGTGATATCGGTGACTTTAGTGTGGTGAGTTTGGCTCACTTGCTGAGCCGCATTGTGAGCAACTCGAATATCCTCAACACAGACTTGCAGCATAAAGTTCTCGGCCAATGCTTTTTGGTAAAACCGTTGCAAAAAGACAAAGCACGGACCATTTTGCATTAAAGCCAGTTCGTCATTGACCGGATGGTGTTCGAACCCCAGCTCGCGATAAAATGCGATGGACGTGTCGAAATCTCGACAAGGGATAAAGGTGCGGATTTCAGTAACACTGAGAGTATTGGAAGTCATGTCTTAATACCGAGTTCCCGATTCAAAATTACATTGGTTAAGTGAGTTGTAGCTGTCTAACATCTCGATTTTAGTGATTTGGATAGGTCTTTTTTATGATTAATCCTATTTTTTGGTTAAGGATACCGCAACGCCGTCCCAACCAGGTGGCATTTTACCCTGTAAAAAGTAGGAATAAGCGATAAGTTCGGCAATAACAAAATACAAAGACTCAGGGATATCTTGGCCTAACTCGAGTTGCCCTAAGACTTCACTCAAGTAAGGGTCTTCGTGAATGAGCACGCCAGATTCTTGTGCCATTGCAATTATCGCTTCGGCGAGATCGCCATATCCTTTAGCTACTACTTCTGGTGCTTTGCGACCATTCTTGGTGTCGTATTTTAAACCAATCGCTCTTTTGGCTTTATCACTCATACCTGTGTCTCGAATATCTGATAAGGACGATCACTTAAGGTGGCGGGGATCTTGCCGCGCTGACAGCTACTGCTATTGACGCCAACACCAAGTGCTGCGAGCCGACGTTTCAAAAAGGGTAATGTGTCGTACACTTTGCTCATCAAAGCGTCAGAAGAAGTGTATATATCGATGTCGATATCCTCAGCGCGTACCGCGGTTTTCACTAACATTTCGCCCAAATCGCCTACGTCTAATTTCATGGTGAGGTTCCATTGTCTCCCGTGCGCCGGTTTGTTATCACGATCACCTGATTTCTCTTCTTCTCTTTGAATCAGCAGTTCAGGCGCTTTGTTGTCGTGTTGACTGATTGGCAATACCAAATGGAGATTTTCTTGGCCGATACTTCGGGATTCGGTATGTTGCAATTTACTGTTTTGAATATTGGATAACAGCGTTTTGGTGGATTTCTCAAGTTGGTACTTACTCTCTATGTTGGACCAGTCATTTAGCGTCTTTGCCTGAATGGTTTGGCCGTTAATTGACTTTGGCAGCACGCGACTTAGTGTCGAGACTGTATCAGCGAGTTGTCCTTGTTGACGTATCGCTCGAGTAGCCAAAGAAAGCTGTAGTACAGTCACAAGGCCATTAATGAAATTGGATGGCGTTGAGTTTGTGATCGCCCCAATGGTTGTTAACGGTGGAGAAGTAATAAGCGCTCGTATCAATGCAGTGTTGGCGGCGGCCGTTTGCGTGTCTTTAGGCACGCTTGACGTTCCTTCATTATCGCTATTGACTGTTGTGTCTGGCAAAGATTCAGTTATATCTGATTGTGGCTTGATAGCTTCAATTATACTGCGAGCTAATTGCTGTGTGCTCTTCTCTGGTAGCTGTTTCGCTTCACCTAAGCCGGCCAAGATGGTTTGCAGCGCTTGGGTAGTTGAACCTGACTGAACCAACATTTGTTTGGCGTATTGGCGAACTTGTAACAACAAGGTTTCAGGTAGTTTATCTGGGTTACTATTTTCACTGACAACGGATGCTGTTGCCTCACCAGTAACGGTGTTTGTGGGGGAGGCAAGGTTGTTAGGTGCTGTTGCGCGTGAGGATTGATCAGGCGTCTTCACTACTGCCTGAGTACTCGTGGCGACAACAGTGCTTGCTCCAAGGTTAGCTGCTGGATTCGATTTTTGTGTGCTTGTATCCAATGCAACGTTTTGTGTGCGGGCAATGGTAGTTTCAATCACATCCGCTAGCGCGAGTTTCAGCGGCGGCGCTAGGGACGGCAAAGATGTCAATAATGGTGTAGCGCTTGGACGCGGATTGACACCAATCACATTGACACTGGTTTGTTGTACTTGTGCCTTGTTGCCTTGCAATGTGAGTTGCGTGGGAAAGACTTTTTCTGACGTAACTTGTGGTGCGGTTGGAACTGATTGTAACGGCGCGGCCACTTTTTTTGGCAACTGGTCAATTGACACTCCCTTAGCCAACACAGCCTCGACAATTTTCTGCGTAATCGGCACACTATTGTTCGCCAAATTAACCCCTTGAGGGAGAGCGGTTTTCGCTTTTTGTATTGGTGCTTGCAGCGGATTTTGCTCATTTCCATCGGGTACGCTTTGCGAAGTCGCCGTTGCGTTACTATCAGCCGTTGGCGTAGCCACTGGTGTTAGCGTGACTTTGGGGGCATTCGATGCCGGTGCTTGGATAGTCACGATATAATTCAGTGGTAATTGGCGGCTAGCGGCCTGAGCGGGTTGAAGGCGACTTTGGGTAATCGCTGTCACCGTATCCTGCGGCAGTGTTACTTCAGTGGTGATTGGGGCAGGTATGGCTGCTCGCCCGCTGTTATCCGGAACTATGGTCAAGGTCGCTGTGATATTTGTGTTGGCGGGAGCAGTTGGCAAACGCAGCTGTATCTGGGTATGGTTACTGATATTGCTGATAATACTCGGGCTCAGCTGTTGGACTAGGTTGTTTGCGGCACTTGGAGGCAAACTAAAAGACTGTTGGCTAGTTGCCAATTGTACTAGCAAAGCCGCTGATCCCTGAGTGGTTTGAGTTTGCACCAAGCGCAAATCGGCATTGGCTTGGGGTGGTTGGTTTTGGGTGGTAGCCAAGTTGATTGTTTGGATTGACCCTGGCGTTGAGGGCTGCCCTTGGCGAGTCGTTGCGCTAATGATTTGTTCAGGTAGCCGCAAGACCACCACTTTTGCTAACAGGCCGATATTAGACAAGAGTGCGCTGGTAATTTGGTTAGCGCTGATACTCGCACTCGCTACACTTCCTGAGTGTTGGGATTGGGCAATATCATCGGGCACTGTCGTCGGTGGCAGGTTCACAACATTCTCGGGTTTATCGGATACATCACCCTTATATTATCGACAAAAAACACCAAAAACTGAATTGTACTTTTGATCTGAGTCGTATAGATGCGTGGGATTAGGTGCGAATGCATTTGGTTATGATAGAATACGCCCAAGTTTATGAAGACGTTACCTAATTTTGTATTCACCTCAACGAGGTTGAGCCAAAGCAAGTGTTTGGCGGTAAAACGGGTATACACCAATATTAAGGAATGGAATTGTCAGGTCTCGTAGGCCTCGAACTCACGTGTACCAAGCGTGATCGGGTATTGTTCGACAATTTACAATTTTCAATTAATCACAATGAGCTGGTTTATCTTCGCGGCCCTAATGGTGCGGGGAAAACGAGTTTGTTGCGTATTTTGACTGGGCTGTCTAAGCCAGATTCGGGCGCTGTGATGTATAAGGGCGTCGATATTGCCCATGATCCAGTCTCTTACCAAGAATCTTTGATTTATATTGGTCACAAGGCTGGCTTGAGTGGCGCATTTTCTGCACTCGAAAACCTCCATTTTTGGTGTGCTCAGCACGGTGTAAAAACCGACAATCAACACATTTTTGCTATCCTCGACAGTTTGGGGCTCGTTGGGCTTGAAGACGTACCCGTGCGTTTTCTGTCCGCAGGACAACAGCGTCGAGTTGCCCTTGCAAGACTGTGGCTTAAGCCTGCTTCCATATGGATATTGGACGAGCCATTTACGGCACTAGATGTTGACGGCGTTGCCTTATTGGAAACGGCCTTTGCTCAACACGTCAGCAAGGGTGGAGCCGTATTAACAACTTCTCATCAGCCATTATCAGCATTAGCAGGTGACATCAGAGAGTTTGACTTGGAGTACCGGGCGTAATGCGATTGATTCACGGTGTATTCAAACGCGACTTAGCGATTGCGTTTCGTCAGTTGGGTGAATTAGCCCAGCCTATGATGTTTTTGTTAATTGTTATCACGTTGTTCCCCTTGGGGGTTGGTCCCGGTCCTGAGACCCTTCAGCGCATTGGCCCTGGGGTAATTTGGATTGCTGCGATATTGTCCTCATTAATGGGCATGGAACGGTTGTTTCGCGATGATTTCGCCGATGGTTCGTTAGAACAGTTGGTGTTGAGTGGTATGCCGCTTTGGGCTGTAGTATCGATGAAAGTGTTGTGCCATTGGTTGGTCAGTTTCGTCCCATTGTTACTGCTATCGCCACTATTGGCCATGTTTTTGAATCTTACCGTCGACATGTACTGGGCATTAGTACTGACATTGTTGTTGGGTACCCCGTTGCTGTCGTTAATAGGAGCGATAGCCGTTGGGTTAACGGTAGGGTTACAAAAAGGCGGCTTGTTACTGGCCTTACTACTGTTACCTGTATTCATACCTTTGCTGATTTTTGCCACTTCTGCGGTAGATTCAGCAGCCTTACAATTACCTTATAGCGCGCAACTTGCTATTATGGGCGCTATGTTACTGCTGGCAATGGCGCTGGCACCGTTTGCTATAGCATATGCGATTAGAGTGAGTCAGAATTAATGTGGAAATGGCTTCATCCGTACGCGAAAACTGAACGTGCTTATCAGTTGTGTACGACATTACAACCTTACTTTTGGGTAGGGGCTATCATCTGTTTAGTTGTTGGTACGATTTGGGGCCTATTGTTTGCGCCTCAAGATTACCAACAAGGTGATTCGTTTCGAATTATTTATATCCATGTTCCTAGTGCCATTTTGTCGATGAGCACCTATGTCGCGATGGCAATCGCTGCGCTTGTGGGCATCGTTTGGCAGTGGAAAACGGCTTACATGAGCATGATTGCCATGGCGCCAATCGGTGCGGTCATGACCTTTATTGCTCTGTTTACCGGTGCTGCGTGGGGCAAACCCATGTGGGGTGCATGGTGGGTGTGGGATGCGAGATTGACATCTGAACTCATACTCTTGTTTTTGTATTTGGGTGTCATTGCACTTTACGGTGCCTTCGAAGATAAACAGCAAGCTGGTAAAGCCGCCGGTGTGATGGCATTGGTTGGCGTCATCAATATTCCCATTATTCACTACTCTGTGGAATGGTGGAATACGCTGCATCAAGGTGCCACTATCAGTAAATTTGACAACCCATCGATAGCGCCAGAAATGCTCTGGCCTTTGCTCATCAACCTATTGGGCTTTGCGTTTTTTATCGCTGCCGTGACAGTTGTCAGGTTGCGTAACGAAATTATTCTGCGCGAACAGCAGCGCCCGTGGGTACAGGCATTAGCTGAGGAAGAATTGGGAGGCACTGATGCAATTTGATAGTGTCGAATCCTTTTTCGCCATGGGTGGCTACGGCTTTTATGTGTGGCTGTCATTTGGGTTGTGCTTCCTGAGTTTGTTAGCAATTGCTGTGCTGAGCCGAATTCGTCATAAACAACTATTGAAGCAGGTCTTGATCGAAAAAGAGCGTCAAGCCCGTATTAAATCTGCGCGCTCAGGGCAAAGAAAATCGCCGGTGGCCCCGCCTCTGAGTACCCCGTCTGTGAAAGAGTAGTGACTTCATGAATCCTAGAAGAAAGCAAAGATTAGCCGCCGTTGGTGGCATTGGTGTGCTGATTATTGGCGCCGTTTCCCTAATGCTGGTGGCACTGAATGACAGTATCGATTTGTTTTATGTGCCGACAGAAATTACGCAAGGCAAAGATGGTGTCAAACCTCAAATCGGCCAACGTTTGAGAATCGGTGGCATGGTTGTACCTGGGTCGGTGAAGCGCGATAGCCAAACCTTAGCTGTGACCTTTGACTTAGTTGATACTGGCCCAGCGGTAACGGTCAGTTACAAGGGGATATTGCCAGACCTATTCAGGGAAGGGCAGGGCATAGTGGCGACAGGTGTGCTGACTTCAGAAACCTTAATTCAAGCGGAAGAAGTACTTGCGAAACACGATGAAGAATATATGCCGCCTGAACTGGCAGAGCAAATGAAAGGCATCAAGCACGTTAAACCTGAGCAGGTTGAATACTAATGCTAGTTTCAGAATTAGGAAACATCGCACTCACATTGGCGCTGCTCAGCGCCATATTACTTGCGGTTTACCCCATGTGGGGAGCATACAAACAACACGAAGGTTTGATGGCCACGGCCAAACCGTTGGCGATTGGATTGTTTGGTTTTACCGTATTGGCTTATGCATGTTTAACCTACGCCTTTGTTACAGATGATTTCAGTGTTGCCTATGTCGCGCAGCACTCTAATACCCAGTTACCGATTTACTACAAATTCACCGCAGTATGGGGTGGCCACGAAGGGTCGTTCTTGCTTTGGGTATTGATGTTATCAACCTGGACCGTTGCGGTGGCACTGTTTAGTCGTGGCATTCCGCAAGTCATGGTCGCTCGCGTGTTGGCGGTGTTAGGGGTTGTGGGTATCGGTTTTTATTTGTTTATGCTGCTGACGTCTAACCCGTTTAACAGTTTGTTGCCATTTTTTCCCGTCGACGGCCGAGACCTAAACCCACTGCTACAAGACTTTGGCATGATCATTCATCCACCCATGCTGTACATGGGGTATGTGGGTTTCTCGGTGGCATTTGCGTTTGCTATCTCTGCCCTTATTTCTGGGCAGTTGGACTCTACTTGGGCTCGTTGGTCACGGCCTTGGGTTATCTCTGCTTGGGCATTTCTCACCGTGGGTATCGCACTGGGAAGTTGGTGGGCATACTACGAACTCGGTTGGGGGGGCTGGTGGTTCTGGGACCCAGTTGAGAACGCGTCCTTTATGCCATGGCTCGTGGGAACCGCATTAATGCACTCGCTAGCCGTGACCGAAAAACGCAAGGTGTTCAAGTCTTGGACGGTACTGTTGGCCATCGCGGCCTTCTCGTTGAGCTTGCTTGGGACCTTCTTAGTGCGCTCCGGTGTGATTGTTTCAGTCCACTCTTTTGCGAGCGATCCGGCACGAGGTTTGTTCATCTTGGGTATTTTGGTCGTGCTAAGTGGTGTCGGCCTCTTGCTCTACGCGTTGCGCGCGCAGCAACTAAAAAGCCCTGGACGCTATCAAATGTTTTCCCGAGAAGTACTCTTGATGGGGAACAATGTATTCTTGTGCGCCGCGACCTTGGTAGTGTTGCTTGGGACGTTATTGCCCCTTGTACACAAAGAACTGGGTTTGGGGTCTATTTCCGTCGGTGCACCATTTTTTAACCAAATGTTCACGCTATTGATTGTGCCATTTGTTTTGTTTTTGGGCCTCGGGCCACTAACGCGCTGGAAGCAACAAGACTTACCGTCGGTACAAAAACAACTAGCGATCGCCGTTGGCCTGAGCCTGAGCGCTGGCATATTGATTAATTTTTCTTACGACGAGCCGACTTATATGGCGACACTTGGCCTAGTGCTAAGTGCGTGGATAGTGGTGACCAGTGTGCTTGAAGTTATGCAGCGAATTGACGGTTTGAAAGACGCCTCTTTGCTTACCAAATTGACAAAACTCACTCCCAGCCACTGGGGCATGGTACTTGGGCATCTGGGCTTTGCGGTAACGTTAATTGGTATTACCTTGGTGAGTAATTACGAAACCGAGCGCGATGTGCGCATGGTGCCAGGCGAGACAGTCACACTGGGCGGTTATGATTTTAAATTTAATCGCGTTGAAGAGCGCAATGGCCCCAATTATAACGCCAGTGTTGGTATATTCGATGTCTATCAAGATGGCGAGAAAGTCGTGCATCTCGAACCAGAGAAACGCCTGTATTTAGTACAGCGTATGCCAATGACCGAAGCGGGTATACACACCACCTTTACCCAAGATTTGTTTATTGCAATGGGTGAACCGCTAGATGATGGCGCCTGGGCAGTGCGGGTCTACATTAAACCGTTTGTAATTTGGATATGGGGCGGTGCGGCGATTATGGCGTTGGGCGGAGTATTCTCAATATCGGATAGACGTTATCGCATGGCGAAAGTCGCAAAAGTGAAGAAAGTGCTGGCGAAAGCCACTGGTCAAGAGCAGGGAGCGCAAGCATGAAAAAGGCCCCACTAGTTATCGTGCCATTGATTGTATTTATTATTGGGGTGGCATTTTTGTATCAAGGCTTGTTCTCCAATCCCCGTGAATTGGACTCTCAAGTCAAAGATAAACCGTTTCCCGCGTTTGATTTACCCGATTTGATGGCACCCAATGTTCGCTACAACCCTGATGTGTTTAAAGGTCAGGTGACGTTAGTTAACGTTTGGGGAGTATGGTGTGTGACCTGTGCTGTGGAATTGCCTTATCTCACCCAACTGAAACAAAACCAAGACGTCAATATCGTCGGTTTGTATTTCGACCAAGATCTCGACCCAGATTTTGGTACCAAGACACTCAATCGCGTGCAGCAAGAAGTGCGTCAAATGTTGGGGCGTTACGGCGATCCTTACGCGTTCCATATTTTTGATGTATTCCGCGACACCTCTTTAGACTTAGGCGTTACCGGAGCCCCAGAGCACTTTTTGGTTGATCACAACGGGGTGATTCGCATGCACCATATCGGTGACATTAACGATAGAGTGTGGAACAACAAAGTGGGTCCTTTGTACAATCAATTAGTGGCCGAAGCCGAAAGCGCAGGTGCGTTATGAGCTTACTAATGAGAACAGGCCTAACTGCCTTACTTTTTGTGCTGTCAGCGTCTGTTTTCAGTGCACAAGACAGTTACGATTTTGAATCAGAAGCACAACGGCAGCAATTTTTGCGACTGACTGCTGAACTGCGTTGCCCGATGTGCCAAAACCAGAATATTGCGGATTCCGACGCCATGATTGCTCATGATATGCGCCGTAAAACGTATCAGTTAATCCGTCAAGGTAAGTCAGAACAAGAAGTGGTCGATTACATGAAAGCGCGCTATGGCGATTTTGTCCATTATCAACCGCCAGTGACACCCGTCACTATGTGGCTATGGGCATTTCCTGTGATGTTTGCAATTGGCGCTTTGTTGTTCGTGGTCTTGAAACGCAAACAACCACCACCAGAAGATATGGCAGCAAAACTCAGTCAAGCGGAAGCAATGTTGGAGCGTGATAAAGAATGACATGGTCGGTATTTTATTTAGTCGTTGCGGGCCTAATTACTCTTGTAATAGCACTAGTGGCGTTACCCATTTTTCGCAAACAACACGCCTTACAATCGGTCACCCTGACCAATGTTGAAGTGGTACGTCAGCGCTTAGCTGAACTGGACCGGGAAGTGGAAGAAGGGCTGATCTCTGAGCATGATAAACGCCAAGCAGCTGATGAGTTGAAGTTAGCCCTAGTGGATGAGGCGAATGAACGTGAAGCGAGCAAGAGTAAGATAGGTTTACCATTAGTAGCAGGCGCACTGTTGGCTGTGGTAACCAGTGGCATCGTGTACTACCAAGTCAATCAAATTGGCAGTGTAAAACAAGCGCAAGAGGCCATTGATAGGCTGCCTGAACTCAGTCAAAAATTGGCAACTGGGGATGCAGCAGATATTACGCCGCAGGACATCAGCCAACTGGCCTTGGCCATTCGTACTCGTTTGCGTGAGCAACCAGATGACACACAAGGGTGGATGTTTCTTGGTCGCTTGTGGACATCAGTCGGGCAAATTGAGCAGTCGATCGAAGCATTTGAAAAGGCCGTTAGCCTGTCGCCACAAGACCTAACCTTGAAGGTCAACTATGCGCAAGTGCTAATGATGACCAATCAAGAAACCTTACTCAAACGCGCTCAAGCATTGTTGAGCGAGGTCTTGTCACAAGCGCCAGACAACGACAACCTATCGTTGCTAATGGCGGTTGTGTCTGCGCAAGTTGGCGATTTGGCCAATGCGACGCGATACTTCGAAAAAATCGAAAGTAAATTACCCGCTGATAACCCCATGCTAGCGCAGCTGCGAACCAGAATTGGAGAGCTCCAAGGGATAGCACAACCGCTCGATGACAAAAGTTTACAAAAAACTGATGGTTCTGCGCCGTCTCCAACGTTTACTATTAGCGTTGATGTCAGTGATGCGTTGAAAGAAAAGTTGCCAAAAGGCGGTTATCTCTTTGTATTCGCGCAAGACGCTGACAGCAACAATCGAATGCCTGCTGCGGTGGTGAAACAACCGCTATCGTCTTTTCCTGTGGAAATTGTGTTGGATAACACAAATGCCATGTTGCCAAACTATACTTTGGCGCAGTTGAAAAACGCGAGATTAGTAGCCCGGATTTCCGTTGATGACAATGTTGCGACGTCTCAAGGTGAGTTACAAGGAGCAATCGTTTCTCCTGTATCACCTGACAATGTTGTCAGTCAGCACATTTTGATAGATAAGGAATTATAGTGATATCGTCACTTAAAAAAGCAATTGTATTAGGGTTAATCGTTTCCTCTGCCGTACTGAGTGGCTGTGCTGCTAATAACGCCGAGGAACAAGCGGCCCAAACCAATGAACAACAAGCATACCCAGGCGACCCTAATGACCCATTAGAGCCGGTAAACCGTCTGGTATGGGATTTTAACTGGGATATTCTTGATGCCTACATAGTGCGCCCTGTGACTGTGGGCTACACCACTGTGATGCCTGGCTTCGCTCGTACGGGGTTGCTCAATGCGGCTCGAAACTTGGAAGAGCCGACGAATGCGATTAACAACTTGCTGCAAGGTAAAGTTGGCGGTTCGTTAGATAGCGTAGCCCGCTTCGTGATTAACTCAACCGTAGGCTTGTTAGGCACTATCGATGTCGCCGAAAATATAGGGCTGCCTCGTCAACGAGAAAGCCTGGGAGAGACATTAGGAACCTATGGTGTTGGTACTGGCCCATTTATTATGTTGCCAGGTGCTGGTCCCTCTGATGCACGTAGCTTAACCGGTAATGTCGTTGAAGCTGTGTATTATCCATTGTCGTTGGGCAGTGGTGCTGGTATTCCAGCTTTGATTGTTACAACGCTTGAAACACGTGCGGCGCTAATGGGGCAAGAAGCCCAAATTGAACAATCCGTGGATGATTATGCTTTCATTAAAAATGCGTACTTCCAGAACCTAGAGTTCAGAGTTACGGATGGAAAAAGTGCTGACGAAATAGATGAATCGGAGTTCGAAGATTTCGAAGACTTTGAGGACTCTTTTGACGATTTTGAAAATCTTGACGATGATCCGCCAAAGCAGAAATAGCAAAAACATTTAAGATAAAAAAAGCGTGCTAAGCACGCTTTTTTTGTGGCTGAATATTACTTCGGATAACCCATGGGGTTGTTTGATTGCCAATGCCATGCGTCTTGGCACATATCCTCTAAGGTCTTTTCTGCGTGCCAATTGAGCTCTTTCGCGGCAAGCGTCGGGTCTGCGTAACAAGATGCAACATCGCCGCTACGACGGGGTTTAATCACGTATGAAATCGGCTTTTCAGCAGCCTTTTCAAACGCTTTCACCATCTCAAGAACACTATAACCTTGGCCGGTTCCTAAGTTGTAGGTATCCAAGCCCATATTGAGCGCTAAACGGTCTAAGGCTTTTAAGTGTCCATTAGCCAAATCTTCCACGTGGATATAATCGCGAACACCTGTGCCGTCAGGCGTATCATAGTCGTCACCGAACACGCCTAGTTGTTCCAATTTGCCTGTGGCAACTTGAGAGATATAGGGCATTAAGTTGTTTGGGATACCATTTGGATCTTCACCGATTTTACCCGATGGATGCGCACCAACTGGGTTGAAGTATCTGAGTAGTACGATGTTCCAAGCGTCATCTGATTTGTACAAATCAGTAAGAACGTGTTCAACCATGAGCTTAGACATACCATAGGGGTTAGTCGGTGTGCCTGTAGGCAAATCTTCACGTAGCGGCAATACCACTGGATCGCCATATACAGTAGCGGATGAGCTAAACACGATGTTCTTGACGTTGGCACGGCGCATCGCTTGGCAAAGCGTCAAGGTGCCGTACACGTTGTTTTCGTAGTAGTCCAACGGTTTTTCAACCGATTCGCCAACAGCCTTAAGCCCTGCGAAGTGAATAACCGCGCTGATGTCGAACTGTTTGAAAACGTCGTCTAGTTTCGCTTCATCGCGAATGTCACCTTCGACAAACTCAACCGATTTGCCCGTTATCTCACTTACGCGTCTGAGAGACTCAGGAGACGCATTACTCAGGTTGTCCAATACCACAACGCCGTAGTCTTGTTCTAACAATTGTAGAACCGTATGGCTGCCAATATAGCCTGCGCCGCCGGTGACCAAAATGGTTTTCATTTTCACTCCTTGGTGATGTTATCTGGCAAATGCTTTGCACAGATAGAGTATTGCATAGGTTTGACAAAAATTGGGTATAAGATAAACACACCTAGTGCCCACAATAATGACGTCCAGTCTGCGGCGGTACGTAAAATAAATGCAAAAGCAGGCACAAATACCAATAACTTTAAAATATTGAGAAGTGTCTTCTCGGGAACCGTCATCTTCGCAGCAGCTTTATCCATCGCCGCAATGCGCTCTGGCAGCGACAATGACTTGAGTTGGGGTATTTGTTTTGTTGAAAAGTACAATTTCATAACATGCCTAAAATATGAAAACGCCGCATTCAATCGAACACGGCGTTTATTCTAATTTAATTTGTCAGACAAATAAACGTGACACTGATCAGGCCAGCTTATTTATGCTGATTGGCTCGCGTCTTCGTCCGAAGCTTTTTCCCAGAATCTAGATTTCAAGCTAAGTAACGCAATAACAATACCAATCGAGATGCTAAACAGTGCAATTTGTAGATAGAGGTTTGGCATCTCTTTTACATTTTCTGGATCGAAATTTCCAGATAGCAACCCAGCGATAATGTTACCGATAGAATACGTCAGAACGAATACGCCCATCATTTGGCCAGCAAAACGCTTTGGTGACAATTTACTTACGGCACTGAGTGCAACTGGGCTCAAACACAATTCACCCACAGTGTGTAGGAAGTAAGTCGCAACTAACCATGTTGGGGCGACTTTCAAGCCTTCAGCTGCGTATTGTGAAGCCATGAACATCACTAAGAAACCGCTCGCCATAATAACAATACCTACCGCGCATTTTAGCGTGTAAGACGGGTCTATCATGCGCTTGGCTAGGTTAATCCAAAGGGCTGCGAAAAAGGGAGATAAAATGATAATGAATAATGAGTTTGACAGTTGGAACCAAACAGTTGGAATAGACGACATCCCAAACCAAGATGTAAGGACTGAGCCTTCTGAGAGTAGTCTGTCGGTGTAGTCTTGAGCGAATAGATTCAATGAGGAGCCCGCTTGCTCGAAACCAGACCAGAAGCAAGCTGAAGCGACGCAAACCAAAAACAGTGCCCACATTCTGCGTTTTTCATTGTCAGTTAATGAGCCTTTGAAATAAATAAAGCCAAAATAAGCAAAGAATATGAGGGTGAAGGCAACGGCCACTTGCTGAGCAAGTACGACTGGTTCAATGACGATAGTGCCAGTGTGGGCTAAAACGATAACAACCACTGCGGCTAACACGACTGCTATGACTCCAAACCATGCTTTTTTACGTGCAGCACCTTGATAGGCGTTTGCAGGCAGAACAGAGTCTTGAGAAAGTGATTTGTTTGTGAAGTAATACTGGATTAGACCTACAGCCATACCAATTGCAGCTGCGCCAAATGCATAGTGCCAGCCCCAATTTTCTTCTAAATAACCGGTAACGAGATATGCGATTAAAGAACCAATGTTGATGCCCATATAGTAGAGCGCATAACCACTGTCTCGGCGGCCATCTTCGT
Organism: Alteromonas sp. 5NS40-0096; assembly: GCF_057544385.1. Lineage (NCBI taxonomy): Bacteria > Pseudomonadati > Pseudomonadota > Gammaproteobacteria > Alteromonadales > Alteromonadaceae > Alteromonas > Alteromonas sp. 5NS40-0096. Next base: position 612,057 of record NZ_BAAJLQ010000002.1, read on the forward strand.
CACCATATTGCTGTCCAACCATTGCTGAGATGTTAGGTTTGAGCAATCCAGTACCAGTGGCAACTAATATCAATCCAACGAAGAATAAATTTTGAAGGTCGATAGCGAGAACAATATGACCTGCGAAAATTATCAAGCCGCCATACCAGACAGCCTTTTTCCCACCAATAAGTCTATCGGCTAGCCAACCGCCAGGTAATCCCAAGAAATACACTGCGCCAGTATACAAACCGTAGATTGCACCAGCTGTAGCGACCGTAAAGCCAAGTCCTTCTTTTTGAAGGCTCGCCGTCATGAAAAGTACAAGTAGAGCACGCATGCCGTAATAACTCATGCGCTCCCACATTTCAGTGAAGAATAAAGTTCGAAGGCCCCCTGGATGGCCGAAAAAACTGGAATCGTTAGATGTATTAGTATTCACGATTGAATCCCGTTAATTATTATAGTTGGGCGGTAATAGTGACATGCAGTACAAAGTACATGCTACAACATCACTATTCTAAAGTTGCTTGGTTATACTAAAGCTTGCCCTGTGAGACAAGAAAATTGGCATTTTTACTCACCAAAGGGTGTACAGGCTTTGGCTCATTTCCTTTTTTAAGTCTTATTTATATGATTAATTGCGTTGTTGGAATAAAAGTAGGAAGATACCGCGCTTATAACATTCGGTATTTTTATGGCGCTTCATCCATGGCGATGAGAAGTTGGAGTAGCAATAGTGAACGCACAAGACATGACCACTGACTATTTAATTAACCATGGCTGGAGAGACCCTCAGGTTTTTGGTTGGAATAAACAAAAGCCTCATACGAGCTTTTTTGGGTTTGAAACCGATCCCGGTCAGTTTGTGTCGTTACCGTTTGATGACGAGAATTTCATGCTACTCAACGGCACATGGAAATTTAACTGGAGCGCATGCCCAGCCAAGCGGCCAACGGAATTCATGTCGCCCAGTTTCGATACCAGTAGCTGGGATGACATTCCCGTGCCCGGCAATTGGCAAATGCACGGCTACGAACAGCCCAATTATGTCAACCATCCCACAGACTTTGCGATAGGGCCAAAAGCTGGTGAAGTGCCGGTTAAGTACAACCCTGTGGGCTCTTACAAGCGTACGTTTTTATTGCCCAGTTCATGGCAACAAAAACAAGTGTTTCTTCACATTGGCGCGGTTAAGTCTGCGGTATATTTGTGGGTAAATGGCACGCTAGTTGGTTATTCTCAAGATTCGAAAACGCCAGCAGAGTTTGATATTTCTCCCTATCTTGTTAGTGGTGAAAACGATATTGCGTTGCAAGTGTATCGTTGGAGTGATGCGACCTACCTTGAAAATCAAGACATGTGGCGTTTGTGCGGCATCGAAAGGGATGTCTATTTGTACGCCACACCCAAAGTCCGCATTCGTGATTTTCACGCCAAGGCAACTTTGGATACCAGTTATAAGCACGGGGTGTGGCAGTTTTCGTTGGAATGCGCGAACCATTTGAATCAACTGCAAAGTGGTTTCAGCGTAGATGTGTCACTGGCTTCACCCTCTGGCGACATAATTCACCAACACGCAATTGCTTTAGATGATATCCCTGCGAGTGGTGTGCAAACGGCGTTGGATAGCCAATTATTCGCCGATATTTTGCCTTGGACGGCAGAAACACCAAACCTTTATTTATTGAAACTGGCGTTACGCGACAGCAATGGCGAGCTGGTACAGGTGGCTTACAATCGGATTGGGTTTAGAACCAGTGAGGTGAAAAACGGCAATGTTTTGATCAATGGTCAGCCAGTGTTGTTCAAAGGTGTTAACCGCCACGAGCACGACGGTGAAACAGGTCACGTGATCAGCCGAGAATCTATGATTGAAGATGTGCGCTTGATGAAGGCGTTGAATGTTAACGCGGTGCGCACCAGTCATTATCCGAACGATCCCTATTGGTATGAACTGTGTGACGAGTATGGGTTGTACGTCGTAGACGAGGCGAATATTGAGAGCCATGGCCTGGGCGCTGCGAATCAGGAACAATTTTATAAGCCCGAGAACCATATCGTTGACCGACCAGAATGGCATGACGCCTATATCGCGCGATGTGAAAACATGTATGAGCGCGACAAAAACTACCCCTCAATCGTGATTTGGTCGATTGGCAATGAAACTGGCGATGGTAAAAATATCGAAGCCATGTATGACTGGTTTAAAACGAAAACCAGCATGCCCATTATGTGTGAGCAAGCGCAAACTAAGCGCCACACCGACATGTATGCCCAAATGTATGCACCAATCGATACGCTCATTCACTACGCTGAAGTGGGAGAAATGAGTGGTGAAACTCGGCCATTAATTCTGTGTGAATACGAACATGCCATGGGTAACTCTATGGGCAACCTAGCCGACTATTGGCGAACCATTGAACACTACGATTTGCTTCAAGGCGGTTTTATCTGGGATTGGGTTGACCAAACGTTTTTGGTTCACAGCGAAGAAGGCACACCCTATTGGGGGTACGGTGGTGACTTAGAGTTACCTCATCAGTATCACGATGGTAACTTTAGTGCGAACGGTGTCGTAGCGGCTGACCGTTCGTTAAACCCTCACGCTCATGAACTCAAGCAGGTTTATCAACATATTGAAGCGACACTTGTCAGCGGCAGTCAAACTCAACTGAGTGTTTACAATAAGCGTTATTTTAGCGATTTACATGATGTGAATTTGGTCTGGGAGCTGCTTGAAAACGGCCAGCAAGTGGCGCGTGGTAGTGTCGATGATATTGGTTGTGCACCACAACAACAGGTAACAGTGACATTACCTATTGAGTATGATTTTGATACTGACAGTGAATACTTTATCAATGTGAGTTTTGTACAAAAGCACGAGGAGAACTTGGTCGCAGAAGGTCATGTAGTGGCATTCAGTCAGTTGCCATTGGCAAAACGCCCGTTGCTGACAAGTGCACCTAAAGGACCATACAGCGGCATGGTGGTGCAACAACAGTCTGAGACCCATTTAACCCTGCGAGTTGCCGAATTGGCGCTGACGTTTAACAAGCAAACTGGCTGGTTAGAACAATACCAGATGGGCGCGGCGTCACTCTTGAACCAGCCTATGGTTCCTGAGTTTTGGCGTGCACCAACGGATAACGACTTTGGTGAGCATTTCCCAGAAAAAGCGGCATGCTGGCACAAAGTTTGGGAAAAGGCAGAATTAACCTCGTTTGAATGTGTTGACGAAAATGGTTGTATCACGGTGAAAACCGAGCATTATTTGCCTCCAGTACAGAGCCGTTATCTATCAGAATACACCCTAGACAGTACAGGAAATACGGCGGTACAAATCTATTTTTATGCCGCTCCCCATCATTTCTTCCCCGAGTTACCCAGGCTAGGGCAGCAATTCACTTTGCCATCAGGCTACAATTTGGTGAATTGGTATGGTCGTGGCCCACATGAAAACTACGCTGATCGCAAGGCGTCTGCCCATGTCGGTCAGTATCAATCGAGTGTCGATGATATGTACTTTCCATACGTGAGGCCTCAAGAAAACGGTTATCACACTGAAGTCAGATGGCTGGCGTTAACCAATGCTGATAATCAAGGGCTCAAAATTACCGGGCAGCCTCTCGTTGGATTCGGTGCGCAGCATTTTGACATGTATGAATACGATACGTTTGATAAAGCGGGTCTGCATCCTCATGAGCTAACCAAACAGCCGCATACGTATCTCAACGTCGATTTTTTACAAAGGGGTATTGGTGGTACCGATTCTTGGGGGTATTCGCCATTACACAAGTATCGCGTGAATTGGCGTGACTACCGTTACCAGTATGTCATTACACCATTGATTTAAACGATGCAGAAAGCAGGCTTAAAACGCCTGCTTTTTTTCTTTTTATCAATTAATTAGTCGATTTAATGACTTCGAAATACAGTTGTCACTATGCAAGGGTAAAATTCTACGCTAATGTAATCTTTACTCGCCGATTTCCGTAACAAATAAATCTGCAAGTAAAAACCGATAAGACTCTTTCTAAGAGAGAAGTACCATGACGCGCTTTATATCGAAATATTTGAGTTTGTTGATCATTGTCCCTGCGGTGTTATTAGTGGTTGTGCTGGCAGCGGAAAGTGGTATCGCCGTAAACAATATATCCAATGCAAAATCGCTACAACGCCATGTTAATTTGGCGTTAGTTACCAACCAACTTGTACACGAACTGCAAAAAGAACGTGGCATGTCAGCGGGTTTTATCGGCTCTAAAGGCGCGAGTTTCGCCAGCGCACTACCAGACCAAAGGCGCCTAACGGACAATGCGTTAAGCGAGCTGAAAACGGTGTTTGACAGCGACACCTACAGCGAGCAAGTCACATCTGAAATCAATACCCTCATTCGTGAACTCGACCGACTCACGGAAGTCCGCGGGGAAATTAGCTCGTTGTCGATGTCATTGGGTGATGCGCTGCGCTTTTACACGGGCCACAATACTTCAATTCTGGAGCTAAATGGATTGTTGGCGGACTATGCAAGTGATAGCCAAATAAAACAAAACCTCATCGTGGTCTTCAATTTTGCCTTTGGTAAGGAACAAGCTGGTATCGAACGCGCGGTATTGAGCAACGGTTTTGGACGGGACAACTTTGACGATAACTTGTTCCGCCGTTTTATCACACTAACGACCAAACAACAGTCTTACATTCACGAAGCTGAAATCCTCAGTGATAGTGATGGAAGAGCGACCATTGAACGCTTTCTGAATTCGCCAGAGCACAAAGCTGTACTGGGCTATCGGGCCAAGCTGGATGGTCAGCGTGAGGGTTTTGCAGTTAACCCAGAAGATTGGTTTGCTGCCAGTACCGCGAGAATTAACATTCTAAAACGGACGCAAGATACCTTGCTCAATAGCGTACTCGAAGACAGTATGGCCGCGGTCAGCAAGTCTTATGCATTCTTGCTGTTGTATGCGGCCATGTTGGCGATTTCAATTGGCCTTACGGTTATGTTGTATCGCACAACACGCCTCACAAGAGCGCAATCCGATGAAATAGGTGATGCAACAGCGCATATTATCGATGAGCATGACCTGCGCGTTCGTGTGAATCAGGTCAGCCAAGACCAATTGGGTAAAGCGGCGAATCGAATCAATCAAATTATAGGTACGTTCCAAAAAGACCTAGTTACCTTCCAAGATTTTAGTCATCAGATTGCTTCTGCGACCCATGAAACGGCAGTTTCCATTAGTCAAAGTGAAACCAATTTAGAAAATCAGCAACGAGACGTCGAAACGATAGCGCAAGCGACCGAACAAATGAACGCCAATGTGAAAGAAGTCACGGACGCGATGCAATCCAGTTCTGAGAGTGTGAGCCAGGTATCAAAAGAACTTCACGCTGGAAACGACCGTATAATCACGTCTGTGGAAGGTATCGAATCTCTAGCTCACGAAGTCGAAGCCCTTGGTGGTACCATTGATGAGCTCAATCAGGGCACCGATAACATAGCGGCTATGGTCGATATGATTCAATCCGTGGCTGAACAAACTAATTTGTTGGCATTGAATGCGGCGATTGAAGCGGCTCGTGCTGGTGAGCAAGGCCGTGGATTTGCCGTTGTTGCCGATGAGGTTCGGGCTTTAGCTAGCCGCACGAAACAAGCGACAGAAGAAATCTCTGCTATCGTTGAGCAGTTACAGATTGGCACGAGCAATGCTACTACCGTTATCGCGACCAGCCGTGATAAAGCGGGTAAAGCGGTGAACGACTCGAATGAGATCCGCAATGTGCTAGACAGCATAGTGCACCGTATGGAAGAGGTAGACGGTATTACGTCGCAAGTGTTTACTTCGGCGTCTGAGCAATTAGAAGCGATTGGTGAAGTGACTCGCCGTATTACAGAAATTGACAACCAAGCTGCAGAGAATGTAGAGGGCGCCAAGCAGGTTGGTGAGGCCGCCTCGCGGTTAGCCGAAATTGCCATGGATATGCAAACTAAGGTGGACTCATATCAAACCCATTAAGTCTTATAGTGGTAAACGTTTTTGTGGGTATTTAGGGCTAGTATTCGCTGCCGTCTGCATTTTTGACGCGTCGGCATCTGATAACGTGCGTATCGTCCATGGTGACAGTTCTTTCAACGGCATGGTTGTCGGCGATGAACCAACCAATATCAATCATAGCGTTGCGTTAATGTTGTTGGGAGATACGCCTACGTACTATTTGCCATTGCAGCGCTTAGAGCATGAGTTGCACGAGTCGTTGATTGGTTACAATGACGCAGTTTGTGCGCTTTTCCGCATCAAAACACCCAGTCGGGAACAACAGTTTGTTTATTCATTACCCACTGCATTTGGCCCCACGCAACGATTGTTTATTCAAAATGATTTGCCAAGCTTGCCTGTCGAATTGCTTGACGAAGAAGGGCACGTTCAGTCGCTTTCTAAAGTCATGGCACACTACCCGAAAAAAGTGCTCACCATAGTAAAAGGGCGCTCATATGGCCCTTACCTCGATGAACAATTGTCGCTACTGGATGAGCATCAACGGATTGAAATTAACACTAACTCCGTACCGTACTTAAATGCCAGATTATTCATTAATAAACGAACCGATTTTAGTGTGTTGTTTCCTGATGAAATCGATGAGGCTTCCGACGGTGATAGCAGTGATAACTACAATAGTTATGCGTTTAGCGGCGCGCCCGCATTGATGACATCTCATATTGCGTGTAACAAAACCCCTGCCGGTATTGCTTTTGTTGAGCGCATCAATCAACAGTTACTGGCGCTTTACAAAACTCGTGATTTTATTGATGCACATGGTGACTTTTACCCTGAGGCGGAAGTGGTACGCATCGCGCAAGAAATTGAAAAGTATCGTCTGAATCATTGAGCTTTTTATTGCAATTAACTGCAATAAAAAAACCGGCTTCAGCCGGTTTTTTTAATTGAGAATGTATCGCTTGTTAGGCAAGCATTGCCAACCAATACAGGGCTTAGTGCAATATACGGGTTTTGATGGTACCGCCAATCTGGCTTAGTTCAGCAAGTGCATCATCGGCACGGTCAGCCTCTACATCGATAACAACATAACCGATGTCGGCATTGGTTTGCAGGTACTGGGCCTCAATGTTGATGCCCTTGTCTGCAAACGCGTGGTTGATTTGCGTGAGCACCCCAGGTTGGTTTTGGTGAATGTGCAATAAGCGCGAACGACCAGTGTGCTCTGGAAGTGATACTTCAGGGAAGTTAACAGCTGACAAGGTAGAGCCATTATCGCTGTATTTTGCTAGCTTACCGGCTACTTCGATACCAATGTTTTCTTGCGCTTCTTGGGTACTACCACCCACGTGCGGCGTCAAGATGACATTATCAAACTGGCGAAGGTCAGAGATGAACTCTTCGTTATTTGACTTAGGCTCAACAGGGAACACGTCAATGGCGGCACCATTGAGGTGGCCGCTTTCTAGCGCTTTGCACAAGGCGTCGATTTCGATGACGGTTCCGCGTGATGCATTGATCAAAATGCTACCAGGCTTCATCCAACCAAGCTCTTTTGCACCTATCATGTCTTTTGTTTGCGGCGTTTCTGGTACGTGCAGCGACACTACGTCAGATGTGGCTAACAACTTTTCAAGTGATTTCACTTGTGCAGAGTTACCCAATACCAGTTTATCTTCGATATCAAAGAATTGAACACGCATACCCAGGTGTTCAGCCAGGATGCTCAACTGTGTACCTATGTGGCCATAACCAATGATACCCAGTGTTTTTCCTCGGGCTTCATAAGAGCCAACCGCGCTTTTCTCCCACTCACCTCGATGTGCTTTGGCATTCTTTGAAGGAACACCACGAAGCAACAAGATGATTTGACCAAGCACGAGCTCTGCGACAGAGCGGGTGTTTGAGAACGGCGCATTAAACACAGGAATACCACGAAGTTGCGTCGCTGCGAGGTTGACTTGGTTGGTACCAATGCAGAAACAACCAACCGCAACCAGCTTTGAAGCGGCGTCGACGACGTTTTGTGTGATCTGCGTGCGTGAACGAATACCGATAAAGTGTACGTCTTTTACCTTTTCAATGAGTTCCTCTTCAGGTAACGAGGACTTTAGGTACTCGATATTGGTATAGCCGTTTTGCTTAAACGTATCGAGGGCGCTCTGATGCACACCTTCCAGTAAAAGAATTCGAATTTTATCTTTTGGAAGTGAAATTTTGCTCATTGTTAGGTTTCTCAAACTGACAGACTGGGTTTTAATTAAGACATCTGGACGTCTAAATGGGTAAACTAACAGAAGTTAAGCAGAGATAAAAGCGCTAATTCTCTACTTAACTGGCCATGTTGTAAGTTACTTCGAAGTCAATACGCCATCGTTAGTTGCGGTCAGTACAACGTCTGCGCCGCGCATCGCAAAGATGCCGTTTGTTACTACACCTGCAATATTATTTATGCTCTGCTCAAGCTCTCTGGGATTGAGTATTTGCAAGTTGTGTACGTCTAAGATGACATTGCCGTTATCCGTGATGACGCCCTCGCGATAGACCGGATCGCCACCGAGTTTAACAAGCTCACGAGCAACATAAGAACGAGCCATCGGAATGACTTCCACAGGAAGTGGGAATTGACCTAATACGGGTACGTGTTTGCTGTCATCGACGATACACACAAAGGTGTCAGCAACGGCTGCGACAATTTTCTCTTGCGTCAATGCGGCACCGCCGCCTTTTATCATGTGCTTGTGTTCAGTTACTTCATCGGCACCGTCAATGTACACAGAGAGTTTATCGACACTATTTAAATCAAACACCTCTATGCCTAATTGCTTCATTCGCTCTGTCGAGGCAACAGAACTGGAAACGGCACCCGCGATGTCATCTTTCATTTCAGCGAGGGCATCGATGAAAAAGTTGACGGTAGAGCCAGTGCCCACACCCACAATCGTATCGGGTTCGACATACTTGATAGCCGCTTCAGCTACCGCTTTCTTTTTGGCATTCTGATCCATCTGGAGTCCTTGCATTCATTGGTTTGTAGGTAGGCATTACACCGAACGTATTGTTCAGTTGTTATTTTTTGCGCAGTATACCAGTAAGCCGCGGGTTTTGGTTAGCTCTCTATGCTCAACATAATGATTTGTGATGGCGTGACTATGCCATCTAGGGGAATATCCCAGCTTTCTGTCGGCAGTGCATCGACTTGCTGGCAGTCATGGGCAATGCCAATGAGTATAGGGCGAGTATCACTATCGCGATAAGGGGCAAGTGAACGGTCGTAGAAGCCGCCTCCCATTCCCAATCGATTGGCCTGTGCATCAAATCCAACCAAGGGTAACAAGATCACATCCAGTTTGGATAAGGGGCATACGAGAGTGCTGTTCAACGCTGGCTCACTGATGCCAAAATGATTCAATGTCATAGGCGTGGCTGGCGAGTATGCCAACATCAATAAATGTTGCTTGGCAAACGGATGTAGCACAGGTAAATGCACAGTCTTGTTTTGTTGCCAGCACCAATCGTGAACATGTGATAAGTCTAACTCACCATCATTGGACAAATAGCTTGCGAGGTTTTGAGCGTTTTGTATTTGCGGTAGAGACGTTAGGCGTTGAACAATGCGTTGAGCGGCGTCGCACTGCTCGGCGTCGGTTAACCCTCGTCTCGCTGTGCGAAGTTCGCTGCGAAGCGCTTTACGAGATAAATGCTGACTGGAAAACATAAAACGGCAAATTATTGATTCACTAATTTGTCGTTCAGCATACTCACTAACTCGGTTTGGTCAATGGGCTTAGTCACGATACCGCTAATCCCGTATGGCGCCAAAGACGTTTCCGACGCAATCACATCAGCAGTTAATGCAACAATAGGCAGGTCTGGGTGGGTTTTGTGAATTTCGGCAGCGGCTTCGTTGCCACTGATCCCAGGTAACTCGAGGTCCATAAAGACAATGTCGTATTGTTGTTTACTGACAGCTTCGAGTGACGCTTCGCCGTCGTGCGCCAAATCAATGGATAAATTGAGTGATGCGAACACCGATTGAGCCACAATTCGGTTGATTTCATGGTCTTCGACAACCAAAATCTTGGCGGTTTTTGAAATTGCCGAAGACAAGGTGAGTGTGGTGGGTAGATCAGCATTAAAGGCCTCTACCGATGCCGTTTCCATGGGAATAGTAATTTTTACTGTCGTGCCAACACCGAGTTTACTGACAAAATTCAATTTGCCCTTCATCAAGCTCAGCAACCCCTGAGTGATCACTAGTCCCAATCCAGTGCCTTCGTGACGATAGCGGGTTTCCACTCGTTGATAAGCTTTGAACAATCGAGTTTGATCTTCTTCACTGATACCAATCCCTTTGTCTTCGACTACAAAGGAGAGTTTGCCATTTCGGTAATACACACTTGAAGAGACCGGGTTTCCAGGCGGTGTGTATTTAACCGCATTTGACAACAAATTCAGCATAATCTGACTCAATTTGGTGTCATCGCCAATCAAACCCTCTGGCACACTGTCGTCAATGTGAAAGGTAAAAGGGTTGCCTTGGTCTCTGGCCTTAACGGCAATACTTGAATACAGGTGTTCGAAGAAGTCGTAAGTGGCGATAGGGCGCAGTGACAATGTCATCTTGCCAGCTTCAATTTTTTTGTAATCGAGAACCGCATTAACGACTTCTAGCAGACGATCACCACTGGCGCGAATGTGTTTCAGTGTTTGGGTATGGGCTTGGGGGTACTGCTTTTCTTGTGATTCTTCTAACAACAATCGACTAAACGTGTTAATCGCGTTTAACGGTGTACGCAATTCATGGCTAACGTAGGCTAAAAAGTCGGACTTGAACTGATTGGCTTTCTCCAACGCTTTATTCTTGCGGCGAAGTTCAAGCAGGGAAATCACATTGTTGCTCAACGTTTTCACGGCGACTCGCTGCGCTTCTGTTAGCTTTTGCGGCTGATTGTTTATCACACACAATGTCCCAATCGCCTGGCCCGTAGGCGTTATTAGTGGCGCGCCAGCATAAAAGCGAATGCTCAAGTCACCTGTGACCAAAGGGTTGTCGTGAAACCTCGGATCCTTAGTTGCATCTTCAATTTCAAAAATGTCTTCTTGGTGAATTGCGTGAGAGCAAAATGCGATATCCCGTTCGGTTTGCTCTGCGTCTAAACCCACTTTGGATTTAAACCATTGGCGATCGGGGTCGACCAAACTGATAAGTGCTATTGGCGTGCCGCAAATTTGCGAGGCAAGTTGTGTGAGATCGTCGAATTCTGCCTCGGCCTCAGTATCGAGAACATCGTAGCCAAACAGCTGGGCTAGTCTTTCTTCTTCATCTGGCGTCGGAGGCGCTGGAATCATTCGACAAGGTGTCCTTTATAGAGAAATACGCAGGCCACGGGAAAGGCGACCTGCGTCATGGTTACTATAAAGCGTACGTGTCGATGAATAATTGTTCAAGTTTAGGGTGGTCAACTTTAGTCGCGACCTTGATCACTTTAGCATCGAGCCATAAAGGGCTAGCAGTTGAACCCAGAGGTGCAACAGTAGTCTGGCCTTTGTTTAGCGGATCAGTGGCAACACGGATGTGGCCTTCGGTTAATTCGAAAAGCTCTGGCTGTAGTAAGTGAGCAAGAGGGAAGGCATCGTGGAAATAGCAAACGCGGTCTTCTCTGCCTTGTGAGTAAAAATCGGCGTAGAATTCAGACGACTTTTTGACGAAGCCACCAAGTTTAGCGTTTTTGTCTTCCAGCGCATCCATGAAGCTTGGCATAAATGGCAGATCGTATGTCACGTCTAAGCCAAACATAGTGATATCCCAATCGGCTGCAAATACAATTTCAGCAGCAAAAGGGTCATTCCAAATATTCGCTTCTGCAGTTGGTGTAACGTTACCTGGTACAAACGCAGCACCGCCCATGATGTGAACGCCCTTCACTAACGTCGCAATTTCAGGATCAAGTCTTAGTGCCAGCGCTAGGTTACCCAGTGGGCCAATAGCAACAATTGTCACTTCACCTGGGTTGGCACGCACGGTATCGATCAAAAACTGCGCTGAACTACGTGGGTCGAGTTCGCGTTTTGACGCAGGGAAATCGATATTACCGAAACCGTCGTCACCGTGAACAAAGTGAGCGTAAGTGGATTCAGGACCAACCCATGGCATACCCACGCCTTTAGTCACAGGAATATCTCTATCTGCCAATTCACAAAGGGTTAGGGCGTTCTGCGCAGACATGCTTACCGGCACATTACCAAAGGTGGTGGTGAGGCCAAGCACTTCAAATTCTGGTGACTGAAACGCAAAGAAGATCGCCATTGCATCATCGATGCCCGGATCCGTATCAATAATAATTTTATGTGTCATAGGACTGCCTATTAATTCTGTTCTTTAAGCTGACGCTAAAAATGCGTCGACTTCTTCTGCACTCGGGATCGATTGTGCTGCACCTTCTCGTGTAACCGAGATTGCGGATGCCGCGCACCCACGAGTCAACGCTTGGGTGGCATCACCATGAGCGTCATATGCTGACAAAAAGTATCCAATGAAAGTGTCGCCGGCTGCGGTGGTATCCACTGCATCAACGACAAAGGCGTCAACCTTGGTTTGCTTGCCGCCCTGTAACATGAGCGCTCCTGCTTTACCCAAAGTGACAATCACTTCTGCGTGTTGCCATTGTGATTCAAAGTAACCAATAATGGCGTCAAGGTCTGTTTGGCCAGAAATCGCTTCGGCTTCGGTTTCGTTGACAATCAGTAAATCAACACAATCGTAAGGAAGGGATTTCACTGATTCGCTCATAGGCGCTGGGTTAAACGCGACTTTCAAGCCTTTGGCTTTTGATTGGCGAAGTACATCTTCTAGCGCGCTAGTCTCATTTTGGGTTAGCACCCAATCTCCAGATTGAGCATTGTCTAATGCCGAAGAAACGGTATCTGCTGACAGCTCTTGATTGGCGCCACCAAACAACACGATTGCGTTTTCACCACTGGGTGTAACCTGAATAATGGCGTGGCCCGAAGCGGTAGTAGAGCATTGTACGTGCTTACAGTTTACGCCTTTTTTGATCAGGGCTTGTTTAAACGCGGCATCGGTTTCACAAATGCGGCCAACGTGCTCAACATCTGCGCCAGCTTGAGCGATAGCGATAGACTGATTCGCCCCTTTTCCACCAAGCAGCTGTTGATATTGTGAAGACGCGATGGTTTCACCGGGTGTGACGAAATGTTCTACGTGGTAGACATGGTCAATATTAATAGACCCGAAATTGATAATTGCCATTGTATGTTCTCGTTGAAAAGGGGCGCCTCCCAAGATGCCGCTGTTCATCGTTCGCCCGTGAACCGAAAAGTTCAGGGCGGAAATATCATCATCACCGTAGGCTTCTCGATACGAGCCGAGCTTGCGCAATAGCAATGGAATCAATTTCCTAAGATTAAAGCATCGGCCAGGGACATGAATGAACTGGCAAACATCTCAGGAGACATACTTTTACTTAAATACGTATGCAGAAGAGTATATCAAACATACGTCGAGGTGAAGCGGAATCCTTGTGTTTTGGCGTTTTTTTGTAAAAAAGCTGACCAAATGGTTAGTTTTTTAAGGCATTAATTAATGCTGAAATTTCCATCACACTCGGATTGGCAATCGCTTCCGCTTCACGCCGGCGAGTGTACTTTAAAGCCTGAGGCTAAGCCAGCGCTTGGTTAAGTTTAGTGGCTATTTTTGGTTTGTTTGATTTTTTTCTATGCAACTTGATTAAGATTTGCCTATTTGCGCTTTTTCTCAACGGGGCATTTTTGCGATGACTGGGTTTTATTTCGGTGGTTTGGTACTATGTAAAGGTAATTAGCACTAATCCAGAGAGACCACTTCGGGTGAACTACGAACAGTTAAATAAACTCCTTAGCGCGCAAAACGTACTTGTTGATGGCGCAGAGATTCACGGCCTAATTTGCGGCATGTTGGCCGGCGGTATGGCATTGAGTGATCAGAGTTGGAAAGAGGCCATCAGTGACGTGGCAAATCAAGGCGATGGTTTTGGGCCAGAGCTCGCTGATGCGATAGAAGACGTCTTCAATCAAGTCTGTCAGCAGCTGGTTGATTCCGAGTTTGCGCTAGAGATGTTGCTGCCAGACGACCAAGCACCGATTAATGATCGTGGGCTAGCCTTGATTGGTTGGGTGCAAGGCTTTATGACAGGTTTTGGTTTCCACCAACAGGATTTGACCAAGTGTTCTGACGACGTGAAAGAAGCATTGGAAGACTTTGCTGATATCGCGCGTATGGAAGAGCCCATGGATGAAGATGAAGAGTCAGAAAGGGCACTGTTTGAAGTCATTGAGTACGTTCGCGTTTCCGCCATGCTGTGCTTCAATGAGTTGGGCCAGTCTTTAATTGAAGATCAAAAAGATAAACCTTCTATCCACTAACTAGGTTACTTATGTTTGCACTACAGGAATTTGTCTGTCGGCAAGACCGCGTTCTGGCGCAATGCGAAGCCAACAGTGTCTGCGTGATCCCAGCCGCGTCATTGGTGACGCGAAGCAATGACACCGAATATGTGTTTCGCCAAGATAGTGATTTTTGGTATTTAACCGGGTTTGATGAGCCCGACGCGTGGTTGTTATTGTCTAACCACGAGAGACACCATGGCCGCTTCACCGCAATGGTAGTGCAAGACAAAGACCCAACCGCGGAAATTTGGACCGGCAGGCGCCTTGGTGCCGAAGCCGCTATTGGCCGATTTGATCTTGATGAAGCATACGAACTCACCGATTTAGACATGGTGTTATTGGAGTGGCTGGAAGGCCATGACCATGTGTATTTTGCGCAAGGGCACAAAGCTAGCGCGGATGAAAAAGTACAAAGCACATTGGCGCGTCTTAGGTCTCAACCTAAGCAGTATCACACGCCAACGGTGATGCATGATATTCGTCCATTACTCCACGAAATGCGCTTGTTTAAATCGACAACCGAAATCGCTGCGATGCGAGCCGCGGCACAAATTTCCTCTCGGGCCCATTGCCGCGCAATGACGTTTGTTGAACCGGGTAAATTTGAATATCAACTTGAAGCCGAACTGCATCATGAGTTTGCCATGTCGGGAGCTCGTTCTCCGGCATACGGCACTATTATCGGTAGTGGTGAAAATGCGTGTATCTTGCACTACACGCAAAACAGTGACGAGATTGCCGATGGTGATCTTATCTTGATAGACGCTGGTGCCGAGTACTTGGGCTACGCCGCCGACATTACCCGCACCTTTCCAGCCAATGGCCGTTTCTCTGAAGCCCAGAGCGCACTGTACAACTTAGTGTTGGATGCCCAACAAAAGGTGTTAGACATGCTGGCACCTGGCGTGACCTTACCACAAGCCATGGAAGTGGCGTCTGAGATCATTTGCACGGGGCTTGTCGAACTCGGGATCCTATCGGGTTCATTGGCGGACAATTTGGAAAACAACCGCTGGCAACGCTTTTTTATGCATGGCATTGGTCACTACCTTGGCTTAGACGTGCATGACGCTGGCAGTTACAAAGAGGGGAGTGAGGCTCGCGTCCTGAAACCGGGTATGGTCATCACTGTTGAGCCAGGCGTATACATTCCGTGCGAAAGCGACATTCCTGATGCATATCAAGGTATCGGTATACGCATTGAAGATAATGTGGTGATAACCGCAACAGGCATCGATATCTTGACCGATGACGTGCCGAAAACCATAGAGGGTATTGAAGCTCTGATGAGGAAAGGCAACGCGTGAGTGCAATAACAGTCGACATTGCAATTGTTGGCGGCGGTGTCGTAGGCTCAGTACTTGCCACCTTGTTGATGCAAAACACCTCGCTTTCCGTTGCCGTTATCGATAACGCCCCTTTTTCTGCAGACAAACAACACCCTGGATTTGATGCCCGCGTTATTGCATTGGCAAAAAATACGGTGGACGTATTGGCAAAAGCCGGTATTAGTATGCAAACGGCAAAGGGTGTGCCGATACATCACATTCAAGTCAGCGAACAAGGCCACCTTGGGCTTTGCGAGTTGCATGCAAATGATTACAACATCGAAGGCTTTGGACAGGTTGTGGCACTGAATGAGCTTGGCGCAGCCTTGCAATCTGCACTGCGTCACGAACGGCTCACTTGGTTGGCACCCGCCAATATCGAGACGGTTCAGCGTCAGCGCGATAACGTTGATATCGTTACTCGAGAAGGTCACCAACTCAAGACTAAGTTGGTCGTGTTAGCCGATGGTGGTCGTTCACCATGGGCAGAGATTTTGGGGTTTGAACAAGCCGTCTCGGATTACGGGCAAACTGCGATTATCTGCAATGTCGAAACTTCTCAGCCCCATAATAATTGGGCATATGAGCGCTTTACCCCGAATGGGCCTTTAGCCTTTTTGCCGTTTAACAGTGGCGAACCGGGAGGCGATACTCATGGTTATTCTGTAGTCTGGACTCTGGCCCATGAAAAGGCTGAAGCGTTGGTCAGTGCCAGTGAGGCCGTTTTTTTAGCTGAATTGCAGCAAGCCTTTGGTTACCGCCAAGGCATGATCACTAAGCTGGGTGAGCGCGTACATTACCCACTCGCACTGGCGACAAAGAAACAGTTGTACACACACCGCAGTGTTGTTGTAGGCAATGCTGCGCAAACGCTGCACCCCATTGCAGGGCAGGGGTTTAACCTTGGTCTCAGAGATGTTGCGGCATTGGCAAACGTGTTATCGACATCGTCAGATCCAGGCGAGAATGACGTAATTCGAACCTATGCCGAACAACGCCATGATGATCGCAACCGAACGATTACGTTAACAGACGGTTTAGTACGCTTGTTTTCCAATGAATCTCTGCCGCTATTGGTTGGCAGAAATATCGGACTGACAGCAATGGCCCATTTATCCAGTCTCAAGCGCCAGTTTGTTAAACAATCTATGGGCTTTTAAATAAGGACAGCAACATGATGCAAAATGTCGATGTCGCCATTGTTGGCGGCGGTATGGTTGGCTTAACGCTGGCAAGAGCACTGCGCCATACTCAGTTGCGTATCGCTGTCATAAATCCGGCGCCCATTGCTAGGCCCTTATCAGAGCAACCTGAAGCTCGGGTGTCGGCAATTAATTTAAAAAACCAATCTGCTTTTGCAGATATGGGCGTGTGGGACAATCTAGAAGCTGCGCGTTTGGGGCCTTACACCCAAATGCACGTGTGGGACAAAGACAGCTTTGGCGAGATTGAATTCAATGCTGCCGATATTCCCTCACCAGAACTGGGTCATATCGTCGAAAATCAAATGTTGGTAAATGGGTTACATAAATCACTATGTGATCAAGCCAACGTGAGCTTACTGGATGGCGTATCAATCAGTAAATGCTTGTGGGGCGAGGACAGCACTGTGCTGATGCTAGACAACGACACTGTGGTATCGGCTAAGCTGGTGGTTGGGGCAGATGGAGCCAATTCCTTTGTGCGTCAACAAGCAAATTTCCCATTGACGTTTAAAGACTATGAACACACTGCAATTGTGGCGACAGTGCGCAGTGAACTGCCACATGACGGTGTCGCGCGCCAAGCTTTTACACCTCAAGGGCCGTTAGCATTGCTTCCGCTGGCAGACCCATATTTGTGTTCAATTGTTTGGTCTCAAGACACCGAATACGCCAATACGCTTTTGGCAAAAGACGATAACGATTTCTGCAAAGCTCTGATTGCAGCGTCAAACAACACCTTGGGATTGGTGACCTTAGAAACACCAAGAGCTCACTTTCCTCTGACGATGCGGTATGCTCGTGAGTGGGCGAAAAACGGTGTGGTTATCATCGGTGATGCCGCTCACACAATTCATCCATTGGCGGGGCAAGGGGCTAATTTAGGGATTCAAGATGCCTTGGCATTAGCTGAGACACTGAGTGATTTAGAACGCGCGAACGCAGCCATCAATGAACTGCGCAATCTCAGGCCATTTGAGCGTGCCCGTAAAACAGAAGCGATGAAAATGATCGCCGCAATGGAAGGCTTTAAACAACTGTTTGCCGGTGATGATCCTTTGAAAAAATTGATCCGTGGGGTAGGCCTTACTGCTGCCAACAAACTGCCTGGAATTAAACACCAATTCGTTGCACAAGCAATGGGGTTATAAACCCTGTTGCTTCCCTGGCTTTTTCTTTAGCAAAAAAACGACTAATTTATTCTTATCCAGTACAACGAAACCTAAGTTTTGGGGTTGGTAAAAGCCGTCGTCACCTCAACCTGTATTGATGAGCCCAAACGGGCAATATCAATGCGCATTCTTTTCACATTGATAGGTTTTGCATTAACGACACGGAGATAGCAATGAGTAACGACGCACTTTTCACGCCAGTCAATTTCGCTGGCGACGCGCTCAAAAACAGAATAGTACTGGCTCCACTGACTCGCGGCCGCGCAGGTGATAGCCGTATTCCTAATGATTTAATGGCAGATTATTATCGTCAACGAGCTGGCGCTGGCTTGTTAATCACTGAAGCCACTGTGGTATCAGCGCAAGGTAATGGCTGGGTGGGTTCACCGGGAATTTATACCGATGAAATGGCTCAAGGTTGGAAGAAGGTGACCACAGCGGTACACGAAGAGGGCAGCAAGATAGTATTGCAGCTTTGGCACACTGGGCGTGCTTCTCACAGTGATTTTCACAACGGCGAATTGCCAGTTTCTGCCTCAGCAGTAAAACTCAATGGCGACGAGATTCACACGCCAAAAGGGAAAAAAGACTACGAAACTCCTCGTGCCCTTGAAATCGATGAAATCAAACAGGTTGTCGCTGATTACAAAGCGGCTGCACAGCGTGCGAAAGACGCGGGCTTTGATGGCGTTGAAGTTCATGGCGCAAACGGCTACTTGATCAACCAATTCTTAGATAGCCGCAGTAATCAAAGGGACGATGAATACGGTGGCAGTGTTGAAAATCGCTTCCGTTTCTTTGCTGAGGTATTGGATGCGGTCCTCGACGTATGGCCGGCAGAAGCTGTCGGTGTGCGTGTTTCCCCCAACGGTATTTTTAACGATATGGGTGCAGACGATTTCAGAGAAACCTTTACCTATGCTGCTGAGCAATTCCAAGCGCGTAGCCTTGGCTATGTTCATGTAATGGACGGCTTGGCGTTTGGATTCCACGAACGCGGTGAAGCCATGACTTTAGCCGACTTCCGCGCTATCTATACTGGCTTGCTGATGGGTAACTGTGGTTACACCGCACAGCAAGGTGCAGAGGCTGTTGCAAACGGCAATGCTGACTTGGTTGCTTACGGTCGTCCCTTTATCACCAACCCTGACTTACCTGCGCGTTTCCAGAACGATTGGCCACTAACCGCGTTTGATGACCCGTCGACTTGGTATGGCGGCGGTGCAGAGGGCTATACCGATTTTGCAGCCTACTCAGGCGCTTAATCGCTCTTAGTCGCGCAGATGACCCAAAGCCCCGCTCAGGGGCTTTTTTGTTTGCGCTGGCTGACGGCTAAGTGAGATCAGTTCACTTGTATCTGGGATGATTTGTTCTTAGGCTATAACCACAATAACAACATCGACAGACTCTTATGGATAAACGTACTTTTCTTCGACTTGCGTCGCTTTCCGCCGCTTCCGTCGCGCTACCGACTTCTGTGTTGGCAGCGACTCCTTCCAGTAAAACGGCGATGCCCAACGTCGCAATGGATGTGGCGCCTATCACGATTGCCGAGCGCATGGTGCGCATCAAAAGAGCGCAAGATTTGATGAAACAACACGATATCGCTGCCATTGTGTTAGAGCCCGGCGCGGCAATGGATTATTTTACTGGTATTCAGTGGTGGCGCAGCGAGCGGCTAACAGGCGTGGTAATCCCAAGAGAAGGTGAGATAGCGGTTGTTTGTCCATTTTTTGAAGAGCCCAGCATTCGTGAATCGTTGAAAGTGGGAGACGATGTAAGAGTATGGCAAGAACACGAAAGCCCGTTTGCCACTGTTGTGCAAATCCTCAAAGACCGAGGGATTACAACAGGTAAAGTTGGCTTTGAATCCAGTGTTCGATACTTCGTGCTCGATGGCATAATGAGCCTAGCGAGTGGGATGACTCATGGCAGCGCTGAACCGATTACTCGCGGTTGCCGCATGTACAAAACCGCAAGTGAATTGGCATTAATGCACAAGGCCAATGAGATTACACTGCGCGCTTACGAGTATGTATTTAGTCAGCTAGAACTGGGTATGAGCCAGCAGGATGTCAAAGCGTTGATGAATCAAACACAAGCTCAGCTTGGGGGCGGTCGCCCATGGTGCTTAGCCTTGTTCAACGAAGCCAGTGCTTATCCACACGGAACAAAGCAACCACAAACCATCAAACCTGGATCAGTCGTATTGTTAGACAGTGGCTGTAATGTACATGGCTATCAATCGGATATCAGCCGTACTTTAGTGTTTGGTGAGGCCAATAAAAAACAGCGACAAGTATGGGATACAGTAAGAAAAGGGCAGCAAATCGCCCTTGAAACAGCACAAATTGGTGTACCCGCGGGTAAGGTTGATGATGCCGTAAGAGAATTATATTTACGTGCAGGGTACGGCCCTGACTACGCATTGCCGGGATTGTCACACCGCACGGGCCATGGCATTGGTATGGAAGGCCATGAAAGTGTGAATTTCGTTCGTGGTGAAACCACGCCACTGAATAAAGGAATGTGCCTGTCTAACGAACCTGGGATTTACTTACCCGGGGAGTTTGGCGTTCGCCTTGAAGATTGCTTGTACATGACAGACACAGGGCCGCGTTGGTTTACTAGCCCGCCAGACAGTATCGATGAGCCGCTAGGCAAACTGGTGGCACTCAAACCTTAATGAGGCTCACAAGGGTAGCCCTTGCGATGAGGATGGTAGTCAATCAGGTTGCCATTCTTGTCGGTCTCAAATGCACAGCAAAGATTAAACTGCACTCTTAATGCTTTACGGGCACCGGAAAGCCTAGATTTAAACGTTGAATAGTGAATGCCCATTTCCTCTGCAACGGCCTTTTGCGATTCTTGTTGTAAATCCACGCGGCGAATAATCTCGGCATCCTCTTCACTTAGCGCTGCCAAAAACGGTGTGATACACACGGTCAGTTCTTGGCCAACGGTGTAAGAATGAGACTCGTACCATTTCACTTTGTCGTCAATGTTCTGGCTCATGGCTCTTGCGCGATAAAAGTCGATCAAGGTGTTGTTGGCAATTTTAAACAGCCAAGAACGCAAGTTTTGAATATCTTGAATCGAGTCCATCTGACGATGGGTTTTAATCAGCACATCTTGCAGTAAATCGTCAGCATCTTGGGGTTCGTTAACCCTTGCTAGGAAGAAACTGCGAAGGTGATGGCGGTAGTCGTTCCAAATGTGTTCTATGTTCATAACCCAATGTATGTAGATAAGGTGCCACGCAATCGGCTGCGTGGCACGGCGTAAATATTAGCAACAAGCACTCTGTTTTGCTTGGCTTTCATCACTGGCCACTTGGCTTGGCGTATCTTCGATAATGCGATTGAGCGCAGGGCTACTCGGCAGCGCTTTGCTGCGCTCGCTGTAACGGTCCACCAATTGATCTTTGATATCACGAGTGAGCAGAGTAAAGCGCATCAGCTCTTCCATGACATCAACGATTCTGTCGCGATAGCTAGACGGTAACATGGTGCCGTCTTCATCGAACTCATTGTATGCCTTGGCGACCGACGATTGATTAGGAATCGTCAACATACGCATCCAACGCCCTAGTATCCGCATATTGTTAACCGCATTGAAGCTTTGCGAACCGCCTGAAACCTGCATTACTGCTAGGACTTTACCTTGAGTAGGGCGCACTGCACCTAAGCTCAGAGGGATCCAATCAATTTGGTTTTTCATCACCCCAGACATATTGCCGTGGAGTTCAGGAGACGACCACACTTGCGCTTCAGACCATGCCACCAATTCGCGAAGCGCCTGTACTTTGGGATGTTCGGATGACTCGCCATTATCAAACAATGGCAATCCCGCCGGATCAAAAAAACGCACCTCTGTGCCCATGTGCTCAAGAATCTTACCGGCTTCTTGAGCGGCTTTGCGGCTGTATGACTCTGGTCTTAATGAGCCATAGAGCATCAAAACTCTGGGCTTGTGTTGGCTTGGTGTTGCAGTGTTTAAGTCAAAATTGAAAGTGTGTTGATGTAAATACGACATACTAATACCTCTTCGAATACTGTCTTTACTCAGTAAGACGAAGAGGTATTGAAAAAGACGACAATTATTTTCGAAATATTGGTTTTATCTACTCATTGCCGTAATGAAGTTGCGACCAAAGGTAGCCTGAAATTAACCCGAGTGATATGAAGGCAATGAGTACCGACAACACCATGTAGGGGCCAAATTGTGGGTCGACGACGTCGCCAAACTTTTTGGAAAACTGCCATGTTGCTTTACTAATATTGGTTAGCTCTACGAGTCCCGCACCCAGTAACAGCTTTGTAAGCCAATCGGCGATTTGCTGCAGGTGGGTAGGCTTATCATCCGGTCTCACTCCACGTATCCCAAGTAGAAAACCCATAAAACCGGACGCCGAGAACGCGCCATAAGCGACAAGAAACAGCGCACCCGTTTTGCCTGCTGGCGCTGTCAAAAAGATAATGACAGATCCAATTATCGTCCAGGCTGTCATTGTCATGGCCCAGCCATATTTATCCCACATTACTCTTTTTTCCATAACGCTGTGTCTCCAATGACGTCAAATAGATTTAACAAAAATGGCGAAGTGAAGCTCTCAATCAGGCTTTCACTTGTGAATACATTTGTTCGGTAATGGATTTGTAATCAAGGAAGCCAACAAGCCTGTTGTTTTCCAACAAGGGAATAGCAGATAGCCCAGTTTGTGACAGGCGTTCGTATAGTGTTTTTATGTCTGGTTTGGCAATAAAAACATCATCCTCGGCAATCAAAGCGGGAAACGATTGCCACTCACCCGTCCTTAACTTAAATCCGAAGTCTGTGTACTGATACTGCCCATTTGCAATGCCCGCGATGACCTTCTCAATTTCAATTGCGCCTTTAAATGTCTCATCTTCATAAAATGCGATGAACTTTACTTTTTCAGAAGCGATGGACAAGTATTTCAGCATGCCGTCATCGCTGTAATAGTTCACATCGGTATTGACGGCATAGCGCAACACGCCGAGATTGTCGCCCATCTGTTCAAGGGTTTGATGCAAGTCGGCATAGGTTGATTTTCGAAACTCATCAATTGGCGCTAGGCTTTCAATATTTTCATTAAAGTTGCTGGTGGCATCGGCTAAAGGCTCTAAACGGGGTTTGGCGGTCAGAGAAATTGAGCCCTCTTTGACGTTAAATTGGATGGTTTCTAAATTATCCATGAATCGCTTTAACTGCTTGTCGAACACCATCAACAAAATACCCAGTACCATTAACGTGGTAATGATGCTGGTCAGATTAATCGGATCGAAACTAATTATGTCTTTGATACTCATCGTTCTATTCGCTTTTGTTTAACGGTGCATTGTTAGGCTTTGTATGAACTGCAAAAGCTATTGTTATTGAGTAGCTAGCAGTTTGAATTCGCTAGCTTAACTAGAGGTGTGCAAAGAATGAGCAATTTCTCTCACCCAAACTATTGGGTGAGGGAAGTTTTAGAGAAGGTTGGGGTTACAGTGCGTTTAGGCCGCCGAAGTCGGCGATGAAATCGAGAAAGCAGCGCAGTTTTGGGGGCATGAATTGACGATGATTGAATACGGCGCTGATGGGGTTGTCGCCCGGGTACACAGGGTAATCGGTGAGAACAGCGCGTAATTCTCTGCTTTCTAATTCGGCCTTGACCAACCATTTGGGCACTAAAATCAGCCCTTGGTTTTGCACCGCTTGATGCTTGAGTAGTGTCAGACTATTGGCTTGCAGCCGAGGTACAATTGGCACATCGAGTTTTTCACTCCCGTTGTGCGCGCTATCAGTAAATGACCAAACCGCTTTGCCCAGACCTAACTTGAATGACAAACATTGGTGTTGGGTTAAGTCGCTTGGGTGTTGTAGCTCGCCGTTTGCCCTTAAGTAAGCAGGGCTAGCACACACAACTGACTGGCTTACCCCAAGGGGTTTGGCAATCAGGCCAGAATCCGACAAGGCTCCCAAGCGTATGGCTACATCAACGCGGTTGTGAACCAAGTCATCAAGGCTACTATTTAACACCAAGCGCACATCAATATCTGGGTATTGGGTTAAAAATTGGGGCAATATCGGCGCGATAAACACATTGGCAAAATCCGCCTCCGCTGAGACGGTTAATTTACCAGAGGGACGAGTGGTGACCTTTTGTACCGCGGCCTTCGCCGATTGCATGTCAGCCATGATCGACTGGGCATACTGAAAATACACATTTCCCGCTTCAGTTAACGTTTGGCTGCGAGTCGTGCGATGAAACAACCTGGCATCCAATTCACTTTCTAACTGCGCAATTTGCCGCGACACCGCTGAAGGCGTGGTATTGAGCAAGCGTGCTACGGCAGAAAAACTGCCCTCATTTACCACTAATACAAACGTTTCTAAGGTCGACTGTGATTTCATTTTTGCATTTTACGCACAAGTGGTGTGCTTGATGTTGTGTTTTTTGAATTTTATGAACATAACATACTTCGCCTCGTTGTGTTGGAGATTCGCTTCAACCGTTCAATAAAATGAGGAAATCAGAATGTCTAAAGTGATATTAGTGACAGGTGCATCATCCGGTTTTGGCCTTGCTACAGTGGAGCTATTGGCCCGTCATGGCCACCAAGTTTTTGCTGGCATGCGTGACCTAGATGGGAAAAATGCGGTACATATGGCCGCCCTGAAGCAGCAGGGCATAGAACCCGTAGAAATTGACGTAACGCGCCCCGAAACGGTGGCGAATGGCGTTGAAACGGTATTGGCAGTGGCGGGCAAAATTGACGTGCTCGTCAATAACGCTGGCATTGCTGCAGCAGGCGTTTCTGAAGCGTTTGACGCTGAACAAGTCAAGCAGCTGTTCGACGTGAATGTGGTTGGCGTACACCGCGTGACGCAAGCCGTATTGCCAAGTATGCGCAAGCAACAAAACGGCCTTGTAATTAACATCGGCTCAATTTTAGGGCGGGTGACCTTTCCCTTCTTTGGCCTATACGGCGCGACTAAATTTGCTGTAGAAGCCATGACCGAAAGTTACCGTTACGAACTTTCTCAACAAGGCGTTGATGTCGCATTGATTCAGCCAAGTGCTTATCCAACCAATATGTATGGCAGTGCGCTACAACCTGAGCACGGTGCGATTGCCGAAAGTTACGGCGATACGGCGGCGATCCCCGGTGCGATGTTTGAACACTTCATGTCGGTATTCGAATCAGATAGCGCACCTAACCCATTGGATGTGGCGCACGCCGTAGCGCGCTTAGTGCTCACTGAAAAAGGCCAACGTGATCATCGAACCGTTGTTGGCCAAGCGTTTGGTGCTGATGCCCTGAACCGCAGTGCCGAACCAGTTCAAAAGGAAGTGGTGAATGCGCTGGGTTTAATACACTTAAACCAAGTGAAAGCTGACTAAGTGGGTTTACACATGGGCATAGAGCTGCACTGCGACTGTGCCCAATAACACCGCAATAGTGGTATCAAACACCCGCCACCGCGTTGGCGAGCTGAGCAGTGTTTTGAGCTTTGGTGAAAACAGCACCAAGCTGCTGAACCACACCAAAGATGCCAAACACGCGCCAGCGGCAAACAACATGGGTTGGGGCTGTACCGCGCCAATACTGCCCAGCAACAACACAGTATCTAAATACACATGGGGGTTTAACAAGCTAATGGCTAGTGCGGTAAGCGCCGTTTGTTGCCAAGGTACCGAAACAGTCTCGGTGAGATGCAACCCGGATGTACCTTGAATCGCCCGTTTTAATGAGCCAAACGCCAAGTAACACAACATGGCAATACCGCCCCAGGTAAACCAAGGCAAAATACCCGGTAACCACAATTTAATTTCGTTGGCAGCATACACGCCAAGCACAATCAGGGTGGCATCACATAAGATACAGACACCCGCAATGGCCAAACGATTCGCTCCAGCCATACTCTGGCTTAATACCCAGATATTCTGCGCCCCAATGGCAACAATTAAACTCAGGCCCAGCATAGCGCCAGAAAAAAAGGACATGGTATTTCTCGCTTCTACAAATCAATGGCCGCTAGCTTAGAGATAGTGATAATATTATTCCAATGAATAATTATTGCTTATGATGCGTAAAACTCATGATAGATTATCAACTGCTTCATGCCCTCCATGCCGTTGTCACCGAGGGCGGTTTTGAACGGGCAGCAAAAACATTATTCATCACACAGTCGGCAGTGAGCAGGCGGTTACATCAGTTGGAATCCAGCTTTGGCGAGCCCGTATTGATACGAAGTAAACCGCCCATACCCACGCCGCTAGGGAAGCGGTTGTTAAACCACTATCAACAAGTACGGCAGTTAGAAATTGCGCTGGATTTACCCACCTTAGATGATGGCGAAACGCCAGCTCCGCTCACCGTGAAACTGGCCTCTAACGCCGACTCGCTGGCCACATGGCTACCAGAGGCATTGGCGTTACCAGCTGACGAAGCGCCCTGCCAATATCAATTTGATATCGTTGTTGATGACCAATCCATCGCACTAAAACGAATGAAAGCCGGTGAGGTAATGGCTTGCGTATGCTCAAGTGAACAGCCCGTAAATGGTGGCGGCGTCATGGTGTTGGGAGCAATGCGCTATTTGGTTATTGCCAGCCCAGACTTTGTCAAAACCCATGATTATCAGACGGTTGAACAGTTAGCCGATTTACCCTGTTTGGTGTTTGATGAACACGACAAATTGCAACATGATTTACTGCAAGCTCAGGGTTTAACGTCGCCGAGTATCTTTCATTTATGTCCTTCATCAGAGGGATTCAAGCAAGCAATGCTTGCGGGGTTAGGCTTTGGTTTATTGCCAGAACTGCAACTGGGTGAGGCGCTGAAAACCGGGGAACTAGTAGACTTGATGCCAGGGCACTATGTTGATGTACCTTTGTATTGGCACTACTGGCAATCCGAAAGCCCACAGTTGCAAGCCTTGAGACAACACGTAAAATCGGTGGCGACCACCCATCTCGTTGCAATGGATCAAAAGTAGGCATTGCCCATGAATCACGACATCCCACAGATTGCGTTTCAGCCTCAAGAGTGGATCCGTTCGCCAATTGAAGTCGTGGACTTGCGTAATCTGGTCGAACGCAAAGGGGACTTAGACCACGATCCAGAACAGCCTCATCGCGTGGGTTTCAATATTTTACTGTTTATCGAGCAAGGCCATGGCACTCACTTTTTGGATTTTAAACACCATGAGTTTGGCCCTGGAACAGTGATTTGTATTCAGCAACATCAGGTGCATGCCTTTGCGCTGTCTGCCCAGCTGGTAGGCAAAATGGTGTTGTTCCCCAGAGATTTCATTGAACAAGTTCACAGCCACATTCGAGTGCCTTTGTTTGGCGCGGCCACTTTGCAACGGGACTATTGCCCGCTGATTTCGTTGAGCCCTCCAACGGTAAAACGCTGTTTCACACTCATCAATGAAATTGAAACGGAAACCCGTGCAACAAATAGCAGCGACATTATTATTCACCACTTGTTCGCGGCGCTTCTGCACATGACATTTCGTCAATCTGACGCGACGGATAACCCAAGCCAATACACGCATCACAGTGATAGGTTGGTTCGTTTTTCTCGCTTAATTGAAAGCCAGTACTTTCTCACCAGAAACGCATCGGATTATGCCGAGCAATTGCACATTACCTATAAAACACTCAACCAGTTATGCCGTAAAGAATTGGGACTGTCTGCCAAGCAAGTTATTGATAATTATGTATTGCTAGAAGCCAAGCGGCGGCTTTCGATTGAAGATAACCCGATTCAACGTATCGCCGAAGAACTGGGCTTTGATGAAGTGACCAACTTCGTGAAGTTCTTTAAAAAGCACCAAGGTGATACCCCATCACAGTTCCGCAAATACTAAAAAGGTTCGATATTTACCATTTTTAGGCTGGATGTCACCTCACGCTAGCTAGACGGGGTGTTTACCATGGTGTTTTCTCAACACTGTGGACAAAGAACAATGACATCATACCTAAAAGCCGCGGCGGTAAGTTTACTGTTCGGCGCAACATCACCAGTGGCACTTGCCGACAGCAACAACACTAGCCCAACTAACCAACAAAAGGCGGTTGCGCTGTTAAACAGTATTGAAAGCGGCGACGCCAGCGCTATCGGTTATGTGAATCCCAACCATTATACCCAGCACAACTTAGCAGTAGGCGACGGCCTGGCAGGCTTTGGTGAAGTGATGAAAATGTTGCCACCGGGCAGCGCGAAAGTGAATGTAGTGCGCAGCTTCCAAGATGGTGACTATGTAGTTACCCATACCGATTACAACTTCTTTGGCCCTAAAGTGGGCTTTGATGTATTTCGTTTTGATGATGGCAAAATTGTTGAGCACTGGGATAACTTGACGGAAAAAGCGAGCCAACCTAACCCCAGTGGCCGCACCCAATTAGACGGTGCCACCGACATCACTGATTTGGATAAAACCCTAGAGAACAAAGCCTTGGTCGCGAGTTTCGTTGGTGATGTGCTGATTAACGGCCAATACAATAAATTGCCAGATTACATCAGCACCACAGAATATTTGCAGCACAACACGGCGATTGCCGACGGTTTGAAAGGGTTGTCTGAAGGGCTGCAAACTATGGCTAAACAGGGCATTAATATGTCGTACGCCAAAAACCATAAAGTGCTGGGCCAAGGCAACTTTGTGTTGGCAATCAGCGAAGGGCAGTTCGCAGGCCAGCATGTGTCATTTTACGATTTGTTCCGCATCAGCGGCGGTAAAGTTGTTGAGCATTGGGATGTTATCGAGCCTATCGCGGCGAAGTCAGAATGGAAGAACGACAATGGCAAATTTAATTTTCCACACACTGACATCGTAGAAGTGGCCACGTTTAAACTCAAAGATGGCATTGACCCTAAAGCATTTGAAAAAATTGATGCGCGGGTGGAAAACACTTACATCACTAAACAGCCCGGTTTTATCAGCCGCGAGTCAGGATTAACAGAAGACAACTACTGGCGCGTTGTTGTGCATTGGGAAAGTTTTGATGATGCCGATGCCAGCATGGCAAGCTTTATGAGTGCGCCCGCCACCGCCGCTTTTATGAAAGCCGCTGATACCTCAACCATGGTAATGCGCCGTTTCGAAAACTGATTCACCTCCCTTTCTCGTTATGTTGTTCCCCAAGGCCCTTTCGGGCCTTTTATTTTTCCAAAATATCTAAAACTATTTTAGTTTTTAGCTCAATTATCAAAATAAATTAAATAAGTAGACTGTGCTCATCGGTTGCCTATGAGGTGACCGCGCGTCTGATTTCGCCTATCTATGGCGACAGACGGCCTAATAGCGAATAACTGAACGACTTAGGAGAGTGCAATGTTTGAACATATTGGTTGGATAGTTGAAGCCAAAGTGAAAGAAGGCCAGCTCGACACCTTCAAAACCATTGTTGAGGAAATTGTTGCAGAAACGCGCAAGGAAGGCGGCACACTGAACTATCAATATTTCGTGTCTGATGAAGGTGACGTATTGGTATTAGAGCGTTTCGCCACGGTTGAAGATGCGCACATTCACATTACCAATTGGGACAATTTTGCTGAACGTTGGTTAGATGCCGCGCCTGCAACGCGAATGGTGCACTTAGGTGATTTACCAGAGGAGCTCGCTTCTCGACATGCGGCACTTGCTCCCAAAATGTTGAAGCCGTTCGGCGGTTTCGCTCGCTAATCCCATCTACCATTAACAAGGAAAATCCCATGACATACTATTCAGTACTAGACGTTACGCCGACCAACGAAGAGTGGATCCCAGATTACATTGGCCCAGCAAACAAGTTAGTTGCACAATACGGTGGTAAATACTTGGCGCGCACTGCAACTCACGAACGTGTAGAAGGGCAGGGCGAAGGCGCAGCACTTCGAATCATTATCGAATGGCCAAGTAAACAAGCTGCGATGGATTTTATGAAAGACGCCGAATACGCGCCACATTTGAAAGCCAGAACTGCAGGCTCAGTAAGTAATCACTATCTAATTGAAGCGAAAGATGATTTAGCTTAAGCCGATATATAACAACTGATTACAACGCCGAGTTTCTGCTCGGCGTTTTACTTATGTATTTACGCTTCCCAATACGGGTGCTCACCAAAGTATGACGAAAAGAAGTCAATAAATGCCCGCGTTTTTGGGGCCAGCAAACGAGAGCTGGGGTACACAGCCCACAGCGCCGATTCAGAATACAGCGGATAGTCTTTTAACACTTGTACCAATTGTTGACTTTGCAATGCCTCATAGGAACACCAAGTAGAGGTGATAGTAATACCAATACCACCAATACAGGCATCACGCACCGCTTCGCCGTTGTCCACCACCAAACGATTTGGGACTTTAATACGTTGTATCCCTTGATCACATTGAAATGCCCAGCTTTCGACGCCAGCTAAACTAACGCAAGCGTGATTGGCTAGATCATTTGGGTGAGTGGGCTCACCGTACTGCTCAATATATTGTGGCGCGGCGACGGCGATACGTGTATCTCGCGCGAGTTTACGCGCAACTAAGGAGGAGTCGGCCAGTGCGGCGTCACGAATTGCGATATCAAAGCCACCTTCTACCATATCTTCTATGGCGTCACTTAAGCGTAAATCGACATTGAGGCCAGGATGGCTTTTCAAAAAATGAGGTAGAGCTGGGAGCAGGTGCATGCGGCCAAATGATGCTGGTGCGGTAACCCGAAGCTTGCCCTTTGGCTCAATGGTTCCTGAGCCTACCGATGCTTTAGCGACTTCTGCGCCTGCCAACAACTCTTCCGCGTGAGGCAAAAACAATTTGCCGTCTTCGGTAAGCGATATTTGCCGCGTGGTACGGTGAATTAACCTTGCGCCTAAAAATGCTTCTAGCTTGTTGAGTTTGGCACTGGCAGCCGCTGGAGATAACCCCATTTCCTTGCCTGCTGCACTGATGTTAAGTGTATTGGCTACCCTGACAAACAAACGTAAATGTTCAAAGTTCATCGCTATTCTCCCTAATTCCGCAGCCGGCTAACAAAGAAGTCGGCTAGGGTGCGGCTGATTTTGGGGTGTTGGGTATCTTGGTTAAACAAGCAGATGTTTACTTTACCCAACTGTGGCAAGCGCCTGTCGTTCATCACGTGCAAGTTGGTAGGCTTACTCGATTTGGCCAAAGCGGTAATGCCCAAGCCTTCAGTGATGGCGGCCGTTAGGCCTGATAAATCAGCATTGGTGTAAGCGATTTTCCACGGCCGGGTTTGCTGTTTTAACTGCTCGATAACGCGGCTACGGTAAATACAGCCGTCGGGCGCTAATACCAGCGGGATCATGTCACCCGCTAACGGCTTGGCTTTATCGCCCACCCACACCATGTCATCTTCTAATATGACTTCCCCTTCGGTTTGTTCATGGGGGCCGACTAAAGCCAAGATTAAATCGAACTCGTCTCGTTTGGATTTGTGCAATAAATCGCGGCTCAACGATGATGTGACTTCCAGTGAAACATCGGGGTAGCGCTTAGAAAACTCACCAATTAAACCTGGCAGCAGCGTTGATGCAAATTCATTGGGAATGCCTAAACGCAGCCGCCCGCTCAGTGGAGTAGGGTTGATGCTTCTGAAAATATCATCGTTTAGCGCAAGCAGTTCTTTGGCTTTGGGGTACAGCCAATTGCCGTCCACGCTCGGTAAATGGCGCTGGCCGACTTTGGTAAACAGCTTTTTATCTAACTGTTCTTCGAGCTTTTTAATTTGCAGGCTAATTGCTGGCTGAGAACGGCCCAACCATTCGCCGGCTTTAGCGTAGCCACCTTGTTCAATTACGCTGACAAAGGTGCGCAAATTATCGAGAGACAATTGTTTCATGATTTGCATTCCTGATGCATTTGCTTGCATACATTTAAAATTCTTATGTAATGATAAAAAATTCCAATTTGTTGTACAAGAAACAGCTTCATATACTTGGCTTCACTTTTCATCGACAGGGTCATTGCAATGTCAAACACCACTGCATTACATGCCAAGCACATCGAAGCTGGCGCCAAAATGGTCGACTTCTTCGGCTGGGATATGCCAATCAACTATGGTTCACAAATTGAAGAGCATCACGCGGTTCGCCAAGACGCGGGTATGTTCGACGTGTCTCACATGACTATCGTTGACGTGATCGGCAGCCAAGCTCAAGACTACCTTCGTTATTTGCTAGCCAACGACGTGGCTAAGCTAAAAGACAAAGGCAAAGCGCTATACAGCGGCATGTTAAACGAAGCAGGCGGTGTGGTTGATGACCTTATCGTGTATCACTTTGACAACACCAACTACCGTTTGGTGGTGAACTCAGCGACCCGTGAAAAAGACATGAACTGGCTTCGTGCAAAAGCAGAAGGCTTTGATGTTGAAATCACTGAGCGCCCAGAGTACGCCATGATTGCCGTACAAGGCCCGAATGCAAAAGCAAAAGCGGCGACCTTGTTCAGCGACGCACAAAAAGAAGCGGTAGAAGGCATGAAGCCTTTCTTTGGTGTACAAGCCGAAGACCTATTCATCGCAACAACAGGTTACACAGGCGAAGCCGGGTACGAAATTATGGTACCAACGGCACAAGCAGCTGACTTCTGGCAAGGCCTAATGGACGCCGGTGTAGCGCCATGTGGTTTGGGTGCACGTGACACGCTGCGTTTAGAAGCGGGCATGAACTTGTACGGCCAAGACATGGACGAAACTGTTTCTCCATTGGCGGCTAACATGGGCTGGACGATTACGTGGGAACCTGCTGACCGCGATTTCGTGGGCCGTGCAGTGCTTGAAGAGCAAAAAGCCAATGGCACCGACAAGCTTGTTGGCTTGGTGATGACCGACAAAGGCGTATTGCGCGCGGGTCAAAAAATTAATACCGAAAATGGCGAAGGCGTGATTACTTCAGGTACGTTCTCACCGACTTTAGGCCATGCAATTGCGCTTGCGCGTGTTCCAGCTGGTGTTGGTGAAACAGTAGAAGTGGAAATGCGCAAAAAGTGGGTTACAGTAAGTGTTGTTAAGCCCAGCTTTGTCCGCAACGGCAAAAGTGTTTTGTAAATTCAACGAACAACAAGTTAGGAAAATAAAATGAGCAATATCCCAACCGATTTACGTTACGCAACGACGCACGAATGGGTACGCCCAGAAGGTGATGGTGTGTTTACCGTGGGTATTACTGAGCACGCCCAAGAGCTTTTAGGCGATATGGTTTTTGTTGATTTGCCAGATGTTGGCGACCAAGTTAGCACTGGCGACGACGTTGCTGTTGCTGAATCGGTAAAAGCGGCGTCTGACGTATACACGCCAATCACTGGTGAAGTGGTTGCGGTAAACGAAGACCTTGAAGATTCTCCTGAGCTTGTAAACTCAGACGCATTCGGTGACGGATGGCTGTTTAAAATCAAAGCCGATGACGCTTCAGAAGTCGACGGCTTATTGGATGCCGAAGGCTACCAAAACAGCATCGACGAAGAATAAGGGTTCACACCCTTTCGTCAACAAAACACCGACGAAAAGGGGCGAATTAATCAGCCCCTTTTTTGATTAACCAACGCAGATGCTTAACAAAATTATGTCGAATTCTCCCTCTCTCACACAATTAGAACAAAAAGACAGTTTCATTCGCCGTCACATCGGCCCTGGTAAGAATGAAATTCAGGCAATGCTAAACGAAATTGGCGCAGAGTCATTGGATGATCTCATTGCTCAAACAGTTCCAGCCAATATTCTTTTGGATAAGCCCTTAACGACAGGTGAAGGGGCGACTGAGGTCCAGGCTCTGGCTCAGTTAAAGGCGGTTGCCAATAAAAATAAAATCAATCGCTCCTATATCGGTATGGGTTACTACGATACGCTCGTACCAAATGTTATTTTGCGAAATGTTCTGGAAAACCCAGGCTGGTACACAGCGTACACGCCTTACCAGCCTGAGATAGCTCAGGGGAGACTAGAGGCGATCCTGAACTTTCAACAAGTAACGATAGATTTAACTGGGCTGGAGCTGGCATCTGCTTCATTGCTCGACGAAGGTACGGCAGCCGCTGAAGCCATGGCATTGGCCAAGCGCGTATCGAAAAACAAAAAAGCGAACCTATTCTTTGTGGCTGACGATGTGCACCCACAAACACTAGACGTAGTACAAACCCGCGCAGAAATGTTCGGTTTTGGCATCGTTACTGGCCCAGCAGAAACCGCAGCTGACCACGATGTATTTGGTGCGCTACTACAATACCCTGGCACTACCGGTGAAGTACGCGACCTCACCGATATCATTGCCGCGGTTCAAGCGAACAAAGGTATTGTGGCAGTAGCATCAGACCTGATGAGCTTGATGCTGTTGAAATCGCCGGGTGAGCTAGGCGCTGACGTGGCACTAGGTAGTGCACAGCGTTTTGGTGTGCCTATGGGGTATGGCGGCCCACACGCAGCATTCTTCGCAACGCGCGACAAGTACAAGCGTTCATTGCCAGGCCGTATCATTGGGGTAAGTAAAGATACCCGTGGCCAGCAAGCATTGCGTATGGCATTGCAAACCCGAGAGCAGCACATCCGCCGCGAAAAAGCTAACTCTAACATTTGTACGGCGCAGGTACTGCTTGCCAACATGGCATCGTTCTACGCGGTATACCACGGCCCACAAGGCCTTAAAACGATTGCTCAGCGCATTCACCGTTTTGCCGATATTCTAGCAGCAGGCTTGGCTGAAAAAGGCGTAAGCATTAAGCACAGCACTTACTTCGACACCCTAGCGGTAGAAGTGGCAGACAAAGCTGCGGTACTTGCAAGTGCATACGCAGCTGGCATTAACCTGCGTGCTGACCTTGAAGGCGCGGTAGGCGTATCGTTTGATGAAACCACAACCCGTGAAGACCTAGACGTATTGTTCAACGTATTGCTAGGCGAAGGCCATGGCCTTGATATCGCTGCATTGGATAGCAACATCACAGCTAACGGCAGCGATTCTATCCCTGCGGAGCTAGTGCGTACTGACGCGGTACTGACGCACGAAGTGTTTAACTCGTACCACTCAGAAACTGAGATGCTGCGTTATATCAAATCACTTGAGAACAAAGACTTAGCGCTTAACCACTCAATGATTTCACTGGGCTCATGTACAATGAAGCTCAACGCGACAGCTGAAATGATCCCAGTTACTTGGGCTGAGTTTGGCCAAATCCACCCGTTTGCGCCACTTGAGCAAGCACAAGGTTACCAAGAGATGATTGCTGAGCTAAGCGAATGGCTTATCAACATCACAGGTTACGACGCGCTTTCGATGCAACCTAACTCAGGTGCACAAGGTGAATATGCTGGCTTATTGGCGATTCAGCGTTACCACGAGAGCCGCGGCGAAGGCCACAGAAACATCTGTTTGATCCCAAGCTCTGCTCACGGTACTAACCCAGCGTCAGCGCAAATGGTTAGCTTGAACGTGGTGGTAGTGGCGTGTGATAAGAACGGTAACATTGACCTAGACGACCTAAAAGCGAAAGCCGAGGAAGTGGGCGAGAACCTATCTTGTGCGATGATCACGTATCCATCAACTCACGGTGTTTACGAAGAAACCATTCGTGAAGTATGTGACATTGTTCACCAATACGGCGGCCAGGTTTACATGGACGGCGCGAACATGAACGCACAGGTTGGCATTACTGCACCTGGCTTCATCGGCTCTGACGTATCGCACCTTAACTTGCACAAAACCTTCTGTATTCCACACGGTGGCGGTGGCCCAGGTATGGGACCAATCGGTGTGAAATCACACTTGGCACCTTTCCTACCTAACCACAGCGTAGTGAATGTAGCAACATCAGGTGAAGGCCTAGGCGCAGTATCAGCCGCGCCTTGGGGTAGTGCATCGATTCTGCCAATCAGTTACATGTACATCAAGATGATGGGTAGCGAAGGCTTGAAGCGTGCGACTGAAGTCGCGATTCTTAACGCTAACTACGTTGCTAAGCGCCTAGATGGTCACTTCGAAGTATTGTACAAAGGCCGCAACGACCGTGTTGCTCACGAATGTATTATCGACCTACGCCCGCTGAAAGAATCATCAGGTGTGACCGAGTTAGACATTGCTAAGCGTTTGAACGACTACGGCTTCCACGCGCCAACCATGAGCTTCCCTGTTGCAGGCACGCTAATGATTGAGCCAACGGAATCTGAAGCCAAGTACGAACTAGATCGCTTCGTAGATGCCATGCTAGGTATTCGTGAAGAAATCGCCAAAGTAGAAAGCGGCGAGTGGGATGCCACAGACAACCCATTACACAACGCACCACACACCCTAGCGGATATTTGTGATGCCGAGTGGAACCGCAGCTACAGCCGCGAAACCGCAGCCTACCCAGTACCAGAAGTGGCGAAGAACAAGTTCTGGCCAAGCGTTAACCGTATCGACGATGTATACGGCGACCGTAACCTCATCTGCTCATGCCCAACGATTGAGAGTTATATGGAAGAGTAGGGTGTTTGTAGTTACGACGCTTTTAAAATGAAAAAACGAGCTCTCTTGAGCTCGTTTTTTTGGTCTGTTGAGCTATCAGAATTGAATGCTTCAATGAACAGATTTAAAATATAGAATAGGCTTTCTCAGTCGTTCACTAGATAGTAATATCCCTACAAATCAACACATTAATTAAAACTCACTTTTCAAGCTCACTCACAAAACCCCTCTAGATTGCATCATAGCGGTGACAGAATCGGTGGCACATACAGCTGTGATATGCCATATTTAGCTCATCTGTCACCACTCCCGCAATCTAATGAACGACGCCCAAATTAAAGCAAAATCTCTAATAGAGACGGGTGATACATCAGCTAGCACAGGGCAGCGAATTGCTGCAGCACTAGCCTTAAACCGTCTCGACTTTCTACCGGCCACTTACAAAAAACCAGTTGATGCTTGGGAGTATCTGGATTCAAGGTGGCAAGCAATGGTAAAACATGCACGAAGCCATGGACTATTCCTCAACGAATAGCCCCTAGAATAACTAGCACCACCACACGTTATATAAAATCCAGGTTTATCACGCGCTGGCTAAACTAAGCCAATTTTTATCATCAAGCGTTTTAATCGCAAGAGCAATTTGTCTCGGGGTGAATTGCTTTTTTCGCTCATTCCAAGAATGGATTTTTTGCACAACACTATCCAAATCTTGGCCTTTCTCTTGTTCAATTACCCAATGAACAGACGCTAGCAACTCCAAACCAAAAGGCGACTCAAAGCCTTCAACAAGGTCTGCCACTTTGCCAAAACGTTCAAGCGTATCTGGGTGTTGTTTTAAAAATATGCTCGCATCATCTACAGCACCTGGCACAAGGCGCAGCTCTTTTTCTGGTGCATCACCGCCATCGGCGTAACCAGAAACAAAATGCCCCTCAATGGTATTGAGTACATGGCGCAAGTTTTGTGCATACGGGCCATAAGGGGCTTTTTCGTATTTTAGCCTTAGTGGCTCGCCGGTGACCTGCATAAAATAAAGCAGCTTATGCACTTCTAATAGGCTCACACAAGGGTCTAATAATCCACCTAAGTAGCGCCGCATTAATTCAATGAGTACAGCTCGGCCCGCTGTCATATTCGGCACTTTTTTGTTCTTGGCCATTTTGTCGTTTTCTGGCGCACCTTTAGGTTCGTATACTAGAACCTCTACACCCTCTAAATCACACAACGCGACTTCGATGCGCTGTCGCACTTCACACCACTCTAAACCACCCAAACCTGCACCTAATGGGGGAATGGCAATGGAGGTAATACCTTTTTGTTTGATATCTTGCGCTAACGCGTTTAGGCCAAGCTCGATATCTTCTATTTTACTGGCCCCACGCCAATGGCGCTTGGTGGGGAAGTTAATAATGTATTTTGGGTTTGCTAGCTGGCCAGTTTCGACAATAAACATGCTGCCCGGTTTCACTTCATTTTGCTTACAAGCTGCGGCATAGAGTTTAAAGTTATCAGGCCACGCTTTTTTAAACTGCAAAGCGATACCACGCCCCATAACACCGACACAATTCACGGTATTTACAATGGCTTCTACGTCAGCTCGTAAGATATC
Organism: Alteromonas sp. 5NS40-0096; assembly: GCF_057544385.1. Classification (NCBI taxonomy): domain Bacteria; kingdom Pseudomonadati; phylum Pseudomonadota; class Gammaproteobacteria; order Alteromonadales; family Alteromonadaceae; genus Alteromonas; species Alteromonas sp. 5NS40-0096. The sequence goes on from NZ_BAAJLQ010000002.1 coordinate 650,245, forward strand.
GCCGGATGTATATGTAATCATTGCTGACCTTCTGTCTTTCTTTCTAACATTATATTAGCCATCACTATTTAATAGTACCACTGTGGGTTAATTGCCACTGGTGGCCTGTGTGCTGCAGTCGCCAAAGCATTCATAACTTGTTGATATATGGGCTGTGAATACACACCTATAGTTTCAACAAGGTGCCACGGAAAACTCTGCTCTAATAAAAATTCCGCCTGCTTACCATCTTTACAGGCCTGCCACTGATTGGTTTGAATCGCAGGCCAGTTCAATTCGCCCAATTGAGCCAAATTATTGCGATCTTCGAAGAAGTAAGAACCAGCGTTCGATAAGGTAAAAGCCCAGCGGCGCTGATTTTGATTGGCCCAAGCAACCACAGCATTTAAGTCGGTTTGCAGATGAATAATCGGCCCTTGGCCGCCGCGATAGGCCAAATCGGCACTATCTGCACGGTAAATGATATACAACATAATCGAGCGCGGGCAAAAGTAGAAGGGCACACACTGGCCAACATACAAACCAGGGTGAGAATCTAGCGTTAACTCCTGCAAGCGCCGCTGTTTTATATGGCCCATGCCAATCGTGCTACCGGCGTTCGCATGCGCGACCATTTGTGCATCGCTTAGTAAACCTCCCGACGCAATAATCGAGGCCAATCGATCAATATGGACGATATGGTATAACTTAGGGTTAGCAGGTATAGGCATTTAGTTTGTTACCGTAACTTGACCGTTCATTAGCATTGGGAGCAGCCAGTCTCTCAGGTTACTCAGCTCCAGGCTCTCTTTTGTTGCGTGCTCAACTCTCTCAAACATGGGTTCTACAATAAGAGCAAACGCTTCGATTATTTTCCAGTCTGCCGGTAACGCTAGCTTTGTCCACTCAATATCGTTAGAAACTATCGAGTTAAAAACCGATCCTGTAGCTTTTACTTCAAGGTGGTGAATTAGTTCTTTTACTAGGAAAAAAAGATAAGAATAACTAACGCCAAGCTTCGATTTAAAAGCATAGCAGGATTGATTCATAGCCATGGGTACTGCATTCAACGCCAAACGCCCAACCGAACCACGCGCAGTGATAAATACCGTTCTCTTATCAAATAGCTTGGTGCTGCTTCCCTCCAACCCTGCTTGAGTTATGTAATCTTCCGTAGAAAATGCAAAAACATTGGAGTTGGAGTCTGTAGGAGTAAAGAACGGAATATCACCACTCCAGAAAGAAGGATTCTTCTTACTCGGCGTACCCCCGCCCAAAAGATTGGCTACTTCTAGCACATTTCCGCATATCCACCCCTCAGGAATCTCACGCTTTAACTCTTCGTTATAAACCAATTTACCGCCCGATGATTTATAAGGCTTTCCATTAGTATCTGGAAAGTCGAACTGCACAAACCAATAGTCGTAGATAAGCTTGGCCATAGCTTCCAGCTCAGCATTGATTTTGTTGTTGAGTTCGATTTTTTGATTCACACAACGGATTACTTGGGATATTTCAACCTGCTGGATTTTATCCAAATCAGGAAAAGGTAACTCCTTTGCCGAGCCAATATTGAAATGCTTCTGGATCGCGCCCACTAGCTGATTTTTTACATGAGAGTGTGTAACTGAATTAATGTAATATGAGACAAAATCTGGGTCGAGTTTCTCGCCGCACCTAATTACAACCAAATCTGAACAGTTCGCATCTTCCAAGTCATCTGGAATCACACAAGACACCCCTGGATTTCCTGTCCTAACGGCCACTACATCTCCAGGCTTTAATGCTGACTTCTTAATCCTTTGATGAAATTCTTTAGATATGTATTTTATCTGGTTTGGACTGTATCGATATTCGTTGACATTTAATGAGCGAAGAAAAGGAATACCATCCTCTACATACTCTGAGGACATAGAGCCCACATAGCCCACCGTGATATATTCAGCGAGCTCGCCTAAAGTATTCTTTGATTTCAATTTTTCAGCTCCAATTTACCAAGCTGTGAAAATATACTTGCCTCCAGTCCTTTGGACTGAGCAAAAAGATCATCCAAATTATTTTTAAAATCTGCCAATTTGGTATCAAACTCTTCTCGAGTAATATCCATATACTCTATTTTCACCTCAAAATACTGCCCCGCACTCAGCGAGTAGTTTTTTGCCGCTATATCCTCATAGCGCACTACCACCGACAAATCATCAACCACCTCTTTAGAGTTGAAGGTATTGATAATCTGCTCTTCTTCATCATGGCTTAATATGGTTTTCTGGTTTTTTCCTTCTTTGATGGTAGTGCCAAGGTTGGACGCATCAATCAACACCACTTGTTCTTTGTTGGTCTTGTCGATAAACAAAATCGAGACGTTCGTGCCGGTATTAGCAAAAATATTAGACGGCATACTCACCACACCCGCCAGCATCTTTTCATCAACCAGTTTTTGGCGAATCTTTTTATCAATACCACTTTGCGCCGTGATAAATCCAGTCGGCACGACTACTGCAGCTTTACCATCGGGCTTTAATGAATAGATGATGTGTTGTAGAAACATCAAATAGATCGCCATGGATTCTTTTTTCTTGGCGGGCACCTTGGGAACACCGGCAAAAAAACGATCATGGTTTTCTTTGCTATCTAAGTCGGCACTGTAATCCGAGAAGTCCAACTTGAAGGGCGGATTAGAGACGATATAGTCAAACTGCTCTAGCTCACCACCCTCTTGCTTGTGGTAGGGGTCAAGAATGGTATTGCCCTTAATAATATTGTGTATCGAGTGAACAAGATTGTTGAGAATAAGATTTAGGCGCAGTAGCCCTGAAGACTTTTGCGAAATATCCTGCGAATAGATGGTGCATTTATCTTCGCCTATTTCGTGGGCAAGATTCATCAACAACGTGCCGGATCCTGCCGATGGATCGTAACAAATCACATTATTGACTTCGCCTTTTTTACTGGCTGGCACTAAACAGCGAGCCATAATCTTAGCTACGGCATGAGGCGTAAAATATTCCGCATATTTTCCGCCACTATTGGTGTTGTAATCCTTAATCAGGTATTCAAAGATGGTGGCGTAGAAGTCGAATTTCTCGTTAAATATATTTTCAAAACTAAAACCCGTCAGTTTGTTAACGATAGCCTTACAAAACTCATCACGCTTATCGGTTACATACCGGCTGAGGTTTTCAAATAGTACAATCTTTTCGCCGCCATCGGTCAGTACCGAGAAGATATCGCTATTCTCTGCTGCAATTTGTGTAAGGGTTGTATCAAATAGCTCTGCAAAGTTGGGCTCGTTCTGTCTAGAGAACAAATAGGATATGCTCTGATCAGTTCGGATATAGGCGGTGCTTTCGCTTAGCTGCATCATCAGCATTTCGTGCTCATCATCACTCAATGCGTCTACTGCGTCTTCCCAGCTTTCTGCCAGGGCAATGCCTTCGTCTAGTTGCTTTATCTCGTAAACAAACTTGTCATTCAAATATTTATATAAAAACACCTGAGTAATAATTTTAAACTCGTTGCCGTCGTTGCCCAGGCCATAGTTGGCGCAAACGCTCTTTAGGTCGTCAATTAGGGTTTTAGTTTGTTGTTCGAAGGATTGTATTTGGTTCATATTTGCTAAATCTAAATCAGTCTTAAGCTTAACAAGGTTGTTAAGTGGATTATTAGTATGCGGCTGAGCGGCCGAAGTATTCGTTCATATATTCTTTTACCAGGAGCGTGTTGATGCGCTTGGTGGTAGATGCATCAATATCAATATGGTGCTTGGTTTTTACTTCATTAATCACTAAACGCATCACCTTCTTACTTACGAAACTTTCGTTATCCAACATTTTGGCATTCTGTTGAATTTCGCTATCCACAGCCGCTTTAAGGCCGCTAAGCGCTTCAAATAGCTTGCTCTCGCTATCAGTAAGCGGGTCTTTCTCGGTCAATCGCTTGTGCAGGCGGGCGTATTTTTCGTCATTATCGTACTTCGCTCTTAATAGCTGGTTCCTGCGCTCCAACTCTTTGGCTTGGTTGTAGATATCGTTAAGTGCTTTGATATTACTTTCCATCTGCTCTTTAGAGACTTCAGTAAGGTTCTTCTTTTTAAACAGGCGCTCTAATTCATCTTTTAGTGTGACGAACTCTGGGTCTTGCGGGTCGAAATTGCCACCTAAACCTTCGCGCGTTTTTTGCAGGATGGTTTTTAGCTCATCCGCCAATACCATCTCTTCTTCTTTGACTTTGGTAAAGGCAAAGATAACGTCTTCCAGTGCGGTATTGAGTAAGTTGGTGCTATCGACATTGTTTTCCAGCGCTTCTTTGGTATTGATAAGCGCTAGGCGATTGTTGGCTTCGCGCGATAATACAGTAAGCATTTGGAAATCGAGCTTTTCCAACATCTCGTAATCGCCAGACAGGCGAATCAAGTTATACAAGCTTTTCGCGTTGTTAAGCGCCTTGGCAATTTTAAGTATCTCACTGCGTGAATCAATTTGGCTGATTTGTTCAGAGAAGACTTCAGCATTATTGGTATCAAAGTGAAACAGTATGTCTTTTATTTCCTGTATTTCTTGTGCAATCTCTTCTTGAGACTTAAATAAGTTACTGTAATGTTCAAGCTCATCACCTAACTCAGATTGAAGCTCTTTAAAGTAATCTTGATTAGTCTTTTCAAATTCTTTTTCAATATCTGCAAAATCAACCACGTAGCCGTAAGCGAAGTCTTTGTAGGTGCGATTTACCCGAGTCAGGGTCTGCAGCAAGTTGTGCGCCTTAATCACACGGCCTATATAGAGCTTTTTAAGCCGTGGAGCATCAAAGCCGGTGAGTAGCATATTAAACACAAATAGCAGGTCGATCTTGCCCTCTTTAAAATCTTCTACTAATTGCTTGCGCTCCTCTTTCGTGCCGATATCGTGAAGAATAACCGCAGCCTTGCTTACCTTACTGTTTTTCTTCTTATTGGCGTTGTAGCCCGTCTCGTAGGGTTTAGGTGGTTCGGCCGCCATTAAATATTTAGGCTCTGGCTCATTCAACGCTTCCTGCTCGGCGTATTGCTCCTGAAAAATTTTGTACATCTCTTTGGCTTGCTCCGCAGAATCGCAAACTACCATGCCGCCAATGCTATTGTCGTCATTGGCTATACGCGCCTTCTCAAAGTCTTTAACGATGTAGTCCAACATGGGTTCAACAAACTTAGAATGCGCATAGACTTGCTTCTTATCTGTATTCCCTTTGAGTATCTCAATCTCTTCTAAGGTCTTCTTCAGACTAAGTTTGTAGTTGGTTTCGATCTCTTCACGTATCAGGCGCAGGGTATAGCCATCTTTAATTGAGGAGTTGTAATAGTATTTATGGATATAGCTGCCAAATAGGGTTTTTGAGTTGTACTCTTCTCCCAGCAATGGCGTCCCCGTTAAACCGATTTTGATTGCATTAACGTCGGTTTGCTCCAGGTTTGCAAGAAAGCTGCCTTTTGGGTTGTAACTACGGTGCACTTCATCTAAAAAGAATACTCGTTGAATATTTAGGCTGTAATCTTGATTTCTAATGACATTAGGATCGTCTTGGAATTTTTGAATATTAACGACAGTAATTTCGGCTTTACCTGAGTTGTTATGGATTGCCGTATTTTTCTTAATATCTTTGGCAAAGTCTTCTCGTGAATCGATCTTGTGTACTACCAAGCCTCTAGATTTAAACTCCTTACTCGCTTGAATAAGTAGATCTAGCCTATCAACGATAAAATAGAATTTGGCGATAACCTGCTTCTTTTGGAAGTAGTACGATAGGTGCTTTACGTTGTAATAGGCCAGTGCCGTCTTCCCGCTGCCTTGGGTATGCCAGATAATACCTTTTTTAACACCCTCTTCTAGCTTCTGCTCTATCGCCTTGGTCGCAAATATCTGCGGATAACGCATTATGTGTTTTTGTAGTCCGCTGCGTTCTTTTACGAAGGCCAGGGAGAATCGCAGCATGAACGCCAAACGTTCACGCTCAAACAGCGAAGAACTGATTCGATTGGTAGGGGTATCGGCGCTTTTATTTTTCGCAAACTCTGGTGACTGCTTAATGCTCAGCAAGTTGTTGTCTTTTAGTACAAAGGTTTCTTCTTCGTCGCTAACGTTAGTCAATGATGGTGCAAACTTAAAATCAGGATCTTCGCGAAAATAGTTAAAGCCAGGCTTTTGATAAGATGCTGTTGCGTAAAACGCGCCTTCGATGGGCTGCGGTGAGCTATCGTCGTACTCCATATTATTAGAGAACACCATCAGCTGAGTCAGATTAACGAACTTTCGAAACTTTTTGTTTTGAAAGCGAGTTTGTATGCGCTTGTGCTCTGCCAATATGCCGTCGCGGTTGTTGGGTTTTTTGACTTCGATAAACGCGAGCGGTATGCCGTTGATCAATAAGATAATGTCTGGGCGAAACTCTTCGTCATCTTTTTTGTAGGTTAGCTCCGTAACCACATGAAAGTCGTTATTATCGAAATCATCAAAATCGATCAATCGCGCACCAGATTGATCAACCAACTTTTCATAAAAAGCCTTACCAAGGTCTTCATTCTCTAAGCACAATGAAAGTTCATCATATGTCTGCTGAAGTTCAAGATCACTTAACGAGGGGTTGATGCGCTGAATGCTTGTTTTGAATAGTTCAGTGAAGATATTAGTGGATTCATCCCACGTAACCTTTGGGTCTTTAAGCGAAAGGTAGCCATAACCCAAGCGCATCAGGTGCAGGATGGTGGGGATTTTCACCCTTGAATCTTCATTGAACTTCATAGAAATCCTTTATTTTCCGCTCTTTTATTCAGAACGCTCTGCTTGAACGCGCTCGAATATATCTTGGATGTCGCACGTAAATAGACCACAGAGCTTATCCACAGCCTCTAGATCAACCTTTTGTGCCGTTTCTTTGTACAGCAATGTCACCGTATTGCGGCTTAGCCCGGTTTCCCTGACCACATCCGATATACGCATTTTTCGCTCACCCATGAGGCGAGCTAGATGACAGCGAATCATTCGATTCCCCACAAGTTCATAAAGCTAAGAATGAGCAATGAAAATACCACCACTTTCTCAAAAACTGAAATTATTTCAGTTCAAATGATATTTTTCAGGTTGAGATTTGATCTGTAAGGGCTATCCCCAGCCGTCATAGACGGCGAACCCACAAAAAAGGGGCACTGCATCCCCTCAAAATCCAGACCTAGTCGGCCTAGTCGCCAGAGGCATGTGCGGCGCGAAAAGCGCGCGAACAGACCTCAAAAGCGAATTAAGGAAAAGACGATGACCAATTCCCCTCAGATTTATATTGCAGACCTAGCCGCATACAACAACGGAATATTGCATGGAGCCTGGGTTGACGCCAGCCAATCCGTAGACTCAATTCAAAGCGAAATTAACGCTATTTTAAATACCAGCCCTGTGGACAGGGCCGAAGAATACGCTATTCATGATCACGAAGGTTTTGGCGGTTACAACATCAATGAGTTCGACAGCCCTGAACACGTTTACGAGATCGCTCGACTTATTGTGGAATACCCCGACTTTGGTGCTGACCTGCTAGCTCAATTCAATGGCGATATTGCACAAGCCAAACAACACGCAGAAGAACACTACTGCGGGCACTACAACTCGCTGGTGGATTTTGTAGAAGAACTTACTGAATCAAGCACAACAATACCGCCACATCTATCGCTGTATATTGATTACGACAAAATGGCCTGGGACATGGAAATGAATGGCGATATTTTTTCAATAAGCTCAGCCGGTGGCGGCCAACATATTTTTAGCTGCGCTTCTGATACGTTATGAAACGTTCTGACTACAATTGAAATGTGAGACTTTCGTAATCGAATTGAGAAACCTCAAAACGGTGGCAAAAATGGTGACAGAAAACACTAGGCAACTCTGTAAGGTATTGATATTCAAGATGTTTGTGGCGTCAATCGATAAACAGATCCAGAATATAGAATTGCTCGACACAACGCATATCTTGTTTATGCTTACAAAGCTGAAATACCTCAATTTTATTGACTCACTCATCTATATTTGGCACTTTCCTTACTAGACGTAAAGCAAAGGAATGCAGTAAATGGATGCCTATAAACTTCAAATAGGTCAAATTCTTAGATACAAAAAGCCAGCTTGTCATACTAAGCAAATCGAAGAAGAGCATGTCAATTTTCACTATGTTACCCACAAAGAAAACAGCAATCGGTTGCAGCTCGAAAAAGGGATAAATCCAGCAGCGGCTATACTCTCATCTGATTCAGGCAAAGTTCGCCCCGCAATTCTCATTTCAACCAGTCCAAACAAAAAAGGTACATCGGAAACGCCTTGGCAGGATTTTTATAACACCGACAATGGCCATATTCGTTATTTTGGTGATAACAAAGATCCTAATAAAGACCCAGCGCAAGCGCCGTGTAACAAAGCCTTGCTCGAAGCATTTCGCTTAGCCCATTCCCATGATTATGAGGAACGCAAGAAAACACCACCAATCTTGTTTTTTAAACGCGCAACAGTGAACGGTAAAGCCAAAGGCTACCCAATGTTTATGGGGCTTGGTGTCATTGATAGTATTGAGTTGGTAACGCAGTGGGACAATACGAATGGCCGCTCGTTTACCAACTATGCATTTGATTTTACCGTGTTGTGTTTGGCAAATGAGCATGATGTGTTCAACTGGATATGGGTGAACACGCGACGCGAACCCAATTTTTCAGTCAAGGAGACTAATCGTCTTGCTCCTAAAAGCTGGAATACTTGGTTGGAGAAAGGCTCCAATGCCCTTAAGTCAGTTCGTCGTAGAGTCTCTAAGTTACATATCCATAAAAGAGAAACTCAACTTCCTGAAGCTGGCTCTAAACTCTTCGACCTGTTGCACGAAGTTTATGATTTTTATGGCACAAAAAAGCACAAGTTTGAGGCGCTGGCGGAGTGGGCCACAGAGCGTGTTATCAATAAAGAGTCTGGCGGTGTTTATCAAAAAGGCTGGATTACCCAAGGCACAGGAGACGGAGGCAAAGATTTCGTTGGCAAGGTAAAACTTGGCAATGGTTTTTCTAAAGTTGAGTTGGTTGTCATAGGGCAAGCGAAGTGCGAATCGATGACTACACCTACTGGCGGTAACCATATCGCAAGAACGGTTGCTAGATTAAAACGAGGTTGGATAGGCGCATACGTTACAACGAGCTACTTTTCTGATGCGGTGCAACAAGAGATTATCGAAGACAACTACCCAATCATATTGATCAATGGCCTACGTTTGGCAGAAGAGCTCAGCCAATTCTTGCACGATAGCGAAGAGTTCGATTCGCTCAATGCTTTCTTGGTTTCAATGGATGAGCAGTATTCAAATAGGCTAAAACAACGAGAGCCCGAAGAGGTGTTGTTTGATTAGCCCAAGTCATGTAGTGCCCTAATCGCGCCTCAACTTTTGCTCACCCTTTGGCGAAAAGGGACGTGTGTTTTCCTTGCCAATTCTGCTTCTAACTGCTGAATTTTAAGTGCGTTGATTTTGTCTATTTGGCGCTGAACCTTATAATGCCATCTAAAGAATCCCATAACCATTATGGTGATGCCTACTCCCAAAAATGCACTTATTACTTTCATGTAAAACGCTTTGTTTTTAGAAATTGTTATAATTTGCTTTTCGAGTATCTCCTTTTGCTTTTCGTCAAAAGCCGAAGGAGATTTAATGGTTTCAATTTTCGCCAATTCCAAGAATAGCCTATTAGCAGTATCAAAATGAGAGTTGTAGGTGAATACGAATAAAGTCAGTGCGCCAATACAAAATGCCAGCCCGAAAAGTGCGTAGAATTTGTAGATGTTATCTGTTGGTATGCTGAATCTTGAATCCATTCTCGTAAGCTCCGTGCTTGGTAATTGTAACGACACTAAATTTTGATTTTTTTATTGTTACTTGTCGACAACAATTTTAAATAAATCAGTTCATTAAAGTCTGTAGCTCAGGAATAGTTGCAGTTACAGGTTCGTTTATTGTTAAATGAAATTTATCTTGTTAAACCATTAAAATAAAAGGGAATTTATGGGATCGTCTTTTTTTCATCACATCAACGCGAAAATGGCTTATGAGGCTGACAAAGCTATTGTAGAAGAGCTGGAGTTTATATCTAAAAAAGTTAGTGCGCTTGATACAGAAGTCTTTTTTAAGCCGAGCAACGTTTCGATCTCAGAGGTTTTAGACATACTGCCCAGTGAAAAGATGACTATGTTCACTTACACAATAAAAGCTGGGTTTGCCAAAATTGTTGAAGAGTCCCTCGAAAAGTGTACAGGAGACGCAAGGCTTGTATTTAGCTTTACTTCAGACGCTACATCACATCATGTCAAAGCAGTATTAAAAAAGCTGACCGAGATTAACAATAAGCGTGGAACAAACGCTAGACTGGAATTGCTAATTCAAAACTTATCGCATATTAAATTTTTACAACGAAATGAACACATCGTTTACGGTTCTGCGAATTTTTCAAAGAACTCTGATTCTCCAGTCCCTAATTCAAAAGGAGATCGTTACCCCAGTTACGATGAATTGCTTTGCGAGAGTCAGACTGGCGGAGAAGAAATCGCTGATCTTATGTGGAATTTTATGAAGAAAAAATATCCAGAGATTACTCCTATAGTGATACCTAAGTCATCTGATGACGAAACCATTGATAGTCTTTTAGATGAGGTACTTAAGTTTTCGGCCGTAAACTATTCTTATCGGGATGTTTGTGCACCTGTAGTCTCAACATCATATGATAAAGATGAGCTAATCGATGGGATTTTTGACATCCTTGCTTTAGACAACAGTGTTTTCGAAGATGATCCAGATTTGAGTTCTTATGAGCTTATTTATTCGGAATGGCTGAATGCTTATTTGGAAAGTTTAGACACCAAGGCCGAGGTTGGTCCGCCCCGAGATTTATTTTATGAGTTAGATAGTTTCGTTGAAGGGGAAATAGCCGAGTTTAAGAATAGCTATGTCATGCCAGAATCTGAAATAGAAACAAAAGTAGGGGAGAGGGAAGACGAATTATATGAGCCTACACCTGAACAAATTGAAAGCTTACGCGACAGTATAACCGCTGATGTGAAAGCAGAAAAAGCTGAGCGAGAGACGAGCTTTGTCAGCTCCTTCAATGAGAAACTAAGAGACTTGTTGGAATCATTAATTCTAGAAAGCGTAGAGGACGACTAGTCATAGATTTCAGTGCACATTTGCGTTGAAGGAAGGATTTTGAGGTTAAAAAAGTGGGCACATCGCCCACTTTTTTGTTTTTGCTGATACTTGCGTGTTATGGTCAGTCGCTAGTTAGGAGAAGGATGTTACTCAGGAGAGTTATTAAATGACAGGGAAAGTAGTTTTAAAATTCATCTTAGGCGTTATTGGCGCATTTGTGCTGCTTGTTGTTTTTTTGGCCGCTTACATACTCATCGATTTGTCGCCGGATGAAGCGCCATCGCCTCACGATAAATACCTAGTGAATGATATTACGCAGCTCAACCCAATTCACGTCGCTGAAGTAGTTGAGCCCAAATCTATTCAAGATATTCAAAATGCGATTGCTGCAACAAGCGGCAAAGTCTCGATTGGTGGTGGGCGCTACAGCCAAGGTGGCCAAGTCGCTTTGGATGATCACTTGCACCTAGATATGCGGCAGTTCAACAAGGTGGTTTCATTTAATCCACAGCACCGAGAAATCACGGTGCAAAGCGGTATGCGTTGGCGCGACATTCAAGAAGTGATCGACCCAGAAAACCTTTCGATAAAAATCATGCAATCCTATTCCAATTTCACCGTTGGCGGCTCTCTGAGTGTGAATGTCCATGGCCGATATATGGGCGAAGGGCCGATAATCCGGTCCGTTAAATCCATTAAAGTCGTATTGGCTGACGGCAGTGTTGTTAGCGCCTCACCCACCAGCAATACCGAAATATTTTATGGTGTGATTGGTGGTTACGGAGGCCTAGGTGTTATCGCTGAGGCTACACTTGAGCTAGTGCCCAATGAAAAAATAAGCCGAGACACCGAATACATGACGTTGGCGCAGTATGCGGTATTTTTTCAAAACGATATCAAAAACAACCCTGATGTGGTGTTTCATAATGGCAATATTTATCCGCCAGACTATACCCATGTGAGCAGTGTGAGTTGGGTTAAAACCGATAAGCCACTAACGGTACAAGACAGGCTTATTCCTAGAGACAAAGACTATTGGTGGCAACCTAAAACAGCAAAGTTCGTTGCAGATAGTGACTTTGGAAAATGGATGCGCCAACACGTGTTTGAACCGATTCAACACTCCTCTAATGCCGTGCAATGGCGTAATCACGAAGCCAGTTTAGATGTTCGAGAGCTTGAACCGAAAAGTCGAAAGCACCAAACCTACGTATTGAAAGAGTACTTTGTGCCTGTTGAGCGTTTCGACAGCTTCTCGGCCAAAATGGCTACCATTTTTCAGAAGCATGATGTGAATGTGTTAAACGTATCAATACGCCATGCGTTACCTGATACAGGCTCACTGCTAGCATGGGCTAGGGAAGAGGTATTTGCTTTTGTGGTTTATTACCGACAAGGCACATCGCAGCAGGATAGAGAAAAAGTACAGGCATGGAGCCGTGAAATGATTGATGCGGCCATATCCGAAGGCGGCGCCTATTATTTGCCTTACCAGCTGCATGCTACAACGGAGCAGTTCCACAACGCTTACCCACAAGCCGATGCATTTTTTGAGTTAAAGAAAAAGCTCGATCCGAACAACCGTTTCAGCAATAAATTGTGGGAACAGCATTATGGTAGCCGCAGTGAATAACGAGCCATTTTCCAAACCACTACAAACGGAATTACAGATACGATGAAATTACGTGAGAGCCATAGCCATTACATTGGCTTATTCTGCAGTTTTGCCTTGTTTTTCTTGGTCACAATGGCGGGGTGGCAATTAGCCGAAACTTTCGATTGGTTTGCTGAGATATGGGAACCAATTGGTAGTCGTTTCTTCATTATCTTTGTTGCAACAGCCGGTGCTTTTTGGGCGTGTGCTTTTGGCTATTCCTACTTTTGGGGGACAAGAAAGTTTATTCGTACATTCAAAGCAGTAGAGCGTAGCAGCTTAGAGACCTGTACCGATGGGCAAGTAGTCAGAATTCAAGGTGAACTGTATCTTACTCAAACCCCATTGATTGCGCCCTTTTCTAAAAAGCACTGTGCGGCATACGAAACACGGGCATTGAGACAAGAGGAAGTAACTACCGTAAAAGGTTCCGGTAGTCATGTCGAAAATAAAACAATATGGGAAACCATAAAAAAGGTGAGTGAAGCTGAAGACTTTGTGGTTAAGTGCTCCGAACACTACGCCTTAGTTCGCGTTGCAGGCAGCCAGATCAAAATTCACCAAGATATTGCTCATGATGAATCCAGTTACGACCGAGACCGTGGTGGTTTTCTTACGGATGTTGAGAATGCCAAACGAAAAGAAGCGCTTGAACAAATCGGACTTCGATCGAGGAATTATGTAGGCGTGTACGCCGAAAACATTAAGTTTGAAGAAGGAGTGTTAGAGGCTGGTGAACAAGTTGCGATAAAAGGGCAAGGCAAGTGGATTCATACGGCAGATTTACCGTCGCTAGCAGAATTCACCAAACGGGGTGTGGAGCGGATGTTTGAGATGACAACTAATGATACATCGCCTTTGATAATCAGCGATTCAACGGCAGTTTTAGAAAGTAAGCAAGCGTGAGTAAAGTGAATTTAACAACCCTGACTGGGATAAGCGCCGCGCTATTTCTAGTTAGTCTCGTCGCAGTTAATACTTATCTTGCAGATATTAACATGCTGGACTTATCCCCCAAGCAATCTGAAATTGTGTGGGGGCTCAGTCTATTCAGGGATATTAGCTTTTGGTGTTTTAGTTTTTTGGCTGTAGTAGCGTCACTATACTGCTTCAATATTAGCCGTAATCGAAACAATTTAATCTATTTGGCTCTCGCTGTTGGAGGGAACGTATTATTCATTGGTTACATGTTTAATATCTCCAACCAGCTGATTGATATCTCACAAAAGGCAGAGTATTCAGAATTTTCTGATCCGCTGTTTATTGTTGAATACCGTGAGTTTCTCAATTCAGGCCATGAAAGCCTACAAGCACATGTCACACTAACTAAGCAGATCGCTTCTGCTTATTATGAATATACTGGAGAAATAATCGACGTTGTCGATGAAAATGGTGATGTTGTTGCTTACACGCCTACTTCCGAAAACCTAGAGTTTAGAAAACTAGATGCCCAAGTCATTGCGCTGACTATGAAATCGCAAAAGGAAGCAAAGCGTGCTGGGGTTATACAGGTTTTATTGCTCCTTACCGCGTGTTTCTTTGGCTTGGTATTGTCTCGTTTTTCAATTCGAAAGAGGACATCAAGGGTTGAATAGCCGTATTGCGAAGGTGAGGTTTGCAGCACTACGGATACAAAACTTAGATACTGCATCAACCACTTCTTTGCTATAAAAAATTCATTCTTCACGTCTCAAAGCAAAGTTCATATAGCTCTCCATTTCTTTTGGGTACTGCTACACCTGTAGACCATTCGTAAGTTTTTAAGTCGTCTGCTTTAACATTGTGGGCATTGATTCGATAGTATCGAGTACCTTCAAAGAAAAAAGTTAAGGTCTTGGGACGGATGTAACTTGCATGATAGGAATAAGTGCTCCCCTTATGATCAACATCAAGCCTGTAATTACAGTCTGGGCTGAATTCATCAACAGGTGTGGAAACCAAATGCCATGAAAGTTTGCTATTGATTGACTGGATCCATTCGGTATTCTGGCGCGTCGCATCTTGTATCGTTGTTGTAATTGTGTTTGAAACCGAATTTACTATTTCCGATTTAAATTCCTGGTTGTTGATAACGTTTGCAGCAAGTGTTTCACCTAGTTCTTGTGCTTTAGCGACATATTCGCCCCGCTCAGATTCTATCTGCGCTGAGTACTGCTCTATTTTTCCCCATTCGGCTTTACTTTTACTTGCGATGTCCATGACTTTATTCAGATTTGCTTCGGCCTTTTGAATTTCATTCAGAGTATTACCATTCTTTTTAACCCAATCTCCGAAGGTTTCTATTGTCTCAACATCCTTTTTAGCTTCATTAATTTCAATCAAAGCCGACCCAATAACATCTGAAACAACGCCAGACCAATCTTCTCTTAATTCATCGACTTTGGAATCGACGGCAACTTTTACAGTATCTTCAATATCATTGTGGATTGACTTACCAATCCCTTTCACATAAGTGGAGAAACCAGCTGCACCAACCAGAGTAAATATAGTGCCCCATACGATTAATGAGTTTCGGAGAGTTAGACTAATGATTGCTTTCGCTCCGGGAGTAAGTTGCATATCTGAGCCGACAAGATGCCTTTTTTCGAAACGTTCAGATAACTCCAACTTTAATTTTTCTTGCTCTTCAAGGCGCAACTTTAGATCAGAAAGTTCATCGTTGTGTTGTCTTTTTAAATCATCAATTGCCTTTTTTAATAGTTCGATATCTTCCAAAATTCATCTCCTTAAGCAGCAAACCCTATCAATTCAATTTTCAGATTTAAGCAAAACGTCATACTCTCTCGAGTAGTCAACGCTGGCTTTTTAAGTCGTTAGCTGATGCAAATCTAAGTGTTACTAGAAAATAATAAGTTCGATAACGGTATGACTAGCGCATAGCTTGAATGCATTCTTTTCTCAGAAAGGTAGACAACTAAATCATGAACTGCGCGTCTCAATGAAAGTCGACCAATTCTTTGAGACCTTTGTTTTTAAATACCCATTAGGAATACCGAGAGAGAGTATTTAACTCGTCCTAAAACTATCGCTTATTGCACGTCTCTATTTTCTAAATTTTCCAGCTTATTCATTGGTTTGACGTCTACGGTTTTCGACCCTGCTTAGAAGTTACTTAAGCTTCATAGCAGCACTAACTCTGTTGTGAGCATACGCTTTGTAAGACGTTCTTTATAAATTAAAGTGGTGGTGCAGTAAGAAATCTCTCACTGTCCTTTTTATGAACAATTCAAAATACTAACCACCACTCCAAATCCACCTGAGAAAGTAACAGTCTTCAACGACAGTTTTGTAGGTGAACCAGTGTGGATAGTGTGAAACAAAGAACACTGCCAAGAGTCAGCGCCGCGTTGTTACTTGTTGATGTAGCCGAAAACAGAGCGAACCAAGGCAGTTCGCTCTTACTGGTGTTATTCGGCTTTTTTGAACCAATAATCTCGATATTTTAGAAATCGTTTTTTGTTTGACGAATGTAAAAACTCTATCTCTTCGATTGAGCTTGGCACTAATTCTACGTTGATTTCGTTTGGTTCATCACCGTTATACAGTGGGCTTTGCAAATTCCCCCACTGTAGGTGAAAACTGCCTTTTTCTGTTTCGCTAACATTGATGCTGCCTAAGGTATCGTGAACAAATTCGCCAACGAAATGCTTGGCTAATGCTGTTGTCTTTACCGGTGCTTTTTTACTTTTGTTTTGGTAAAACTTCTTCGCGGCAGATTGTGCGTGCGACTCGTATTTTTCTATACCGCTGTTGATGTCCTTTTCTGATTTATTCAACGCTATGCCGTAAACCAGTTCTTCTAGGGCATAAGCCAAATCGCCTCCCCATTTATCTTGGTTGCTTAACACCACTAAACCTACTTGCTTATCGGGCATAAAAGACACATAAGTGCTCGCACCAGCGTATCCGCCTCGATGCTCGAGCAGTCGCTCGCCATCTATGTCGCGGATAAACCAACCCCACCCATAATGTTGTTCATGGCCAAACATAGTGTGAGTGACCAACGATTGATGAGATTTCTCGATTACCGATGCTGGCAAGATTTGTTTTCCGTCGAGCTTGCCTTTGTTTAACTGCATTCGCACAAAGTTAGCCATGTCTTTGGCTGTTGTAATAATGCCACCAGCGGCGTGCATGCTGTTGTCTGTTTTGGTTAAGTACACGGGCTCGTTTGGAGTCGGGGATTTTACCGAATATCCCTTTGCCAGCTCCCATTGGTTTTTCGCAGCATCGCTAATCCTTGCAGACGTGTGCGACATGTTCAGCGGCTTGAAAATATGGTCTGCCAGTTGAGTTTGCCAGGGCGTTGCGGAGGTTTTATCCATCCAGTGACTCAAAATGTTGTATCCCACATTCGTGTAGTCGAATGAGCCTAGCGGTGCGTTGGCGTTAATGTAGGATTCTTGGATGATTTGTGTGAGCAGTTCATCGTCATATTGCCCTGTGTATGCCGTAACTTGTATCAAAGGCCAATTGTCTATGCCGCTGGTATGACGAAGTAAATCGGTAATTGTCACTTTATCGCTTTGCAGCGCGGCCTGAAACGAAAGCTCTGGGAACATTTCACTCAGCGTTGTTTTGGTATCTATGTCGCCGTTGTGCTCCAGCAATAAGGTGTTTAGTGCATAGAAAGCTTTGGTAATAGATGCGATGTAAAACACCGTATTTTGGTCGACAGGGGTTTGCTGCAAAATATCGGAATAACCAAAATAGCCCTCGTAAACAATATCATCACCTTGTATAACAGCCACTGCAGTGCCTGAGTCAAGCTGGATAATGTCTTTGTTTTTGCGAACGTACTCATCCACTTTGTCAAATGAATTGGCGTGGGTTGACGTTGCCACAAACGTTGCGGCGAGAGACAAGTATAATGCTGCTTTTTTCACGATTTATCCTTAAATTTTATATCTGGCTTTGTAACGCTGAAAAACCACATTCTCGGCGCTAAGCGGGTGAAGATGTTCGGTTTGCTCTAGTACCGTTTTGGCTTGTTCGAACTGGTTGTGTTTGAGAAGGTCTTTGAGTTCGGTGAGCACTTGCCCATACAAAATTTGTGTGTGCATCGTCATGGTCATCAAAGCGCTTTGGCTCTGGAACGCTTGAATCACGTTTTTCCCATTTTTGGCCAACATGGCGAGTATGAAATTAGAACCATCACAGCTAAAACTGAAGGCGACATCGTCAGTTTTGTTGTGAATTGGGCTATCATGTCTTCGCAGTGAAATATTAACGCCGGGTAAATCTGCGTTTTCATACAGCTTTACTCTGACTTCTACCCCTCTTTTTGCAGCATTGATTAACGCCTCTGACAAAAGCGGCAAGGCATCTGGCTCAATATCCGCTAGCACCATGGTGTGCGCGTTGTTGATCATGCTAAGCGACGTTTCAATGACTTGGGCACGGTTATCAATTTGATAAACCTGTTCGTCTATGTCGGGCTGAACAATGCTTTCCATTTGTTCATTTAACTTATCGATGGTCTGTTCGAACCGTTTCTTGTGGTTGTCGAGTAGCAAACGCCAGTCTACGGCATTGAACATTTTGTTATTGCTCGACGCGCTAATAACGCCACCTTTTTGCCCTAAGGTATCCAGAGCCTTGTATACATTCGCTGCGGGTTTATTGATGCCTTTACCAATGGAGTAGCCCGTACTTACGCCATTCTTGACCAAGTACAGATATATCTCACTCTCTAGCTGCGTGAAGCCCAGTTCTTGAAATTGAGTAATGATCTGTTCGTTCATATTTATTTGTTAGTAGTATGTGCTACTAATAATTTAATCGAACCTTTCAGCCGTCGTCAACTATTTCTCTGTGAGGCGGTTTTTAACATGGTTAATTTGCGTATGGGGGAGGCGTGTTAAATGGGCCTGAGCCCAGCTCGATTCCGAATTTACTACCATCCAGAGCGACTCAAAAAAACAATAGTTTTCAACGGTTGTTGCGAATTTGAGAACGGTTAATTGCCGAAACAAGAACCCGTGAAAAGCACGATATCGTTTAGTATTTCTGCGTGTACTAACAGAATAACAAGGACTAATATGTTCAGTTTCGTAAAACAAAAACTAATGAATCATCCGATAAAAACAGTAGCAGTCATCGCCGCTTTGCTGTCACAAGCGAATAGCGATACGAGTTTGGGACGTAGACTGTTACTTCTTTTTTTGACCACGGCCGATAAGAGAAGTAGTTGACTTATGCATGGCCAGTGGTGGTATCTTAGTCTTTCATTAATTAATGCTACTGGTCTGACTCCCAACACCGTTGGTGTGGAAGCTATTAGCGGTCGATTAAGGAGGGAAGGCTATGTCAGTTTTCAATGCGTTATTGTCAAACGTAGGGCTGCCATTGTTTCAATCCTTTTCCAAAACCAAGTTTTGGACGTTGTACAAAGACATGAAAGCCTTGCAAGCGAGTAAGGATGAAGTCAAAGCCTTCCATCAACAACAGAAAATCCAGTCTTTATTAAGTGAGGCCAAAGCGCATACGAGTCATTGGGCAACTGCAATACCCAACGATTCTCTCTTTGATGTTTCGCTTTCAAGCAAGCAAACCTATTGTCAGGGTTTTCCTGACAGAGTCACAAACCAACAAGATCAAGAGGGATGGCAATACTTGTCTTCGGCGGGAACGACCGGGCGTATGACTGTAGTAGTCGATTTTAGCAAGCGTGATTACCTGAGAGCAGCTGAACATTTAAATCTGAAACTGGCCACTGGCAGTCCTATTGGTTGTAAAGCAGTAGATATTCCACCCAGTGCTTGCAATGTAGTGTGTGGTTTTGAGGACCAGGGCCCCGAGCCTTTGATGAGCTATGCCTGGTGGGCGATCAAAAACAAAAAGATATTTGATTCCGATATTTTATCTAATGTTCGAGGTCGAATAGAACGGCAAGTGTTGTTTAAAAGAGAATTGCTGCTCCCTATAGATTCCGCTCCTTGGGAAACGATGGTGCCTCAGTTGGACCGCTACCTAGATCACATAAAAGGGAATAAGGTTAAGGTGCTTCGAGCTCTGCCCCACTTTTTGTTGTGGTTAGCCAAACGGGCTGAGCAGCGAGCAATGACATTTCCACATCTTCATACATTGCTGCCATACGGTGGATTGGCCGGTGACGAACTAATAAAGCGAATTGAGCTTGTGTTTGATGCGAGGTATATCAATGTTTATGGCACTGGCGAAGTTGGCTCAATTGGTTGTGCTGACAGGCAATCCAATATTTTGGATATATACGCCAGTATGGTTTGCCTTGAAGTATTGGATAAAGAAGGACAGCCAGTAAAAGAGGGTGAGATAGGCCGTGTCGTTGTTACCGATTTAAATAATTTAGCGATGCCTATTATTCGATATGCCATCGGTGATATTGCTCAAGTCATCTCAATCAACAAGACAAGTGGCTACCCCCAGCAGGTTAAAATTTTGGGTCGTGAGCAGGAATGTTTAATAACGGAAAACGCTAACGATGTTAGCGCATTACAAATACAAAACTGTTTTTTCA
The DNA here is from genome assembly GCF_057544385.1 of Alteromonas sp. 5NS40-0096. Lineage (NCBI taxonomy): Bacteria > Pseudomonadati > Pseudomonadota > Gammaproteobacteria > Alteromonadales > Alteromonadaceae > Alteromonas > Alteromonas sp. 5NS40-0096. The sequence goes on from NZ_BAAJLQ010000002.1 coordinate 670,557, forward strand.
GCAGAAGTGAGATCGTCAATTTTAAAATCGACGTATTGTCCAAGAAAGTAGTGAAAGTGACTGTCGTCGCTCTTGATGAGTTCGATGAAAGTGAATTGAAAAATGAGTTGCAGGCATTGTTGTCACTCTCTACTAAGCCAATTTTAAAGAAAGTGAAATTTATTCTGCCGGAATCTAGCGGTAAATTTTTATCAGTTAAAAAGACAGGAAGCTTAGATGTTTGACCGACAAGAACTAGAAGACATTAAGGGGCAGTTCCCCATTTTTCGGCAGCCAACACCTACATCCGATCCACTCATATACCTAGACAACGCCGCCACTTCGTTAAAGCCCCAGTGCGTGATAGATGCAGTTAACGACGTACTTATCAGTAAAACTGCCAATATTCACCGCTCGGTTCACTATTTAGGCGACTGGGCTACACAAGCGTATGAGGGCACACGAGATGTCGTTGCGGCTTTTATAGGCTGCGAACCTAACGAAGTTGTGTTTTTGAGAAACAGTACCGAAGGGCTTAACCTAGTTGCCAATGCGTTTGGCAACAAAGGCAAAGTGATAAGCAGTGTGGCAGAGCATCATTCAAATTATCTACCATGGAGCGAAGACAGTGTTTATCGGCTCTCAATTGATAGCGGCGGAAACATCGACTATGACGAGTTAGAAAAATATTTAGTCAACAATACAGTCGCTCTCGTCAGTCTGTGCCACGTTTCGAATGTCACGGGGGCGGAATTGGATGTTAAGCGAGTTTGTGAACTCGCCCATTCCAAGGGTGCTAAAGTACTCATTGATGCGGCCCAGTCGGCGCCTCATACTCCCATAGATGTCACTGAATGGGATTGTGACTTTTTAGTGTTTAGTGGCCACAAGCTAGGTGCGCCATCGGGTGTTGGGGTGTTGTATGGAAAAGCGCAACTTCTTGAAGCAATGGATTTTGCTCTGAAAGGTGGTGGCACAATTGAGTCGATTGATAGAGGGAACATTGAGCCGAAAAATGCACCGTGGAAATTTGAGGCTGGCACACCCGCAATAGAGAGCGTGTCGGGCTTACAGGCAGCATTGTTGATGTTACTTGAAGTCGGTGTTGGACGAGTTCAAGAGCATCATAAAGCCCTGTCAGAGGTGGCGATTTCCTGCATCAAAGACGTATTGCCTGAAGCTCATATATTGGGTGGCGCTGCGAACTTGAGTGGTCCGTTAAGTTTTTACATATCAGGTATTTCTCCTCATATTCTAGCGCGAGGCGTAAGCGATCGTTACAGCATGTGCATTCGCTCTGGCTTCCATTGTGCACAACCACTTCACCAAGCGCTTAATGCGCCTGCGTCGGTAAGGGTTTCACATTGGATGTATAACTCTCCTGAAGAGGTAGAGAAAACGCTTAAAGCTGTAGCGGAGTTGGTGGGCGCAGTTAAGTAAGCTAGGAGAGGTAACCTTGCAGGAATCGACGGGGTGTATTGGTAATGTAAGCCATTGTATATAGTCTCGGCCTACGTTGCGTCAAAGTGAGACATATCAGCACAACAGTGCTTTTGCGACCGCTTTTTGAGCGCTATTCAACGCGTCTTCATAACTGCTAACGATTTTTGGGCAATGGTCATCATACTTGAATTCCATTAGCTGCCTGTGGATAGGGGCGACGTTAAAGTAATACCTCGCTCGGCAGCCTAGGTTCCACTCTTCGTTAATCAAAGCTTTTAGTACCGTTAGCGCGTCATAGCTGCATAGCTCGTATTTAGCCATATCCAAAACGCGCCCCCAGCCTGACGCGAGACCGTTCTCGGTGATTTGCTGTCTAAGATGAGATACATAAAGCATTGCTTGCTCTTCATTCCAAGAGCCATAAATCGTGTAAATTAAAATACGGCCAACGCGGGTGAAGGAAAAATCGCCATGGGCCGGGAACGCCTTACTCACAGTGTTATCTCCCTCGAACTTATGGTGTTTGCATGTTTTAGCTCACTAAGCAGCTAACAGCGTCACGTAGCTGTGCATCGATTTCTGCATTTGTCAGTTGTTTGGTGACTAAGTCAAAATTGTCATAAAAGTTGGGCACTGAAAGCGATGCTTTTACCTCTGTAGCAAAGAAATGCGCCGAATTAACTGCAGTACTTAAAACACTGGCTGCGCCACCTGGGCCAGGGGAAGTTGAGAGATATACCGAAGGTTTACCTTGAAAGACTTTCATGTCGATACGGGATGTCCAGTCGAACAGGTTTTTATACGCGGCGGTATAACTGCCGTTGTGTTCTGCAAACGAAATAATGAACGCATCGGCTTCGCCCAGTTTGGTAAAAAATGATGTGGCGGCGTCGGGAATGCCGAGGGATTTTTCTCTGTCCTGACTATAAACTGGCATCTCATAGTCATTCAAATCCAATAGCTCAATGTCCGCTGACGGGAGCAATGAAGCGGCGCAAGTTACCAAGGCTTTGTTGATAGATTCACTGTGGTTACTGGCGGCAAAAGCGATAATTTTCATGATGGGGTAGTCCGGTTAAAAAGTAGAGGAAGGGCACACAGGGTGCCCAGATGAATGTTAGGGTTTGACGTTGTAGTCAATATCGACAGGCGTAGGGCCGACGGCTTCACCAATGAGTTGCCTCATTTGGAGCCTGAATCGTTCGACCAGATCTCGTTTCATCATCCAGCGTCGAAAATCACCCGGGGAGGTATTGTGATGCAGCACTGACTTGTAGCCATTCGGCGCTTCGATATCGTAACGAACGGGGAATTGTAACCACGTGCCTTGCATCTCTTCAGATAACATCCAGTTCATGTAAAGCTTTGCCGCCGCTTTGTTTTTCGCTTGGGTTGGAATTGCTGCCGTTTGAAACCACGTTAAGAAAAAGTCGTGCTCAGGCAATAAAAACTTCGTCTTTTGGTTTGGAAACGGAGCGAATGACCAAAATGTCGTAAAGCTTGCGCCATACCAGCCTTTGTTTATTGCCTCATATGGCCATGCCGTGCCTCTTACCCATTTGGGTTCATTGGCAACTAGCTTTTCTAAATAGTCCCATCCGTACTGTTGCTTCAAATGCCAAAATTGGTACAACACGGCATCATCGTCGTGAGGGTAGGTTAAGATAAGCTTGCCTTTTAGCGCGGGGTTTAAGTAATCCATGGCGTCTCTAGGTGGCTCAATATCACCCAATACCTCAGGGTTCGCATAGTTACTGAAGGAGACGCCATACATGCTGGTCCAATAGCCATTGGGATCTTTATGATCGGGAAAAACCTTGTCCCAGTTTTTGGGTTTGTAAGGCTCGATGAGCCCGTGCTCTTTGTAGTACTCAAAATCATGTAGCGTTTGAAATTGAATCACATCGGGCACGTTGGTTTCACCGCCAGCCGCCCGGGCATTGTCATACCGCGGGGCATGGTTAAGGCTAACGTCAACCGAATGGATTACGGTTAATTTGGGGAACCGAGCTTTAAATTTATCCAAGTAGTAGTCGATTTGATCGGGCTTATCACCGCCCGCCCTCAATACAAAGGTGCCGCCTTCTTTCAAGGCGTCGGCATAAAGCTCCTCCATAGAGCGGGTCTCCATTTCTAGGGCATTAGCCAGTGGCGTGAACAGCGCGCATAAGGCCAATGACTTTCGCAGCCATCTATGAATTTTCGATTGTGGTTTCATTGGGTTCTCCGATCTAGTGGGAATTAGCAAATTCGTATGAGCGCTGAAGAATGGCTTTAACCGCGTCAAGTTCTTGTTCGTTTCGCGGGGAGAAAACCATAACTAGCCCTTTGCGAAAGTGTCCTAAGGTGACTAAGAAATGATCTTCTCCCCAGCCTTTAGCAATAATCTCTTGTGCATCAATGGGCGAGAGCATCACATGCATGCTGCCGTTATCGGGATGCGGGTGGATGTGAGCAAATTCTCTGCCCGCCATGAAGGCGCGGTGGTTGCAATTGCAGCTGTCGTGCATGACTAACGCACGTGCGCCAGGGACTGAGATTGAACTTGGTTCGTTTTGCACACGTGGCAAAGAGAACGCCCACTCATGCAGTTGGCTAATCACGTCATCAGGCCCGTGTTGATCTAATTGCGCATGGGGAATGTGCTTTGTCGTTCGAGGTTTCGCCCCAAGCCTTGTTGGTAAATTTAGGTTACTTGCCATGTGGTATCTCCTGACTACTTAGCAAAAGTGGGGATAACACTAGCATCAACTATTATTGATTGAGGCAAACGGCGTTTGCGTAAATGCAATACGCTGCTGATGGGTTGTTATATATTAATTAAAACAATGATTTACTGTAGTTTTGGTGGGCTGCGGTGTGTTTGCGTATATCGACATCAGGTGGTAGCGTGGTAGTGTGAAGTAAACCTTAATGAGTCACAGAATCTGGCGATGAAAACACACGAATTAGACTGGAGTGATATTCCATTTCTTTTAGCTGTCTGCAAAGCAGGAACACTTGCGGGGGCAGCCAGATCTATGAATGTGCATCACTCAACGGTGTTTAGACGGGTGGAATCGGTCGAGAAAAAGCTGGGTGTCAGGCTATTTGAAAAACTCAATCACAAATACATTTTAACCATTGAGGGCGAGTATTTTTACGCGCGGGCGCTACAACTTCAAAGTGGAATGAATGAAATTGAGCGAAGTTTGAGTGGCAAGGATTTACGGTTAGAAGGCATATTAACCATCACCACAACTAACTCTGTGCTTTACACACTGACCCCATTATTAACTGACTTTCAACGCGAATACCCAGAAACAGAGCTACGCATCATCTCGGAAGCCAAGCCATTAGATTTGGCGCAAAGAGATGCCGATATTGCCATTCGTCCAACATCGAACCCGCCGGAGCATTGGATTGGAAGAAACATCACGCCCATTTCATTTGCTCCGTATATTCACACTGAACACCGCGACACCGATGAGCAAGACTTGCGCTGGATAGTGCTCAGTGAAGACTTCAAACATTCACCGATGAGTAAACTCACATCTTCACTCATGCCAGATAGCGCGCCAAGAACCGTTATCAATAACATTTTGGCAGTATATGATTTTGTGAAACAAGGCTTAGGTGTTGGCGTCTTGCCGTGTTATTTGGGTGATAGCGACAACGCATTGTGCAGAGTCAAATCGCCAGATCCATCGTACAACTGGGATTTGTGGATCCTATCCCACCCAGATTTAAGGAACAGTGCAAAAGTAAAAGCTTTCAATGATTTTGCGGTGGAGAAAATGAAAACCCAATTGTCTTCACAATAGCCGAGCGAACTATCACACCCTTGTTTTACGCTAACTGTGCAATCTCATAAAGCCTGTTTTCATGTGAATCGAAAAGCCTTTTTGGGTTTTCCATTTTAAAGCCCTGCCTCAAATGAAGCAGGGAAGGGAGATGGTGGCTTGTACTATCCGTTATACTGCCAATATTGCTCTTGGCTGCTTGCACTTTGCGCAAACGCTTGTGCTTCCTGTGCGATATTGGTCCAAGCCGTTATGGCGTTGTCGATATCGAGTGCCATTAAAAATGGCAAAGTAACATCAACATTAGTGTCGTCCATGGCACTGACGTCGCAAGATAACGCATTCCAAGCGCCAACAACGGCTTCCATTGCAGCGTCAAAGCTATCGAATGCTCCGGGTTGGAATTGCGGGACATTCATCATCGGTATGAGAAACTCATTTGTGACGAAAAATTGGTTAAATTTCTCGTTCACCGTCAAGAAGCTTTGAAGCTTAGTCAATGCGGCTTTCACTTCCGTACTTAATGACGTTGTTCCCTGTTTCAACGCACTTAGTGCCTTTTTAGTATCAGTCACTATCGATGGGGTGATAGTGTTGTCACTGGCTTTTAGCATCTTCTGTATATTTTGAAAGTTAAAAATGGCATTGTTAGCGTAAATCGCCAAGTGCGTGGCAAGGCTAACTAAGTTTTGAAAATCAGTGGTAGTCCAGCTTTTACATTCCGCCAATAGGGTCGGGGTATTCGTTCCAATGATCCACTCTGACCAATAGTATTTCGTGCCATTGATAGGCACGTTGTTGGTATTGTTTGCCTTAATGCCAAAAAAGAAATGGGAATCATTGCAAAGTGCCTGCAACTGGTTCCAGCCCGCGGTGGTTGGCCATGGGATCATAAAGTTTCCCGCGTCACCGCCAGTGTTATTTTTTTTGTCAACGTACAAGATAAAACCTACTCTTTGATTTACTTCTGTCCAAGTAGATTGAGGAATGGTAAACAATTGCGAAATATCAGTATTAACGAGTTTCATAGTCCTACTCCAAAGTATTGAGGGCTTCCATTTACCCTCATAAATTCTTCCAAAATGGTTTTGGCCGGGGAGCTCACTCCCCTTGGTTCATTGGTTTATGAAGACGCGATAGCGCTTCCTTGGAATTGCATTTTGATGGATTGCACCTTGCTCAAATCAATCTTGTTGCCTAATGCATTCAAGTTGATACGCCAATTACTAAATGGTGTGGGAATAAAATAGTCATTGCCTTGCGCAGGTGCTGCTGAACAGTCAATCGCAATGGTGCCCGTTACCTTGGGTGCCAATTGAATATCGTGTGTTGTTACGTCAGCTTTGTTTATGTAGTACTCCAAACGGCTGTTTAGTCCGCCACTACTGAAATTGTATTGATTGCCATGTAACCTGTCCTGGTAGTGCCCATCCGTTTCTACTTGCATGTTGACGGTTTGCTCTACAGAAGGGGAGTAAAGGTTGTCGCCTATCAACCAGATACGTACATCGGTGAAGCGAACCCTGTCTAATCCAACAAAACTTGGGTGTGAAAGCGGAATACTCCATTGCGTTTCCCCGTTTTTCTGCAACGACCGAATTACCGAAGCATCTTCAATATCCACTTCCAGTAATTGCATTTTCTGAGACTGTAAGCCAGTCAACGCTTGATATTCACTCAGGCTCATATCCAAAGAAATATGTGGGTGGCTCATCATGTCACCTAGGTTGCCTAAGGGAATTTCCACGTTGCTGGGTTGTAGTGCCCAATAGAAATAAGTGGCTTGATAGGATTTTAAGAATGAATACAAACCAATTTGCAGATCTAACGCCTGATGGTAAAACAGTTGTTGAAGCTGCAAAATCTCTGTTTGGTCTTCCTTTAAGTTACTAATCAGATCGTGAATAACCGAGGTGTTTTTATCGGCGTAAGCGAGTTGTACATTCATCGCTGCCACTTTTTGTGCAGCCTGAATGGTTGCGAGTTTCGCAGCGGCCAACGCTTTACCCAGCACCACCATGTTATCTAGCGTCACTTGGTACTCGGTCGCTTCTGATAGACCTAATTTAACAATGGGTTCGATATTGGCATCAGCTTGATTTTGAAACGCTGTCCACGCCGCAATACTATTGATACTGTCATCTGTGTTTAACTGGGCTCCTTTTGCTGAGGTGGCACTATCTATCTCTGTGCCATTATCTCCAAGGGTTTTACTGGACTCGTATACCGATTGAGATAGCTCATATAGCTTTTCCATGCCCTCTGCGAAGTTTTTTAGTTTCTTCATTTCCGAGGCCAGGCTGACCACCGATTTTGCGGCTTCAGCGCCTTCAGCAGCTTCGGGTGCCGCTTCTTCATTGCCTGTTACTATGCCTGCAATACCGACGGCAAAAGAAACAATTGCCTTGCCAATATCGAATGCAGCCATTGCTTTCTGTTTGTCTATGTAGTTGGCCATTGCCACTTTTAAGGCACTGCCAGCCAACAAAACTTTGGTTTGCTGTTGTTTGAAATTAGTACTGGCAACTTGTTCCGCTGCAAAGGCTTGGTTGTATGCGACTTCACTTTGTTGTAGCAGCTCTTGTACTTGCGCTTTATTGTTGGTGTAAACCGACTGCAGCGCCTGAGCAGATTGAATGAATTGCTGCGACGCTTTGTCGGCCGAAAAAACAGTAAGATAGTCATGTTGGCTGTTGCTCAGCGCGGTTTCCATCTTTTGTGCAATACCCGCGTAAACGTCTTTGCTTAAGCTGGGCACATAAGTCTCCCCACTGGCGCAGGCAACCAATTGTGCTTTGAACAAAGACGCGAGGTTTGAACTGGCGTAATACAACTGAGACAAATCTGATGCATTGGTGCTTGCAGAAGCGCCAGACCAACTATTTACCCAAGTTAATATATCAACTGCAATTGCAGGGTACTCAGTTGAGCACAAAGCACCGTAGAGAAAACTGTTATTCAGGTAATCCTTTTGTGCCTGATTCATTCTGATGGCGAACCCTTGCTCCAAAGTTAAAGGGTTCGATTGCAAGCCTTTTGCTATTGAAAATCGATACTCCAGTCCTGGGTTAATATCTGCACTCGTTATGGCATGAATCTCTGCCGTATCGCTCTGAGCGGTGACCTGAATCGTACCTTTGCAGTTAGCCGCGTAGATACTAAAGTTTGCGATGCTACTGGCTTCGCTAGTTGTCAAATTAACACCAAAAGTGGCTTTGGGCTGAAATGAAACAACTCGGGCGTAAATTATCAAAGCTTGATTGTCAGATAGCTCCCAACCAACAACATCATCAATGTTTAATACATCAGCGTAAATGGTGGTAATCGCTGGTTTGTAACCACTTGAAGAAATTTGTTGCTGAACCTGTGTTAGGTCCAAATAACTGGCGTAAAACACGGCGTTGTTATCGTCTATATCGACACGACTTGCATTTGGAATATTGCCTGTTCGAGTCAGGTCATAATAGTAGCTTTTCCAACCTTGGGCTGGCTCGGGTAGTTGCGCACTTACGGCATGCGATGGATTGTTTGTCATGATGACACCTTTCTATTCCTTCAGATTCGCTGTGTCGAGTTGCTGCTACCAGCGAATGCTGTCAATTTGTTGTTTAGTTTTGTCTCGCTATTGGCTGGCCTTGTCTACAATGTGTTTGGATAGACCAAAGGCCAGCTCTGCGCGAGTGGATACGGCGGCTATTTGCTCACAGTGATAAACGCGTTTGTCCGATATGCATCAACTTCCTGTTTTAAGTTGTTCCAATCGTTAATTGCCGTGTTGAAGTCAATTTGCAGCAAGAACCCACAAGTACCCTGGAAATCATTTTTCAATTGATCAGATAGGTTGGTTATGTCTGATGCGATTGCAGTCCAGTTGCCTTCCATTCCTTCTAAAATGGCGACAGCGGCTTTTCCTTCGCTACTGACCTGCTGAACCTGCGTAGTGACAAGGTTTAAATCCTGCATTAGGTTCAAGTCAGCCTGTTCTTGCTCATTCAATTGTGCAATTAGACCCTTGGTAGCCTCGATTTCGTGTTTTGCTTTAGTTGCTCGAGCGCCGTATACACCGGCTGTAACCGCGGCTGCTAACGTGCCCACTGGGAAAAACCAACCATAAGTCGGTGTGGTTGCTGCAACGATTACATCGTGGTTGTACTCCGCTTGGTAATGATGCAAGTTGGCCGTTTGCGTCGCAATTTGTTGTATCAAGGATTTAACTTGTGCGGAGTTCGAACCGTATTCCGTGTGGTAGTATTTCCAATAGCCAGAACCGTCCGGTGCGGGAACATTGCTACCCAAAGTGCTCAAGTAGCCTTCTAAGTCTGTTACGAGTGTGTTTAGCTCCGTTTTCGTCTTATTGGCGTTAGTGATGAAGGGTTTGATGTTAGCAGCAAGTTGATCCAATACCGCAATTAGATCGGTTTGAATGGTCTTGAGTGCTTCACCTGTTGGAGCTGGTACAGCACTGAGTTGTGAAATTAGCTGCTTGAGGCCTCCATAGTATTCAGGCACAGATTCAGCATAGTGATAAACATCTGCAGACAAATCGACGATTGTGGGGAACTGGGTACCCGTAAATTTTGAACTTTGCGCGATCATCTTGCTGTATAAGTCGACCAGTTTTTGAAAATCACTCATGTCCGTCGGCGCACCTTTCCCCATCTTTTTTTTCAGCGCTTCAAGTGACGCAGGCAATGCAGCGACGTTGTTAAAATAGGTTTGTAGTGTTAACCAACTAGTTGAACTCATCGCAAAGACTTTGTCGCCCTTGGCATTCGTTTGAGTAAATGATCCTGTACCTGCTTGAAATTTTTGTTGCGTTGTCATGTTCGATCTCCTTTCAAAAAATCGGACTAAAGTAAGTTAAAAATAAGTTCACTTGTTCCGGTCCAAGCTTTCCTTTAAACATCCTTTTACTTGAAATTTAACGGTAAGTTTTGACCTCCAGATAAAGACTAATCAACCCAATGTGAATTGAATATTTCACGATATTTCACCAGTGCTGAAATACGACTTAATGTTATTAATAACAAATGGTTAAGGAGCTTTTGTATGACTTTGAATACGGGGGAGGGATAACAAAAAAGAGGCCTTGTTAGGCCTCTAGTTGGTTCGCGTTTGCCACGTGATTTTGACTACGTTCGATTATGTATATGAAGTGCCAAATCCTTTGCATGTGCCTCCAAATGTTGTAGCAGGCTCGTTTCGGTTTCAGTCAGTTTGTGCTTAATCTGACTAAGAGCGGAAGCCAGTGATTCATGCAGCTGTTGTAATGCCTCTTGGTCTGTTTTTGACGCCTGTGACTGCAATTCTTGCAATTTATCTCTCAGCTCGTTCTCAAGTCGCTGAATTAAGTCTCGTACTCTCATTTGAACAGTACCCTTTAATTGTCGCTGCTCAGCGATTAAGTCTTGGCCTACCGAATGCAGGGCTAAGTCAATTTGCTTTTGCATGGACGCTTCAGCTTCACGGATAAAGGCATGCATTTCTGTGTTAATAGCCAAGCAATTCTGCTGAATCGTATTTTCGAGTTGCGTTAGTAGTAGGTGACACTCATCATTTATCGCCATATCAAGATGGGAAATTGCGGCATTGGTGCTGTTTTTGATTTCGTCAGTTTGCGTTGTTAAAAACTGATACAGTTTGTCAACTTGAGCCAATATTGCACTGCGTAGTTTGCCTTGAATAGTCAACACATCATTCCGCAAATTGCTTTCGATGCTATTTGTTTTTTCGCGTAGCTCTCGTTTCGTCGTCGCTTCAGCATCGGTTACCTTGTTTTTGATACTTTGCTTTACTGAATCTATGTCTTGAGCTAGCAGTTGTTCGCGTTTCTTAATGACGTGCCTTATCGGCGTTACAAGAACGTTGGCGAGCCAATTCCTCAGATTTTGCAGTAGTTTGTGATGGACATGAATGTTAGCCATTAGACTTCGTTTTTCCGCCTCAGTCTCTTTCTCTATCTTGTCCATTAATTGAACCTGGCCATAGGGTATACCGGGGAACGCGTAGCGCAGTATCGCGTAAAATAGGTATAGGTAGCCTATAGGGAGTAAGAACAGCAAAAAGAATAATTTACTAACATAACCCAACGTTTCTTTTAAAATGGCTTTGCCACCACCTCGTAACACCATGACTAGTGCTGGGTAGTCACCGGTTACGGAGTCCTTTACATCATCAAAATCATACGAAATATCGGCGGCCAATCGATGAAACCACTTTAGGTGCGAATTCGATTTGTCGATTTTTTGTAGACTTTCTTGATGCTGCTTAAGCAAGGTGTTCTTCTCTTTATCGAGCTTGTGCGTCAAGTCTGAAAGTTTTGTGTACAGGTCGCCCTCGACTACTTTGCTGATATCCTCTGCGAGAAAATGAATGGCATTACAGTACATAGCCAGCCCGGGGGACAGCATCAGTAGTACGAGTAACCCTTTTAGTGAAAGCCGTTGAAATTGCCGAATAAATGAAGTGACTAAGCAAAATACAAGGGCGTATTTCACAATGTTTAGCAAACTCAGCTTCAATATAAGCATTTGCAATGTGGTCAGCATGCTGGATACAACCAGTAAGTTTTCTGCTTTATCGAGCGACACCACAATATCTTTCACTGCACCTTCAATAAACGGGATGTCGATTGAAGAAATGGCAGATAGTAATTGTTTTAACTCAGTTAACAGTAATAACGAGCCAAGACTCTTTTCATTTGCTGCCACAACGTCGTGCATGGCTGCTTGCTCAAAACCGACGAAGCTCATTAATACGATGGCTAGCACTGCCAATAAACGAATTAAATATAGATAGCCTTCAATGCTATTTGAATTCGAGTTGCGATTGGTGGAAAGCGAAGTGGGAAGTAAGGTAGTCATCGTTAACGTCCCTCTGTCAATTGTTGAAGTTCACCGTGAAAGACGTCGTAATCTACGTCGGTGGAGTCGATTTTGTAGGTATCTGAACGCTGCCAAATTAACGTGCCTTGTGATAGCCATATATCCGGTATGGCCGGCTTTTTTGCCTGCGTATAGTCCGCAAGCCATAATGGGTAATGAGCAAATCTACTATTGTTTAACCATCGCTTAGCGAATGCACTATTGCTGTAAACCATTGGGCGCTTTTTCGTGTGGAATTCCACATACGCAAGAAAATATTGTAGATTGCGTTGTAGTACGTGCAGCTTCGTATCGGTTGACATGCTGCCTTCCTCTACGTCCACAATGGGAGGAATATCATCCTTACCCCATGTCCCCACGGTTTTGATAAAGTGCTTTGCTTGAAGTTCAGGGTCATCATTTGCAATAAAAAAGTGGTATGCGCCACGTATCCGATTGGCCTCTTTGATTCCGGGCCAGTTTTTATGAAACATGGGATCAATCTCGTCAATCCCTTCGCTGGCTTTTGCTATCACAAAACTGATGCGAGGTTTGTTCTTGATGTCGTCTAATAAATCGCCCTGATAGTGGGAAATATCGACGCCATAATGTTGTTTTTGCTTCGTCTTGTTGAGCTGTAACGTTGCCTTATGATGCGTAACTCTCGCGTTTATTGCCGAATGTGAAATGAAGCTATCGAGGTGATCTAATTCAGATTCGTTTGGCCGCTTTTGATGGTGGGGGCCGAGAGACGGTGTTTTGGCGATCAGACCGACTAGCAGGGCTGCCGAAATTGCGATCAATGCGGGTTTGACTATGACTGTTTTCATGGTGATGTCCTATCTAATTACTCTGTGAAAATGCTTTCTATACAGAGTGGTTTGTTGGGTAACGTCCTTATACCCAGATAAGACTTAATGAAGTATTTCAGGATATTTCACCTGAAGTACAGTAGGTATTACGAGTTAGTCTCGGCCTCTAATTTTTCGCCTTTATGGATGGCAATGTTTTTGAAACCAAGGCGAACTTGTCCCGCCCTACGTTCTACTAACTGTTTGCCGTCAAATAGGTTATCTATTACGGACTCCAACTGTTTTCTGGCCCTGTGAATTTGGATGTTGATCAGAGTTTCTGGCATCCCCAACATGTTCATCAGTTGTTCCATATACACCCAACCACGCTCGGTAATATCTAAATCTTTTTGACAATCAAGAGCTCGTTGGCGAGCAAGAAGCAGCAATAGGTAGTGATGGCTGCGCACTGGCAGTGAAACCTCTCCAAGATGACTCACGATACGAGCACTGGTAGTTTCTTCGTCGAGACTGGTATGCAAGTGCAGTGTTAAATCCTCTAATGTCGGTAATTCGCCACCCAATTCGATAGTGCAACTGGGGACATCCGTTAACACAACCTGCCAGTTTTCTTTATCGATGGTTATCCAGTCGCCATCGTGCAAAACGCGTTTCGAATGCAAATGCTCCGCGACCCAATCATTGGCATCGCGTTTTATGCGGACCTGACAATTGTGTCTGTTCGGCAGGTGGTTGTCTGCCTGAAGTTTTAGGGTTTCGACAATCGGACTCTCGTGGTTACTTCGCTTACACAGAATGTCTACTGGTGCGCTGTTGTCAATGAATGCATACTCAATAGATTGGTGTTCTCCGACGGCAATTTTGTCACCTGTACGAATTAAAGTTTGAGTACCTTTGCTGACCCGTTGACCATTCAACCAAGTGCCATTGCGGCTATAATCGATGAGTACCCAGTCTTGCTCATGATACTCTAGCAGAAAGTGAATTCGCGATACTGCAGCATCTTGCAAGTAGGTATCGACGGCATTACCCAATCGACCAAACAGATGATGTTGCTTTAAGTAAATTCTGTGGCCGTCCAGCCCTTCAATAGATGCCATTTTGTCTCCTTACGTACTCGATCCTTTGCTAAAGCCGTCTTAATTAAATCATGTATTGCAGTAAAGTAATTGCTTTGAGATTTCTGTAAGCAATTCAATGTAAAGTTTTCGGTGCGATATCGCTTTTTCTCACCTCAGCCCAATCTAAGATTAACTCACGATAAAAGGGTAGCATACCTTTGTTTTCTTTGATTATTTTAATTCCCTCGACTATCTCTGCTACGTCAGTCGCCGCGGCAATCAACACCATACCCAATGCCCATTGGTGTGCGTAAGAGTGCTTTCCCCTGAGTTGGTATTTTTCGATCAAGTTTAACTCATTGATATTTCCCTGCCCCCAGTGTTGAAAAAGAAGCGCTAACGCCTGATACGCTTCAGCGTGTTCAATGTCTGGATATCGTTTGATTTCGCTTAACAACTCATTTGCGTATTGCTTGGAAGACAGGCCAAGCTGAATTCGATAGCCAGTAAAGCCGGTTAACGCACCAATATAGTTCCGAGTGACGATGGTGTTTTCTGGGTACATTTCGACTAAGCGATTTCGGGCGGCCAGTACTTGAGTAAATAGGTCATTCCAATGGCCCGATTTAACAAATGAAATCTCCGCTTGGAATTGCATTAGTTTTAGTTCCAAATCGCGGACATAGGGGTGAGTACTATTGATAGATTTTACGTTTTCTAGTCGGCGAGCTGCTTGTGTTAACCATTCATCATTTTCCAACTCACGGTATAAAGCAAGCTCCACCAAATCTACGCCGATTACCGCTAGGTAATAGTTGGCGACAAAGTGGTTTGGTTCTCTCGCTATGACTTGATTTAACCATTTTGTGGCGTTAAGCAATTCAGCTTGTCTTTCCAATACAGGGTATTGCTCCGATTTTTTTCGCAGTGTGGAGGCGGCATTGATAAGACTGCCAACGTTATCTGGCGAATATGCATTGGCTTTTAGGTAGTTATTAATGGCTAAATTAAACTCGCTTTCTGCACTCTGCTGACGAATGTTGCGTTGCATCGCGCTGAACCGAAATAAGGTAGCCAATTCATTGAAGTAAGCATAGTCTCTGTTTGGATGAGGAACGTTGTTCAAGGCGTTAATCGCTCGATCAAAATGTCCTTGGTCTAACGTACCTTTTTCCTTTTCTCTTTGAATAATGCTGGAATACAAACTACCCAAAGAGAACCAAATTCTCGATAAGTTGGGTTGTATTGAAGATGCTCGGGATAACAAAGAAGAAGCCTTATCTAGTAGTTTATCAGGTGCCCCTTCTGTGTAGTGCTGGTTCATCGCCAAGTAATGAGTAAAGTCGCCATAAACGTGGAAAAGGTTGGCTTTTTTACTGTGAACTGCTATCCCTTGCTGAAACGTATGTTCAGCCCGCTCGACAATAGACTCGGGTAACACTTTTCCAAATTGATTTTTGAGTTGAACTTGAAAACGGAATAGATTCAACATTTTTTCATATACAAAAGGGTCACTTGGTGCGATACGAGCGGCGATTTCAAACTTATCCTGAGAGCGCGAAATTAACTCATCTAGGTTTATATTTTGAATCCCTTGTTCGTGCATCGCTATCGCTTGGCTTAGCAGAATGTCGCCAGCTAATATGTCATCCAAATAGTACCAACTTGGCAAATCTCCACTGTTTTCAATAATAGTCAGCGCAGCTTTGGTATCTTGTTGATAATAGGCCAACAGTGCTTGGATGTATGTTTTGTAGGGAGCGCTATCAATATGGCGGTCCAGTAATTTCTGTGCAGGAAGTTTAAGCCTGATATTCAGTTCCGCGATACGGGCAGCTCGTATATCCTCACTGGGAATGTTACGCAAAATGTCCAATTCCTGCTGATATAGGTTTGCATATGACATTGCGAGGTAAAAAGCCGCATCGTTACCCGTGGCTAATTCCATTGAATCGCTAAAATAGCGAGCTGCTAAGTCGTGCTGGCCCAATACGAAGTAGATTCTTCCAATCGCATATAAGGTTGCTCCTTTTAGATTGCGTGGCGTTTCAGCTATTTCATTTTCTAGGCGCAAAGCATTACTTTGCCATTGTCTAACCTTTTCCTCGATGTTATGTCTCGGTGACATGAAGGTTAGTTGAGCTTCGTTCTCTAGCGTTTTAAGTTGACTATTAAAGTCTAACAAAACCTCTTCTCGTAAGGCTTGTTGATGAGCTTGGTACATCTGAAGGACATACATCATTGTCATCCCTAACACGGCTACAGTAAGAGTAATCGTAAGCCAGATATGCTTTCTTAGTTTACGTTGCAACCAATAACCTTTGCCGATACGAGCTTTTATGGGGTCTCCGTGCAAAAAACGCCGTATTTCGTCTGCTACTAGTTTGGCAGATGCATAGCGTTGAGTAAGCTTATGAGACATACATTTGGCAAGTATGATTTGTATGTCTTTAGGCAAAATGGTTTGTGAAAGTTGCTGCTGCAAATCGTTATCATCATTGATATAAAAATGTTTGCCTATCAGGCAGTATTGTAAGCTAGCACCGAATGCGTAAATATCGGCACGGCGTTCAACGATGCACTGCCTACCGGACATGAGTTCGGGAGCAATAAACCCTTGGGTGCCCACAATGCCAGTGGGTGAGTCAGGTTCTCCGGTATGGAATTTTTTTGCTTGTGCTAAGCCAAAATCCACTATCAAAGGCGTTAATGTCGAGGATGTCATGTCGACCATGACGTTACTTGGTTTGAAATCTCGGTGGATAACACCTTGCTGATGTGCTGCTTGAAGCCCCAATGCGACCTTGCTGAAGAGTGAAAGCACTTGTTCCATTGTGAGGTCGGAGCAAGCTTCCGTCAGGCTTTGCCCTTCAATGAATTGCATAACAAGATAAATCCCCCTCTCTGATTCTATAACTTCATAGATAGGACAAATGTAGGCGTGTTCTACATTGGCTTGCGCTCTGGCTTCCCTTACTAGTTTATTGCGACCGTTATCACTTGAGTCCAAAAGAAATTTTAATGCAACGTTACGCTGCAATTTCTCATCATAGGCTTGATAAACCAGTCCTGCGCCACCTCTTCCAAGTTGCTTTATATATCGAAAACGCGGGTCGATGGTGAAAGGAAATCGCCGACCACATTGTGATTCGTGATTGGTAGTCTTTTCGTTTTTAGGCCTTTTAAAAAGGCTTAGAGGCAGTGTTTCTGGTGCTGTAGGGAAGTCTTCTGACATACGCTTAGATGTTGTAGCCAACGCTCGGTTGATTAATTTACCAATATTTTTTAAATTAACTATCGCTTGTTAGCGTAAAATATTTCCTTAAAAATCAATAAGAGAACTCAATATGACTTCCCGTACAATCGAAATGTCAGCGTCGCCTAATTTGGTCGACGGTTTACCTGCTTGGGTTAAGTTTACGCCAAAGGGCCAAATTACCGAATCTGTTGGCACGGAAATAAAGTTTGAAGCTAAAGCTAGCTTGTTAAAGTATATTCAAGAAAAAGACTTTTCAGTAGTTCTAGTTTGGCAGAATACGACATTGCAACTTGACAACAACAATTACAAAAAACTGCACCACCATGTCGGTGATAATGGAGATAGCTATAAGTTGATTGTTACCAGCAATTTATTGCACAGTGGAGGTGGGGAAAATTCAACCACAACATCAGGTGATATTATTGTAAAGTGAATGGGCGGCAAATCCTCAACTCCCATTTATAAATGTTAGACCTAAACTCGTCGTTGGTATCAAAAAATCAAAATCAGCAAGCTGGCACAGTGAGCCTTGTGTCGGCTACATTACCTTTTTCGTCACTCTCTAAACTCAATACTCAGAGAGCGACGAGATTTTACTTTAATCCAACGCATACGCGATGACATACCCGCCTTTGCCATCGGATTTACTTCTTGAATCAGTGTAGGTGCCACCTTTCGGGTCCCTTGGATAGCGCCAACTTGGGTTGGGTACGGTTACGATTAGCATCTGTCTGCCAGATTCGTTTGACACATAGGTCATCGGTGTAGCTTGACCGTTACCGGGCAAGGCTTCTGACCATTTGATTTCACCCGTTCTGAGGTCAAAGGCCCTCACTGTGCTATCCATGGTGGAACTAATAAAGGTAAGGCCGCCTCTTGTTGTTAATGTACCAGCGCGCACTGCGGTGCCTACATTGATTTCTAAACCTGACTGAATGTTAAATGGGCCAGAGTTTTTCATGCTGCCGAGTGGGCGGCTCCACATTAACTCGTTGGTGTTTAAATCGATGACGGCGATTTTGCTCCACGGTGGCTCAAAGCAAGGCACTTTAGTGCCAAGGCGGGACATGAACGGCATGATCAAACCATAGTATTTGATTCTAACGTGATCGTATGGGTCCGCAGGGTCGGGCTCTCTTGGTTCTGGCATAGGCGATTCGGGATCCATGCGTACCGCTGGATGCTCTTTACCTAATAACAGCGCGGCTCTGGGGCCAGCTTCGGCTACTTGTTCGGGCGATACCAGCAGTAACCTGTGGGCCAGCAACATAGGCGCAGCGACTAACAAGCCGTTGTCGGCATCCACCGATACGCTGCCCCAGTTAAACCCACCAAAATTGCCCGGCGCGGCTAAACTGCCACCCGTGGTTGGTGGCGTAAATAGCCCGTCGTACTTCATCATCTTGTATTCAATACGACACACCAATTGGTCGAGCGGCGTTAAGCCCCACATGTCTTTTTCGTGGCGATAGGGGTGGAAGTTGGGTAACGACGAGAACGGCTGCACTGGCGATAAACGCTCGGTGGCTTCACCATATTGTGCAACAGGCCGTTCTTCCACTGGATGCACGGGCTCGCCATTTCGGCGGTCTAACAAAAAGATACTGCCCATTTTGGTGGCAACGGCTACTGCAGGCACTTGTTCACCGTCTTTTTCTACATCCACCAACACGGGCTGCGCGGGTAAATCATAATCCCATACATCGTGATAAACGGTTTGAAACTTCCATTTAGGGCTACCATTGCTGGCATCAATAGCGACCAATGATGAAGACCATTCGTCATCAAATGGGCGTCGCACACCACCGTAGTAATCTGGTGCGGCATTGCCTGTAGGTGCGAACACCAAGTCTAATTCGGGATCATAGCTCATGATGGTCCATACATTGGGTGTGCCCTTGGTGTAGGTTTCACCGTCTTTCGGCTCGCCGTGATAGCCGGGATTACCCAAATCCCATGCCCACGCAAAATTGCCTGTGATGGCATCAAACGCGCGTACCACGCCAGAGGGCAAGCCTAAGTCTTGGTTGTCGTTAACTAACCCGCCAACCACTAACACATCATCGGCAACCAAAGGTGGCGAGGTTACATAATATTGGTTAGGTAAATGTTCGCCCAAGCCTTTGCGCAAATTGATTTGGCCATTGTCACCAAAGCTTGAACACAGCTTGCCTGTGTGAGCATCAACGGCGATCATGCGGGCGTCTATCGTAGCGGTAACAATGCGTTCAGGACACTCACCAGTATAGGTGTCCGGTGCCTTGAAATAACTGATACCACGACACGTACGTGCGTATTGGTGTTTGGCGGAAGGCTCTGCTTGCGGGTCATAGCGCCACTGCTCTTCGCCTGTTTCGGCATTCACCGCCATCAAGATGTTTTTCGCACCACATAGATATAAGGCATCATCGACCTTCAGTGGTGTCATTTTAAAATCACTTTCTACGCCAGTGCGATAGCGCCACACTTCTTTGAGTTGATGCACGTTATCGCGATTGATTTGGTCGACCGGCGCAAAGCGTGACCCGCCCGCATCGTTACCGTAGTGATGCCAATCCGAGCCTGTCGCTTGGCCTTTGGGATTGATGGCAGCGGTGCGCTGTGTCCCTTGGGTATTGAATTCATAGCTTTGCAGTGCGGCTACGGTGAGTACCACCACTGACATCACAGCAGGCGTCACATACCAGCGCTTTAGCCCAGCAATACGGGCTTCTTCTTGATAGCGTTTTGTTGATAAAGGAGACAGAAACCATAGGCCTAGCCCCAGCCAGAAGGCCAAGCGAGGGAGCAGGGCGAAAAAGTCTAAGCCGGATTCCCACGCCGCCCATATCACGGTAAATACAAAGAAGGCACCAAATACCTTGTGTGCTAGATTACGGCGTTTGAACCACAAAAACACAACGGCACACAACACGATACCGGAAAACGCATAATAGGCGCTGCCGCCCATGTACACGAGCACGCCGCCAAGGCCTGTAAGGTAAATGGCACAGAGGATCAGTAGCGAAACAACAATGATATTGGTCACTTTAGTCAACATAGTTTAGATCCCATTATCTTTAAAACGTTGGGCCGACAAGGGCGATTCGGCATCGAGCTGTTGAAAACCGAGTAGGTTGTTATCTGGGTCGCGAGCGTACATGACTTGTCCATCTTCTATGTCTGTGGGAGCAAGTGTAATCGTGGCGTTTAAGCTGCTTAGTACGGCTTCCACACGTTTGATGTCGGCGACTTCAAACATGATCACGTTATACCCCAAGGCATCGGCGGGTTTAGGCGAGACATCTTCTGTGGTGGGGTGGCTATGATACTGGATGATTTCCAGCTCCAAGTTGCGGGTTTGGAACCACGCCATTTCAATTTCGCTACCCGCAAGGCCCGACACCGCATCTACCATGTCGCCTGAAAGCGGCATTAGGCGACCAATACGACGAGGATTTTGCTCTTCTAACAGCACTGAGTAAAAATCGATGAGGCGTTGCATATTAGGTGTAGCGAGTGATATTTGGCGAATGCGATGCTGGTGTTTGGGCGGCGTATCTAGGGCAAGTGCCGCCACATCGACATGTTCCACTTCGATGAGTACGCCGTCAGGATCATTGACATACGCATAGTAAACCGGGTTCTTAGGGTTAATTTGCTGCATCTCGGGATCACCAATCGAGGTGCTGCCATTTTCCAGTAAGGTTTGATACGCCTGTGTGGCTTGGTCAACCTGAAAGCAGATATGCGCAATTCCGGGGCCATTGACGGGCGTTGGTGACTCGGGACCCGTGGCTTGAGTTGCCATTAATAGCAATTGAGTATTGGCGCTGCGTAATAAACGCGTATTTCGATAGTCGAGTTCAGGAGGCGCCTGGCGGTCAATCCCTTGCAAGAAGTGCGTATTGTTCAACTCATCAGCTGCTATGTGCATACCGCCAGCAGCACTGTAAAGCACCGTTGTTGCCTCAATATCGCTGACGGTTAATCCGATGTAGTTTACCCCAGTCACCAATGGGTTTTCTGGACGGGTTGATGGTTTAGGTGAGAGCAGAACGTAGGCCACAATAGCCAGTACAACAAATGTCGCACTAAATCCTACGGCGATTCTTAACAGTACCTTTTTCATCTGGTATCTCCGTAAGGGTTAGAAATTTACTGTTTTTATTGCGCCACCATCTACTCTGAGATTGGCTGCTGTTATATTGGACGCGGCCTCACTGGCTAAGAACGTTACCGCATTGGCAACTTCTGTCACCGTTCCCAAACGATTAAACACCGATACCGAGCTCGCTCGCTTGTACAACTCTTGGTTGCGCTGACGCACCATTTCCCAAAAGCCCTCTTCGTGATGAATAGGACCTGGAGAGACCACATTCACGCGAATATTGTGCTTGCCCAAGACATTCGCCATCTGCGCTGCGTACGAAACCAAAGCGGCTTTCATTGTGCCGTACTCCAGCTCGCTGGGCATGTTGGCACTCATAACTGAAGCGATCGATGCCACATACACAATTGCAGGGCGCTCTCCTTGTTTTAGTGCATCTAGTGCGATTTCGGTAGTGCGAATATGTTGCAGTAAATCGACTTCAAAGGTTTGTTGCCATTTATCAAGGCCCGTCGCATCAACCCGGGTGGTGACATTACTCACTAGCACGTCAAGACCTTCAAGTTGTTCAATCGCAGAGTTAAGCCAACTTGAGTAGTTATCGACATCAGTCACGTCGACGGCTTCGGTTAGCACAGGATATTTACTGTGCTTCCATTGTGCATGGTTTTTATCAAATGACGCTTGGCCCCTTGCACAGGTCGCTACTCGCATGTCTTCCTCAATGAAATTATCGATGATCGCTTTACCGATTCCTCGGCTGCCCCCAGTCACAATTGCACGCTTGCCAGCTAGTCCTAGATTCATCTGAGCTCCTAATGAGTATGATTGGCCATTAACGTTTGAGTTCGGCACTTAAATAACTGTCTTATTGAATACATCGTCAACAATATTGTACTAACCGTTCAGTAGTCAACAGCTTTAACTTATTTTTAGTGTGTTGGTGATGTTCGGTATTATTGTTTTTTAAAGTATGTACAACGATATTATGAAGAGTTAAAGAGGGTTGTAGTTTTACTTTTAAGCAGCTTAAATTATTGTTTTTATTTGTTTTAATTTGTTTTTTGTTATTTGTTTTGATGCTGTTCTATTCAGAGGGTGGTCTTTATTGACGAAATATCAATATTTATATTGCCTATTAATGTTTTGTTTAATAAGTTATTAACATTGTTGGGTGGAAATCTACAAAAGGGGTATCAGATGAGTAAAGTGAACCGCACGCATAGTGCTACGCAGCACAAAGGCCTAAGGCGTTTGCTCAAGGCTGTAGTTAGCTTGTCTATGATACTGAGTTTATCCTCATGCGCTCGAGTGGAAGATAACAATGACGTTGTCTCTACATTTGATTTTGAAAGCCGCTATGTTGCCGTCAACGGCACAGAGTTTCATTACCTACAAGTGCCGCAAGCCCACACCAATACAAATAAAAAAGTCATGGTGTTACTCCACGGCTTCCCGCACATTGCCGAGGTTTGGTATCCGCTGCTCAAGCACTTCGCCGATGACTACACCGTTATTGCGCCGGATTTACGAGGGTATGGTCGCAGTGCTAAATCCGACAATATTCAAGACTACAATATTGCCAACCTAGTCGAAGATATTCGTCAATTGGTGTTAAAGGTTTCCCCTAGCGAGCCAGTAACCTTGGTGGGACACGATTGGGGTGGTGTATTAGCTTGGGGGCTGGCGCAAACCGAGCCCCAGTTAATCGAACAGCTAGTGGTGATTAACGCCCCTCAGTATAATGCGTTTTTGCACACGCTCAATAGTAGCCAAGCGCAGCGTGACGCTTCAAAATACATTGGTAAACTTGATAGCTGGTGGCTCAAGGTGTTGTTCTGGTGGTCTGGTCCAGACCTTCTGTGGCGTGGGCTAGAACAGAGCTATAGTGAAGGCGAAGCCGCAGAGGCATACAAGCAAGCCTTCTTTGAAGCCTGGCAAAATAGCGAGTCAGCAGAGGCGGCGTTGGCCTACTATAGTCAAAACTTCCCTGGTTTTGATAACATTCAATCGGCCGATTTTTGGCCAGATCAATTGACTAAAGTTGACACGCCAGCGCTATTGATTTGGTCTTCCAACGACAAAGCATTTACTGCTGATGCCTTAGCTAACACTCAAGCGTTTGCCACTCGCTTACAGACTCATATCATTGATACCAATAGCCATACGCCCTTTGTTACTCACAGTGATGAAGTACTTGATGTGATGGATACTTATCTGCGCCCATGAATGAGGTTGGGTTGGACTCTGCGCAGGTAGAGCTTGCATTTTACTACTTGATATACGATATTCAGGCCATTGATTTTCAATTAAAAGCTGTGCCAATTCATGTCATCGTCTAATAAAACTCGCACGCGTCTTTCTCCCGAAGTGAGAAAGGATCAAATCCTCGACCATGCCGCTGAGGTTGTCGCAAAAGAGGGCGTGTCTGCTATTACGATGGAGCGTTTAGGCCGTGAAGCCGGTATCAGTAAATCCCTAGTATATGCATACTTTCCGAGTATGACTGAGCTATTGAAAACCCTGTTGAAAAGGGAACATTTAAGGCTGCGTAAGCGCCAAGTGATTGCCGTGAAAAACGTTGAAACCTTTGAGCAGTTGGTTAGAACCACAACCAATACTTATTTGACGTACATGGATGAAAGGGGCCTGATTATCGACCGCTTGGCAGCCGAGCCCAGTATCGCTGAAAGTGGCGATCCCATTGACTTTGGTCGTGAATATGCGGTGAAGTTTATGGCTGAAATTCTCAGTGATAACTTCGATATCGATATGGAGGTCGCTACCATAGGTGTTGATATTGCACTGGGGTTACCTTACGCCGCGGGTCATTATCTCACTCGCCATGAAGTCAGTAAGCAAAAAGTTGAAGACCTAACGGTGGCCCTGATGATTGGCAGTATCGAGGGGCTTCGCAACAACTATGAACGCTCTTTCAAACCTTTGAAAATAAGACCTTACAAGCAGTCTTAATACTTCTGTATCATTAAAATTTCCATACCATTTTTGCTATGTGAACGGTGTCGTAGATATCCCCCGTTCTGACTATCTGCTGCCTTTCTCCTTTTTTCTCTGCGAATCAAAATAACATCACGTTAACATTTTTGGTTGACTATTGTTCAATATGGCAATAAGTTAATCCTTATTGACGGTTTGTTCTATAAGAATCGAAAAAGCGAACAAATGGCCGTCAATAACTGCCTAAAATTTTAATAAAGGAAACACCGGAGCTGCTAATGCAAAACTTTTCAATACCCAAGTTGTTTGTTGCTGGCGCGTTAACTTTGCCATTCTCACTGTCACTACTCGCGCAAGAAGTCGCATCCTCGTCATCAAATACAGATCGCGCTGACGAAACCTCTGGTATTGAGGTAATCGAAGTTTCTGCACAAAAGCGGGTGACAACTTTGCAAGAAACGCCTATTGCCATTAGCGCTTTTAACGAAATGATGCTGCAAGATCAGGATATTGAGGATGCGTTAGATATACAGTATGCGGTGCCTAACTTGATTGTGTCTCGCAATACTGGATTCAGTGTGCGGGGAGTGGGGAATAATGCCGTCTCGGCTACGGCTGATCCCGGCTTAGGTGTTCACGTTAATGGGGTATATTTAACCGCCAATACGATTCAAAACGAATACTATGATTTGGCTTCAGTGGAAGTATTGCGCGGGCCTCAAGGTACCTTATACGGCAGAAATACAACAGCGGGTGTATTGAATACACTTACGCGTCGTCCTGAAGATGTGTTTGAAGCGGCTATCACCACAGATATTTCGAACTTCAATGGTCTGAGAACGACGGGTTATCTTAATCTACCGATATCCGATAGCGTATCTCAGCGCTTTGCCTTCAACACGGTAAAACGCGATGGCTACACAGAAAATGTTGCGCCAAATGTCGGTTTCGATCGCATCGATGGTCGCGATCAATGGTCTGTGCGCAGTACGACGGCTTTCCAATTCAGCGATAAGGCAAGTGGTTTGCTGTTTGCCCAGTACTTCAAAGAACACAGTGACCGCAGTGCGCGAGTCGGCAATCTGTGTACTGCTGACCCGATATTGGGTTGTAGTGAAGATTCACTGGGGAATGAATACCCCAATACCAGTTTTACAGATGGTTCTCTTGCAAATGGCGCTTTGCGCGGCGTGTTTCTAGCCCTAGGTTATGGCACTCGCCCTGATTTTTACAATACGAATTTAGACGGTTCCGTTAGAGCAAACCCTAGCGATCCCCGTCAAATTCGCACCGACTATCAACCGCGCTTCAATGCCGATGATTTGTTGGTCTCTTTTGAGTTTAATTATGATGTTGGCGACTACGTGTTTACGTCGGTGACGGCATATCACGATCGTTCGTCACAGGCGTTCTCTGATTTCGATTTCGCCGACGGCGCCGATGCGCTGTTAGCGCCACAGAGTTTGCTACTGCCTGAGGGAAGGACGGAGCCTACGACTCGTTATTCAACAGCTCGTTCAGACCAAGCCAGTAGTAAGCAGTGGAGCCAAGAGTTACGGGTAGCGTCTTACACCGACGGCCCGTTCAATTACACAGCGGGGCTGTTCTATTTGGACTATGACGCCGAGTCATTTGGCGCATTCTACTTACCTGAACTCACCGCCATTGCTGCCTTCAAAGCTTTGCCTGATGAATTGGCTACTTTTAGGTTCGACACGCCAGAATTAACCACTAAGTCATGGGCGATATTCGGTGAAGCTTACTACGATTTGTCTGAGAAGTTACAGGCGACAGTGGGCTTACGCTATACCGAAGATGAAAAAAGTGTTGTGACGCGCGCGGTTTCGCCACTTACCTTATACCCCTTTACGCCAGGCTCGTTTTTAACCACTGAATTTGATTTGGATAGCACGTTTAGAGACGGCGAGGGCGAGTGGGAGGAATTCACAGGAAAGCTGGGACTGAGCTATCAGGCCGACATTGACTTTACTGAAGAGACCTTGTTGTTTGGTACCTTGTCTCGAGGTTACAAAGGCGGTGGTATCAACCCTGGAGCCAGTGATTCTTCGTTTCCGACCTTCGATCCTGAGTACATTACTGCACTGGAAATCGGGACTAAAAACACATTTGCAGACCGAACATTTCAAGCTAATGTAACGGCGTTTTTCTATCAATATGATGGCCTGCAAGTTGGTGGCATATTGGGTGATGGAACAACGTTTAACACCAATGTCGATGCCGATGTCAAAGGGGCGGAAGTCGAGTTACTCGCGATGCCGATAGAGGGATTGAGAATAAACGTAAACCTAGCACTTTTAGATTCAGAAATTAAAGAAGACTTCTTAACGGTTCCTAATATCGCAAGTCCAGTCGGTTCTCCTCCAGTCAACATCAAAGGGAGTCCACTGGTGTATTCTCCCGATGCCAGCTTGCAGCTAGGAGTACAATACCTGCAATCCATTAATGAAGATTGGGAAGTACTGTATCGCGTGCAAACCTTCTGGCAGGACGAGTATCAAACCAGCTTATACAATGAGCCTAACGATTTAGTCGATTCTTGGCATCAGACTGATGCCAGTATTACGCTGCGTGACACCAATGACATATGGGCGTTTGAAGCCTACGTCAAGAATGCATCAGATGAAGCGTCGCTTACGGGGTTAGCGGTACAAAACTCTTTGGTCGGCCGATATCGAGTGCCAAATTACCTTGAGCCACGTATCTATGGTGTGCGCGTTACCTACCGATTTGAATAATGGTGAAACCGCGCCCATGGTAGCCTTTTCCCCAGCTCAATATGTATTGAGTTGGGGGAACGAGTTTGGCATGAGGTGCT
Organism: Alteromonas sp. 5NS40-0096; assembly: GCF_057544385.1. Taxonomy (NCBI): domain Bacteria; kingdom Pseudomonadati; phylum Pseudomonadota; class Gammaproteobacteria; order Alteromonadales; family Alteromonadaceae; genus Alteromonas; species Alteromonas sp. 5NS40-0096. Next base: position 697,640 of record NZ_BAAJLQ010000002.1, read on the forward strand.
GCGGAAAAAGACCTTGGCTTTTGTTTTACACCAACAAAAAATGCGCGCGGGCAGTGGCAATTGGCTCGTTTTCAGAGGTTTGCCAAGCGACAATATCTACGTTGGCTACCCTAGAGCCTTTCCGAGTAATGGTACACTTGGTGTAGGTATCTTGATCCATGGCAGCGCGTAAATAGTCGAGAGAAAAATCAATCACTTTGGGTAGCTGCGAACTGGAAGATGAAAACACCAAGTGCATGCCTGCCGAAAGCTGCATAAAGCCACCAATCACGCCACCATGAATCGCTTTAAATACTGGGTTACCTAGATTGGAGTCTTTCCTTCTTAGCACAAAGGTGTACTCGTCATTGCCATTGCTCTGGTGTAAATCCATACCGATGAACTTTGCATAGGGAATAGCCTCTATCACTGCTCGCGGATTATCGCTATCCAGTTCTAGTAGGTTTACCGCTGACGCTTGCTCAAATTGATTGGTGCCATCTTGGGCATTCTCTTGTGGGGTTGGCATAGATGGTGACACAGTCAAAGGAATCTTTTTACCTAGGCGCATGAAATTGGCGGTACAGGTGGCAATGACTTTTTCGTCTTGATACGCCTCGCATTTCAAAAACACGATATGCTCGGTCATGCGGTAACACTCTGCTCTGGCGTATACCGGAGCGTGAATGTTGGGCGTGCGCAGGTAATCGATGCGTAAATCCAAGGTTGGGCAGATCTCCTCTGCTGAAAGCGCGTTCCTGGCAGCAATACCACAGCAGGAGTCCATTAAGGTAATAATGCCGCCACCGTGAATCGTGCCGGTATCTGGGTTACCAATCAATTGAGTACTGTAGGGCAACTCCATGACAAGTTGTGTACGAGTGGCGTGCAAAACACTCAAGTTGAGTGCTTTGGCTTGTAAAATGGCGTTTCCAAACGCTTGAGATTCAGCTAAATAATTGAGTTCTTTCGTCATGAGATTTACTTCCATCATCTGAAATTTTAGCTAAGAGCGAGCCAAGCTTATCCGACTGGTCCGATTTGTAAAGTGGCAACAACAACGGCAGCTGTATAACAAAGTGTAATGCGCTTTCTGGCGATTTAGCAAAATGCATATAACCTTAAAACCCAACCATTTGTCGTATTCAAGTGTGTTTGTTTTGTCAGCTATGAAACAGTAGTGAATTGAGTGAGCGAGTATATCGAAGCCATTAATCAACAAGCGGGAGAGAGCCATGTGTGATGAATTTACCGAAAAAGACAACGAAGACTTTGAGCGAAAGGGTGGGAGCCTCAATCGCCGAGACTTCAGCAAACTGAGTCTCTCTGCCATTGTCACCTTGTGCTATGGCGGCCTTGCTAACGCCAGTGCGTTGTTTGATGGTGAGCTGGTCGAGTCCGATGTTTCCATTACCATGGCCGATGGTGTGTCAGACGCTTTCTTTGTTCATCCCAAAGAGGGCAAACATCCAGGTGTTTTAATGTGGCCAGACATACGAGGTTTGCGACCTGCCTTTAAAGCCATGGCCAAACGCCTAGCTGCAGAAGGTTATGCGGTATTGGTGGTGAACCAGTTTTATCGCGACGCAAAAGCGCCGATTACCGCAGAGGGAGAGCAGTTTAGCGACCCCGCAGTACGAGCTCGAATTATGCCGATGTATCGCAACCTCGACCACGCAGCAAGCATGTCTGATGCTCGTGATTACATCACTTTCTTGGACCAGCAACCCGCGGTAGATACTAGCCGTAAAATCGGTACCGCCGGCTATTGCATGGGCGGGCCTTTGATTGTTCGCACCGCGGGTGCGGTGCCGGAGCGCGTCGGTGCGGCGGCGTCTTTTCATGGTGGTGGCATGGTAACTGATAAGCCAGATAGTCCGCACTTGCTCATTCCAACGTCGAAAGCCCATGTGCTGCACGCCATTGCTGAAAACGATGACGAGCGCAATCCTACGGTGAAGAGTGATTTAGCGAAGGCCTATGAAGCGGCAGGAACGCCAGCTGAAATTGAGGTGTACAAAGGTACGTTGCACGGTTGGTGCCCACCAGATTCTAGGGTATACAACGAGGCAGAAGCCGAGAAAGCGTGGGCACGCATGCTGGCGTTGTTCAATTCTGCTCTGGCGTAACACCTTTTTCGTAGCAGCTTACGGGGGCGCCGCGCCTTTGCGAATTGGCGGTGCCTCCAACTTTTCTTCTCAATGCCGACTTGCTTGCTAGTGGTTTTGGCAAAGGTTTCGCGAAATAAAGTAACAGGATTGCCAAAATAGGGTGGTACATTATGGTCATCATCGAATTTGGAATGGCCCTCAGTGCGACTTAACCTAAACGCCCTTAAACAAGACCTTTACGCCAAACGACAAGCAGCCATTGCCTTGCAGTTTTTTGCACTTGCCATCGCGGGTTTGTATTTCTATCTGCCGTTAGCTCATAACTTGCTTGATGGTTTAGCCGAGTTTAAACAGCGCACAGGCTTGGTTTACAGTATGCTTGCAACAGGGTGTTTTGGCGCGGTCTTGCCGTTTGTATGGCAATACGCACTTGGCCATTATCGCCAACGTTCAGTATTAACCTTCTTTACCTTGTTTGGCGTTTGGGCACTAATGGGGGGTATTATTGATGTCTTTTACCAATACCAAGCGATATGGTTTGGTACGGAAAATACTGTGGCCACGCTGGCAAAGAAAGTCGCCGTCGATCAGTTTGTTTTTAGCACGCTGCTGAGCTGCCCGTTGGTGAGCATCGTTTACCGCTTTGTTGCGGTGCAGTGCGATTGGCAAACGTTCAAGCAGCAATGGTCATTCGCCACGGTAGCGGAAGAAATCGGTAGAACCATACTCACTAATTGGGTCATTTGGATACCGTCCGTTACTATCATCTATAGCCTGCCATCATCGCTGCAAATTCCCTTTTTTAATATTGTGCTCTGCTTCTTTGCCTTGGTGATGTCACAGCGCAAAAATACTGAAATCTAGCACGGGTAACCCGTTTCAGTTGTCCACCTACAAATATCAACCGTTCAACTCTCGCACCAAACTATTTTTCCTCGCCCATCGACTTAACAAGTCGTTTTTAATTTTCACTGAGGAAGAGATATGAAGTGGTTACACAGGGTGTTGGGATTAGTTGTAGTGCTGGGGTTACATAATGGCGTACATGCACAAGAGGCGGTAGCTTCCGGGGAGTACAGTATTGCTGCGCGTTTTACGATTGATTCGAAGATTCTCGGCGAAAAGCGTGAAGTCCTGATCTCTGTGCCCCAAGGCTATGAAGAATCAAGGGATACGTTCCCCGTACACATTCTGTTAGATGGCGAGCAGAACATTGAACACGCCGTAGCAAGTACCAGAATCCAGTCGCAATGGTCGGGTTTACCCAAGTCGATTATTGTGGCGATTCCCAGCGTTGATCGCACTCGTGATTTCACGCCGAGCCAAGATATCAATTATTCACCACAGAGCGGTGGGGCTGAGGCTTTTGCCGAATTCATTGAACACGAAGTCATGGCATTCGTGGATAAGCATTATCGTACACATCCCTATCGAGTATTGATGGGACATTCGCTCAGTGGATTATTTGCGGCCAGCCAGCTGTTGGCGGAGAACCCGTCGTTCCAAGCTTACATTATCGTGGCACCGTCCATGTGGTGGCACAACCAAGCCGTGCTCAACCAACTTTCAAAAATGGATGAGAGTGAATTGCCAACATCAACACCGGTTTACATTGGCATAGGCGAACTCGATGGCATGGTGCCGATGGCTCAGCAGTTTTACGATGGTTTGGCCCGCAGCGAGGCGTCGTCATCGCTTATTGGCTTTAAGGTATACAACGGCGAAGGTCATATGTCAGCCCCGATGACAGTGTTTTACGATGGTCTTAAACACGTGTTCGCGGAGGCGGTATACGACAATGCAAAATGGGGCAAATTTACCTCCGAATCGTTCTTAGAGTTTGTTGCCGCAATCAAAAAACGTTTTGGCTCCACGGTGAAGCAAACGGGCGAGCAGTACCATGCGTTGGCAAGCTATTTGGTTGAGCAAGGCAACTATGAGGGGGCGATTACGGTGTTAACAGTCAATGTGAAACACTACCCCAACTATCCGTTTAATCATCGAGACTTAGCGACTGTGTATGCACTTAATGATCAAAACGAACTGGCAATCGCTGAGTTCGAACGGGCGGCGCAGCTGGCGAGAAGCGAGGGTGCTACGGGTTCGGGTGACGCCGAACAATACGAACGGGAAGCTGAGCGCTTACGTCAGCCTATTGCCATCGAACGTGCGAAGCTACTGATATTCGATGGTTGCTATCAATCGGAGAGCGGCGCAGTATTTCAGTTTAATCTAGTTGGAAACAACTTGATTGGTCAACGTCAGGGCTGGGCAGACTTTCGCTTGTTTCCCGAGGGTAACGATAGGTTTTATACTCGCTCTCTAGGTTTAGCTCCATCGTATCAGTTTAAAGAGAGCGGTGTTGATGTATTGGCTTATGGCCAAGCTTACCCCTACGCCAAAGTGGCGTGTGAATAAGCCTTTGCCGTTAAATGACTAATGTGGTGCCCGCGCAACCCAAGACGCAACTAGGCGTTTGGCCCAGGGCACGACAAATAGACTGACAGGAAAAGCGACAACCAGCGATTTAGCCCAAGCACTTGGCCAAAGTTGTACAACATGACTAAGAGTCGATGCGCCAAACAACGTCATTGCGAGTGACAGCATGCCTGACATGATAAACGACATGACAAAGGCAAAGACGTGGAACTCGTATTTCGGCGCTATCATGCTAGCACCGTTTTGGCGGGTGAGATTTGGCCAAATAATCCGGCTGCGAGGTTGGCTTCAACCTTTTCCATCTGTGCGATAGAACTCGCCACTAGCGGGCCTTTTTGTACGAAATCTTCGTTTAGCGGCTTACCCATAAATAGGGCAAATTGGGTTTCTTTGGCGAGTAAGTTATGTAGCTGCAAGTCGATGCTAGTGTGACTGCGATTACTTATCGTTACCGCTTGCCCTGATGCCAAGTTAAGGGTTTCTCCCTGAGTAAAAAGTGCTGCGTTGCCAGAAAGATTAGTTAACCAAAGGTTGTGGCCCGCCGGAATAACTATATCGTAGGTGCCATTGGCAAAAAGCACGCCGTCGGCAATGGTTAACGGCACAGATGGCGAAGTCGCCCCCTTAATGCCATTGAGTTCCCCAAGCGCTAATTTTACTCGGTAACCAACGTCGACCAAAATTGGCATGTCCTTGGCTTTTACATGCAGAGATGCGGGTGGTGTTTGTTTTTCATTAGCTGGAATATTAACAAAGACCTGTAGGCCATGGATTGAGGCCCCAGCCTTTGGGGCCTCGTCGTGAATAGCTCCGCTACCCGCTTTTAGCCAATACAAGTCGCCAGCATGTAAATCAAAGTCATTTCCTAGTGAATCTCGATTGTTAAACTCACCAACGCTGTCCTCCAATAACAGTGATACCGCTGAGAGGCCCGCGTGGGGGTGAGCTCCAAAGGTGGATTTTGTCATGGTGTAGTGGTCGACCATGATGAGCGGGTCCATCAAGTTGGCAAAATCAGCTTGGCGAAAAGCGCTAGCGTGAAAGCCGTGGCCGACTGTAAAGGGGTTGCCGGCGACGACGGGGCTAATCTCAACGTGCGTAGATGCTGCGCGTTGAGGGGCAGTATTTAATTGGGGTTGAGTGGTCATTGGCTCGTCCTTAGGTATGAGTTAGCGTAATGAAAATACTAGCAGTGGAACAATGGCACTTGAAATAGCTGATATTGGAAAGTATTGTTCTAAATATGGAACGAATCTAATTTAAAAATACACAGCAGGCTTAGATAGCAGTGATGGATCTCAACGATTATTTTTACTTTGTGCACGTTGTGGAAAAAGGCGGCTTCTCTAGAGCGGCCGAAGCGTTAAACATCCCCAAATCGCGGATTAGCCGCCACATCAGCAACTTAGAAACGCGGCTAGATACCAAGTTAATTCAACGTACATCGCGACAGTTTGAAATCACAGAAATAGGACACGCGTTTTATCAAAAAGCGGTAGCAGTGATAGAAGGTGTTGAGGTGGCAGAGTCAACCGTCAGTCAGCGCAAAGCCACGTTAAGCGGCAGTGTTTCGCTTACCTGCTCTGTCGGTCTTGCCCAGTTTACACTGCAGGGGTTACTTTGCCAGTTTCTTCGCGCCCACCCGTTAGTGGATATCGCACAGCAGGTGACCAATGAATCTGTCGACCTTATTGCCTCAGGTATTGATTTGGCGATTCGCGGCCACGCCTCTCCTTTGCCTGATTCAAGTTACATTCAGCGCCACCTAGCGAATGTTACTTGGTGCCTTTACGCCAGCCCCGATTATTTGGCAGACAAGGGTACACCCACTCACCCAAATGAGCTCGCCCAACATCAAAGCTTGAAGGTAGGCTGGCAGGTGCGCAAAGGCGAGTGGCTGCTGCAACGAGAGCAAGAGCAGTTTGCGGTGGCCCATTCCCCGCGTTTGTGCAGTGATGACATGAGTACTCTGGTTGATGCTGCGGTTGATGGCATGGGGATTGTAAGTTTGCCTTCATATATTTGTGAGGCGCAAATCAAACGTCAACGCTTGGTTCGGGTGCTGCCACATTGGCATTGTGGTAAAGCACAACTGAGCTTAATACTGCCATCACGCAGGAGCTCATCACCGGCGGTGAGAGCGTTGTGCCAATACTTGCTCGACAACGTTAAGCGTGAAGTGACTGACTCAAACTAGGGGTTCTACGCAAGCAACAGACCTTGTATTGATGCCCTGACCACATCAGATATCGGTACGATGTGCATTAAAATCCATACGCTGAGCAAATATTGTTCGCAATGACTTAGTTATAGTGCCTTTACCTAGTTAATTTAGAGTAAAGGCACAATGACAAACCAAATAGACACATACCTAGTGATTGGCGCGACAGGTAAAACGGGGACTCGAGTTTGCGACAAGCTCACCGAGATGGGCTTAAATGTGAAAGGCGCAAGCCGTTTAGGCGAAGTGCACTTTGACTGGCGAGCACCCGAAACGTGGGCAGCAGCATTGCGTGGGATAGATGCGGTATACCTTACTTACTATCCCGATTTGGCGATTCCCGAGGCCCCAGAAGATATCGCACGATTTTGCGCTTTGGCTAAAATCAAAGGTGTAAAACACATTACTTTATTGTCTGGTCGTGGCGAACCCGCTGCACAAATTTGTGAGGAAATTGTACAAACATCGGGCTTGAGTTGGACGGTGGTGAGGGCCAGTTGGTTTAATCAAAACTTTAGCGAAGGCATGTTTCGCAACTTCATTGAGGCGGGTACGATTGCCTTACCTGTTGGTGATGTTACCGAGCCGTTTGTTGATGTCGATGATATCTCTGATGTTGTAGTGGCTTCGCTTATCGATGGTAAACACAATGGCCAACTCTATGAAGTCACCGGCCCTGAGTTACTGAGCTTTTCACAGTTGGCCGATATCTTTTCTGAGTTTCTGCCCACACCTGTCGACTTTGTTCAAATTTCCCTTGAGAGCTTTGTGGCTGCATTAAATCACAACCGCGTTGATCCCAAAGCCATCGAGATGCTGACGTATTTATTTACGGAAGTGTTAGACGGACGCAATGAATACATTGCTAAAGGTGTCGACCAAGCCTTGGGTCGTCCGCCAAAGCGTTTCAGAGAGTTCGTAAAGAGCAACATGAGAGCATTTAAAGGGGCTGCTCGTGTTTGATTTATCGGTTACGACCATTGTTGAGGCGATACTTGAACTGACTATCATCGTTATGGTGGGTTTGTACTTTATCTTTAGTAATACCATCATGGCGGTGTTGGCAGAGCAACCTAATGGCGCACAAGTGATGGTGGCCATCAATAAGCAAATCCTCAATCCTTTGTTCATGATGTGTTTTATCGTGTCGGGTGTGGCGGGCTTGTATTTCTTTTTCTTTCACGTCGGGCCCAAAGCCTGGGCGGGGATCATATTTTTTATCGGTACTACTGCGGTGACTGCAGTTTTTAATGTGCCACTGAACGATAAACTCAGAGACGCCCACGACAATGCACTCGCTGAAGTTTGGCGTATTTACCTTAAGCGGTGGGTAGGGTGGAACCATCTGCGCACAGGGAGTGCACTCTTGGCGGGGTTTTTATTTGCGCTGGCTTAACTTGTCATTTTTGATCTTTAGTACCAACCAAGCATGCTAACCTTGAGGCTAGTGGCGTAACAAACAAAAAAGGTAACGCACCATGAACTTTGACTATAAACATCGAGTGAACACACCAATCAAGGACGAGCCTATTGGAAAATTACTCGATAGTTTACGCATGGAGAGCGCTTTTTTTACTCAGTCAACATTGCGTACCCCATGGGCAATGCGTATGCCGCCTATGCACAACTGTATGATGTTTCACTTGGTTGTTGATGGCAGTGCACAATTTAGTATCGGTGACGAGCATATTGAATTGCGCGCTGGCGATTTTATCTTGTTCCCAAAAGGCGAGGGCCATACCCTGAATGATGGCGCTTGCGAGGACTTTACACCACTTCACGAATTGCCAATACAGGCCGTAACTGAGCGCTACGAAACGCTAGCGTTTGGCGGTCAGGGTAGCGCAACCAACATGGTGTGTGGTGTACTACTGTTCCAACATCCGTTAGCGATAAAGCTATTGGGCATATTGCCGTCACAAATTCTTATCCGTCAGGAGGACAGCGCAGCAAACAGTATTGTCGATAATATTAGTCACTTACTTCAAGTGGAGACCCTTGGGGTTGGTGTCGGCGCGGAGGCAGTGATCGCCAGATTGGCTGATATTATGGTTATCGCGGCAATGCGCCAACACCTCATTGAAATTGGTGAGGACAAAATGGGGTGGCTAGGCGCACTCGAAGACGATCGCATTGGCAAAGCGTTAACTTTGATCCACGATGCTCCTGATCACCATTGGTCACTGGAGGAATTAGCACAAAACATTGGTATGTCGAGGACGAGCTTTGCCCAGCAATTTAAGCGTTTGATTGGCAATACGCCAATGGAGTATTTAACCGAATGGCGAATGTCATTGGCCTATTCTAAGCTCCAATTGTCTAAAGACTCTATGCTGGCGATTGCGTTGGAAGTGGGGTATCAATCCGAGGCTGCTTTTTCCCGCGCATTTAAGAAGATCATTGGCAAGAGCCCAAACGAAATTCGCAAAGCCTACCAAACCAGTGACACTTGAATGAAAGCCTCTTTGTACGCTCTGCAAAGCAATTCACACACTGAATCAAACGCGCTGATTGGCTCTAGAATACACTCTTTGTATCGAAAAGAGAGAGTGTACTGATGAAAAAGCGACTGATAATACTGGCAAGCTTGTTTGCGCTGTGGAGCGCCAGCAATGGTGTTCTTGCGCAACCAACGGTGTTGTATCACCAAAATAATAAAGCCGAGCGGATATCTGGCAGCATCGCGCAGCTAAAACAAGCCATAAGAGATGGCAAACCCATCCGTATTTACATGAATCTGGGGTTTGTAGAGCACGCGATGGATACGGGGTTTTTGAGTATCATTGGTGACAATGTTTACGCCCAAATCAACGGTATTGAAGCACAAATCCCCAATCGAAAAGACAGTACAATTTCACTGCGCCCCTATACTCGTCACATTGGTTTGTATTCCACATTGAGCCCATACGAGATAAAGTGGTATGTCGTAGAGTAGGCATTGGTAGAAGGGGCATAGTTTGGTCAACTTTAGCCTGATGGCACAGTATAATCAGCGCATGAACCGCGCTGTGTATTGCCAAGCGTCAACACTGAGTCATACCGAAATAACGGCTGATCAAGGCGCGTTCTTTGGTTCGGTACTCGGTACCCTTAACCACATTATGGTAGGAGACCTGATTTGGCTTAAGCGTTTCGCCACTTTGCCTTCGTTGGTTTGGCTAGATACGCCGCTTGGACAATTTCCGACACCAATATCTCTAAACCAAACGCTACACGCCACACTGCCAGCATTAGAGCAACAACGAATCGCGCTCGATACGCTCATCATGGAATTGACGGATGTGGTAACCCCTGACATCTGCGAACAGACCTTGCGTTATCGCAATACGCAAGGGCAAGCAAAAGCGAAGAATCTAGGCATGCTGCTTCAACACTTTTTCAATCATCAAACCCATCACCGAGGGCAAGTATCGACCTTGTTGTATCAAATGGGAGTAGATGTGGGCACTACCGACTTGCTAGCAGATATAGCCGAATCTGCGCAATAATTTGGGAAAGACTACTTGCTACTAGATTGATAGCAGAGCCATTGTGAACGAGTTGAGAAAGATAGATACGCGCGCCCCAATTAGCGCGCGCAAATCAATATTAGCGCTTAGCGACCTTTCTTCTGAACAGCACAAAGGCCATTACCGCCGAAAATAGTGCAAAAGCACTTGGTGCACTGACACTGCTAGTGGTTTGTGGGCCAAGGCCGACACTGAAACCATGCCAGAATTCTGAGCGATGCGTGAATGAGAAGCTGGTGTAAGTGCCAAGTACTTTGATAATGCCGTGGTACTCGCCAACACTGGTAAAGCCCATGTTGTCTGGGGTAAGTACACCGCTACCAGAGCCCCAATAGCCTGTACCTGAGCTAACTAGTTCTATTTCTTTGTCAAACGTTGCCGGGCTGAAAGACTGACCATTCCAGCTGATTAAACCAATATAGGCATCGGTAACTTGTTGGCCAAAGTTGATAGTCACAGTACCACCGGCGTTTAACGCGATCATATCTGATGTTACCGGTGCTTCGTCTACGCCATTCACGGTGAATGCTGTCACGGTTGGGTTGCTCGCACTTGGGCCCCAGTAGTTAGGCGTATTGCCGCCAAGGTGCACGAAAGCATTAGGGTTGTTGTTGACAGACTCTACGGAAATTAACCCGCTGCCTGTATTCACCTGTCCCGTTACCAAAGAGTTAGAATTTGACGGTGAAACGTTAGAGATATGATTTTGCCAATCCGTCCAGTTGATAAGCCCTGCATTGGCACTCGATGTGGCCAACAGTAATGCGGCGGCAAAAAGCTGATGTACTTTTGCAAATTTCATGGTTGTGTCCTTAATTATTGTTTTTTGTTCATCGAAACACGGGGCATATCCAATGCATTCGCGATTCTTTTTTTTAAGTGTAGTGAATCAATTTGACGTACAGCATGAATCGACAAATTCCCTGTATGGTTTTTAAGCAAGCTACATGCCTTGAATATTTGCTGTTGTTTTTATTGGCTTTTTTTTAAGGTGAGAGTCAATGGCGATATAAATTGTAAAGATTTTTGACAACTCTTTATCAGGGGAAATTGACGTTTTACGCAACCAAAAGGCGCGTGATTTGTATTGGTTATTGTGGGACTTTAGCAAAACAAAGCGGTTTTAGACGCGCTCAACTACATTATAACGGGTTGAATAAAGTTGGCTTAATGGCAATTGAGGGCTAACTTAACTAAATCGTTTTCGAAGACCGATCCCACGGAGAGATGATGAATAAAAAGATCACCATTAATAAGGTTGACCACGATATTGACGTGCCTGAAAGCATGCCATTACTCTGGTACTTACGAGACAGGTTAGAATTTACAGGCACTAAATTCGGTTGCGGTAAAGGATTATGCGGTGCTTGTACGGTTCACGTTGATGGCCAAGCGGTACGCTCTTGCGTGACCCCGGTAGGTGCAATGGCTGGGCGCAGCATTACGACGATTGAAGGCTTATCTGATGACGGCGATCATCCGCTGCAAAAGGCCTGGCTAGAGGTTGGTGTGCCACAGTGTGGATACTGCCAAGCTGGTCAAATTATGAATGCAGCCAGCCTGTTGAACAACAACGCATCACCTTCAGAGCAAGAAATTGAGAGTGCAATGGTCGGTAATATCTGCCGTTGTGGTACTTACAAGCGAATCAAAAAAGCCATTGGTATGGCCGCTGATGAATTGGCTAAAGAGGTGTCATAATGCGCGCAGATATCGAACAGTTACTAAAGCAAGAGCGCCAAAAGCAAACGGCAGCCGTTGCTAGCCAGCTTAGCGAGCTCACCCTAGACCGTCGACAATTTTTAAAAGTTAGTGCACTTGGCACAGGTGGCTTGTGTATTGGCTTTTCTTTGCCTTCTGTTGCTAGCCCAAGTGGAAAAGCGCAAAGCGCAACGTTTAATCCCAATGCCTTTATTAATCTATATGAAAACGGCGATGTATTGATTTATTGTGGCCGCTGCGAAATGGGCCAAGGGATCAGTACGGCGTTACCGTCGGTAATCGCAGATGAAATGGATGCAGATTGGCAACATGTTCGCGTAGAACAAGCCGAAGGCGACCAAGATAAATACGGCAGCCAAGCAACTGGTGGTTCAGCGAGTATCCGTACTATGTATGAACCTATGCGCGTTGCTGGTGCGACGGCAAAAGCCATGTTGGTTGCTGCGGCCGCCAAAGTGTGGGGTACATCCGCTGACAACTGCTACGCTGAAAATCATTTTGTTATCAACAAAACCAATGGTGAAAAGCTCGGTTATGGTGAACTAGCGAGCCTGGCTGCGGATATGCCAGTGCCAGAAAACCCGCCGCTGAAAGCCAAATCAGATTTTCGTTACATTGGCTCACACTTACCGCGTCACGATGTGTCAAAAGTCATAAAAGGGCAGCGCACCTATGGCGTAGACACCAAAGTGCCAGGCATGCAATACGCCGCTATTGTTCACTGTCCGGTGATGGGCGGTACTCTGAAATCCGTTGATAAAACGGAAGCCTTAAAGGTGGCAGGTGTTACCGCTGTGGTTGAAGTGGCCCCTTTGAAAGTCCCGTTTGGTTCCCTTGGTGGTGTGGCTGTAGTGGCTAACAACTCATGGTCGGCACAACAAGGCGTAGATAAGCTTAAAGTCGAATGGAATAGAGGCCCTCACGGTAGCTATGACACGGATGTGTATATGCAAGAGTTGGTCACTAATGTCGAAAAGCCAGCGAATAAAATCGCTGAAAGGGGTGACGTTGAAGGTGCATTTGCTAGTGCCAAACAAACCGTATCGGCCACGTACACTGAAGGCCACTTGGTACATGCACCTATGGAGCCTAATGCCAGTGTTGTGTCGGTTCAGGACGATTTTTGTGAGGTGTGGGCATCGACGCAAAGCCCAGACGATATTCAAACTGTGCTATCGGGTTTCCTCGGTATCGACAAAAAGAATGTACATGTGAATGTGATGATCAGTGGCGGCGCTTTTGGGCGTAAGTTCAAATGTGATTACGTTCAGGAAGCCGCAGCGATTTCAAAAGCGGTGGGTACGCCAATTCAATTAACATGGACTCGCGAAGAGGACATGCGCACGGGGTATTATCATTCAAACAGTGCACAGCACATTGAGGCATCATTAGACAACGAGGGTAATGTCACAGGGTGGTTACACCGCATTGCTTTCCCGTCGATCAATACCTTGTTTGACCCGAGTGTCCAGTTTGCGCCAGCTAATGCGGTAAGCGAAATTGAAAATCACCCATTCGGTATCACTAACTTGCGCAGTGAATCAGGCTTAGCGCCTGCACACACGCGTATAGGTTGGTATCGTGCCGTCTACGCTATTTTCTATGGCTTTGGCTTTGGTGTATTTGCAGACGAGTTGGCTGAAAAAGCCGGGGTGGATACGGTAACTATGCTTAATCGTATTTACGACAACAATACTAACCCTGAACAAGCCGAGCAAGTAGCGCGTTCAAAAGGGGTATTGGCTTTAGCTGCCGAGAAATCGGGATTCGGTAAAAAGCTGCCAGCGGGCGAGGGTATTGGTATTGCTGTGCACTACAGCTTCCAAACCTACATCGCGATGGCGGTTCATGTGCGAATGAAAGGCAATGACTTTGAAGTTGTACGCGTGGATTCAGCAGTAGATTGTGGTCAGGTCATCAACAAAGATGGCGCCACGGCGCAACAAGAAGGTGCTGTTGCGATGGGTATTTCGCTGTCTAAGTACTGTGAAATTAACTTTAAAGACGGTGCGGTTGTGAACAGTAACTTCCACGATTATCCGGTGATGCGAATCTCGGATATGCCGGAAGTAGAAGTGCACTTTGTTGATTCTGGTGCTAAGCCTACCGGCCTTGGCGAACCGGGAATGGCACCCTTTGCTCCCGCTCTTGCCAACGCCTTGTATCAGGCATCGGGCAAGCGTTATCGCAGCCTGCCGATTGACACGTCGAAAGCGTAAGTGTGCAACGCCATCTAATGTAAACCAAAACGCCCTGAACTAATCAGGGCGTTTTTCTATGTGTCTATATCGTCTCTGGGCTTAAACAAAGCGCTGGCGGATTTTGTCAGCCAGTAGCGTAGCGGCTTCGTTGGGTGTTTTTTTCATGTGTTTGAGGTAAATACCGACCTCTCCCAGTTCAGGTAAACGTTCGTCATTCTTAAGTTCAATTAAACTGGTCGGCATGGTGGATTTCGCAAGTACGGTAAAACCAATGCCTTCCTCGATAGCACACTGGATGCCATACAAATCTTGAATGGTATAAATGGTGTTCCAATTTATTTTTTGTTGGCGTAATTTGGTCTCTACACGCTTTCGATAAATACAAGGTGTCGGTGCCAATACGAGGGGAAGCGGGTCGACTGATTTTAGCGTATGCAAAGGGCTGCCTACCCAAATCAGGGGCTCTTTCTTGATGAAGTCACTGTCTTCTGGTTGTACGGGCTCTTTTAACACTAACATCAAGTCGAAATCACTTTCTAACTTGCTGTCTTCATGGAGCAGGGTTTTGCTCAGCGCGCAGACTACTTCTAGCGAGATTTGCGGGTGGGTTTGGCGAAACTCGTGAATCACTTTGGGTATGATGGCCGTGGCAAATTCGCTCGGGATCCCCAGTTTTACACTGCCAGTAATCCCTTCACGGTCAAACTCTTTAATCGCCATGTCGTTGAGTGCAAGAATTTCAACTGCGTAGTCGTATAAACGCTTGCCCTGCTCGGTCAGGGTAAAACTATTGGCGCTTCTGACGAAAAACTGCTGATCAAAACGGTCTTCCAACTTGCGAATTTGTTGGCTGATTGCCGATTGCGTTCGTCCTAGTTGCTGTGCACTTTGGGTAAAGCTCTCAACTTGGCAAACGGTAACAAAGGAGCGCAAGACATCAATAGGTAAGTTCTTCATGCTAACTGGCTATTAAGTTTTTTAATTTGGTCAATAATATCTATTAATTTAAATAATAGATAATCCAGCGCTATGCTTCAATCACAAGTGTAAAAAAATGGGAGCAAGAATAATGAATAGCCTCAACAAAACGTTAAACCAAGTCGACCCGAGTGTTGCAGAAGCCATTGCCAAAGAAAACCTCAGACAGCAGCAGTGTGTAGAGCTGATTGCTTCGGAAAACTACACTAGCAAAGCAGTGATGGAAGCCCAAGGCAGCCAGTTGACTAACAAATATGCTGAAGGCTATCCACAAAAACGTTACTACGGCGGTTGCGAACACGTAGATGTTGTAGAGCAGCTTGCCATTGATCGCGCTTGTGCTTTGTTTAACGCCGACTACGCCAACGTACAGCCTCACTCTGGTTCTCAAGCGAATGCGGCAGTGTACATGGCATTGCTCAACGCCGGTGATACCGTATTGGGGTTGAGTCTTGATCACGGTGGACATTTGACCCATGGTGCGAAGCCTAATTTCTCTGGCAAGCTTTACAATGCCGTTCAATATGGCATCGATACGCAAACAGGCGAGCTCGACTATGAGCACATTTTGTATCTAGCGCTCGAGCATAAGCCTAAGTTAATTGTCGCAGGCTTTTCGGCGTACTCGCGCATTATGGACTGGAGCAAGTTCCGCGAGATTGCTGATAAAGTTGGTGCTTACTTACTGGTTGATATGGCGCATGTTGCAGGTTTGGTAGCAGCTGGCTTGTATCCTAACCCAGTACCTCATGCTGATGTGGTCACAACAACGACACATAAAACGTTGCGAGGCCCGAGAGGCGGCTTGATCCTGTGTAAATCTAACCCTGACTTAGAGAAAAAATTCAATTCATTGATATTCCCTGGTATTCAAGGCGGCCCATTGATGCACGTTATCGCGGCGAAAGCGGTAGCACTGAAAGAAGCGGCATCACCTGAGTTTGCTGAGTATCAAACTCAAGTGGTAGCAAACGCCCGTGAAATGGCTGGGGTATTCATTCAACGCGGCTACAACATAGTGTCGGGTCAAACAGATAACCATTTGTTCTTAGTAGACCTGATTGATAAAGGGTTGACGGGTAAAGAAGCGGACCACGCTTTAGAGCAAGTGGGTATAACGTTGAACAAAAATACCGTGCCAAACGATCCTCAATCGCCGTTTGTCACCAGTGGTATTCGCATCGGTACACCTGCCATCACGTCACGTGGTTTTGGGCAGACAGAGTCGGCAGAGCTTGCCGGTTGGATCTGCGACGTTCTCGACGATATTAAAAATGAAGATGTTGCCAAGGCGACGGCAGAAAAAGTGTCTGCACTTTGCGACCGCTTCCCGGTCTACGGTTAATTTTCCCTCGCAAGCTTAGTGGTGCTTGTCACTGCTAAGATTGCACGCCAAGTAAGAGCGCTCAGTCATGATGGCTGGGCGTTTTTTTGTGAGTTGCGCAATTATTTCGTTCGAATAGGCCCATTTGGACGACAGAATGCGGCCTGTAGGGCATTTTGATTTCACTTCAACAATGATAGAGATGTGAAATGAAAATGTTTGAATACAACGGTGAACGCAAAAATTTACTGTCAATCCTATGGATTTACTTAACGGTTAACTACATCTACTGCGATGTTTTTACCTTACACTTATCGAAATATTTAAAGGCGTTTCTGAAGGGGAGCGCGGGAAATATCGTCATCAATGAAGAGTTTTTGTTGATGTTCGCGATTATTCTACAAATCCCCATGATAATGATTGTCTTGTCTAGATGTCTTAGATATGGATTAAACCGTTACTTCAATATTGTCGCCGGTATTATTACTACATCAGTGCAAGCGTATACGGTGACGATGGGCGGCACATTGCATTATATGTTTTTCAGCTTTTTCGAAGTGTGTACTGGGTTACTCATCATCTATCTCGCCGTAACTTGGAAAAACGAAGCGCAAGAATAAACATGCTTGGCGATAAGGCAGTGGCGCGAAGTGGGGTTTCAACCTATTATGACCGAGTTTGTTACAGCTGATGTTTGGTCACACTATGGTCGAAGTTTTCCCCACTATCATTTATTCCTGCATGCTCGGTATGACGGGGTTTGCACTATTGGATGTGCTCAAGCGTCCTAGGGAAAAACAAACGCTATACCTTGGTGCTTTATTGTTGCTATTAACAATACATCTGGCAGGAGAATTGTTTATTTACTCCGGCGCTTATGTTTACGCGCCGGCGCTGGCGGGAGCCCAATTCCCGTTTCGTGTGTTGCTGGGACCAGCTTTGTTTTTTTATGCACATGCCACTATGTCGCCCAATGCCACTGTGGAGAAAAAATATTGGTGGCTCGCGTTGTCAGGGCCCGTCTTGGTGATAGTTGCGATGCTTCCGTTTGTGTTGACACTGTCGTCGGCGGAAAAACTGGCACTAGCAGAACCAGAAACGCGCGACCCTGAACTGTGGAAAATTGCGTTAGCGACTTGTTTGACCGCAACGAGCATTTTTATCGTGTTTACCCTGGCTTTTCTGGCTATGGCATTTAGGCTACACAAAACCCATGTCGCGCAGTTGATGGAGCGTTTCTCTGAAATTGAACAACGTTCACTTTCTTGGTTTAAGTCTGTGCTCTTTGTTTGGGGCGCAGTGTGGTTATTGTTTGCTGTTGAATTTGCGTTAGGGGCGTTGGTCGGGCGCTGGGCTGGAACGGGCGTTTTGTTGCCCTTATGCGAGGCAATAGCGTTAGCCTTCTTTATTCAAAAAGCGCTGGCGCAAAAAGTCTTAAGCGCATCCGAGAAGGGCCAACCGAGCACTGAAACAAAGCGCAGTGCACTGCTCAGTGTGCAGCGAATGGAACGCATAGGCAAAAAACTGGAGCTGGCGATGAGTCAAGATAGCTTGTATCTTGAAGACAACTTATCGTTAAACAGTTTGTCGCTGGCAATTGATGAAAGTGAAAACCACATTTCCGAAACCTTGTCTCAATACTTGAATACTAATTTTTTCCAGTTTGTGAACGGCTACCGTATTGAAGCTGCAAAGCGGGCGTTAGTTGAAAGCAATGATTTGGTCATCAACATCGCGTTGGATGTAGGGTTCAATTCCAAATCAACATTTAATACGGCGTTTAAAAAAATGGTAGGGCACACGCCTTCCGCATACCGCAATTTAGTCGCCGACAGCAAACAGGCATCTTAAATGTCTTCAACACTCGACACATGTTACGCCATTCATTTTCGATTTGTACCGTAGGCTAGTTGTTTAAAGGTTTGCAGGTCACGTTAGTAAGCGCGATACGCTGGCCGTTATCTTCTCGTTGAAGCCAGCATTGGCCTTCAATCTGAACGAGGGAAAAAGTCCAAACGTCTTCTGGCTCTGTGCGGACAATTCCACCGTTATCATATTTGGTAGGCTGGCGTTCGATCACCAGTTTATCGCTGGTGGTAAAAGCGGTTGCCGCTACCTTCACCTCTCTACCAAACATCAACTCAGACAGCGCTGTTTTGACGGCGGCGCTATTTGCTGCACTATTTGACGTCAACACCGCAGGCTTCGCCTCACTAGCGGTTGACTGGCAACCGCTTAGGCCAATAATGCTGGCGAGTATGAGTAAAGGTTTGCTCATTACTGCGCGCCCGGTTCTGCAATAGGGGAATCGATACCGTTTTCTCGAATAAAGGAACGGAAACGCGTATCAAACACCGAAAACTCGTCGTTTGTCGCTCTGTTATTGACTTCTATACTCTTGCCTGCAACCGTCGGGCAGTTACCCGTAGTCAAGCGCTCTAGTGCTGTGGCAAACATATCTTCACTGGGGTCGCCTAAGGCTGTCGTATAGTCGTCAGCCACAGTACAACCCGGTAATTGATCTTCAAAAGCCGGAGATGCCACGGGCGAGAAACCTTCTGCGTATTCGCCAAAGCCTTTGGCGTTCACGCTTTGGAATTGGATAGTGAAATAGGTAGTGCCGCAGTTATCCGTTGGATAGAAACCATAAGGTTTACCACACGTAGTGCCGCCAATTTGAATCACTTCCACGTCGATACCACGCAGGCCGTTGATTAAAGACTCACTGGCAGAACAGGTTCCATCGGTGGTAATGACGAATACTCGAGTCAGATTTAAGCTGGGTAAAATGTTGTCGGTAAACTGACCTGCATCCCAATCAATTTCGCGGTTGTAAAACGGTGTTGCTCGGATTGTATCGCCCGTGACTGGATTGGTGGTGGCAGATTTACTATTGAATTGTGTCAGTGTGTAAACCCGGTCTGTGGTTTGTGCAGGTCCTGCGATCATGTAAGCCAGTTGTGACGACATCGCTATGAGGCCACCGCCGTTGTAGCGCAAGTCCAACACCAAATCGGTGACGTTCTCGTCAACAAATTGTTGGAATCCATCAATAAGCGGGCCTTGTCCTGGTCGTTGGAAGCCGTCAAAACGCATGTAGCCCACTTTGCCTGCATCAGTATCGACGACTTGCACATTGTTAACGAAGGACTGAACTGTGGTCGTTGAAGTGAGGTTGGCGTTGAGCTCTGAACCATCGACTTTTTCGACCAAAAAGTTATAACTTTGCCCTTCCTCACTCGGGAAGAGAGCACTGTTTAAGAAGTCGACGTTACCGCCATCTATGGCGCTTTCAGCGTCGATTTGTAGAAGCTTATCACCCCGCTCAATCCCTGCTAATGCGGCTGGCGAGTTGGGTTGGACGACACCTGCAATGATGTTTCTAGGTGGTGATGAACGCAAAAAGACCCATTCGATGCCGTAGTCTGTGGATGACCCCGACTGTGAAAATGACTCGTACTCTTCTGTCGATTGAAAGAAGTGAAAGTTATCTTTCTCTGAGCCAGATGCTGTAGTTTCATTGGTTTTCAGAATATCGAAATACGCTTGAGCCGTCGCGTAATTGGCTGGGTCTTGATCTTCAATCTCGTCGTACCAAAGGTAAGTATCGTTACTCCATGACCGCAGCCACATTTGTTCATCGAATAGGCTTCCCTGAGTATCTGGATAAGGGTTGCCGTCAATATCGGTGGTGGTGCGAGGGACTGCGCATTTTGCAATGAACTCGCTAGCCGCGGGAAATACGCCTGATTGCCACTGAGATGTTGATGGTGTGGGCGCAGGAGTCGGGGCTGGCGTCGGTGCAGGCGTTTGCCCACCCTGAGTCGAAGGGGAACTTGAAGCGCCGCCACCACCACCGCCACAAGCGGATAGAATCAGCACAGACAAAGATACAGCTAAACACTTTTTTGATTCGGTAAACATAAGCAATTCCAATTTGCGAAGACGACTCGACTACCTAGGCCGCTTTTGTTGCGGCCATAATGTCGTACCATCTTACACTACAAACAAAACAGGAAGTAAGGTCACTCAACGTATTTGGTAAGAGCCTAGGTTCACCGATTAGGTTCAATTTTCGCACATTTTTTGTGGTGACTCGTTATGCTCGGCCAAGTAGCTCGTCTCTTACTATCTGCGCCCCTGCACTGAGGGCTTGGAGCTTGCCGTTCGCCACGTGTTGCGGCAACGGCACCATGCCGCAATTAGTGCAAGGGTATAACTTGTCGGCGTCGACGAAGTTAAGGGCTTTGCGCAAGGTATTGGCGACTTCTTGTGGCGTCTCAATGTGATGCGTCGCCACGTCGATGGCACCTACCATGACCTTTTTACCTCGGATCAGCTCGATTAGATCCATTGGGACTTTGGCGTTTTGGCATTCCAATGACACCAAGTCGATGTTGGACTGTTGAAGCTTGGGGAAAATCTCTTCGTATTGACGCCATTCTGAACCCAAGCTTTTCTTCCAATCGGTATTGGCTTTGATGCCATAGCCGTAACAGATATGGACAGCAGTTTCGCATTTCAGGCCCTCAATGGCTCTTTCCAGTGCGGCGATACCCCAGTCATTCACTTCATCAAAAAATACATTAAACGCGGGTTCGTCAAACTGAATGATATCTACACCAGCCGCCTCGAGCTCTCTCGCTTCCTGATTGAGAATTTTGGCAAACTCCCAGGCCAATTTTTCACGACTTTTATAATGATCATCGTACAGCGTGTCTATCATGGTCATCGGTCCTGGCAATGCCCATTTAATTGGTTTATCCGTCTGTGTTCGAAGGTACTTGGCATCGTCGACGAACACCGATTTTTCTCGCGTGACGTCACTGACAACAACTGGGACGTCAGCATCGTATCGATTGCGAATACGCACTGTCTTGCGTTTTTCAAAATCGACACCGTCTAGGTGCTCAATAAAGGTGGTGACAAAATGCTGACGAGTTTGTTCGCCATCACTGATGATATCAATGCCAGCATGGCTTTGATCTTGAAGAGATAATCGCAGTGCATCACGCTTGCCCGCGAGTAATTCATCGTTCGCCAATTTCCAAGGCGACCATAGGACTTCGGGTTGAGCCAGCCATTGTGGTTTGGGCAAGCTACCAGCAATTGAAGTAGGTAATAGTGTAGTCATTGTATGTCGTCGCCTAGTGATTAATGTGTGTAGTTTGCAGACCATTGGTTCAGTACATGTTGATAGGGCTTTATAAAATGCTCTTCCACATACTTACCTTGCTTCACCGCGAGGTGACTGCGTTCTTCTCGGTCGTACTCTATCTGAGTCACAGAGTGGTCACGGTGTTGTAAATTTGGCTGATAGCACTGCCCAGCGACTGCGTTCGCGTTATAGATTTCTGGGCGATAGATTTTCTGAAAGGTTTCCATCGTGGCAATAGTGCTAACCAGTTCTAAGTTGCTGTAGTCATTTAGCAAGTCGCCGAAGAAATAAAAGGCAAAAGGCGCCACGCTGTTAGGCGGCATGAAGTAGCGCACCTGTAGACCCATCTTCTGAAAATAACGCTCGGTTAATGATGATTCGTTGGGCAGGTATTCTACGCCAAGTACGGGATGTTGGTTTTCAGTGCGATGATACGTTTTGCTATTTGATACACTCAAGCAGATTACCGGCGGTTTTTTAAAGTTGGCACGATACGCGTCGGAATTTACGAAAGACTGGAACAATTTGCCGTGCAGATCACCAAAGTTGTTGGGCACACTAAATTGGCTACGATCTTTATTGTGATCACGCAATACAACACTGAAATCGTAATCTCTAACGTACGATGAGAAGTTGTTGCCAACGATGCCTTCGATACGCTTGCCCGTTTGTTTGTCGATAATGTGAGTTTTTAAAATCTCGATGGACGGAAACGCGTCGCCATTACCTTCAACGTCAATATCTACCGAGATAATGTCGAGTTCAATGGCGTATCGATCGCCGTTGGGATTATCCCAATTCGCCAACGCATTAAATCGGTTATCTATCATTCTCAGGGCGTCGCGAAGGTTATCTTGACGCCTTTCGCCTCTCGCCAAATTGGCAAAGTTCGTCGTAATCCGAGTGTTTTGTGAAGGACGGTAGTCCTCGTCAAAATGTATGCTTGATACTGTAAAAGTGAAATCCGTGGTCATGTTAGTCTCACATTTCGTCTTCGCGATTGGGTTTCTAGACGTTTGGACGTCTAAATAATGTCTATGAGACCGTTATACGGCAGTTTTATCATGAATTAAAATGACTTAATTTAATGTAAGTATGAATCGCATTCATGCATTGATGGTATGTGACGAAAATTTATCTGGAGACGTTGGCTGTGAGAGCTTGCTCTCGGGCACTCGTAAAGGAATGGAGCCGGAATTGGCAACCCGACTCCAAAGATCAATGCGGGCTAGCCTTGGCTTTCGATCAATTCGATGATTTTGAGGGCCACTGGGGCTGAAGACAGGAAATTTTGGCCAGTCACAATTCTGCCATCAACCTCCACATGAGCGTTGTTGCGAGGCGAGTGATAGAAGTTTCCACCGTGGGCTTCGGTCGTCTTTTGAATCAGAAAGGGAAACTCTTTGAAATAGGCTTTATCTGGGTTTTCAAAACTATCGGGGTAGCCGGTAATGCGTTTGTCTTTGACCAAATAGTTGCCATCAGAGGTCTTGAGATGCACGATACCCGCTGTACCGTGGCACACCGAAGAAATGATGCCATTGTGTTGTTCATACACTGCCATGGCAATGCGCTGAATAGCTTCATTGTTGGCTACACCGTACATGGCATTACTACCGCCAATGTATTGCACCGCCGCATATTGGCTCGGGTCGATGTCTGCTGGTGTATGAGTATGACCAATGGCATACATGAAATCGGTATCATAAAGATACTGTTTGTGAAGCTTTTCCGACGTGTTGACATAAGAGAGTGGTATCGCGCCACCTTCAGGGCTGACAAAATCTACTGTGTAACCCGCTTGGGTAAATACGTCATATGCATTGACGATTTCACCAAAGCTAACACCGGCTGGAATCTGGCTGTCGCCATGGAAATGGGCGTTGGAAACGATAAATAAGATGCGCTGACCACTGTTGTTGCCGGCTGTGGAAGTGGCGGTTTTACTGATTATCTTCCATTGACTATTAAGCTTTTTCAGCAGTAATAAATCAATATAGCGAGACTGGCTCTGAGGGTGAAGAATTTCGATTTTGGCAGTAGCTATGTCGTTTTGAATATCTATC
This sequence comes from Alteromonas sp. 5NS40-0096, assembly GCF_057544385.1. Taxonomy (NCBI): domain Bacteria; kingdom Pseudomonadati; phylum Pseudomonadota; class Gammaproteobacteria; order Alteromonadales; family Alteromonadaceae; genus Alteromonas; species Alteromonas sp. 5NS40-0096. The sequence continues at coordinate 721,348 of NZ_BAAJLQ010000002.1, forward strand.
GCTAGAATGTTTCCTATCCGCCCCGTTTTCCTCCCGACTTTGTTAAACCAGCTAGTATACTCTTGCACGGGGACTATCCATACCGGCTTTTCTTTGTGGCTCAAAAATAAGTTAGCGTCGGTATAAAACGCATCGCTGATTTTGTCTGGTTGGCTGAAACTGGTGCCATCAATATAGAGTTGTAGTGCCGCTTCGACTTCTTGTTGTTCTGTGCTGTTTGCGCAGTTGCTCGTAATGAGCAATAGCAGTGAGCTTAACCAAACCTTTGTCATTTTCATAAAGTACGTTCCGTAATGTGTATAAGGAATGTCAATTATGAAAAAGGCGAGGGAGAATCCTTTTAGTAACCTATCTTTTCGCACTCCGAATTTATAAATTCGGAGTGCAAAGCACTATTGCCACTGGGCTCTGTATTTGGCTGGCGTCACATCTGTGTATTTTTTGAAGGCGCTGTAAAAGGTCGACATGGAATTGTAACCGCATTGCTCAGCTACTACTTCCATTGTCATAGGTTGACCGTTTTGTAATAGGGATTTGGCTTTCTCCACTCTGAGTTCATTGACATAAACGGTGAAAGATTTGTTCAAACTGTCGTTGAGCAATTGGGAAAGTTGCGCGGTTGTTACCCCCATTTTGCTGGCGACCTGCGGCATGGATAGCAAAGGATGGCAATAATACTCATCTGCCAGCATAGTGCGCTCCAAATTGTCTTTGAGCGTTTCAACCGTGTTTTGGTCAAACTGTTTCGACTGATAAGAAACCGGCTTGGGTTTCAACACAAACACGATGACAATGGAGACGTAAAGGATAAAGGAAAACGATAGGGCGCCTACAATGTAAGACGTCAGTGAAGAGGTAAAATACGCCAACCATATTGCGCTGGCTCCTACGTTTACGCTCAATAGCAACATGTTGTCGCGGCTGAACAATGAGGCCTTGTCGGGAAACACTCGGTGAAGGGTAAACCAAGACAACCCGAGATAAACGAGCCAATTGTAATTTACCGCTTTGTAGAGGTATGTCACCCACAAATCAGTATGCGAGGTATAGGGAAACACTGTGCCCACGAGTACAACGAAACCCGCTAAGATGCTGATATGGATGCGTTGACCACGGCTTAGTTTTACCGCATTGGATAGCGTGCTTTGAGTGTAAAAGAAGGTCATGGGGCCGATGAGAAAACACGCCGACAATCCCACTTGTAAGATCGTTTTATCCAATTCTGGATAGAAGAAAAACAATACGGATTTCCCGACTCTAACACTGACCATGATGAGCAATGCAGATAGGAACCAGTATCGCAGTTGCGATCGTTTGGTTGCCAAGAGATAGCCTGCCAATAGCAACCCGTTAAACGCGCCCAGCGCGCTCAAAAAGAATAAAAATTGGCTACTCAATGCCAGCATAAATGCGTGAATCCAATGACAAAATCGATATTAGCGCTATCATCACAAAAATACAGTCAATTGCCTACCCACAAATTCTTCTTTGTTTGTCGGGCTGGCCGCTGAAAATGTGCATCAGCGGCCAACGTAGTCTGAACACCTCAGGACGGCGTATCATCGCGATGAGATGAATAGAATGCATTGCGATAAGCTGAAGGCGAGATGGAAAAATGGCGCTCGAACGCGCGGCGGAAACCATCATAGGTTTTATAGCCCACGGCGGCAGCAACCGATTTACTGTTTTTATCTGTGGTGGCAAGCAACTCGCTGGCAATTTGTAGTCGAATCTTCTCTACATAGTGAGCTGGTGTTACGCCAGTTTCAGTCAAAAATAACCGATGGCATTGGCGTTCACTCAAGTGGAGTTGTGCCGATAATGAAGTTACCGTTATGTCGCTACCAATATTTGCCTTTATCCAATCGGTCGCGCTGAGGATTCGATTGTGCTTTGGGGCTTGCACATCCAGTAAATCAGAGAATTGTTTTTGATTACCCGTGCGTTTGACGTAAACCACCAAGTGCTTCGCTACGTGATGAGATGCCTCACTGCCCAAATCCAGTTCAATCAACCTAAGTGACAAATCAATACCCGAGGTAACCCCAGCCGATGACCAATATTTGCCATCTCGAATAAACAGTTTCTCTGCCTCAAGGTGTAGCTGTGGATATTGGTTTTGGAACATGTCAAAAAAGGCCCAGTGAGTCGTGACTTTGGTTTCCACTGGTATGCCAGCACGAGCCATCAAAAAAGCGCCGGTACAAATGGATACTACTCGCTCGGCTTTATGCATCAAACCTGATAGTCGCTTGAGGTCGGCCTCAGTAATATTGGGGCTTCTTGCCCCTTTGCCGCCGGGGATGATCAGTGTATGGCAGTCTTCGATATCGTCAATTGTGGCATTGGGTGTGACTTGCATACCCGCCTCGCAGTTGACCGCTCGTGCCGTAAAACCCACGGCTATGAGTTCGTAGCTGCTGTCATCAAATAGGGTTGCCTCGTAAAAAGCGGATTGTGGGCCGCATAAATCGAGTAACTCGACACCCTCGTAAGCCAGTAAACAGATTGTTTTACGCATGATTGATTCCTCAGTAGCGGTGACTGAACTCAGTATGCGCGGATATTGTGATGGCAGTTATGACATTCATGCAACCAAAACTGCCATTTTGATAGAAAGAATTAACCGTGAACTTGGGATGTTCACTGAACTTAGGCTAAGGGAAGGAGTAACGTAATATGCGTTTAACTACCGTTCCATATTGCCGGAAAAAGCTACCAGTATTGTAGTAAATCCCGTGCTGATCGAATATCGCCTTCACTTTTGGCGACACTTCTCGATAGCGCTTTGCTGGCATATCGGGAAACAAATGGTGCTCTATTTGAAAGCTCAAATGCCCCGTTAGTACATGAAACCAATTTGCGCCTTGCAAGTTAGACGAACCCAATGCTTGGCGGTAATACCACATACCTTGCGTCTCGTTTTCGCAATCGGCCTCAGAGAAGGTCTGTGCATGCTCGGTGAAGTGACCGCAAAAAATGATCGTCGAGGTCCATAAGTTACGAAGTAAATTAGCCAATAGGTTTCCCACTAAAACCCACAAAAAGAATGGTCCTGCCAGCAGCGGGAATAAGACGTAGTCTTTTACTAGCTGCCTTGCGCCTTTGCTGAAGAAACGCTTTTTGAGTTCGCTGTGGCTAACCGCAGAGCCGCGATTTTGTTTTTTCTTACCAAAAAACACGCGCTCTGCCGCAAGCTCGTGGTACGACACACCCCATTGGAACATCACACTCAGCAGCAAGTAGGTTGCAAACTGCCACAGGTTTTTTACTCGCCAACGAAAATCATTGGATAAACGCAATAAGCCGTAACCGAAATCTCTGTCTTTGCCTATGATATTGGTATAGGTGTGATGCTCATAATTGTGTGTACGGTGCCAGCTGTCGCCATCACATGCGATATCCCATTCATAGGATTTGGAATTGATAAACCTATCGTTCATCCAATCGTATTGGCCGTGCATCACATTGTGGCCAATTTCCATGTTGTCGAGGATTTTGCCAATCGCTAAGCTCAATACGCCGATTACCCAGAGGATTGGGCTAACGAATCCAAGCACTAGCAAGATTCGACCTGACCACTCGAATAATCGCTGAGTCATGATCACTTTGCGAATATAATTGGCGTCGGCTTGGCCTACCTCGGCCATTGTTTCTTGTTTCACCGCGTCAAGTTGTTCGGCGAGTAAGTCAAAGTTTGGTTTGGCTACAGTGCTCATACTTCAAGCTCCAAAGGGGTTACAGGTTGAGAGATGCACAGTTGAATCAGCGCTTGGCCTGCATCGGAAAGTTGACCCGTTTTAATATTTCTGACAACACCGCTTTTCTTTGTACATTTACATTGGTGGCAAACACCGATGCCACAGCCATAGGTAACGGCTTCGCCGGCGTCTAGCAGTTGAGAGAGTAGAGTTTGGGTATTGCTAAGAGATAACGTGCGACGCTGATAGGTGACGTCTAGTTGTGTGGGTTCGACCGAGACCGTAGGTGTTGCCAGGAAATGCTCACTAGCAACAGAGATTCCCAAGCGGTCGGCCTCTTCGATGATGCTTTGATAAAACGGCGATGGGCCACAAGCCATCCATAGGTGGTCGTCATAATGACTCAAATGTGAACGCACATCTTGGTCTTGCGAGCGGTTTAAAAACTCCACCTTTAAGTGTTTTAGGGTATTGGACACTTGGCCCAGTTCTTCCCGTAGAATGTGTTGCCCTGGCTTGGCGTAATACAGCAAAGTGATGCGTTGCTGGGTAGATTCAGGCAAGCTCTGTAACATTGCTATAAATGGGGTTATACCACTTCCCGCGGCGAGCAATAGCACATTTTCAGCACTCGTATTCCACAAAAACTCGCCATTGGGCGCAGACAAATTGAGCCATTTCCCATTGAGTGCTGAGGTGAGGTTGGGGGTGAATTGCCCCAGTGAAGACTGCTTGATCACCAAGCGAATTTGCTGATGTTGTCGCGCAAGTGCTGGGCTTGATGCCACAGTAAAGGTGCGAGTAATTAGTCGGCCGTCAACCTCTAACGTGACAGCGATATGTTGGCCAGCTTGATGTATTGGCCAGTTTTTAGGGATTTGAATAGCAACGGAAACCATACTGTTGCCAAGGTTTAAGACAGAGATGACTCGGGCGCGATACAGGCTCGAGCGCCATGCCGGTTTGAATGCTTGCATCACGGGCTCTAGGTAACCAGCGATTCTCTCGTGATGCAAAAACGTATGGGTTAACCAATTAACCACTTGCATTAAATTGTTCCTCTTTGAATTTCAGCTAACAAGTGTACGCTCACTAAGCGCACAAGTGTACGCTGAAATTTTAGGATCGCAAGTGCTTTTAACGTGGAGGACTTGGCTGCGAACAGTTTCGAAAAAGTAGTATTTGCAGAAGTTTGAAAAAAGAAACGTTGGTGAGAGGAGCCGCGACTGGCTCCTCTAGATAGAGATCAGGCTTTGAACACCAAGGAAAATGTCACAGGCACGGTGTCAGAGATGCCAATACCGCCAACGGTTTTTGCTAATGCCGCCAAATTAGCCGAGGGAATACCAAATGTGCTGCCGCTGACGATTGTAGGCTGTACCGTAGACACTGCGATGATGTCGCCGGTTTTCACAACATTAACTTTGAACGTCAGCGTTTTTTCAGTGCCGAATAACCGCACTCTTGCACCCAAGTCCATTTGTTTTAGGACTTGACCATCGCTCAGCAAGGTTTTGGGAAGTTGAACCGATACGCTGGCACTGGGGTAAAGCTTCGAATTAAAGAACAAGTCGTTCAATCTTTGATTTCTAATGTCGATGCCTGTTTGAATATTCCCAAGGGGAATGTTTACGTCGACTTTGCCTGAAGCATCAAGCTGCCCCGTCAAACCCGAAATCGAGGCTGGCTCGACAATGTATTGAAGTTTTATCGTAGCAAAACTCACCCGCGATAAGTCGCTGTCGAGTTTTAGCTCCATTGCCTTTGAATTGCCGGCCACAACCGACGCGATGAAGGCGACGCACAAAATGAGGTGTTTCATCAATATGCCCTTTAATGATAGTTCAGTTTGTGGGCTAACATAGCGTCACTGGGTTGGTTATATACAGTGAAATTTGTTGATTTAAAAAATTAAAATTATCGATTGAACATTTTGCGAGATGACCGCCTCTTACACTGACGGTCTTTGGATTTTAGCGTGTGTTTTAACACTTAGGTGTGAATTCTCATGCTTTACGCCCAACCCAAATCGCGTTACAACTTGCCAAAGGATAGCTTCGGTTAGCACTACAAGGAATGTAGCTGAAATGGCAAAACCAACCCCTTTTCTCACCATAGTTTTTCTCGTCTTTGGCGTAAATACCGTTTTGGTTCTCTACGTGTTTAAAGATAAGTTTCTACAACTTTATCACTCAGGTCTGTCTACTGAATTTTCCCAGACTATCGAAAGTGCAGAGCTAAGTGCTGCGGACGCGGTGTTGAAACCTAAACAGCCCAGTACTGAGAAAATAGCAGAGCATCTAACGAAAGGGTTTAATCCAGAAGCCGTAACAAGTGAGGTGGATAGCCATAGGCATACACCGATAGAACTACAACGTCTCATTACAAGCTGTAAGCCCAATGCACAAAAGGGTGGAAAGACCATTTATACCTGGATTGATGAAGACGGTACACGACACTTAAGTGACAAAAACAATGCGGGAAACTGGGCAAGCAATGTGAAAGTCGCTGGAGTGATAAAACCGGAAGGTTTGGTTTTCAATGTCTCAGGGGCTATACCATTTGCTGGCTTTAGTGGTGAGCTGCAGCGTCGGTTTCACTATGCCAGAGAAGCATTGGCTCGTTTTACACCAAGCTCACTCGCTCACCCCGTTGTTATCGACCTTCGCTTTCATTCTGAACCTAGCGCTTATAATGCGACTAAGCAAAAGTTCGCACCAAGTGTAGGCAATGCGCCCGGCTTTTATGTTGGGCACTTAAATCAATCCCATGTATTGCTAACGACAAGAGAACAGTCGTTGAGAACGGCAACTCACGAAGCGATGCACGCCGTAAACAGGCATTGGTTCGGCAATATGCCGCGCTGGTTAAACGAGGGCATTGCAGAATATGCAGAAACGGCATATCAGGGCAAATCCGAATCGGGTTGGGAGCGGCTGTTACAGTCAAAAGGTGTTTTACCGTTGGGCCAAATGATTTCGGCAAGATCACATGATTGGAATTCGACTTACCGTCGGCAACTTTATGCGACGAGTTGGGCTTTCGTCACTTATTTGATTGAGCAACACCCCAAAGGCCTAACCAGATTACTCTTAGTCGAGGGGCAAAATGGTTGCGATACGGTCACCCCAAGCCAACTTGAGGCAGCCCTCGGGCTGTCGGGCGATGTGGTCGAAAATGCATTTAAGCGTTGGTTAAAGGCTCGAAGATAGCATTGCCGCAAGCGATCGATTAGTCGAGTTATTGGCGCTGAGTTAACCAAATTGGGACTGCAATACTGACATCAAATATCGCCCCAATTCTGATGTGTAGTACTTTGGTGTCATGATAACTTGTGTTTCCCAAACTGGCATGTCAAATGGCAAGGGGAAAACATCACACCCCATTCGCTGTGCTGATGCAGCCAGTGAAGAGGGGATAGTTGCTATGTAGTCTGAATTTGCAACAACTTCAATCAATGGCGAAAATTGTGCACACGTCATCGCGATTTTTCTCTCATAGCCCAGTGCTTTCAACGTTTTGTCGACGGCTCCTACCTTATCTTTGTTCAGTGTCATGAGAATATGCGTTGACTCGGCATAACGTTTTAAAGACAAGGGTTGCTGAGTCAGAGCATGCCCTTGCCTTGCAATACAAACAAAGTGCTCCTGAGTCAGGGGCTTACGATAAAAACGCGCTGGAATAGTGGTGAATGTCCCTACTAAGATTTGGCACACATTGGCATCGAGAGACGAGAAATGGGTCTGCTTGTTCAATATCTCGAAATGCAGAGTGAGTCCAGGTGCTTGGTCAGAAAGCGTCTTAACCAATGCAGGGGCAAATCGAGTAATTAAATTGTCAGAAGCGGCAATCGTAACATCGGCTTTGACTTCATTTGGGTTGAAGGTAACGGGTTCTAGCAAATCTGTTAGGCTGGATAGAATTGAACGGATGCCCGGAGCCAACTCATCTGCTCTTACCGTTGGTATAACACCACCCGTAGCTCTTTGAAATAGCGGGTCGTCAAGCTGATCGCGTAACCTAGCAAGGGCATTACTCATTGATGACTGCGCAAGCCCGATACTGTTTGCGGCTTTGCTGACATTCCTATGCTCATAAATGGCGGCGAAGACCTTCAGTAGGTTCAGATCCAGTGTATTAATATTCATGAAATCAATATGCCAAGTCTAAATTATCCATTTCTAGGGTATCTCCTCTCGCACTATAGTTTCCACTGAAATTTACCCTGCGCGAGGTGTTGCCGGTACGCGCAGAAGTTGAGTCAGTATTATTGAGGAAAATTCAATGACAGCATTAAGTGAAGATTTACCCTTTCGTTCCGGTGTCGAAGACGATTCGAGAATCCGTTCTCTTACCTCTTACCGGTTGCTTGGCAATACCGGGTTGAAGGTGTCCCCAATCGCTTATGGCGCTGGTACTTTTGGCGAAGTATGGGGAGAAGCGTGGTCCAGTGGCAAGCAACAAGCAGAGGCAATTTTTCTTCGCTATATTGAGGCTGGTGGTAACTTCTTCGATACGTCGAATATCTATCAAGCTGGACAAAGCGAAGAGTGGCTCGGTGAGTTCATGCATAAAGCGGGTAACCGAGATCGACTAGTCGTGTCGACTAAAGGCACGCAAAACCAGTTCGCCAATGACCCCAATGGTGGCGGCAACGGACGTAAACACATCATCAATGCCGTTGATGCGTCGTTAAAACGATTAAAAACCGATTACATCGACCTATATTTTTTACATCATTGGGACCGCTTTACACCAGTGGAGGAGGTACTGTCTACCTTTGAGACTCTGATTCAACAGGGTAAAATTAGGCATTACGGTTTGTCGAATTTTCCGGTTTGGTACGCCACTAAAATGCAAGTACTGTCGCAGCAAAGCTTCAGAAACCCCATTGCTGCAATCCAAAACCAATACAGCTTAGTTGCGCGACATGCCGACTATGAATTCTTACCGATGTGTGATCACTTCAATATCGGCTTCACGGCGTGGAGCCCGTTGGCAAACGGTTTGTTGACCGGTAAATATACGGTAGATGATCAAGGGCAACTGCAAGGTGACGGGCGTCTCACACAAACTTGGACTACCGACCCGAGCGTCGCAAACTTTTCTAGTCCACAGAACGTTGCTGTGGTGAAAGCCTTAGTCGACATCGCTCAGCAAATAGAGCAGTCGCCTTCTCAAGTGGCATTAAATTGGATGATTAAGCACAAGGGTGTGACATCTGCGATTATTGGCGCCAGGAAACTAACTCAATTGGAAGATAACCTCAGCGCCTTAGCGTTTGATTTGAGCGACGAACACCTGAAGAGATTAGAACAAGTCAGTACGCCGCAAGCGCTGTCACCCTATAATTATCACACTAGCGAAATGCAAGAGTTCATTCATACCGGGACGACTATTGTCTCGCGCTAGCCCGCGTCAAAAAGCAAAGTAGTGTGTAAAACGCCCACGTATTAACCGGGCGTTTTTTCATTTATCCATCGCTACCAATACCAATATTCAATTTGCTAACTCGCTTCTACACAAGTCATTCTAATTTTTAGTGATTTTGCTATCACGGCTTGATACTTTATTGCTCAAGCCCTTAATACTCTTTTGTTGGAAAAACTCAGGTAGGTGCAATGGACAAGGAAAAGCTAGTAGGATCGTGGCTACATCAATTGCGAGAGGTATTTGAATTGGCAAAAGTTGGTACGCCAAGCGATAAGAAAAAATACCGTACAGAAGGCTTTCTTCACGCTATGCGATTGAGTGGGGTTGTCAGTGATGATGAGATTAATCAACTCATCGAAGCATTGCATTACGAAGTATTTGGCGAATCGGTACGAGATCGCAAGCAAAAAAAGGCCGCGTTGAACGCACTCAAACAGGCCGACCCAGACGCGTACTACGCCATACCTGCCATTGAACGAAACTGACAAGCCCTTTCAGGCAAGTATTGTTATAGGAAAGGGTATGCTAACAATCCGACAACGTCCGCCACATATAGATGACTTTCTCACATTGCGACACGCCGTTGGGTGGGCAAACTGCGATCGTGCCGTGGTGGCAAAGAGTATTGATAACAGTTTGTTTTGGGTATCGATTTATGATGCTGAGCGGTTAGTTGCCACAGGCAGAGTGGTAGGGGACGGCGCAATGTATTTTTACATTCAAGATGTCATTGTCAGGCAGAGCCACCAAGGGCAGGGGCTAGGAAAGCAGATAATGGCACATATCGAAGCGTACCTTGAGGACAATGCGACTGAGCATGCCACTATCGGATTGCTGGCCGCGGCGGGAAAAGAAGCATTTTATGAAACGTTCGGTTATCGCGTAAGGGATGGTCAGGCAATGGGGCATGGCATGTGTAAGTATGTTGGTTCAGGCAAGTGAAAGGGTACAAATGAAACTAAAAATGAATATTGTCGACGCTTTTACCCAAGAGCGATTTAAAGGTAACTCTGCGGCTGTTATTGTGACGGAAGATTGGCTTGCCCCGTCTTTAATGCAGGCAATAGCAACGGAAAACAACTTATCTGAAACGGCATTCTTGGTGCAAAATCAAGATGGTAGCTATGCCATCCGCTGGTTTTCTCCCATTACTGAAATCGATTTTTGTGGCCATGCAACGCTGGCTTCAGCATCGGTTATCTTTGAAACACACCCACAACAACAGGATATTGTGTTTGTTGCTGAAGCGGTTGGCACAATGACAGTCACTAAAGCGAGTGATGGCAGGATAGAGATGGATTTCCCCAATCGAATGCCATCTGTACTCGAAGAGGTACCAGATGAGCTGGTAGCTGGATTATCGATTCCACCGATAGAAGTGTTGCGAAACGGTCAAGCTTATTTCGCAGTTTATCAACATGAAGACGATGTTCACGCACTAGTTCAAACGCCAGAAGTACTAAAAAAGCTCGCGCCATATGACGTTGTCGCCACTGCCAAAGGGAAAGACTACGACTTTGTTTCTCGATACTTTTGGCCCGCAAATGGCGGCGATGAGGATCCAGTGACGGGATCAATTCACACTGGGCTCGCCCCCTTTTGGTCAGAACGCCTAGGTAAAGTTGAATTAGTTGCGCTCCAAGCCTCTTCGCGTTCGGGTGTGTTGTACTGTGACGTCTCGCCAACACGAGTGCGAGTATCGGGTTTTGCGGTGCCCTATCTCGAAGGGACCATCACAGTGTGATCAATACACCCAGCAAACCCTTGATGACTTTTGTCACATACAATTGATGAGAGTCATCACTTATCTCCTCATACCGTTTTTCTTAATCTTTTTTCATCCTGTTTTTACCCGTTAAATTTTCGAAATCGCTAAGGAATAAAGATGAAAAACCTCAATACTCTGTTAAAGACAAGTTTGTTTGTGGCCATGACGGTGTGCTCTGGTGTGGTTGTCGCAGATCCCCAGCCCGTGTCGACGTCAGTCAGTACTCAAGCCGATACTGTTCGCTATGAAGCGTTTGATGTCACCGTTGTTGGTGAAGGGCGTCCAGTATTACTCATTCCAGGGTTGTCTTCTTCATCGTCAGTGTGGGATTCAACAGTGGCGGCATTGAAAGACGATTACGAACTTCACGTATTCAATTTGGCTGGATTTGCCGGCGTACCAGCTGCGTCACCTGAAAAAGTCGGTAGTAGCTTTTTAGCCTATCAAAAACGAGCGATTGCTCAGTACATCAAAAACCAACAGTTGGAAGGGAGTGTGGTGATAGGACACTCTCTTGGCGGCTTTTTGTCGTTGTGGTTGGCAACGGATGAGAATACGCCTGTTGTTGCGGCCATCAATGTTGATGGTTTACCGTCGCTAGGGGCGTTATTTGGTCAGCGCCCAAGCGGAGATAGTGCGCCGGCGGCGGAGCAAGCCTTCGACCCTAAAATGATAGCGAAAAGTATGGCCAACAATACCGAGTGGCATGACAAAATTGTTGGCGACATGATGGGGTCTGACCCAATGACAGCTGGCCGTGCGATGGGAGAATTGATGCAATTTGATATTCGAAAGGACTTGGCTAACGTCGCGATTCCAACGCTGACCATTGGAGCACCAGCACAAGGGCAGCCCTATGTGAGCTATGAACAAACCCAAGCGAATTATGAAAGTCAATTTACGGCATTGTCGCCAGAATGGAATCACATGGCATTTGCGAAGACGTCAAAGCATTTCATCATGGCAGACGAGCCAGAGTGGTTAAACGAGCAAATTACTGCATTTTTGAGCGAGCTCAAGTAAGCGCACAGAGATTATTTCAGCCGCGTACCTTTATTCATCTATGATAAAGGTATAGCGGCCGTTAGACGTTTTGCGAAACTTGCCACTCGTCAGATTGCCATCATCTAAAATCGCGTCAAGCTGCATAATGTCCTGCTCAGGGGCTGAGGCTCCAACGATCGAAATGCCCGCATAAGAATAGCCATCAGGCCCTTCCCAATTCCAATTCCCGCCAAGCTGCGTTCGCTTTGCCCAAACCGTTGGATCTATGGCGAGCCCAACGGCATCGGGTGGTAAAACAACGTGGCTATCATTCGGATATCTGCCGTGTACACGATGCCAAGCCTCGAATGCCCTAGCGAACTGGCCCAATTGAGACGCTGTCTCGGTTAACTGTGAACGCAGCACAAAGTCGCGATACGTATTCATGCCGACTGCGGCTAGAATGCCAATAATTGCAACAACGATCATAAGCTCGATTAACGTAAACCCTGATTGAGAGGTCTCCGTGTCTGGGTCGGTTTTACATTGAGTTTCGACGTTTGTCGCTATGTCACTGTGTTGGTGTTTCATGTCATCTCATCCTATCAACCTGTTTAGCACTGCGTGATGACGCGACGACAGTAGGAAGGTTGAATGCCACTTTTACAAACTATTCGACAATATCACCCCCCTTAAAAGCGCCATAGGTACTCAGTAATACCTATGTATGTTGGCGACAAGGTATTCGGTAAAATGTCGAAAATATTCAATAAGTTCGAGTCAGTACTCGTTATCGTTGATTTATATTTTTACGAGGATTAACGATGACAACACGAGCAAATTACTTTACCGACACACCAGAAGCCATGAAAATATTGATGCAACAAGAGACTTATCTTGCTTGTGTGTTTGAACAGTCTAATCTACTGAACCAGCAGCTCTGGGAGTTGATTAAACTGCGAGTGTCGCTACTCAATCAGTGCGCTTTTTGTGTCGATATGCATACTGATGCCTTGCTACAAGCGGGGGAAACGCCTCTTCGATTAGTCGGTTTGAACAGCTGGCGCACTATGCCTTACTACAACGAAACAGAGAGGGTGTTGTTAAACTGGGCGGAGTTGGTAACGGCGGGGGAGAGTATCGATGACAACACTTATGCAACGACAGAAGCATTTTTAGGGTCTGCTACCTTAATTAACGCAACGATTGCGATTAACGCTATCAATAGTTGGAATCGCATTGCGAAAACATTTAAACCTGAGATAGGTATTTTGAATAAAAAGCGTGATTGATTGTGTCATTACATTTTGAAATAACTCACCCAGTTCAAGGAGCTCAGAGAAGTATTCAAGCCATGTGGTTTGCCGCACTGACAGGCAGTAAATGCGTGCATAAAACCTTGTATAGCGACGCTGGTAGCGGAGTGCTATTGAACTTTACCGGAGGGATAGTATTGCAAGGCCGAGCAGTGCCCAAAGGCATTGTGGTGCTGCCCAACAGTCTCTGTGCGCAGGTAATGTCGTTATCGCCCGGCGCTATTTTATCAGGCGTTCGTTTCTATCCTGCTGTTGGCTACAGTATTCTGGGGGAGATGGAAGCCCGCGTCAGTATGCTCTCTACCACACACCCCTTGTATCTCAGTTTGCACAGGGTATACGAGCGATTGAGTCGTACCAGCAATGCTGCGGAACACATAGATGTGCTCACTCAATGGGCTGATCAGCATTGTTTGGGTCAAATACCACCGGTTTCTCTATCGCAATCCATTTTGTCTTTAAGTGATGGAAAACAGTTTGCCGATGTTTCGCAGGAGTTGCCGTTGAGCCAACGTCAATTGGAGCGACAATTCAAACAGTGGCTTGGTATGTCCCCCAAGCATTTCCAACAGATCACCCGCGTGAAACGGTCGATTACCCATTTAAAAAGGTATCCATCCCATCCTCTTGCGGACGTCGCTGCGCTGTTTGGTTTTAGCGACCAAGCACATATGACGAGAGAGTTTCGTCGATTTGCGCAGCATACACCCGCCCAAATTCGCGGGCCTCAATTAAGCGCAAATGTGAGGGCAACCTCAACGCCTTGAATATAGTCTTTTGGTGGCGTGTAAACCCACTGGCTCATCGCTGTTATTGCCGCCTCATCAAACACGCCATTGTGCACAGAGTTGATAACGCTAATGTTAGCCGTTGTGCCATCCGGCTTGATGTCGAAACGCAGTACAACATCACCTTCCTGGTTTTGTTCAACGGCGGCTGAGGGGTAGGTCGGGTTGACTCTTGCCACGGGAACAATCTCAGTTTCTTGTTCAGAGATAGTCGTATACCAGGCGAACAGTGCCATCGTGATCAGGGCGAAAGCAGAGACACCTATCAGTTGTTTGTTAGCGCTAATCTTCATGTTCAGTTTCCTTTGTTATTTTGATTACGCTTGTAATTTATAAGTGAGATTACAGTTGTAGTCAATAGATGGTTTGAAGCGTGGGTCGACTACTCATGCCTTTGCAGTCTGGTTAGGCCGCATTGCTCTTTGCTATGCCATTTCTTTGTTTCACTGACAAAAAGTCTTCATTGGTCTGAATTCCATTGGGCGCGTAATCTGACAGCATCATCAGAGGAGCGTGGCGATGAATAAAGTCAGATTGATGTGTCTGTACCAACAGGGCGCTTTTTCGCGAACAGACAAAAGTGCCTTATCGAAACGTATCGATGCGATTTACCACCGTTACTTTCACAGTGCCCCAAAAGTCATGCTGATTTGGGTTGCTATTCCCAGAGGACAGTCTTACATCGCTGGCCAGCCGTCTTCGGCAACCACACTGACCTTGAATGTGCCCAATGGCACGGCGGATACACTGAGGCACTCACTAATGAAAGAGATATGCAGCGGATGGATGACGTATACCAATTGCAATCAAAACCAAGTGATATTGAGTGTGATGGATGATGATTTAGCGTCGCAATTTACCGCGTATTCATTAGCGCGGATAGCGGTAAATAGACGAAAACGTACTTTGTGTAGGTTAATCATCAAAATGCTGCTGAAGAGAGCAATTACCGGCCACTTCAGCATAACGACAAACTTGCGATAGGAGTGTCTATGCCATTGTATACCCTATCTTCACGCGCTGATTTGTCAGCTGAGCTTCAGCAGCAAGTCGCAGAACAGATTGTGACAACCCATTGTTCGCTCACCGGGGCGCCCCCAACGTTTGTGAATGTCATTTTTTGGCAGCACTTTCCGCTGGCCGAGCCGTTGCGATATCACTTATTTTACGCGGTGAGAAAGGGCAGAGAAGGCGCCATCAACCAAGTGTTAGCTAATAGCTTAGTCGACGATTTGTGCCGAATATTGGCGATAGAGCACGAAGAGTTGGACGTTCAAGTGATAGAGGTGCCTGCGAGTTGGGTCATGGAAGGAGGGCATGTACTACCAGAGCCCGGAGAAGAAGAGAATTGCGACTGGCTATCAAAGGGCAATGCACTCGATTAGTTAGGTCGCCACATTCATGTTTAAAGCAGCGCCAAAAACACCTATATTGGGCAGATGGGATTCACAAAGTTGCCAACCACTGCTTATGCTAGATGTTTCTGATATTCATTTGCTCAAGACCATAGCTGAAACTGGCAGTATCAACAAAGCGGCTGACGTGCTTTTTATGTCTCAACCGACATTGAGTAAAAAAGTATCGCGTTTAGAGCACGTATTAAAGGTTGAACTGTTCCATCGCCACAGTACAGGTATGGTGCCTACTGATGTCACTCGTTACCTCATTTCGCATGGTAAGCAGATTCAATCGAAGCTCGAAGCCATGTGCCGTCACGTTGAACTATTGAGTAATTTAGAAGGCGGTTCATTGCATCTCGGTGTCAGCCCGATTATTGAGCAGTTGTTCTTTCCAGCGGTATTGTTGGACTTTTTAAATGAGACCCAAGACGTCGAAATTTCTTTTAAGGTCGACGAGCCAAGCGCACTGAAACAAGAAGTCATTGACGGCAATATTGATATTGCAATCGGCCCTTTTGACATAGAGACCTTACCCAGTGAGTTAGTCGTTAGGGAGGTGAATAAAGGCGCTATCGTATTTGTCGTTCGTGCCAGCCACCCAATACTATCCAATCCGACGCCGATTCCCTATGATGCCTTAAAAGCATACAAAGGCATTGGGCCTCCGCTGAACGCCTCGATGACACATTTTCTCGAACAACGAGGCCTACCTACACTGTTGAAGATTGCGTGCGATAACTATCGAATCTCTAAGTCTGTAGTTAAAGCGTCTGACTACTTTACTGGTGGGCCAAGAGCACTGTTTGAAGACGAAATTGCCGCTGGGGAGCTGGTTGAGTTAGACATGGCAGACTCGCTTTTGTGGCAGGGTTTTTGTGTGACTCGCCCAGAATCTGTAAATACCCCGACCGTTAAGAAATTTTTGCAAGTATTGACGCGACATATCTCAGAGTAATGAAGTTGGTTATTCGTTATTTTTACCACTATTGGTTAAATATATAATTATTTTTAATTGCTGAATGTCGTTATGCTATCGGTATTCCTTTTAGTGCGCCTCATATTAATTTGTGGCTGAGTCTAGATGGATAGGGGTCGGTTACCGTAATGTTTTCCAACATAGACATTACTGGTACTACCTCTTATGATTTAGGTATATCGAAGTGAGGCAAACCATGACAGAAAGCAAATCCGTAACCGATGTCCAATTACAAGCGGACTTCACCGAACTCAAGCAAGCGTATAATGATAACCCTGCTCCTAGCTATCAAGCGCGTATCTCAGTATTAAAAACGCTAAAACAGGCGATACTCGACAACGAGCAACTCGTCTACGATGCGCTAAAACAGGACTACGGCTACCGCAGTGAGTTTGATACCTTAGTCGCGGACTTGCTACCCAGCGTTGCTGGCATCAACTACGCCATCAAAAATTTGAAAAAATGGATGAAGCCCTCTAAGCGCCACTCGGGTTTAATGCTGTTACCGTCTAAAGTAAAAGTGCATTATCAGCCATTGGGTGTGGTTGGCGTGATTACGCCCTGGAATTTCCCTGTGTTTTTGTCGATGGGCCCGGCGGTACAAGCCCTCGCTGCAGGAAATCGCGTGATGATTAAGATGAGTGAGTTTACGCCTCATGCGAATCAGGCGTTAAAGCAAATAGTGTCTGGATTATCTGATCACATCAAAATCATAGAAGGTGAAGCCGAGACTGGCGCCGCTTTCTCAACTTTACCCTTCGATCATTTGATTTTTACTGGGTCTTCAACAGTAGGCAAGTTGGTTGCGGGCGCGGCAGCGAAAAACCTGACACCCATCACGTTAGAGCTCGGTGGCAAATCGCCTACGATCATCGATGATACTATTGATATGGGTATTGCGGTTGATGCTTTGATTGTTGGGAAATCAGTGAATTCTGGCCAGATTTGTGTCGCTCCGGATTACGTTTTTGTTCACGAAAGTCGTAAGCAAGACTTTATCGATACGTTTATTCAGCGCTATCGCGAGTATCATATTGATAACTCAAGTTCCAATTCACAAACGCATATTGTTTCAGACAGGCAGCACAATAGGTTGTTAGGGTTTCTGGAAGATGCGAAGGCCAAAGGTGCGAGTTTGCACCCTGTTAAAGCAATTGAGTCAGATCAAGGGCGCCGTGTTTACCCTCATCTTGTATCGAATATGTCAGAAGACATGGATATTGCCAAACAAGAAATCTTTGGTTCGATCTTGCCAGTGATGACTTATCGCCATATTGAAGACGTCATTGCTCACATCAATGCTAGACCGCGACCACTGGCGCTGTACATCATGTCCAAAAACACGCAGTTGATTAACAGCTTAATCCACCAAACTCACAGTGGTGGCGTGGCCATCAATGATTCGGCGATGCATGTGGCGGCAGACGATGCACCGTTCGGTGGTGTGGGGAATTCAGGCATGGGTCACTACCACGGTTACGAAGGTTTCTTGACGTTTTCAAAGGCAAAAACTGTATTGTATTCCAGCAGCTGGTTACCCAAAAACCGCTTTATTCTGAAAAATCGTGATTTCATGTTTTCGATATTACGTAAATTTCTGTTGAGGTAATCGAGCCTCAACTCAAACTCGAAAAGGGAGACTAGCGCTCCCTTTACTTTTTCTGCTAGACAATAAACGCCAGCGTTGTCCCCGCTTTTCTACTCAGTGTTTGGTGAACTAATTTCTTAATTTTTGTGCTAATTATATTCAAAATCCGAATTCTGATTCAGTTTTTGTGTAGTTTATCTTGAAAATCTAAACTATTAATCTTGCTCTCGTGATTTGACATACCGTCTGGGAGAGCAACATGAACGTCAATGCAACCGTTAACTACCACGTGATTCGCGATGAGCCACAGGCCTTTTTGTTTGATGTGGATGGTATCGATGGCAATTTAGTGTCGCCAGAACTCGTTCCGACGGTAGTGGAAGTCAATGACCTGCGAGATCGCACTTGTCAGGTGGATTTTGAAGCCGATGGTATTTGTTTTCGCCAGCATGTTTCCTCTGTAACAGACTTCAATCAACACAATCAGTGGCATGGGGCTTACAATGCCCAAATTGTGCCTCTACTTAAGTCAAGTATTGCAGCTGACGAGGTAATGGTTTTTGACCATACCGTGAGAATAGATGACCAAAACGCTATTAGAAAACCCGCTCGCAATGTTCACAACGACTACAGTCAAGTCGGCGCGGAACAGCGTTTAATTGATTTACTCGGCGAAGAGCTAGCCGCCGATTATCGAGCTGGACACTATGCATTTGTGAATGTGTGGCGGCCTGTCGGCCAACCAATTTTTACCTCACCACTTGGCTTTATCCGCCCAAGTTCTATGTCGCCAGCGGACTGGATGAATATAGAACTGATTTACCCCAATCGAAAAGGCCAAATACTTGGGGTTGCCGCCAATCCTCAGCACGAGTGGTTCTACTTGTCCCACATGCAACCAGACGAAGTCGCCATTTTCAATATTTTCGATAATCAAGGTCGGCCGTTTCTTGCACACAGTGCACTGGATGTCATTGGGCAATCGCCTTCGAATGTGCCTAGGCAGAGCATCGAAACTCGCACGTTAGTGCGCTATCGAGATAAGTACTAGACGGATTTTTGTAACCGTATCGAACGCCGTTTCACTAAAACGTGTTGGTGGGTTCGATAAGACGATGAGGCGCTAAGGCCTCTATTTATGACCAGTAACCCCAAGGGGAGTATGATATGAAATACGAAGGATTTACCACTTTCTCGACCGAGCAAGACGGTGGCATTTTGACTGTCACTTTTGACTTTGGCTCTGTCAACGTTCAAGGCCAAGAAATGCTTGCTGATCTCAATAGCTTAGCAATGCGCTTGGAACGCGACAGAAAAACTAAAGTAGTCGTTTTTCAATCGGCTAACCCAGAAATTTGGGTGTGTCACTATGATACTGAGCTGCTAAAAGATATGTCGGAAGAGGCGGTGTCTCGTGACGAAGCTCAACTATTGGATTTACAAGCTGTTTGCGAACGGATCAGCAAAGTCCCGCAAGCCACTATTGCTAAATTAGAGGGCTTCGCCAGAGGAGGTGGTCACGAACTCGCCTTAGCACTCGATATGCGCTTTGCGGCAAGAGGAAAGTTCAAATTCATGCAAATGGAAGTCGGCATGGGGATTCTTCCTTGTGGAGGTGGGGCGTCTCGAATGGCGCGACAAACTGGTCTGGGTCGAGCACTCGAGATTATTCTGAGTGCTAGGGATTTCGACGCCGATGAAGCGGAGCAAATGGGAACGATTAACCGCGCGTTCGAACCCGATGAAATTGGCCCTTATGTTGATGCGCTGGCCCAGCGCATTGCGCAATTTCCTGCCGAGTCAATCAATGCTTGTAAACAAGCGGTGTACGAGTCAATTGATAAACCGATTGATGATGCTTTGAAAGCGGAAGCCTATTGGTTGTATCAAGCAACCAGTAAAACTCCAGCGATAAAGCGCTTTACTATTGCCGATGAGCAGGGGCTAGAGCACGATATTGAAAATCAGCGCAATTGGAACGATTTGGTGATGAAGGTACAAGAGATCAACTAATTGTTACTTTGTTAATAGAGAAAGAGCACAGCCCGTTTTTACGGGCTTTTTCATTTTTATAGTCGAGAGACTTGTAATTAAATAGACGATCGGTCTATATTGTTGCTATGACGACATTATCTTCAAAACCTCGCCGCGGTCGGCCACCTAAAGTGGCACGGGAAAACGCAGATACGCGAGCCGAACTCATACGCAGTGGTTTAGCCCATTTAACTGAGAATGGCTTTGCGTCTTCTGGCATAGATAAGATTTTGAAAACCGTTGGAGTGCCCAAGGGCTCATTTTACTTTTACTTCAGCAGCAAAGAAGCATTTGGTTTGGCCGTACTGGATAGTTACGCAGTTTACTTCGCTAAAAAATTAGACCTGTGGTTACTCGATGAAAACGCTGCGCCATTGCAGCGAATCGTGAATTTTGTCGAGGACGCCAAACAAGGCATGGCCCGTTTTCAATTTAAACGTGGGTGTTTAGTCGGCAATTTAGGTCAAGAAGTTGATCAATTACCAGAGAGTTTTCGGCCTGTGCTAATTGCCATATTCAACGCTTGGCAAACTAGGGTGGCGACGTGTTTAACCTTGGCCAAAGCACATGGGCAGATAGCAGCTGAAGCAGACTGTGAAGCATTGGCAGAATTCTTTTGGACAGGGTGGGAAGGCGCTGTCAGTCGCGCGAAATTAGAGCAAAGCGCTACGCCATTAGATAAGTATGTACATCAATTTTTATCCGGCCTACCGAGATAAAAAATTTACCTTTTAGTAGACGATCGGTCTAAATTGGAGAATCTTATGTTTAACGGTATTTTGATTGAGAAAGATGAACAAGGTTACCGCGCAACAGTCAGTGAAATTGACGAAAGTGTGTTGTCTGACGGTGATGTGGAAGTTGATGTGTCGCACAGTACTATCAATTACAAAGATGCACTAGCCATAACGGGCAAGGCCCCTGTGGTCAGGCGTTTTCCCATGGTACCTGGTATTGATCTCGTCGGAACTGTGACAAGCAGCCAATCCGCTGCGTTTTCTCCGGGTGACAAAGTACTACTCAATGGCTTTGGCGTGGGTGAGAATCACTGTGGTGGGCTTGCACAAAAAGCGCGGTTAAAAAGTGAATGGCTAATACCATTACCGTCATCATTTAGTGCACAGCAAGCGATGAGCATTGGCACTGCTGGCTATACCGCAATGTTGTGTGTGCTTGGTTTGGAAAAACACGGTGTTACCCCCGACAAAGGGGAGATTCTGGTTACAGGCGCAAATGGCGGTGTCGGCAGTTTTGCGATAGCGCTGCTGGCGAAGTTAGGTTTTTCAGTCGTGGCGTCAACCGGTCGCGTTGAAGAGGCGAGTTATTTGAAGGCATTAGGCGCAACTGAGGTTATTGATCGGGCAACGCTATCCGAGCCAGGACGGCCACTAGGCAAAGAGCGCTGGGCTGGGGTTGTCGATTCTGTTGGTAGCCATACACTCGTGAATGCGTGTGCAAGTACCCAATATTCGGGTGTCGTTGCAGCGTGTGGTCTAGCGCAAGGCATGGATTTACCTGGTACGGTTGCCCCGTTTATTTTGCGCGGTGTGACACTGTTAGGTATTGACAGTGTGATGCGACCAATTGCTGACCGAATTGAAGCCTGGGACCGACTTGCTGAACTTGTTGAGCCTGAGTGGTTTGATTCAATTTCTGAGCCCATTTCACTTGATGAAGTGATTCCTACGGCTCAGCGTTTGATTGCTGGTCAGGTGCGGGGGAGGGTTGTTGTCGCACTTTAAGTTCAAGGTTAAACCATAAAAAACGAACCGAAATCGGTTCGTTTTTTTTTGATTGCACACAATTGCATTTAATTACATTTGTTCACAGTCTTTTGGAGCGAATTCTTTTAACCTTGAATCACCTAGACGCATTAACGGGTTCTACAGCGCACCTTGTGTGATGATTTGTTGGGTTGATGGAATAATACGCTTCACAGTGCTTTATTTTCCTCAAAGATGAGCAAGGATGCTCACTTTTTAAAAACGCTTAAACGTGTTGACGTTTGTTGTTTGAGTTGTGCCCGAGCCAATGCTCGGGCTTTTTTTACTTGAGGCTTTGGATGAGTTCGGCACTCAACTGGATATTTTGCCCGGAACCTTCCACTGCTGCTCGGGTATCTTCTAATATTTGATGCATGCTCATTTTAATAGAATCAGAGTCGCGCATTTGAGAGCTGATTTCCGAGAGCGTGACCTGCATAGATTCTACGTTGTAACTGGCTTTGTCACTCAGTTCCCTGAGTTGATTTTGCGTTTCTTGAGCCGTGTTTGCACAGCCGTCAATCACATCATTTACATCTTTTTGTTTCTCGATAATGCTGGATGAAATCTCGATTATGCGTTTCATCTCATTCTCAATACGCTCGGCACTTTCACTTGAGGTATTCGCCAAGCTGCGCACTTCATCGGCAACCACTGCAAATCCGCGGCCGTGATCGCCGGCCCGTGCGGCTTCGATAGCGGCGTTGAGGGCGAGCAGATTGGTTTGGTCTGCGATGCCTTTGATCGACTCGAGAAATTGATCAATTTTTTGGCTCGATTCTTCGAGGCTACCCAGCATTTCAGAAAACTGCTGTAAATAGGTCATAGAACTCATAATGTTTTCGGTTAACACATCAAGTTGTTGCGTGCAGTCGGCACTGATTTTAGCGTTGGTGCTGGCTCTGGTTTCGGTTTCTTCCGTCTTGGCTTGGATGGTCGCTGCGTGTTCGACAAATGCCGTTACCATGTCGCAACTACTTTCAATCTCATTGATTCGGCGCTTCGATGCGTCATTAACACGAGTCGCGCTATCGTTAAGTTGTTGGGCAAGTCGACTCGCGTTCCCCGACATTATGTCATCAAGCCTTTGCGCTTTATCCCGCAATGTCTGAAGCTCCTGCGGGCTAATTTTTTCCATGCCATCGTCGTTTTGATCGTTATTGAACCAGCCAAACATAATGTAACCCCAATTTACTCTGTGTCTATGACCTTAGATTAACGCAAGTCTTTGTGTATGTTAAAACTTTCTAGTGTGCCCGGTGACGAGCCACACTAAATTGTAGACTATTTTAATCAGAGAATTCGGGATTTGTCAGACAAAATTGCCCGAGCAATTCTCTACTGATCTGATTTTGGTTGGGTTTGACTGTGGGTGAGCTGAATATCTGCCGTGTGCGCAATGATAGAGCGACCGGTCAATTGAGACTCTTTAAACAAGTTGTAGACAGACAGAAATAAGATCGCAAAGAAAACAAGGTCTATGACTTTAATGCCATAATCTACGTACATAGAGACATCGTGAATCATCAATTTGCCCACCGCACTGATGATCAGCAATAGCATAGAGACATTGAGTAAACGCAAGCCTTTACAAAGAAACGCGGCGCGGCTGGTAAAGAGCTGATAGCTCAATTTGTTTTCTAAATCACAGTGAGGGATTTTAGCGAGTTCGGTAAGTGCGAGGCGCACATTACCCAGCCTCATGGTGGTGGATAGAATCAAAAGTGCAATACCCGGCGTCATCACTGAGGTAAAGAATTCAAATTGCATAGTTTCTCCGTTTTCAGGTTTTTCAGATTGTAGAATATTTTTTCTACCATCGCCTACATTACTAGGGTTCTTCCAATAAACCGGATTTCGGCAGCTAACTATTCAAAATTTTTATTCTGTTTTTGTTTGTTAGTTTTTTCCTAATTATATTTGTAGTTAATCGTGTCTAATTTTTAACAATAAGCTGGGCTATCCTAACCTCACTGTTCATAAATCAATGGGGAAAGTAGGATGAAACATTTAGTAATAGGCGCGATAGTCTTTTTCGTCGCAACATTGGCACAGGCGAATAATGGGGGGAGCGATAGTATCGACATCAATCGAGCGGCACTATGGCCGAAGCCAGCAAATCCAGTTGCCGCGGGCTCTCAAGACAGCCCAGCGTTAAAAGTGGTTCAAGGCTTTTTTACTGCATACGGAAACGGCGACCTAGATGGCATGCGACAATTTGTCTCGGACGACGTGGAGTGGCATATTCCGGGCCGACACAAGCTAGCTGGCACTAAACGAGGCATAGATGAGTTTACGGCGTTCTTTGCATTGTTAGGGAAAGCTGGTTTTAACGCTGAAGTGATGATTTTGGCAGCGAACGATACCTACGTGATTGATGCTCATCGGGGCTACAGCAATACTGAGGGACAGAATATCGATATTAACTGGGTGCTTTTGTACCAAATTGAAGACGGTAAGATTAAACGGGTACAGAATTTTTCTGGTGACCAATATCACTCCGATGCGTTCTTCAATCAGTTTGCAGCGAGCTTAGATTAGAACGCATTGCCCAAGTCTATAGTCAGAATAAAGCAATAGAGATGGTGCGCGCCTCAAAACATTTCGATTGGCCTCAACCGCTTACGCTATAAGACAGTAAGCGTTTTCACAGTGGGACAGGCCATGCATCAAAAAGAACGTGTTGCTTATTTCATATGCAAAAATTGTATAAAAAACTAACGTAATAGACATAAATGCGTTTTATGCTCTTGTTCCTTTTTGCGCCCGGTTAACGCGAAGGAACAATAAAAATAATGAAATCAATAATAAAAGTAGCAAGTTTGGTAGGTGGGTTACTTTACCTTCCAAGTGCATTAAGTAACGTGACAAACGGTGATTTTGAACAGTGGTCTGGGAACAACCCTACGGGATGGACCACAATCGACAGTGGAATTTCACTATCGCCATCGACCCAGTTTGTTCGTCAGGGGAGTCGCAGCGCGGCGGTAAACGTGACCACAGGGAGCCAAGGCTCCACTGATTTGCGTCAATCAGTTGATGTGGTTAGCGGTCAAACCTACAACTTCAGTGTGTGGGTGTATCATACCGAAGGTAATATGTCGGCAAGACTGTACGTCAATGGCTATCAAGGTTACTCGAATGAGTCACAAACTGGCCAATGGCAACAGTTGACCCATTCGTTTACAGCGACCAGTAATGCGTCAATCGAAGTGGGGCTGCGTTTTTACGACCGCTCGGGTTTCGACGGTCAAGAGCTGGTTTATGTTGACGATTTCCTTCCTCGTTCGGGATCATCAGGTGGTAGCAATGGGTGTTCAGGCACAGAGGGAACATTGCGACTGATTACCGATAACTATGGCAGTGAGACCAGTTGGCGTATCACCCAAAATGGCACGACAGTTGAGTCTGGTAGTGGTTATTCGAGCAACACTACCAACGATATTGATATGTGTCTCAGCGATGGTGACTACACCTTCACAATTGACGACAGCTACGGTGACGGTATTTGCTGCAGCTTTGGAAGTGGTAGCTACAGCTTAACTTTTGCTGGGAACCAAGTGGCATCTGGCGGTCAGTTCGGTCGAACTGAGTCAACCAACTTCACTTTGGGTAACAACGGCGGTGGTACAGGCGGTCAGCTGGGTGAGTACTATTCGAGTGCCCAGGGCCTTACCGGTTACGCTTTGAAAACCGAACTCGCCTCAATAATCAGTGGCCATACAACCCGAACTTATGGCGACTTGTGGACCTTCTACTCGCAAAATGAGCGAGATACCTACTACGAGAATGATGGCAGTATTTTAGACATCTACTCTGAAAACCCTGCTGGTGATGACTCGTATAACTTCACTGCCGTCACTGACCAATGTGGCACCTATCGCGCTGAGGGTGGATGCTACAATCGCGAACATTCTCTACCTCGCTCATGGTTTGGTGGTGATGTGGACCCAATGAATACCGATGTGCATCACGTGTTCCCGACAGATGGCTTTGTCAACGCGCGTCGTAGTAGTTTCCCTTATGGCGAAGTGGGTAGCGCAACGTTTACTTCGAACAATGGTTCAAAGCTAGGGAGTGCGGCTTCAGGACTTGGGTATTCAGGTACGGTATTCGAGCCAATCGATGAATTTAAGGGCGATATTGCACGCGCTTACTTCTACATGGCAACGCGTTATCAAAATCAAATAGCAGGCTGGGAAAACAATTCCACCTACGGTAACGCCGTTCTAAATGGCACAGCTAACCAGGCGTTCGAACCTTGGGTTGTCACTTTGTTATTGCGCTGGCATCAGCAAGACCCTGTAAGCCAAAAAGAGCGCGACAGAAATGAAGCGGCACAGACCTACCAAGGCAACCGCAACCCATTTGTTGACCATCCAGAATTTGCTACGGCAATTTGGGGCAACTAATTTACTCACATTAGTGGTGCTAACCGGGCACAAAAGGCGTGCGTTTTTTTTAACGTACGCAAAGGGTAAGAAGACAAGGGGCCACATGGCCCCTTTTTCGAGTGAATCCAAAAACCAAGGCTGATGTGAAATAAGCGTTTACCTGTTCAAGCGTGTCCCATACACTTTACGAATGGAGCACATCATCTCTTTAACACCAATACAAGTTCTTGATTGCCTACTGCGAAGTGCGGCGGCGGGCGTGTTATTGTTTTTGTGTTTTGTCCCCAGAGTGAACCAAACACCTATAGTTACCCTATCGAAAGCACTGCTGCTGGTTTGCTTAGCATCCTATGTGCTGTTAACCATGCCGATAGCGAATGAAGACTACGGCTGGTGGCGTCCGCCTCTACTCTTATTTACCGACCTAACTGCTTATGCGTTGCTTAATGTCTACTGGTATTACATACACAGATGCACATTGTGGGAGGTACTACCAAGCGTGTGGAAGGCAATCTCAACGGTATGGTTAACATGGCTGGCAGTGTTTTTCCTTTACTTCAACGGCAATGGCGCCTTTCACCAATATAACCACTGGGTGGGGTTAGTCGTTTTATTATTCATTATTGGCGATAGCATACAGGGGTACGCCGATGATTTGGTAGAGCGAACTCGCCAACTCAGACGTGTCAGTGTGGCGTGTTTGTCTGTGTATATGAGTTTTTTGATCGTATTGGAACTACTCAGTAGCGAACTAAGAGACAATACGGCATTCAGTCTGGGACATGCCGTGATCATGACCATTGTCGTGTTTATTGCTGGAAATCGAGTGTATCTCGGCAATGCGAGTAAACAAGCAAACACGACCACCGCAAATTTCGAGGATGAACCCGCTAATTCATCGCATGGGTCGCCGGCGGTGCAGAGCGAGTTGGCCACTCGAGTTATCGAAGCCCTTGAGCAGGGCATCTTTATCCAACATGAATTAAAAGTGGACGACTTAGCTGACGTACTTAACGTACCGCCCTATCAGCTGCGAGCAACAATCAATCAAGAGCTTGGGTTTGATAACTTCTCTCAGTTTATTAATGGCTATCGGATTGAACGAGTCTGTCAATTACTGAAATGTCGTGAACATCAAAATTTGCCCATACTGACGTTAGCTCTTGATTCAGGGTTCAGTTCCATTGCTTCTTTCAATCGGGTATTCAAGGCCAATAAAGGACTGACACCAACTCAGTATCGTGCTCAATTTCAAAAATGAGCAGGTTTTTCTCAATTTTGAGAAGACATAAATAACCTATTTTCAATACTTTATTGCCAACTTTAGCAATGAGGAATTATTTTGAAAAAGGTGCTACTACTACTATTTTTACTGTTGGCATTATTGGTGTTTTATGTCACGAGGCCTGTGTATCAGTTCTATGCGCATCGTGGTGCAGTGCCATTTTTGACCGGGGGCACACTAACAATCCCTGAACTATCTCCAAAAGCCAGTGAAGTCTATCGCGATCTTTACAAAGAGGCGGGGAAGCAAGCCATAGAAGCAATGGCATTGCATCAGTGGAAAATTAATACTCCGGGCCTCACCGCGGCAGTGGGCGTTGATGGCGACTTGGTTTGGGCTGGTGCCGTAGGTTGGGCTGACATCGAAGAGCAACGGCCAATGACGGTGAATTCGCAACTGCGGATAGGCAGTACGTCCAAAGCATTGACCTCAACCTTGTTAGCGCGGATGTTACAAGACGGCAAAGTCGAGTTAGATGCAAAAGTGGGAGAGCTAGCACTCGGCGAACTTAACCCAAATTGGCGTGATATAACTCCGCGGCAGTTAGCGTCTCATATGGCAGGACTGCCTCACTACAAAGAGAATACAGAGCGTTTAGGTTTGTACCAGAGTATCGCCTTAAACCGTCATTATAGTGATGTGAACGATGCTGTGACCTTGTTTGACCAAAGCGATATGCTGTTCTCACCAGGTGAAGATTTTAGTTATTCCAGCTTCGGAACCGTGCTGCTTAGCGCCGTGTTACAAGAGCGCGGTGGCCAGCGTTTTCAAGCACTAATGACCCAATATGTATTCGCTCCACTCAATATGCAACAAACACTAACGAGTGAACGACACAGTGAGACGAGTGACGCTAGCGAAATCGTTGATTTTTATTGGCGGCAAGATGAAACAAAAAGAGAGGTGAGAGAGTGGCGTAAAGTGGACTTGAGCCACAGACTGGCTGGAGGCGGGTTTGTCTCAACCTCGTCTGATTTGGTGAGGTTGGGGTTAGGTTTCGTAGACTCTAATTTTATTGCGCCTGGTATTAGAGAGCAGTTTTGGACACCACAGCGTTTAAACAATGGAGAGGAAAATGAGCAAGGCTATGCCATCGGATGGCGAGTTTACGAGCAAGACTTTGGAGAACCCTTTGGCAAACTTACCGTCGCGCATCATGGTGGTGTATCCCGAGGTGCACAAAGCTGGTTGATGGTGATTGTGGAAAAAGGCATGGTGATCGCAGTGAACATGAATGCCAAAACTGAACGCTTCGCAGATTTTGCCCAGGTTGCTAAACCCATCGCCCAAGCTTTCTTACACCAATTCGAAACCGCAGATGAGAAAGTTGATAACTCAATATCGCTGATCACAACGCCCGATAAGTAGACCAAATCAAAAAGTACTCTCAATCGTTCATCTTGCAGTGCGAATAATGAAAAATAATGATATTTTCCTATTTTTACATGAATAGATTTCATAGCCATGTTGGACAGAAACGACTTATTGATTGTTGAGGCCATTGCGCGTCATGGCACAGTGACAAAAGCGGCGGATGAGCTATGTATTACGCAATCCGCAATGAGTCACGGCATGAAGCGTATTGAGGCGCGACACGAGGTGGCAATTTGGGAGCGCCAAGGTCGAGGTGTTTCACTGACCGATGCAGGCGAGGATTTACTGCGTTTTGCAAAGCGAGTGTTACCACAGTTTGAGCAAATGGAATCATTGCTCGACGCTCATGCCAAAGGAGAGATGGGACGACTGCAAATCGGTATGGAGTGTTACCCTTGTTTCCAGTGGTTACTAAAGATAGTGGCTCCGTTTCTTAAAGCCTACCCCAATGTCGATGTGGATGTGCTTAAGGAATTCCAATTTGGCGGGTTGGCCGCGTTGTTCAATTGTGAAGTTGATGTCCTAATTACACCAGACCCACTGTTTAAAGACGGGTTGGATTACGAGCCTGTCTTTGAATATCAACAGGTCCTTGTAATGCCCGACAATCACCATTTAGCAACGAAACCATGGGTAGAGCCTAAAGATCTCTGTGATCAAGTATTGCTCACCTACCCAGTAGAGAAAAGTCGCCTTGACGTGTTTAACTATTTTCTTACGCCAGCGAATCAGGGGGTTGGAGGACACAAAACCATTGAGACAACTGAAATCATGCTACAGATGGTGGCGGCTGGGCGAGGTGTTGCTGTTTTACCCGATTGGCTGGTGGAGGAGCACAGGACTGAATTCGGTATTACCGCGAAGCCCCTTGGCCAAAATGGAATTGAAAAACAGATATTCATCGCAAGACGAACTCGAGACTTGGCCAACAAACAAATTGATGCATTTGTCTCTATGGCCAAATCTCATACCCGTTAACCGAGCTAGACTAGCGATAATGAAGGGCTTTTACTTCATTTTCTTCAGGCGCTTTTTCATTGTTTTTATTTCGTCTTGTAAGCGCTCGTCTTCGTTTGAATCAATCGAGGCCAAAAGGATCTCGGCTTCGGCTTTGTTTTTGTTAAAGGTGTGAATTTGCGCCAAGCGTAGGCGAGCCCAACTCAATTCCGGCATGTCTTCTTGTTCTGGCGAAGCCGAGATATAACGCTCCAGAGCTTGTTGCGACGCTTCTGAATATTGACCTTCTAGTACGGCATTTCTACCTATTTGATACAGCGCGAGCATTTTAAACTTTTCGCTCTCTTCATCGTTTTGCTGCGATGCGACGGCGTTTTGGAATGCTTGTCGCGCTTCGTCATATTGCTCTGCTTGCTGAAAGTTTATACCTTCGATATAGGGAAACTCGGGCATATCGCCAAGGGCACTTTTGGCTTGATTGAGCCACATTTCAGTGTCGGGCAGCGCCTTGTTGTAACCCAGAGAAATCAAGGCGTAATAGCCCTCTCTCGGGTTGATTTCGATCATTTTTTTGGCAACGGTAATCGCTTTTTGCGTATCGCCCCCGGCAATACTTGGGGCGCCTTGATAAAAGCCGAGTAAGCCGTTCTGATAGACCATTTCACTGGGTTGTAAAGTGGCAGCGGTTTCGAACGAGGCTAGGGAATCTTTGGCATGAGACAAGGCGGAAAATACACTATTTTGCGCTTGAATCGCGTGAATGCGCCCGCGCAAATACCATAGCTGCGCTGATTTTGGGTAATCATCGACGCCGTCGTCGGCAAGGTCTTCTATTCGGTCTGCATCTTGCTGGAGCAGCCATTTCACTAACGGTTTGTCGAGCGAAGTTGCACTTAGGGTTTTGGCAACATAATCGTTTGCTTTACTTTTTGAGAGTGTTTCCCATTTTGCTTTCACATCTTCCACTTGTGAGTCTTGCGCCATTGCAAACAATGGGCTCAGTAATAAAAAGGGAATGAGAACGGTTGTGCGCATACCTACTCCATAAGGGTGAGTTTTCCTGATTGAACTCAGCATACTCCTGAAACGTCGCGCAGGTCACACAGTAAACTGTATAAATTTGTAATGATTGGTCGCGACGTCACTCATACTTTTTTGTGCACTGTCGATGAGCCATCATAGGCAAGCGATAAAATGCAGGATAAAACCTGCAATCCCAAGAGTAAGTGTTTTATCATCTGTTAGATGAGTTCTAGATGTCACTAATCGCAGTTCGAGTTGCGTTTTAACCGTTGCTGTCAGCATCACTCAAAATAAACTACGACTTTAAAGCCGCTTACCCTGCGGGTTTTGAACAATAAGAATATTCTTCGGAACAGGACAGAAAATGAAAAAAATCACACTTTCTATTGCCGCACTGGCGCTAATTTCGGGCCCAGTATTTGCTCATGGCGATGGTGAACACGATGTAGAAGATCAAATTAAAAAAGCCATGTCGTCTGATATCCGCACTGAAGCGGAAAAAGAGCGAGACAGCAACCGCCGACCTCTTGAAACATTAGCGTTCTTTGGGTTGGAGAGCGATATGAAAGTTGTCGAACTGATCCCCGGTGGTGGCTGGTACACAAAAATTCTATATCCAGTTGTGGAAGATCACGGAGAATATTACGCAGCGATCGGTACGGGACGCGTCAAAGAGCGTTTGGGTGATGAATTTGAAAAAATGAATATCGTTGCCGAGGATGCAAAGCTGTGGCGCGAAGAGGGTGACCGCTTCTATTCTCTGGCCTTAGATTCCCTTGGTGTTAGCGACGCAGATATGGTGTTGACGTTCAGGAACTACCACAACTTCAATGAAGTGGGTCGCAAAGCGATGAATAAAGCGGCTTTTGATGCGTTAAAGCCAGGTGGTATCTATGCTGTTGTTGATCATACTAAGCGACACATGGAACCCGATACACCGTCAAATCGCCGCCGTATTGACCCGGTTTTAGCCATCAAAGAAATCCTCGATGCGGGTTTTGAATTGGTCGATTACTCTCGCCTTCACTACCGCGAGGATGACGAGCTTCGCTACGAAGTTGGCGCAAAATCAGTCCGCGGTAATACTGACCGTTTTACGTTAAAATTCAAAAAGCCTGAGTAACACCTTCTGATATAAAAAAGCGAGCTGAGGCTCGCTTTTTTGTTTATTTCGATTTTAGTGAAAACTTACCGCTTGTTCTGATGTAAAGCAGTGAAGGTTGCTCGTTGTGAAATGCAAGCAATGCCTTTTTATCGATATTAACAAAACTGCCAGGTGTGAGTGATTGCTTTGAAGGTAGCGTCAACATACCAGAGATTACTACCGCTTTAATATCGTCAGTTTGATTCGTCACTACACCGCTAAAGTGTGGTGGCAGTTTTATCAGTGTGCCATTGGATTCACCCACAGATGACGTGCCCCAAAGCCGTGAAGTGAAGACCTTCGGTGAGATGCCTTTATCGAGAACTTGCCAATTCATGTCATCGATATGCCAATTCAGTGGCGCTTCGCCGTTGTCAAACTGCTGTTGCGTGGGCTTGACCAAGTAGGGGCCGTGATCGATTTCGAGATAAATCAAATTGTGCTCGCCATTGGCCGCTGTGATGTGATTGTCGCCGGCGGGCTGGGTCCAAAATGATCCCGTCGGCATCCATTGGAACTCGGCATTGGGATCTGCATTGTGCATCTGCCCTAGAATAACGATACCGCGATAACTGATATTGTGGATGTGCGGTGGCGAAGCAAAGCCTTGCTTGAACCTTACTAGCATACCCGTGGCGGTATCTTGGGTTCTGTCTCCCCATAAATTCGCAGCGCCTGGGCTTTTATCGCCTCGAAGTGGATTGAGATAACCCCAATTTACTTCTTCAGATAGCGTTACTTGCACTGCTGATTGTTGGTCGTTTGAGGCGACGAAAGTGGATATGCTCAACGTGCATAGCAGCAATGCCATTTTACTGATGAATTTCATGTGGACTCCTATGTTGATAAACACGTAACGATAGCGCGGTGAGTAACAGTCTAAAATGCGTTAATTGTGGAATCTCTATATAGGAAAAATTGATAATCGCTTGTTCGTGTGAAAAGCCAAAGGTGTGTGCGAATTTTGACCACGTCAAAAGAGGTGGTAGTCTTAGATTTACTGTCTTTGTTCGTAGGCGCCAATGAAAGGTAAATCATGTATATAAGGTCGAGAGTCTTGTTGTGTCTAGTGACAATGCTTTTGTCGGTGACGGTAGATGCCAAGCAAACCGTGCGTATTGCATTTATTGATGTACCTCCCTATGCCTATCAAAACCAGGAACGACAGCCCAAAGGCAAACTCATTGAACGTTTCAAGGAGATTATGTCAGCGATAGATATGGAGATAGAGTTCATTCACCTGCCGCACCGCAGGTTAGTCCAGTTTATTGAAGCGGGTAATGTCGATGTGTGGGCTGGTCTCAAACAGTCTAGAATCAAGCAAGACATCTCTTTCATTTCAAACACGCCATTGTTTACCATGAAGCTGGAGGCTTATTGGAGAAAGGGGACAACGCCAGTCCAGCAATTTGATGCCTTACAAGGGCAGAATATCATATTGATTTCTAGTTACTCATACGGTGGGCGCTATGAACACCTCGCTAGAGGCAGTCGGCATACGCGATTTGCCATCGATCATGAAGACGGTTTCGACCAATTGATGACCCAACGCAATTTCTATCTGTTGGGCTACAAAGAAATTGCAGAAGAAACGATTGAGAAATTCAATATTTCAGGGGTGGAGCATGCTTCTCTTGCTCGATATGAGCTTTACTTTAAAGTGGCTAAAACCTACCCTGGGGCAGAAGAGCTAATCAGAGACGTCGATGAATTTTTGAGTTCCTCAGACCTTCATTAGTGTTTGCTAGTCTTTGAAAATGGCCTATCGCGTTGTTTTGCCTCAGATCCATTTGTGTTTTACTTCTCACAACATAAAATGACCGTGCAATCAGTCACATCAGTTCGCAATTGGAATCGCATGAAAACGTTAGTCACACCTATGTTGTTAGTAGCAACCACTTTTAGCTCGTCTGTCATCGCACAGTCCGCCCCATCAGTTTGGGACTACTTTACCTCTCTCACCGTTGAAGAAAATGGCATTGGGGCAAGGCCCGCCGGTTCAGACAAAGAGCGTGTCGCGGCGAAATGGATTGAACAACAATGGCAATCATTGGGCTTTGATGTTGAGAAGCAATCCTTTGATTTCGAGTTGCGGGGAAACACCTTAACGTCACAGAATTTAATCATCGATATCAAAGGTGAACGCCCGGAAATTATTATCGTCGGTGCGCATTACGATTCAACCGGTGAAAAATTTGGTTCACTCGGCGCGATTGACAACGCCTCGGGGATGGCGGCGTTATTGGCCTTATCTGCTAAGATTGCAAAAAAGCCTTTACCGTATTCAGTAAGGTTAATCGCTTTTGGTGCAGAAGAGGTCGGCTTGCAAGGTGCAAAAGCTTATGTAAAACATGAATTTGATGACCGTGACAAGGCTATTGCCATGATCAACTTGGATACGATTATTGGCGGCGATAAATTGTATGTACACAGCGCCCATACCACGCCATATGATTGTCAATCTGTGCCAAATGTTACTTTCAATTCTGAGACTGTGGTAAGAGATGCGCTAAGGTCGGTATCAGTTAAACACTTTGGCGCTGAAGCGCACCTTTTGCACCCGGCCAATGATGAGTATCCAGAAGGGGTAACCGGCAGTTGGTCTGATCATGCACCCTTTGCTTGTGCTGGCGTTCCTATTGCGTACCTCGAAGCGACTAACTTTGATATTGATGGCCGTCAAGGCAAAGATGGCTATTCACAAACCACTACACCTGAGCTTTGGAATTGCTACGATAAGCAACAATCCTCTGCTTGCGAACGCAAAAAAGAGTTTAAATGGGGCATGATTTGGCACACGCAGTTTGACCGTGTTGATGCACTCCAAGCTGTAATGCCAGGAAGGCTCACTAAGCAGCTATCACAAAACGTAAAGGTGCTAACCGAGTTTGTCGAAAATGCGGATACCTATTTAAACTGATACGCTTAGCCCCGTGAGTAAAACGAGCACGGGGCGCTAAGTGTTATTGGGGTTTGATTTCGAGAATCATTTCGACTTCCACCGCAGCGTTGGCTGGCAAAGAACTCATTCCCACCGCAGCCCGCGCATGTTGCCCTTTGTCACCAAACACCTCTACCATTAGGTCGGAAAAACCGTTGATAACTTGGCTGTGCTCGGTGAATTCCGGGCTGGCATTCACCATTCCAGTCACTTTGACTATTCGTTCTACGGCGTTCAATGAACCTAGTTGTTCGACAATAGTGGCTAGTACTTCAATACCTGCCATTTTTGCAGCTTCATTGCCCTGAGTGGTGGTGAGATCCTTACCCAGTTTACCTTTAATGATTTTGCCTTGTGGTGTGACTGATATATGGCCAGAGATAAAGAGTAGGTTGCCACTGCGTACTGCGTATACAAAGGTTGCACTCGGCTGAGGTTTAGGTTTGAAAACAAGGCCCAAAGACTTGGCGTTGTCGTCGGGTGAAGCGAGTGCGCTCAAAGTAAATAAAAACAGTAACGGAATTAATCGGTATATCTTCATCGTAAAACCTCGGCTCTTATTGTGACGTTTGAAAAGTGGCAAGTGCAGCAATCGCTTGTTGCGCCTTGTCTTGCTGCACAAAAATATGGTCGTGATAATAGCCCGCAATCACATTCGCGCTGATATTGTAGTCCTTGAGTTTATTGGCAAATGCGGCAGTTAAACCAACGGCGTCTAGGCTCGAGTGCACCGTGAGTGTGATGCATCGAAAAACAGAATCAAAAGCAATGTTGTGGTCTTCTGCTTTGTCTTTTGGAATCACTAGCGTCATGCCTTCTGATTCCATAAACATCGCTATTGGCGATAGCTGCGTATATTCACCGTATTGGGCATTCGCAAAGCTTGCGAAAACATATTCGTCAGGGATTAAGGTTGGCTGCATAGATGCAAGAAGGGTATTGAGGTCTGTCTCACCACTCACGTTGTAAACTCCATCTTGGGTTGGATAGCGCAAACGATAGCACTCAGCGAGTCGAATTTGCCACATGAATCGTAAAATGCAGAGGCTTTTATTCGAATTTTTCACAGTTTTTTGTTGCCAACACCGCAAATAATCTCGACAATAAACCGAATACCGATGGATTGCGTATTGGGAGACCAATAAGGACATTCAATTAAAATAAGACCATCTGTATTGAGCCGAAACACGATGTTAAAACGAAAAACAATAAACATCTTACCCGCCGATTTATCTGTTCTGAGTACTCGACGTGAATATTCGTAATATGCCTTTCTGGCTGGCCTTTTTAATTACCCTCATTTCATGTTTTGGCAGCGTTGCATATGCCGACGATATTGTTGAGCTTCAAACCCATCGCGCCAGTATGATTGGCAAGGATCTCCAATATTTTCAGGAAGATGGTACGCGTTTATCTATCGCCCAAGCCAGGGAACGGTTTCAAAGTGGTTTGGTAAAAGACAGTTCAAGTGACGCCATCTCATTGGGGCTGGGTGTCAAGCCCGTATGGCTGAAAACCACTATTCAAAATATTCAGGGTAGTAACCAGGCCTACCGTTTTTCAGTTGAGACACCTTGGTTAGATTACGTCGATGCGTTTGTGGTTAAAAACGGCTCGGTGGTTCAAGTTGTGTCGGGCGGCGATGCCATGGCATTTGAACAACGCCCAATGCAATACCGTTACTTTGCCTTTGACTGGGTGTTCGAAAAGGGCACAACTGAGGTTTATTTTCGCGTTGAATCAGCCGGCCCTATGGCGATTCCGATTCGGTTGGCCAAAGTTGAAGACGCGATAGGTCGAGATATTCGCCAAGGTTACGAGTACGGTATTTTGTACGGTATTATGCTCGCGTTAGCAATCTACAATCTCGTACTTTACCTACTCATTCGTTTACCCGAATTTGGCTTGTACGCGGCTTACTTGTTTGGTTTTGTTGC
The DNA here is from genome assembly GCF_057544385.1 of Alteromonas sp. 5NS40-0096. Lineage (NCBI taxonomy): Bacteria > Pseudomonadati > Pseudomonadota > Gammaproteobacteria > Alteromonadales > Alteromonadaceae > Alteromonas > Alteromonas sp. 5NS40-0096. The sequence continues at coordinate 758,154 of NZ_BAAJLQ010000002.1, forward strand.
CAATAGTTTGTCTTACACAGGGCAAATTCACGCCGTTTTCACACCAGACTTTGGACCGTATTTTCAAGACTGGGTCGATATCTCGCTGATGGTAACGTACAGCGTGTTTGGGTTGCATTTTGCCCGTGTGTTACTGAAAACAAAGGATTATGCGCCGAGATTAGACAAAGCCACCATGTGGATTGCCAATAGTATTCCAGTTGGGATGTTACTTGGTGCAGCCATTAACAGCCTGATGTTCTCTATGGTGCTCGCATTTTTGCTCAATACCAGTTTCGCTTGGTTATTTATTCTATTGGGTTACAAAGCGTTAAAAGCGAGAGTAAAACTCGCTAAGTTCTTCTTTATATCATCAGTGACTGCGGCAATTTGTATCTGTATTTCTACGGCTTCGGTAGCCGGTTTGGTGCCGTATAACGACGTAACCTTTAAGTTAATAGAAGTGGGAATGGCAGTTGAGGCGCTGTTACTCGCCGTGGTTTTGGCGTATCGCTTTAGAATGGTACAGCGGGGCAAGGAAGTTGCAGAGTTTGACGCGCGTACGGACGAGCTAACCTCTTTGAAAAACCGCCGAGGTTTTAGAGACAAAGCCGATGCTGTATGGAGCGAAATGATTCAATATAATCACGATGTCTCGGTAGTGTTGATTGATATCGATAAGTTTAAAGTTATCAATGATACCTTCGGACACGCCAAAGGCGATGTTGTGATTCGAGAAGTTGCTAGCCGAATTTATCAAACGATGAGGAAAACCGACATCAGCGCTCGGTGGGGCGGAGAGGAATTCATTTTGCTCTTGCCTGATACCGACAGAGAGCAAGCTAGGTTTTACGCTGAAAGGCTGCGCAAAGCAGTAGAAAGTGATCCCATTTTCAGTTTCGAGGGCGAAGAGGTTTTCATTACTGCGAGTTTAGGCGTTGCGGGTACGCATAGCGCGAAATTCGATAATGAGCCAGTGTCGAGCTTACAAATCGAAAAGATGATATCTCACGCAGACCAAGCCTTGTACAGCGCTAAAAATAGTGGCCGAAACCAAGTCAGAGTGTACAACGCTAAGCTGCAACCTCAGGCTATCTAACGACAACGTGACCCTTGCCAGTGCTAAAAGGCAGTTGGAAAGTGTTTTGATTTGATTTACCCTCAAGCAAAAAAGTAGGGTGTAATCTGCGTTGTACCCACTACACTCAAGGACAGATTAAGTATGAAACATCGATTCCTAAGCGCATCAATTGCGCTGTCTTCACTTTCGTTTTCCACGCTTGCCACAGATTTTATCGACCCCAACCAATTACCTGAGTGGTTTAGTAAATCATTAGTGCAAGAAAAAGAGCTAGGGGAAAGTCGCCCCGTTCCTTTTGCAGCGTTTGGCCTAAATTTAATGTTGCCGGGCAAGGTGCAAAATCACAACACAGACGATCCTACCTATTGGTATCACACGATTGATATCGGCACGGGGACAGCGATCGAATGTTACTCTTTTACCGAATACGATGGCACGGCTAATTCACTGCACGCCATTGTTCAAGAAGGCGTCAACCAGTCCGCTGTAGTGAATCAGATGAAGTTGAACAATCAGTTTAATTTTGCTCTTGATACCGGAATGATAGGCAATTCACCCTACATATTGGAAGACAGGCTTTACATACTAGAAAATGAGAAAAACAAGACCATTGGTGTGGTTAAAGGGATGTCGGCGACTACAGAGCAAGGTTTGCACATCTGCATACACAATGAGGTAGGCTATAGAGAAACGTTTAAATCTGTTTTCACAAACTACTTAAGCGGATTCCAGAACAACGAGAATAAAGCTGGCTTTTTCGAACCTGTATATCAAGTGTCGTTCAATGGCATGCCTATAGGTTTTAGCCGTGAGATTTACACGGTTGATCAAGATGGTGATGTAGGAATTGTTAACGATTCGTCTTACTTGATTCCCGTTAGTGCCAACGAGATGGCGAGTAGTGATTCGGTATCGAATTCGTGGAGTAGCCCAGATGGCTCTTTGATTAATGCCAATGAGTACGCGGTCGAAAACTCCACTTTGGGTTCCAACTTCGCTATTCAAGTAAAAGACGACAAATGGTTTGTCCAAGGTGAACTACAAGGCAAAGCCGTTGAGTCTGAACTTCAATACGACGGTTGGTTACTGTCTGGCTTTGGTAGCTATATCAAAACGAAAGCCTTGATGGAATCTGACGCAGAATCTGCCGAGTATTACATGTGGTCCTCTGAAGCGGACCCAGTAACCGCGTTGAAAGTGACGATGACGAAAATACACGACGATCCTCAAGTCAATATGCTGGTGGATATGGGCCCGGTGAAGATGCGTTTCAAGGTGGCTGAAAACGGTATTATCGAGCGCGCTTTGCTTGAACAAGGCCCATTGAAAATGAACCTAGAACTTGTCCACGTAAGAGGCGTTCCAAAACTACCATGAGAAACTTGATGGCGTTGGTGGCACTGTGTATTTGCAGTCAGGTATTGGCAGACAATACCAAAGCCATGCACGAGATTGATATTGCTTTGGCTCATGGGCATTCGTTGCCCTTGGCCAATAAAATCAGCTTTATCATACCAACAGACAACGTCGAAGGCATGTTAAACGCATTGGCGAAATGGCCTGAGATTAGCGTGACTGTGGTGGGCGAAAACAAGTTGAAAGTGGTGATGTCTCAACAGCCGAAATACCGCGGAGAACCTGACTTTGCTCATACACAATCAAGTTTTGTTATCGATTATGAAGAGGATGCGGTTCAAGCGTTTATCAACGATTTTGAAACGGGGGACCGTGACGCCTCTTTCCTCAACCGCATCGAAGGGTACGTCGCAGACTATATTACTGAACCAACGTATGTCCACGGTTTCAATATTGCGTCATTGACGGCTCAAAATAAGAGCGGCGACTGTACCGAATACTCGGTGTTAGTGGCTGCGCTTGCTCGAGCTAAAGGGCTGCCAGCACGGGTAGTCTTGGGTTCAGTTATCACTGAGTTTGACGGTGTCGTTGGTGCTTATGGCCATGCTTGGACAGAGGTGTGGTTAGAGGATGAATGGCATATTGTTGATGCGGCGTTACACGGTTCGTCGGCACCTAAAACCTTTTATTTCCCCCAAGGCGCAATTACACGTGAAGATCCAGGGTTTGGCTTTGCAATGGTGAGTCAAGCATTGCTGATGCCCAGACGTATAGAAGCGCTTCGTAATCTCGAGTGAAGCCGATTGGCTTAGATAGCCAATCGCATTGCTCGTCTATTCGCTGTCAGCATGAATAAACCCACCGCTGTCGCTGAAGCTGCTAGAACAACCCACCATGGGATGGAGAGGCTCAGAGTATATTTGGTTAACGCTAATAGGCCAAAGTAACCTATTACGGAGTACTGTACCCACAAACTCAAATGAACCGAGCGCCCATTCTCATCAGCGAACTTTCTCCATTTCAGTGCGCCTTGATAGCTTGCCACCGCCATCGCGAACACTAATACACCTACCAGTAAAAAGGAGCTCCAAACAGCGCTGTTTGGCCATCCAATAACTTGAGCCGATTTGGCTGGGCCAGACCATAGCGCATCCCAACTGACCGCTAAAATAATAGCTGACGTTACAAGTAAGTGGTTACTATCATTATCGGTTTCGTCTGGCCCACTGTACGCAATAAGCTCGCCGCGTAGAAACAGCGCTATGCAGGCGAAAGCGACGATGCCGACAAACGGAGACATCAATGGATGGATTTGCACACTCATATACGCTAAACCGTAACCCAACATAGGGAACAGGGTGTGCGTGGCACTGACACCCGCGATCCAAAAAGGAGCGCTTCGTGTCACCTGCAAATGACGCGCCCGAGCCATAGTGGCCAGCGCGACATCGACGCCGATGGCCAGCCCCATTAAGGCACTGGCAACGATAAACTCAGTGACACTAAAAGCCATTACTGTGCTCTCGAGTTTGATACAACGACATTCCCACCGCGTGTCGACCAATTTAAGCGAATGTCCCATTGGTGAATGTGCTGTGGAAGTAGTGGCGGCTGCGCTTCGTCAATACTTTCTAATACATTTGACGCTTCAACTAGTGTCGCATCTCTGCCATAGATGTAGCTCTGCTCTTTTACGATTGTCAGGTAGGCTTTATTTAAGTCTAGTGCTCGTTGTCGCGATGGCGTAATCAATGGATATATACTATCCAGTGCTTTGACTTTTTGCTCGTTGACACTGCCGTCTGAATTGAACCAACGAGATAACATTTCCGCGTTCTGCCGGAATTCGTCGCCACCACCAACGCGTTTCAAATAGGTAAGAAATTCGCCATCTTCTTCGCCAATGTTTGGCACATCGGTAATGGATTTGATATCGATGTAACCCCAGCCTTTTACCCCCGCGACTTTACGAGGGAAACTAAACGTTTCATCGATAATAGAGCCAATACTCTTATGGCACCCGGTACAGAAAAATTGTTCTTCATGATTCTGTTGGCGCAACTCGCCATCAGCATCTTCGATAAAACCTAAAAGCGTCCAACCGTGTTTATTACTGACACCTTCATCGCCGAAATCATTGACGTAAGGCAGTTTTTCAAAGTGTTTTTCTTTGCGCTCTAGGTAATAGCGACCTTTGAGCTCTCCCATGGTCAAAAACTTTTTCTTTGCCATGTAACGAACTTCTTTCATACGAGGGGCCACACTAATGTTGCCGTCCTCGTCAGTATTTACATAACGTACGGTATGTAAAAACGCGGTGCCTTCTGGGTAAAGCATAGATACAAGAGGCGTAGCGGCGGCGTCGCCTAAGTAGTTATTATGGCGGACGACTTCATACACATTTTGATCAAGCTGACCGTCTTGGTTGACATCATACCCTATTGCCGTTTCATCAAGGGGAATTGTGGTCGTGCGTTGGGTATCGGCAATGGCCATTTCTACCAATGCCAGATTGGCGTAGTAAATATCTTTGCTGTATTTGCCGGCGATCTGTTGAAAGGCATCGGGTAAGCGAATCATTACATCATCAGTTGAGCCATTGGTTGGCCAAAACGTACTGGGCATAGGTTTATAGTTGAATGCTACCCAACCGGAACCGTCCTTCGCCATGCCGTGTTGATCAAAAGCAGCGGCGCCAAGATGTAAATTTTTGACTTCAGGAATGACGCCAGACCAGTCAGACTGTTTTAGCTTATCGATAAATGGGGTGTAATTATCTTGATTAATGTACTCAAGGATTGTCGCATCAGAAATGGCAGAAATTGCTTCTGTGCGGTCTTTAAACAAATTGCGCCAGCTATTGGTTTCGCCCAAATCTGAAAAGGCGTAGCTGCCTTGTTGGAAGCCATCATTGAGCTTGTTTGGACGAGCAGGATCGTCATGGTAGCTTTGATGACAGACATAACAAGGGTTGTTTGTTTGGTTTGTTTTGGTGTAGCACTGAGGCGGAATAGGGGCTTCTTTATTGTAAACTTGTCCGGATTCGAGCCATGTCATGGCTGAGACGGGAACTACGCCATCAATCGTTTTGGTGTCGTTCAGTTGATTCAATGTCGCTGTAACCTCATCTTGCGTCGATGTTGGTTCGCGAGTGTCTTGGCTGCATGCACTCAGAATAAATGCAATGCTAGTGGCGATAGTCAGTGTTTTGTAGAAGTGGCCCATGATCTTTCTCTTTCTTATTACAACGTAATAAGGGCCACAGTCGACTGTGGCCCTTGCTTCTGATTATTCGAACATTAGTCGTTTACAGAAGGGTCATACATCCACAAGGTGTTGTTAGCTTGACCGCCATCTTCACCGATGAGAATGCGTCCATCTTCAAGGACAACCACGTTGTCCGGTTGTGACAGTCCGTTCGCGTCACATTCTTCGATACCTTCTACATTACGCTCTGCTGCACCCATGATAACTGGCTCAATTCGGCTGACATCATAGTTATCCTCGAGCGCCATGCGGTATACACCACCACAGTCTTTAACGCGATCATTAAGTTGGATATCACCAACTCCATCGATCATGCCACGGTCGATATCAGAGATAGCGAAATAAACATAAGCAGTAGTGTTGGCGTCACCATCTTCAACCAATGATTGAGCGCGGTTCGTGTTGATGTTGATACCTTCAAACTTGCGCCATTCTGCGGTTGCTCCTTTTGCGCGAGCGGCCTTGCGTGACTCTAGGAAAGCGATTCGGTCATCCATTGCTTGTCCAGCCGTGGTCGCACCCGGGTAAGTTTCTGCACCTTCGTAGCCGGCATCCACTGCAGCTTGAGATTGAGTATCTGCAGTACCATATGTCGCGTCACCTGCCGCCCAAGCGATAGCATCGGCGTCAGTCATGTAGCTGCTGCGGCCGTCGACATAATCATCACCGTCAACGCTATCGAAATCAGCAATCCAACCTTCGATAGTGGATTCATCACCACTGGCTAATTCAATCCACTGAATATCAAAGCCCGTTGTTGCGGGTTCTGTGCTGCCTGCATCTTGAGTCAACTTAGCGGCGTACAATGTACCTGAGCTAAGATCACCCGCTGTGTCGGCAACAAATTTGTAGAACACGCCGTTTGTGCTGTCTTGTGAAAGGTAAACGGTGCGTTGGTCAGGCATGACTACCGCGTTCTCGTGCTCATAGCGACCAAGTGCAAAGCGTTTCACTGGCGTTGCTGTGCCAGCAGGATCCGTGATTTCGACGATGTAGTGATAGCGGTATGTATTTGGGTAAATGGTACCTTCAGATGAATCTGTTGCTCCGGCGTTGATGAACTTTGCAAGCTCTTCGCGAGACGCATTGTCTGTATCAGCGGGGTTGTTCCACGACCATGTCGCATCGCCGTTGTTACCCCATTCTTCAGAGGTTAGCGGCGTATTCCAAGGTGTTACTGAACCGAAGCAGTTAGCAACAGTGCCATACAAACCGAAATCCAGCATAGTGACGTCAGTGTTATCGACATTCCAAACACCAGTTTGCGGGTCTTTCTCTAGTTTCATTCGGCTCATGCCACCTGGGAAGTATTCCCAGTTTGTGAACAAGTAGCCTTCATTTGCACCTGTTGATACATAGCCGTTGAAGTCCGGCCAGCCTTCTGCGATAGAGAATGACTCTTGTAGGCCATTTGCACCAACAACGCGACCCAAGCCATTGCTCAAGTTACCATCGAAATCATCGCCATACTGGCCAAGGATTTTGTATTCACCATAAGCTACTTGTACTGTTTCACGCTCTTCATCTGAAACAGGAATTGGCGTAGAGATAGCGTTCTTAGGAATATTGTTGATATTGACACCTTCGACAACGCCAACGCCGCCACGGTTGTGCACTTTGCCTTGGGCATCTGCTTCGTCGTTGACTTCATCAGGGTGTTGGAAGTTGAAGAATAGGTCGCCAGATTCAGTGACAAATGCGCCAGTGACTTCTGCCCCCGTTGGTACTGTCGCTAAACGCACCAAGCCTGCCGGTTGAACGACACCGCTGTCGCCTGGCGCACCTGGAGCGCCGTCTGCGCCAGGAGCTCCATCTGCACCTGCTGCGCCGTCAGCACCTGCTTCACCTTGAGGGCCAGCAGGGCCAGTTGCACCATCGTCTCCGTTACAGCCTGTAAGTGCGAAGATCAATGCCATAGCCATTGCTGACATTTTGAACGAATTATTAACCATGATAGACATCACTCATTCCTAATTTTAGATTATGCTTATATTCGATGAACATTATTGAGGTGCCTCCACGCTGCGTTATCGTTATTCGGAGGCGGCAATAGTCTGAAAATTAATTTTTACAAAATGGTGACGCTTAAATTTCATTAATGATTATTTTTTCTTACAGCAATATGGCATTTGTATTACATGCTAAGTATGGCTTGATATAGAGGAAGTGGTCGTGCCAGATTTTTCTGGAAAGATAAAAAAATAAAATTATAAGAAAGTCGTTTTAGTGAATTTTTTATGATCTTTTTATGTCGATCTTAAACGTATTACTAGACGATCTTTAATAGATTTGATGGTTAAATGAAATTTAAGTGATTGAAATTAAAGCTTATTGTTATTGAAAATCATTCTTGTTTAATTTTATTGATTGAGTAATTAAAGATATTTTTAGATTTTTATTAAGATTTTATTTTTTGCTTTTATTAATTTTATTGTTGTCATTTTCATTTGTTAAAATTGTTTGTTTCGGTTGTGTTGTCTTTATTGGATTTTCTTTCTAATCTCTATCAATTGATTTTTAGTTAACGCTTATCTTATATATAAGGGTGGCGGCATTGATTTCGTATAACGGCTAACAACTAAAACGTCTAAGCTATAACTCAAATAAACATGAATACGTATGCAGCATGTTTAAAATTTGAAATTTAAATGTAAATTTTATGTTTCCTGTGGGCTCAGGCCCAACCCTAACCTGGAAGGGAATATAAAAATGAAAAACAATAATGCAACTAGAACATTGGTTAAGCAGGTGTCGACAGCACTTGGTTTAATGGCCGCGCTCTCTGCAAGTCAAGCCAGCGCAGACGTTATCCTTCACGCTTTTAATTGGAAGTATGATGACGTCGCAACGAGAGCGCAGGAAATTGCAGATTTAGGATACAAAAAGGTCCTTGTGTCACCGGCTTACAAGTCAACAGGGGATCAGTGGTGGGCGAGGTATCAACCACAAGACTATCGCGTCATCGACAATCCTCTAGGCGATACGGATGACTTCAAAGCAATGGTTGCGGCGTTGAAAGCAAAAGGCGTTGAAACTTATGCGGATATCGTTTTTAACCACATGGCCAATGAAGCATGGAAGCGTTCAGACCTCAGTTATCCAGGGACAGAAGTACTGAATGAATACGCCAGCGATATTAACTATTACAATGGCATTACGCTATTTGGCGATGTGACATTTGGTTTGTTTGGTGGCGGTGATTTTCACGGCACTTTCGATCAAGGTGGGCCCAAATGCATCAGCAATTACAGTGATGTAGGGGATGTGCAATATAACCGTTTATGCGGCGCAGCACCGGATCCAGGTTTGCCTGACTTGGACCCCAATAACTGGGTTATTACACAACAAAAAGCGTACTTACAGGTCTTAAAAGACTTCGGTGTAACAGGTTTTCGCGTTGATGCTGCCAAACACATGAACAATTACCACATTAATAGTGTGTTCGATTCTACAATCAAACAGGGCGTGCATGTATTTGGCGAAATCATTACGACTGGCGGCGCCGGAACAAGTGAACACGACAATTTTCTCGCGCCTTATCTGAGTGATACTGGGCACTCTGCATACGACTTCCCGTTGTTTGCACAAATTCGCTCTGCACTCGGATTTGGTGGTTCAATGAATCAACTTGTCGATCCAGGCGCTTATGGGCAAGCACTTGCGGGTGATAAGGCGATTACCTTTAGTATTACTCATGATATTCCTCTCAACGATGGCTTTCGCTATCAGCTGATGGATGCAACCGACGAACATCTCGCCAATGCCTATATTCTTGGCCGAGATGGCGGGGTGCCTTTGATGTATTCAGACAACAACGAAAGTGGAGACAATCGTTGGGTTGATTTGTACAAGCGTGATGATATCAAAGGCATGCTCGCGTTTCACAATGGCACGCAAGGCCGTTCTATGCAGGTCATCAATCACAACGACTGCATCTTGCTGTTTAAGCGAGAACACGTCGGGGTCGTAGGTATCAATAAATGCGGAAGTGGCCAAGATATTTGGGTGAATACCGCTGAGCATAACCTTTGGTGGTACCGCAATTACCGCGACACGTTAAGTAACGACGTGCAAAACATCTCTAGCCAATGGCATAAGTTTTATTTGCCGGGACGAACGGCGAGAATGTGGTTAATGGAGTAGGCACTCGGTTTGTAAAAAGGTGGCACTTGCCACCTTTTTTAGTTTTCATGGCAGAGAGATTGTTGGTGATACGTTTAGAAACCTTGTATGGTGAGTGTCTGGTTAACGATGTGATCTTATTATGGCTGCCGATACGACAATGACATTGATGGACTGGAAGCAACAAGGCGAATATTTTCAGTACCAACAACATCGCGTATTTTTCCGAGATTCAAAATCGCAATCAAATGAAGTGTTGGTACTGATTCACGGTTTTCCTACCTCTTCTTGGGACTGGTGTGCAGTTTGGCCTGAACTTGCTAAGTACTATCGGTTGATTACGCTCGATCTGCTTGGTTATGGCTGGTCGGATAAACCGAGCCGGCACGACTATTCCATTTTGGAGCAAGCCGATATTGTTGAGGCATTATTAGCTGAGTTATCGATAAAGAAAGCACGTATTGTCGCCCATGACTATGGTGATACCGTCACCCAAGAGTTGATGGCACGGCGTCAGCATAACGAACAGACACACACTTTTGATATTACTTCTGTTGTCTTAACCAACGGAGGTTTGTTTCCCGAAGTTCATCGCCCACGTTTTATCCAGAAACTATTGGCAAGCCCTTTGGGCTGGTTAGTGACTCGACTACAAAACAGACGACAATTCGGTAAGAGTTTCGCACCTATTTTTGGGCCCAACACTCAACCCAGCGAACAGGAACTTGATGAATTTTGGTCTTTGATTCACTACAACGGTGGTGCTTATCGATTTAATAAGCTTATCTGCTATCTCAAAGAACGTGTGATGTACCGTGAAAGATGGGTAGGCGCGCTTGTGGCACCGCCATACCCGGTAAGGTTCATCAATGGCCTAGTCGACCCCATATCCGGTGAGCACATGGTAGAGCGCTACTGTGAGTTAGTCGAAAAGCCAGATGTTGTAAAGCTCCCAGAAATAGGGCATTACCCCCAAGTAGAAGCTCCAGAACAGGTGTTAAATGCCATCCTACAATTCCATGGTATCACCTAGCTTACATTTATGAGTGACTGAAAGTTGTCACTGCCATTGTGTTTGTCGGCGACTTTTTTGAATTAAACCGTAGACTTTTTAAGCGCAGGCTTTATAGTGCGCGTATTCCATGTACAGACTTCGCGAGTCTGCACTGTCCCGTCTTATTGTTTCCGGAAAAGTTATGATTACAGTATCCAATGTTACCATGCAGTTTGGTAGCAAACCGCTATTTGAAAATATCTCAGTCAAGTTTGGCAACGGCAATCGCTATGGTTTGATTGGCGCCAATGGTTGCGGTAAATCTACGCTGATGAAAATCCTTGATGGCACGCTGGCTCCGTCTTCAGGCAATGTGTCAGTCACCCCGAATCAGCGAGTGGGTAAATTGAATCAGGACCAGTTTGCGTTTGAGGCTTACTCGGTGATTGATACTGTTATCATGGGACACAAGGAGCTGTGGGAAATTAAGCAGGAAAGAGATCGAATTTACAGCTTGCCTGAAATGAGCGAGGAAGACGGGATTAAAGTTGCTGAACTTGAATCCCAGTTCGCCGAGATGGACGGCTATAGCGCAGAGAGTCGCGCAGGGGAGATCCTAATCGGTGCGGGTATCTCTCAAGATGTGCACTACGGTTTAATGAGCGAGGTAGCACCCGGTTGGAAACTCCGTGTACTACTAGCTCAAGCGCTATTCTCAGAGCCAGATATTTTGTTGCTTGATGAACCAACCAATAACTTGGACATTGATTCAATTCAGTGGCTTGAAAACATTCTTAATGAATACAGTTCAACTATGGTTGTGATCTCGCACGATAGACATTTCCTTAACTCAGTGTGCACTCACATGGCCGATATTGACTATGGAGAGCTACGAGTCTATCCGGGTAACTACGATGACTTCATGCTGGCATCGACGCAGGCGCGAGAAACGATGATGGCGGCAAACGCCAAAAAGTCCGCGCAAATTACTGAATTACAAAAGTTCGTTGCTCGATTTTCTGCAAATGCATCGAAAGCCAAACAGGCGACATCTCGTGCTAAGCAGCTTGAAAAGATTAAGCTCGACGACATCAAACCTTCAAGCCGCGTGAACCCCTTCATCCGCTTTAATCAGCAGAAGAAGCTTCATCGTCAGGCGCTCATTCTTGAAAACGTAGGGCATGGGTTTGAAGGCGAGACCCTGTTTAGTGGCGGTAATTTGATTTTAGAAGCCGGTGCTAAATTAGCGGTGATTGGCGACAATGGTGTGGGGAAAACGACGTTCTTGCGCTGTCTTATGGCAGAGTTAGAAGCGCTAGAAGGCGTGATCAACTGGTCTGAAAATGCGACGTTGGGATATTGCCCTCAAGACAGTAACGATATCTTCGATGTAGATATGAACCTATTTGACTGGATGAGCCAGTGGCGCAAACCTACCGATGATGACCAAGTGATTCGCGGTACCTTGGGTCGCATGTTGTTCTCGGCGGAAGACTCTAAGAAAAAAGTCAGTGTTTGCTCTGGTGGTGAGAAAAACCGTTTGTTGTTTGGGAAATTGATTCTTCAAGAAACGAATGTCTTGATTATGGACGAACCAACAAACCATTTGGATATGGAGTCTATTGAGTCATTGAATATGGCACTTGAGATGTACGAAGGTACATTGATTTTCGTTAGTCATGACCGAGAATTCGTCTCATCCTTGGCGACAGAAGTTATCGCTATTCATGACAACAAGCTCGAGCACTTCAAGGGTACTTATGATGAGTTCTTAGCCCATCGCGCCGCGAACCATTAAAATTAAATTACCTCCAAATGGCAGCGTTCGCTGCCATTTTTTCTTTTTCAAGAACCGTTTCCGCTCCTGCTTCGTCTTTACAGTAAACCACCTAGAATCTAAAGAGGCTTGCTGTGCTATCGTTTTACTTAGAGATTGTAAACTGTTTTATGTTGGTTGAACTGTCAGTGTTACGTGCGCTGTTAGTCGCGATTATGAAAGTTCTCGTGCTTTTGATGCAACTTCTGCCTTAATGGACTTACTGTGAAACCCGAAGAAATCGATTTATTGGTAATGGATTACAAATCCGGCGACCAGCGAGCATTGCAAAAGCTATATCGCCATTTTGTTGTTCCCATGCATCGCTTTGCCATTGCTAGAACGGGAGAAGCGTCAAGCGCAGAGGACCTGGTGCAAAACGTATGGTTAAAAATCAATAAGCGAGTGGTAATGCTTCAAGACGTCTCATTGTTCAGGAGCTGGTTGTATAAAGCGTTGCGCTGGGAAATTTTGGATTGGCAACGGGCCGCTCAAAAGACGTTAGTATGTGAATCTCCCACCACCGACGTGACTGTAAATGACATCGATACCGATGTTCTGGACCTGATGCCTTCACTTCGCCAATTAGAAGCAAAAGAGCGAGACGTAGTGGAGTTGTTTTACTTGAACGAACTATCTGTGAACGAAACGGCCTTAGTGCTTGGGGTTCCCGTTGGAACGGTCAAATCTAGGCTCGCGAGGGCCAGAGAAACCTTACGCCAATATTACGAGTCATAAACCGAAAAAAGAGGTATGTATGAACGATTTTGAACAGAAACTGAAAGCCGACCTTGCCGAGCAAGCCAAAGCACTAGACACCCTCATGAGCGAGGACAATTCGCTTGCTGGATATATGAAAATGGGGTTTGAAACGCCATTGAGCTGGTTGGTGAAAATCGGATACGTGATAGCGATCGTATTGAGTATTGTAATGTTTTTTTGCGGTTATCAATTCTTTACAGCTGCGCCGGAGCACGAGGTGTTTTGGGGTGTTTGTCTCATGTTGAGTTTTAACGCCCAAGTCGCAACAAAACTCTGGATTTTCATGCAAACCAATCGCAATTATTTGTCTCGAGAATTGCGGCTAATCTTATTGCGCAAGGGTGATTTATCTGTGTAAGACTGGCACAATAACTCGTAACGACTTGCGCCAAGGCAGGCGCGATGACTCTCATACATACAATAACAACAATGATAAGGTGAGATATGCGAGGGATAACGACAGTATTTTGGGCCGCTGCCATCTCCTATTTGGCGCTGCTGCCTTTATCAGGTTACGACGCGCAGCCTGCTCACAAAGCGCTCCCCATTTTCATTCTACTCATATGGTTGTGGCGTCAGCCTGTGGCAAGAAAACCTTTGGTGTTGGCTGCCATTGGCTTCTCATCCCTTGGCGATATCTTTTTAGCCTTGACGTTTTCTTTTAACTTTCAGGCGGGGTTACTCGCGTTCGCCTGTGCTCAATTGTGTTACGCCGTGTTCTTTTTTTCATCGCCAAACTGGGCACGTGCTAAACGACTTCCCGTAGCGTTAATCGTAGTGACATTTTGCCTAGTAGGTGGTGTCGTTGTTCCTACAACTGGGGAGTTGATGTGGCTGGTACTGTTTTACACAAGCACGTTGATGTTGATGACTTGCGGTTCAGTGGTTTGGACGAACGGCGTGGCCCAGACCGCGATAGGGGCGGGGGTGTTCGTGTTATCCGATTCGCTTATCGCTATTAACAAGTTTGTTGTGCCACTGCCTTATGAAAGTTTCTTGATAATGGTCACGTATTATCTTGCACAATATTTAATTGTAACAGGCATAGCAAAACAAGAGTTGGCGGTCACCGAGGTTGCTAAAGCAAATTAACTCGCTTCGGTTCGTTTGTCATATTCGGTTTTGGCGACGCCATCGGCGTCGCTGAATAGCCCTTTAGCAGATAAATTAAACCCTGAATTCCCTTGTATGATTTGTCGCGTTTCACTCAGAAATGCAACAATATCGTCGTCGGCGGTAGACGCACTTTTCAAATCGTTAGCGAAATTGCGGGTAAGCCCTTGCTCGAACATTTCTGATAGTTGACTGACTTGATTAAGCTTAGTTTGCACCGCCTGACTTTTATCGATATATGCCTGAAGTCGACCTAGTGCATCATTGGTTTGCTCGTTTTCACTAAGTTCGATTTGCCATCCGTTCTGACTGCGCTCGATTCGAATGTCCTCGGGCAGGTTAAGTTTTGTGGCAACGTCTTGCAGGTCTGCGGTGAGCAATGACCGATTGTGCTCAAGTAGGTTGCCGATTGTCGAAAGAGAGATGTTGGTATCGCCGGACTCAATGCGATCTAACAACTCGTTGACAGCGTTATCCGCCAGTGGACTCGAAAGTGTTTGAATATCGTTTTCAATCGTAGTGCTGGTGGAATTAGAGGCGATATTCGACAGCGCACTTTTACCTTTATCTGGGGAAGAAAGGTAATCAAAAAGTGAGAGACGTTGGTCGATTTGCATCATTAGGCTCGGTTTATCATGCTGAGATGATGTCTCTCAGCAAAAACCGAGCCTATGTGTATATTACTGCTGTTCCGCCGCTTCCAATTCTTGTTCCAGCCTGATGGCTTCATCAGCTCTTGGTTTGGTTAATCGCGCCATCCAATAGTACAAAACAGGTGTAAGGTATAACGTAAATACCACCGCGATACCCAATCCGCCGAATACCACCCATCCGATGGCGTTTCTCGATTCTGCACCAGCGCCAGTAGACAAGATTAACGGCAAGCCGCCAAGTACCGTAGACATCAAGGTCATCATGATAGGACGTAATCGCACCTTGCCCGCTTCGACAATCGCGTCGTATACGCTTTGTCCTTGGTCTCGTTTTTGATCGGCAAATTCTATTAGCAAGATGGCATTTTTGGCGAGTAAGCCAATCAACATAACTAAGCCGATTTGAGAATAGACATTGATTGAGGTGCCGGTGAGGAATAGGGCATAAATTGCCGCGGCTATACCAAAGGGAACCGTTAACATGACAACCACAGCACTGTTGATGTTTTCGAACTGTGCGGCAAGGACAAGTAGTACGATCACGAATGCCAAAATGTATGTCATCATGACCTGTTTTGACGTCTCCTCGTAGGTTTGTGCTTCACCTAGGAACACGATACCGATACCGTCGGGTAGGGTATCATCAGCGATAGCACGAATCTCGTCGACGACTTCGTTTAATGGCACTGATTCAGGTAAGTCAACGCTAACCTGAATCGCCCGACGCTGTGCTTGTCGCTCGAGTTCGGCGGCGACCCCTTCCTCAGTGATGTACGCCAAGCTGGATAATGGGACTAGGGTACCGGTATTCGATTTCACATACAGGTTAGTGATCATCGCTGGGTCGCGAACGTTTCTGTTGTTCGTTTGCAATAAAATGGGTATCGCTTGGTCTCCAACATTCAAATCGGCAATGTTGTCGCTATTTACCGCGGCTCTCAACGTACTGGCGATATCATTTAGTGGCACGCCGAGTTCCTGTGCCCGTTGGCGGTCGATGTTCACACGCATTTGAGGTTGGGTCGGTTCATAGCTCACCCGAGTTCTACCCAAATCAGGCATCTCTTGTTCAAGTTTCGCTGTCAGAGCCAGTGCGGCGTCGTATATTCGACTGTAAGTATCACCTGTGATAGCGAATTCCATACCACCGCCTTGGCCACGTAAGTTCAAGCTGTTGCCACCAAATGGCGACGCAGGTGCACCGGGAATAGCCTGTAGCTTGGGACGAATTTCACCCACGATTTCTTGTAGCGACTTGTCGCGGTCGTCCCAGTGTTTCAGTGGCGCCTGAATAAATACGATATTGGGGTCCCAACGGCCTACGACGGTATAGATGGAGTCGATAGTACCGTTTTCGACGTAGGGTAAGAGCACCGACTCCATCTTTTTGGCCTGACGGTCCATAAAGTTGATACCTGCACCGTCTGGCCCTCGAGCAAAAATATTAATGGTCCCGCGATCTTCACTGGGTAGCAGTTCTTGCTGGATGTTGTTAGCAACAAAATAGGCGCCAATTGCCGAGCCCACACTGAGTAATAGAATGAACCAGCCGTATTTCAATGACCAAACCAAACTGCGTTGGTAGCCATTCATACAGGCCACGCCAAAACGACCAAAGGTCGCAGCAAACAAACTGGGCTTATCTTTGGCTTTTTTCACCGGTAGTTTTGCGGTCAATGCCGGCACAATAGACAGGGCAACGAAAGACGAGATGATGACAGCTCCTGCCAAGACACCACCAAATTCTCTAAACAGTCGCCCCGCCGCGGAGGGAAGAAACGCTATCGGTATGAACACCGATGCTAAGACTGCTGTTGTCGCGATAACCGCAAAGAAGACCTCCCGAGAGCCGATAACTGCGGCAGCTCTGGGGCCTAACCCCATAGCTCGTCGACGCTGAATGTTTTCAGAGACTACAATGGCGTCGTCAACAATCAAACCGGTCGCCAGTACGAGTGCCAATAACGTCAGAATGTTAATAGAAAATCCCAATCCCCATATGATTGCTAGCGCACCGGCAAGAGAAATAGGGATGGATAACGCTGGCACAATCGTCGCGCGCCAACTACCAATAAAGAGCAATAGCGTGAGTATCACCAGACCGATAGTAAAGCTCAGTGATCTCACCACTTCACTGACTGAATCTCGAATAAACTCAGCGTCGTCATTGGTTACAACGATATCTAAATCGCTGAATCGACGGTTGAGTCGCTCCACCATAGTGAGCACTTCATCTGAAATCTCAATCGTGTTAGAACTTGCTTGGCGAATAATGCCAAGGCCAACGACAGCCGAGCCGTCTAATCTAACCATACTGATGGCATCTGATGGACTAAAGTAAGTGCTAGCTACATCGCTGATGCGAATGTTGTCTTGGAGCACAATGTTGGCTACGTCATCAGCAGACAAAGAGGTAGCATCGGCGCGAACGATTAATGCTTGGTCCTTGGATTGAATACTGCCCGCTGGCACATCAAACGGGGCAAGCCGCAGAGCCGCGGCAACATCTGTCATCGATAGTCCATAACTGGTCAAACGCAGTGGATCAACCGCTACTCTGAGTACGCGTTCTCGATCACCACTGAGACTGACGTCGGCGACACCAGGAATACTCAAAAACATCGGGGCGATGTCAGTTTCTACTCGCTGTGTGAGGGTTTCCATATCGACCACTTCACTGGATACCGCAATACTGACAATTGCTCTGGCATCACTATCGGCGCGAATGATAGCGAGATTCTCTACGTCTTCTGGCAGCTGGCGTTGTACGCGAGATACCGACTCTCGGGTTTCATTTGCCGCGTCTTCTAAGTTAATTCCCGGGCGAAATTCGACCCTGACACGAGCGGAATTTTCTTCACTCTGCGCATAGATATTTTTAACACCGCTGACCCGGGCGACAGCACCTTCGAGCCGGTTGGTGACCTCGGCATCTACCGTTTCAGGCGAAGCCCCGGGGTATTGTGCGGTCACTGTGATAGTCGGGCGGTCGACGTCGGGTAACTCACGGACTTCAAGGCCATTCATGGCCGCAAAGCCAGCAATGGCAATCAATAGATTTAGAACAATAATCAGAATGGGACGACGAATTGACAGCGAAGGCAAGTCGTTGGTTTGGGGCTGCTGAAATTTCATTATTTTGCCTGTGCCATATCTGTACGGACGTCTTGACCTTCTCTCAAGCGCTGGATACCTTCAACGATAAGTAACTCTCCTTGGTCGAGTTCGCCGCTCACCAAAATCGTTCCGCGCAAGCGTTGTTTTACTTCTACATCTACGCGAGTCGCTTTACCATCGATGGCTTTCCATACATACGCGCCGTACGCTGACCACAATAAAGATGCTTCTGGCACAGCGGCGTATTCAGGCCCTTCATGGGAAAGGTTTACACGGAAGCTCATACCTGGGCGGTATTCGTCTTTGTCGTTGTTGAGTAAAGCCCGCGCGCGAATCGAACGGTCAGTTTCGTTGATACGGCTGTCGATTTGCGCAATCGTAGCGTCGATATTGATAGTGCGATTTGACCACGGAGACAAGGTCACGACAGGGTTGTTCATCAGAATATCAACGGCGGCTTCAGGGGCGTCAAAATTAATAAAAAGCTGACTTCTGTCATCAATAGTCGTAATCGCGGTTTGTGGCGTAATACGGTCTCCGATTTCAATATCAGTAATCCCGACAACGCCGTCAAACGGCGCCACTATGGTCCTGTCCTCTAGCTCAGTCATCGCCTCATCCAGTGTCACTTTCGCCAAATCTCTCAAGGTTCTGGCGTCATCCACTTGGCTTTGCGGCACGGCTCCACTGGCGCGGCTATCTATCAAGCGTTTGAGGTTTCGCTCTGCGTCTTGAAGTTGCAATGTCGCTCGTTGAACCGCAGCGGACTGGCGACGGTCGTCCAATTTTACCAACACTTGATCTTTGTTAACGAACTGGCCTGGTTTAAAGCGCACGTCTGTTACTTCGTCGGAGACGGCAGGAAAGATGATCACTGAGCGTACGGCTTCGGCACTGCCTACCGCTTCAACGCGTTTAGATTCATGTAAATACGATACCGGTTCTAATACAACCAATTTTGGGCCGCCACGTCCTCTAGATTGAGCCTGCGCGTTTGACGTATTGATGCTCAGGATGGCAATGAGCATGTATAAGGCTGATGTGGCTAGCAACTTCATTCGAGTATGGACTCCGCGTTAAATATATGAATACGTGAGTTTTTATTACATCACATCGCCTAGCCGAAGATAAATGTAGCTGAACTTAGCAATGACGCTGTGTATCGATTTTAGTCTTTATCGATAATTACACACGTTTCTATTTATAGATATCTAATGCGGGCTATTACGCAAACCAGAATCAAGTTGATCACTCTGCTTCTTGCAGACACGGTGAGAGAACGATATTTTGAGATTAACACGCGCTGCCATTAGGCAGCATCGTGATCAGATATCTTTGCTCAGTGAATCTTCAATAAGGTGGCAATGCGCTAGCTTAAATTGTCTAAATTCGTCTTTCGAATACAACTTCTGCAAGGTAGGTTGTGACACCACGAAATATTGTGTTGCGCCCAGTAAGTGATAAACCAAAGCTAAGGCTTGTGGTTCAGGTTTTTGAGTTGCCTGTACTGCAATCTGCGTTAATGCATCTAGAAATGGCCTTAAAAACCATTTGTTTGCCGACGGTGCTCTTTCGGGGTTGTCGAGCAGCTCTCGAAGCAACAATATAATTACCCGCAGCCGTTTATCGGAGGCTTCAGCCATGTCATAGAATACGCTTCTAAGCTGTTCCTTAGCGTTTGGTTCTTTGCGTGTCACCTCTGATACAAACTCATTCAAATGTTCAGCGGCGTTTTCGAGTACGGCTGCATATATTTTTTCTTTAGTCGAAAAATGGTGAAGCAAGGCTTGTTTACTCACTTTTACCTCTTTCGCAATATCATTGATGCTTGTGCCGTAAAACCCATTTTTAGAAAACAACACCTCGGCATGCATGAGCAAGTCTTCACGCGTATTTTTCTTCACATCTTTGGTTCCTAGATTAGATGTTGACATCTTACCACTCGGTAAGTATCTTGTAAAAACTTACCGAGTGGTAAGTTCTTTGCGATAAAGGTTGAAAAAATGAACAATGATATCGAAATTGCTTTAATCGAAAGTGCAAAACAAAACATTGCGAATAAAACAACATCGTTGGTTGGCGAAGAAACGAGGGTCAATATTGATAGATATAAAGACCAGCAGCGCTTTGAGCAAGAATGCCACGGCATTTTTGCGAAACTGCCTACAATCGTATTGCACTCCTCTTCACTCCCTGAAGCGAATAGCTATCAGTCGGTTGAAACGCCTGTCGGTTCATTGATTGTTAGTCGCGATGCAAACGGTAAAGCTCATGTCCTGCGCAATAGTTGTCGGCATCGGGGAGCTCGACTTGTCAATGGGAAGGGGTGTAGTAAACGATTAGTTTGCCCTTACCATGCTTGGTCGTACTCCACCAATGGCGAGCTGAGCAATGTGCCTGGTCAACAGCAGTGCTTTCCCAATTTGGATAAAGCACAAAATGGTTTGCTGTCACTAGGTTGTATCGAAAAATTTGGTTTCATTTGGCTGTGTCCGGGACTCAAGAATAATGAGAATGCAGACACGCATTTGACAACCCACCTCAAGGGAATGGCCGCTCATTTAACATGGCTAAAGCCCGATGAACTCAAAGTGTTCCAAACCACGACCAAATTATGGAAAGGAAATTGGAAACTATTTGCAGAAGGCGGCTTAGAAACCTATCACTTTTCGTTCGCTCACAAAGGCACAATTGCGCCTTATTTTCACAACAACATCGCCGTTATTGACCAGATTGACCAACATTTTCGGGTGGTGATGCCAACCAAATCATTGTCGCCTACGCCAACTCATCAATCTGAGAACTTATCTCTGCATGACTGTAGCCATACTCTGTTTTATTTACTGCCTAGTGCCGCCCTATTGATTCAAAAAGAGCACGTAGATTGGATTCAGTTTAATCCAAAAGGGCCAGAAGAAACGGAAATCACGGTAACAACCTTGATACCCGTTAATGCGAACTTAGATGATAACGAACAGCGGCGACATTGGCAGAAAAATCATCACATTACGAATGAAACACTGGATGAAGACTGGCAACTGGGAGAATCGATTCAATCCTCAATTGATGAGATGGCTTTGCCTTATATTCAGTATGGTCGAAATGAGTGGGCATTAGCGGCGTTTAACACGGTAATCGATAGCTATATTAAAAAAGCCTAATGCGGGTTTGGGGGAGAGGATGTCGTCGTTCAAAACGTGGGAATGTCAGATTTGTAATTGGGTGTATGACGAGGCTCTGGGGTGCCCGGAGGAAGGGATAGCACCGGGGACGCGATGGGAAGACATTCCCGATAACTGGAGTTGTCCCGAATGCGGTGTCGGCAAAACTGATTTTGATATGCAGGCGATTGCCGAAACCGACGATAACATGGCTATGGAGACGATTCAGCCGCCGGCCACTGGCGCTTCAATAGGCGATCCGATTGTTATCATAGGCACAGGGCTAGCGGGGTATGGTTTAGCAAAATCGTTACGTGAAACATCCCAGTCTAGACCCATTTATCTCATCACTAGTGATAATGGCACTTACTATGCAAAGCCTTCACTCTCTAATGGGTTTTCAGCGAAAAAATCTGCCAACGCGATGGCAAAAGCAAGTGCTGAGGATATGGCAAGACAATTTGACTTGACTGTATTCACCCACACTGCGGTAGAGCGTGTCGATACCAGCAAAAATCGAGTGGTATTAAAAAGTGGTGCAGACATCAATTATGGCAAGCTGGTACTTGCGAATGGCTCCAGACCGGTAGTGCCGTCGATTTGCGGTATCGAGCTGCCAGGTGTAGTCAACGTGAATAGCTTGGATGACTATGCTCGTCTAAGAACGCTTTTGAAGCCCAATGGTTCGATATTGATTATAGGCGCGGGCTTGATTGGTTCTGAATTTGCCAACGATCTCACTTGTTCTGGGTTTCGCGTTTCAATCGTCGATTCTAACGCCGGATTTATGTCTTCGAAGATAGGTGATGAAGTCTCAAGTATTGTGACCCAAGCTATAGCCTCTGAAGGCGTGGAGTGCTTTTTCAACCAATCGGTTGATAGCATTACTCGAGAGTACAATCAGCTCTCGGCTCACCTATCATCTGGTATCTCGTTAACTGTCGATGTGATATTGACTGCCGTCGGGATTTCCCCCAATTTAACGCTGGCGAAGTCGGCAGGACTGAATTGCAATCGGGGAATTGTCGTCAATGAATGGATGCAGACTTCTCATCAAGATGTCTTCGCCTTAGGGGATTGTGTAGAGTTTAACGCGCAAGTCAGGCCTTTTGTTGGTGCGCTTAATAAACAAGTGACGTCATTAACGGCGACGTTGAATGGACGCCAAGCGCCTCTCGATTATGGCGTCATGCCTGTCTCTGTAAAAACGCAATCTCACCCTTTGGTGTTTTATCGCCCAGAAAACGTCGAGGGTCATTGGCAAATTGATGCGAAATCGCACAGCGGCGTGAAGGCGAGGTTTGTCGACGAACTGGGACGGCAAGTGGGGTTTGTGGTAACGGGAAGCTTTATCAGTCAAGCCAAGTCTTATCAAGCAGCCTGTCAAGTTGAGTGGTGAAAAGACCAAGTGCGTTAAACGTAAACGCAGTAGACGGGTAAGCGACTAAATGCATAGCGCTAAATATTCTGCGTCAACGAGCCTGTGTTTGCTGGCCCTAGCCAGCGTTTAAAGCCGCAAGCCAGTCTGCAGTTTCTAGTGGTTTCGACTTCAAAAAACCTTGTAGAGCATCACAACCAATGGCTCTGAGGTACTGAGACTGCTGCTCGGTTTCAACACCCTCAGCAACGGTTTGGGTTTTCAATACGCTTGCCATGTCGACGATGAGTTTGACGATACCTTTAGCTGAGTCACTCTCCTCATTCTCGATACCATCAACAAATCGCTTATCAATCTTTAGCTCGGCAATCGGTAAGGATTGTAAATAGGCAAGGCTGCTATAGCCCGTGCCAAAGTCATCAATAGAGAAGGCGAAGCCACTGGCTTTCAGGTTCAACATGAGTTGGCGAACGGCTTCTATATCAGTGACTAACGTGGTTTCTGTGAGCTCGAGCATGAGACAGCTTGGCTCGACTTGCCACTTATTGATGGTTTTCATCAGGAAGTCTTTAAAGCCAACATGTAGTAGGTGTTTACCACTGACATTGACTGACACTTTTGTGTTAACCCCATTTTGCTGTAATCCGGACAGAAGCTCACAAACTTTGTCGATGACCCATTCATCAATATTGATGATGGCATTACTTTCTTCTGCAATAGGGATGAACTCGGCAGGGCTAACAGCACCGAATTCATCGGATTGCCAGCGAACCAGTGCTTCGGATGAAACAATCTGGTCATTCTCATCAAATTGGGGTTGAAGTACGAGTCGAAGCCCCTTCCCTGAAGTGGCAATGCTGTCTATTTCATGCTTTATTTTTCGACTTCTCTCATAAGCCTCTTGGCTTTGAGCGTCGAGATAGAAGTGACCATAAGGTGCACAAGCTTTAGCTTTTTTGACCGCGTATTCAAGGGTCGAAAATAAGCTCTCTACACTACAACGCTTACCCTCTAGTAATGCGCTTCCCGTGCTAACTGAAGCGCTGATGTGCTCTTGTGCAACTTGAAGTGAAAAAGAATGCTCAGTACTGATATCGCTGATAAGTTGATGTTGTAGTTGCGCGCCTTGCTCTGCAGTTTTGACAGGGCGTTTAGCGACGACAATGAAGGAATCTGCGCCATTCTTAAATAAGTAAAAGGTTTCTGCACAGCGCGTTTCGAGCAAGCGGCCTATGTCATGGACGATTTGATTCCCAGCCGTAATACTGAACTTATGGTTCCATTGAGCCAGTTTGTCGATATCGATGATAGCGCAAAACAAATAGTCATCAGAACGCTGTAACGATTCGAGTTGAGTTTGCAACGTTTTTACGAACCATGCTCGATTCTTTAGGCCGGTGAGTGGGTCGGTGTAGGCCATTTTGTATACAGTGTCTTGCGCTTGGATACGCTCACTGATGTCTCTTACGATGCCGATAAACTTGGCTTTCGTGTTCAAGCCACTCTCTGTGAGGGATAGCTCCATTTGGAAGCTTTCACCATTTTTTCTCAGCGCAGGGAGTTGTCGGCCGACTCCCATAATGTGGGATTCCCCAGTTTTGAGATAGCGCAACATGTACCCTTTGTGTGACGAACGATAGGGCTCTGGCATTAACTCTTCGACAGTCATCGCTAAAAACTCAGTTTGGCTATAGCCAAATATCCGCGTCGCCGCTTGATTGACTTGTAATATTTCGCCAACATCATCACAGATGATTACAGCGTCATTAAAATTGTTGAAGATATCCTCAATTGAGCGCGCTTTCTTCGCTTCTTCTTCAAACCGTTGTATTTCAGCCGTGATATCTTCTAGCGCACCATAAACACCAATAATCTGCCCGTCTTGGCCAAATCTGGGCTTGCCCGATGTTCTGACCCATTTATGGTTTCCTTCGGTGTCAATCATTCGCAATTCGATTGTATATTCCTCACCTATACTCATGGCGCGCTCGAATAAATAGGTGATGGTCGCAACATCTTCTGGATGGTAGAACTTTACGCCAACTTCTGGCGAAATATCGGTGGATTCGACTAGGCCATAAATTCGGTACACTTCTGGTGACCAGTACAAGGAGTCTTGCACTTTGTCGTATTCCCATGCACCAACATTTGATAGTGCACACACTTCATTGAGTAGATCGGTTCTAAGCTTCAACTGGCTAGCGTGGAACGCACTTTCGATATAATTAGCAATATTCTCAGAGAAGAGTTCAAACAGCGATTTATATTCTTCTACATCCATTAACGTGTTGCGAAACAAGCCAACGATAATGGCGACAGTTTGATCATTTTCCAAGGTGATCGGGCAGCCAACATAACCTTCTAAACTGTATTCTCCTAACATATCGTCATCGGGATAAATTTCTTGTACGTCAAAGGGAATAACGCAAGCGTGTTTGTCGAATACTGTTTCGCAAGGTGTATTCAATAGCGGGTAAGTCATGCTTGCTTGAGGTTCACCGTCGACGAGCGTTGCGACGGTTTTTGCGGTATTGGCTTCGTCACCTAAAGTGGCAATAAATAGAAAGTCCGCCTTGACGATTTGATTCAGTGCGCGCAGTTGCTCGATTAACTCGAGTTTGTGCTCACTACAAAGTTTCAAGAACGCTGACTTTGTTAACTGTTTGCGATCGTTATTTATCGACACACTTTTTCTGCCTTAACTGCTCAATATGGTAGAACGAGAGATGAACATGGACTAAGTCGAGTTCATGTTTACACCGTCGTTTTGCAAATCTACCAGACTTATTATCTATACTAAAGTCTAACTGAATAGGTTTTTATCAATCGTATTTCAGCTTAATTGATGACTTATCGGTTGCTTGATAGACAAGCCTTACTAATTCTTTAATACTGGTCACAGTTTGAGTTTTCGTGACCACGTATGAAATTATTCTTGCGAACATTTCTGGTATTGGTTTTGTTCCTCGCACCTGCAATCAACGCCAAAACATTGAAAGTGATCAGTCGTCAATCTGAGATTGACGTCGCACAGGCTTATTATTTTGATTTGTTGCAAGCTGCGCTGAAGCATGCCTCCATAGAGGCATTTGAACTCAAAACTGTCGACGCTTCTGGGTTGAGTCAAGGCCGTATGCTACAGCTGTTAGAGAACGGTTTTATTGATGTATATTGGACTGGGACCACATTAGCTAGGGAACGACGCTTTTTGGCGATTCGCGTTCCCTTAATGAAAGGCCTTCTGGGGTACCGAGTATCGATTATACGCAAAGACGTCGTCGGCGACTTCGCTGCTATGAACATTGATTCCCTCAAGCAAAGGGTAGCGTGCCAAGGGGAGCATTGGCCTGATACTAAAATACTTGAGCACAATGATTATGCGGTTGCACCAGTCGCTCTGTACAAAAGAATGTTTGAAATGGTGAGTTTAGGCCGCTGTGACTATTTTCCTCGAGCCATCTTTGAGGCTTATGGCGAATTAGAACAAGCACAACGAAAGTCACCAAACCTGAGTGTTTATGACGATACTATTTTGTATTACCCATTTCCGATTTACTTTTTCGTGAGAGCAGACCAAGAAGCACTGGCATCAGTCATTGAAGAAGGTTTAAAGGCGATGATAGCGTCTGGTGAGTTTGATACTTACATGATGTCTCACCCATTGACCAAAAACTTATACCCTTTAAAGCAATGGACTGACAAGCGAATCGTAACATTGGAAAATCCGTTTCTACCGAGTGATACGCCGATTGACGACTCGTCACTGTTTTTGAAGTTGTAATTTCGTTTCCCAATCATCACATCAATAGCGTTTATTGATTTAGAACAAAGTTTGATGCGACATGTCGTTCTACACTCTATGTGAGTTTAGGACCATTGGGACGTTGCAGTGCTAACTATTATCCGAGATACCGATTTACTACCTGTTGATGCACAGATGTCGATACTTGAGTCACAGCTCATTTTAGGTTGTGAAGTGCAGTGGCAAAAGATGGTTAACCTGTTGAATCGAGAATTACAGAGACGCGCTATCAGTTTACGTGATTATGTTGCCTTACATCAGAGACTGGCGAGCCTCAAACCCACCATTCACTGAATACCTCTTCCCGCCCGAGTCTTATCAGGAATGTTTGGCATTGTCTGACGTTTCTATGTTCCCGATGTTTGCTTTGGCGTTGACTAATTTTCTCCACATGAATTCAATCGGCCCTTGTGTGAAATATTGAAAATAGTGGTAAGCGATAAACAGCTGCGCGACTATCATGCATAGGGCCAAAATGGTGAAGTCCAGTAAGGTTGCTGTGAGGTTCCACTCAGGATAAATGAACCGCAAAAGGGTGACACCGACTATTGATTGCATCAAATACATCGTTAGAGCCATTCTACCGCAGCGCAAAATGGCGTCAGTCAAAAAGGTCTTACGCAAATACACTTTACTGCGCAATACCCAGTGCCAAATCAACATAGCCATTGTTAGTCCTGAAATTGAACCGAAAAAGCCGCTTACGTTGTAAGCAATATGTGGGGAGAAAAAGTACAGCAACATGTCCGTTATTGAGATAACCGCAGTGCTGACAAGTAACATCCACATACCAAACTTGCCAAATCCTGATTTAAGTTGGCCGTGCTTGAACAAGCCAAGTCCCAAATACATAATGCTCGATACGTAAAACAGCAGAAGAAAGGGAAATACAGCCAAAATTGAGCCAACCCAAATAGCATTTTCCACTACATATCCGAGGTAACCCTCTGGCATTAACTCGGCGTATTCGTACAACATGCTGCTATCTTCTGCGCCACTGGTATCTGATGACCAACTTGAAGCTAGCAACAGGAGATCGAATGCGATGCCAATGATAAAGAACACGATCCCCCGTTTTATCAGGTCTTGCGCGTTCCAATCAAGGTGGCGAATCACTAAAAAGCCACATAACGCATACGCGGTGAGGATATCACCAGGCCAAATGAGAATGCCGTGAACGAAACCGATGGCAAGTAACCACCACAAACGACGTTTGAGTACTGCCTGAGCATCTAACTCGTTGCGGGAAAAAGATTCGAATTGCAAATACAAGCCAATACCAAACAACAGGCAAAACAGGCTTCGAAATCGGCCGTCAAAAACACCCATTCGCATTACTTGAATTATGTCGTCAGACATCGGTGTTGGGTCAGGAGAGACATAGCCGAAGGAGAACATTCCCATATCGGTGATGTTCATTAAGAGTAAGCCTAGTACGGCGATACCTCTGAGAAAATCGAGATAGCCAATCCTGTTTCCGTGAGCCACTGTCGTCATGTTGAATCCATTCATATTGCATTGCGTGTTGTTGTTATAGCGTTGATACCATAAACAAGGGGATGTAGACACAAAAGTCGTGTATTTTTTGTCATCTGACTTGGCTAATCGGAGTTTTTTCTATGGCAATACCGTTCGATGCGGCGTTTTTCGCTGAGATAGACAGGCGTGCCGAAAACAGTAATCGCAGGCGCGCCAATACGAACCTACATCGTGATGCCTCATCTTTGGTACAAAGGTTGTTTATTTCGATGATGCCTGACAGTTACGTTCGTCCACACAAACATACGCAGGCGCATAAGTGGGAATGTTTTCTTGTGGTTTCGGGGCAATTAGATTTTTTACTGTTTGACGATAATGGCGTGCTGACAGATAGGGTGGTTCTGTCGGCAGAGGGAGAGTGTCGAGGCATAGAGATTCCACCGGGTCAGTGGCACGCCACCACTTGTCGTGAACCTGTGGTTTTCTTTGAGGTGAAACAAGGCCCTTATGAAGTCGAGTCCGACAAAGTATTTGCAGATTGGGCACCAGAGGAAGCAGACCTTGACGTCCCCGTATTTTTGGAAGCACTTAAAAACTTAAAACTTGGTTTTCGCGTGAGTTGATAGGTTATTCACTATTCATTGCATAGCGAAAAATGGGTTTGAACTGCAAGCTTTCTCTGGCATTACTCACACTTTCACGCAATGCCATTTTGTAGGGGAGGTAACTATTGTCTAACCATATGTACAGGGCGACATTGGCGAGCGTTGCTACCTTGTTGTCCTCAGGGATTTGCCCTAAAGCATCGTGTTTGAAAGACATAATCACCGGGAATATGAAATAGTCAACACGCGCTTTGGTTAACAATTTTACGCCATCTTCGATGGCAGTGATTGGGACGTGAGCTGCTTTAGGGAATTGGGTCATAAAACGGTCCATGCCGGTACTGCTGAAAAACGCAATGGACGTATTCGCATCGTTGAGCTGATTCAAATTAAAACTGAAACCTGATACTTGGGGTTTGGCAGCGTAAAGTTCCAAATTGACCCGAATCGTTTCGGTGTCGACTAAAAAGATATCGTCTCGCTGAACTAATTTGTCAAAACTTTGCGTGCCGGCAAAAAAAGCGTCGCAATTGCGATTCTTAAAAGCAAATTCAGCTCTTTTGGTAGGGACATAAATGATTTGTGCGTTTAATCCGCTGTCAGCGAATACCCGAGTTAGAAACCGGTCAATCAGTTGATCGTAAGATACACCGTACGCTTTTCCCGTACACACTTTTACTGTGTTTGATTCCGCCCATGAAACGCGGAAAAAACACAGAGTAGCGATGAGTAGAAGTGCCAGCTTTCCCTTCAAAATTGATAGCCTTCGATTTGCGCATTGAGTCAACGTATCTCATTAGTGTAGCTAATATTGACGATATGCCCTTTATACCTTCGTCTACTTTATAACCTGGGCTTTGTACAACCGCTTCAATCAATGTTGGTATTTTTTGTAATGGGCATCTTTGTCAATTTGGGTTAAAGCAGACCATATGGTATCGGCTATGTCGGGATGATTTACCGCAAACACTTTGTTAAGCATCAGGAAACCGTAGTTTTCAAAATAAGGTTGTTTGAGCTCGACGACGTCCTTGGGTAAGTTGGGTTCATTGCAGTTGCCTAGCGAGGCTTGGACTCTGTGATTAAACAGTAAATCATGGGCGAGGTTACTGCTCTTTGTTTCATAAACTTCAAATCCACGCAATTTTAAATCTGCAGCCATTTGATAACCACGGGTGACAGACAATATGATATCGTCGGGCTTGACTAAGTTATTGCCATCCCATTCGATGGGAAAGTCTTTGTGGTAGAGAAAACAAGCTGTCGTTCTAGAGAAGGCTTTCGTTTTGTCGATATCACCATCTACTGTACGTGGATAGGCGGCATAGGCCGCACGCATTTCGGTAAATCGACCAATCACACTCTGCACATTACCGGTTTCTAACTCTTTTAAGCAACGGCTCCACGGATAACGAACAAGTTCAAAGCTAACATTGGGGAGCGCTTTATCCAATGCTTGTATTACGTCTATCGCTCCTCCTGGGTTGTGTGCAGGGATAGAACTGGTATTACCTACAAAATGGGGGAGGAGTTGCTTGTTCTCATAGCAAAACGTGATGGTATGGGGGGCCTCATCATCTGGGCCATTGTGATCGGCGATTGCAGCGCAAGTGACCATCAAACCGATGACAAACAAAACGTACTTCATAGATCACCCAGAAAAAGAGGATACCTGTTTAGTTTATATGAATTGGGAGTAAGCTCAAGGGCGCGCTCACTTTAACATTGATATTCATTCGTCTATGAAAAAGTACTGCCGTTTTCCGTATAGGTAAAGCAATGACAAGACTAGCGAGCAGGTACTGTGTGCCAACGCTATTTGACCTGAGTGCTGTTATCGATGGCACGCAACAATGCGTGTTTTACCATGGTGGTTTTCACTGGTTTTGACAGAAATAGGTTCATTCCAGCCGCTTTACAAGCCGCTTTGTCTGCGTCTGATGTGTTGGCCGTTAGTGCTGCGACAATGGTCGTGGGCCGAATAATTTCGCCTCTTCGCAATTGCTTCGTTGCTTCAAAGCCGTCAAGCTCGGGCATAATACAATCCATAAAAATGAGGTCGAATTCTGACTCTTGACATTTGAACACCGCATCTTGGCCGTCAACGGCAAATTGTGCGGTAACATTGAATTTCTGCAAATACGATTCCATCACCAAGCGATTAATTTCATTGTCATCTACCACTAGTACCCGCAAGTGCCCAGCGTCGATATCGATATCCAATTCATCTTCGTTGGTATCTTCAACGGGAGAGCCTTTTGGTATAGTGAGAGCAACGGTAAAGGTTGTGCCTTTGCCTAGGGTGCTTTTGACGTGAATTTGCCCCCCCATTCTGTCAATGAGCTCTTTTACAATGGACAGGCCAAGCCCAGTACCGCCGTATTTCAAGGTAATATTGGGCGCACCTTGATTAAATGGTTTGAATAAAGAGGCCAAGGTGTCCTCGTTCATACCGATACCACTGTCGCTGACAGATATCAAAAGGTTGACATTGCCATCGTGGGCTTTGGCCGAGACTTTTAACCGAACCTTGCCATTTTCGGTAAATTTAACCGCGTTGCTCAGTAAGTTGGATACAATCTGACTCAGGCGAGTAGAGTCGAAATAGACCCAGCAGTTATCGGTAACATTACTGGAGAAGTCCATTTCATTCAGGTGTTCGTCACACACGGGTTTATACATCGACACCAGATCAGCGAAGACTGTTCCTAACAAAAAGTGACTTGGCTCTAGTTTGAGTTCGCCATAGTTGATCTTACTGTAATCGAGTACTTCATTGATAAGTCGAAGTAAGGTGTCAGAACTACGCCTTGCGAGTGCCACTTTTTCATTGCGTTTCTGACTGTCGTTTTCATCGGCTAATGTCGATAACATGCCGGTTATTCCGTTAAGCGGTGTGCGCAATTCATGGCTGATTTTGGCCATCAGTTTACTGCGTTGTTCTAGTAATTGCTCGGCCTCGAGTTTTTGCTTTTCTAGCGCATGACGCAGTTCTACGTCCTTGGTTACGTCTTGAAATGTGCCAAATAGTCTCACACATTTTCCGTCTAGGTATTCGGCCTCACCATGGGTTGAAACCCAAATCTCATTGCCTTTCGCCGTAACCAGTTGCAATTCCAAATACCAAGGTTGCCCAGTGGCAATGCCGTGCTCGACAGCCTTCGTAATGCGATCTCGACTGTCGCCCGCTTTGTAGAAGTTAATCGCAGTATCTACCTGTGGTACAAAATGCTCATCGACTTCATGAATAACGCGTGTTTGGTCGCTCCAAGTTAAAATGTTGTTTTCTAGGTCAACTTCCCAACTGCCAATATTACCGACCCGTTCCAGTTTGGCGAATTGACGGTTGTTGCGTTTAAGCGTCTCTAGCTTTTTGCGATTCCCCAGTTCTGCGCCAAACCACTGAGCCAGGTGTTCAATTTTTTCTCGATCTTTAAATGAGAACGCTTGAGAAATCTTAGGGGAAGAAAAGTTAATCGTACCCACGATGGCATCGTTGACTTTTATTGGCGCCCCTATATAGGATTCGAGCCCCGTGTTGCGATAACAAGGGTGAACACTGAGTTCACTTTTCGCGGCGTGGTGATAAGCGAGCGCTCTTCCCGCAAGCACAGTCGACTCACAAAACGTGCTTTGAAGGTCGAACACACTGCCAGCTTTAAAGCGGTTGTCGTCGCTAACCACGTTCACAATGGTGTAGTCGTTACCTTCAATCTTACTGACGATGCCAATATCCAGTTCGAATGCCGCTAGCCCGAGCTCCAATAACGCTCGCGACTTATCGTCATAGTGAAGTGATTGATCTGAAACGATATTGTGAAATGTTCGCCAAAAATTCAATGCGTCAGTCCATGTCTGTTTTCAATACTGAATTCGCTGCGTACCAATTCCCTGCCAGTAACAGGCCCAGGTTGCATTTGGTAGTGTATAAACAGTATGGCACAAGCCTCGCAGACGCGCGAGACCGCAAACAGCCAAAATATTTGAGTGAGTAAAAAACGTACAGGGTTTAGCTTTGCTGTTCTCGGTCACGTAGAAACTCGCATAAATCTGGGAAAGGGATGGGCCTGGAGAAGAAGTAACCTTGAATCTCCTCGCAATGATAATCCCGCAGTTTATCAAGGTGTGTTTGCTCCTCTACGCCTTCCGCTATTAACACCACGCCAAGGTTTTTTCCCAACTCAATGATGGTTTTAACGATTGCCTCATCTCTCTCACTTTCCAACATGTTTCGGATAAAAGACTGGTCAATTTTGAGCTTGTCGATGTTGAAGCGGCTGAGGTAACTCAATGAAGAATAGCCAGTGCCAAAGTCGTCTATCGATAAACTCACGCCCAGTTGCTTCAGTTCATTCAAGCTCGCAATTGTTGCCATTTCATCATTGACTAGCACACCTTCAGTGATTTCAAGCTCCAAATTTTTTGCTGGTAGATTCGCGCGTTCCAACGCATCGACAACGGTCTCGTAGAACCCTTTGTGAATGAACTGACGTGGTGAAATATTAACCGCAATGACAATGTCCTTATGCCCCATATCGATTAGATGGCGTGCATATTGACAGCTTTCTCTGAGCACCCAAGTGCCCAAGTTTACGATTAACCCAGAAGTTTCAGCCAGTGGAATGAAATCGGCGGGCGACACCCAGTTGTCACCGTTTTTCCAGCGAATTAACACTTCTGCGCCGACCACTTTATTTTGGTTAATATCCAATTGAGGCTGGAAATTAAGTGTAAACTCCCCCATTTCGACAGCGCGTTGTAAATCGGCCAACAAGGTTTGTTCTTTTTCGATTTGTTGTTTGAATTCACTGGAGTACAGCAAAGCTTGGTGATTGGCGTCTTTCACTGCGAGATCTAATGTCATGCGGGTGTTAGTAAAAAGCGTTTGGAAGTCTTGGCCATCATGTGGGAACTGGGCGAAACCAAAATTGAGTTTCAAGCGGTGTTCACAGCTGAAAGCAATTCGGTCTATTCGCGCTGAGACGCCGTTGGCAAGAAATTGCACTTCATCGGCGTTAACACATCGGGTGCTCACTAATACAAACTGAGATTCAGCGATGTGATAAATATCAAAACTGGGCAGGGTACCACTGGTGTTAATTTCTGTTAGGGTTGAAGCCAGTTCATTAACGATCTGATTGGCTGCTTGGGCCCCAAACACCGCGAACATGCTGGCATAACCGCGTATTTCTAAAATACCGAGGGCAAACATTGCGTTTTTTTCGATTAAGCCGTCGATATCTTGTTCAAGCGCATAGATGTTGGGCAGACTGCTGTCGGGATTATGGTATGCCTGATAAGTGAGTTGTTTCTCAGCCGTTTTCTCTGCTGAAATGTCTTTTAAATGCAAATCCCATTCAAGTTGATCCGGTAGCCAATGCATTTGGCACTCGTAAGTTGTGTCGCCAATTTCATAATCGAACTCGACGTGATGACTGTCAGACTGAGTTTTGCGCATGTAATCATCAATATTGGCGGGTAAGTAGTCGCTGATATCATCATTTATCTGTTTGTCGCTACCAACCAGCTTATGACTAGCTGGGTTCATAAACAGCATTTGCCGCTTTTCATTAATACTTATTACTGGATTCGGGTTGCGCTGAGGGAACAACGAAAGGCGTTGTCTCAAACCGATTTCCTGCAAGTAAGCGCGAATCATTCTGCCAGCCACTAGCGTGACAATAAGCGTAAATAGACCATAAAACACTGCAAAGACTTCAATGCGAATAAGTGACGTGAGTGTTTGCTCTTGATTTTGTTCGATTGTGGTTGTGTGGTTACTGATTTGATGAGCCAATGCGGCTTTGATATCACGGCGCGTTGCCGAAATGATGTCGAGTTGCTCTCTGGCCAGATCCCAATCAGTCTGAGAGCTTTGCAGATTGGCGATAAAACTTTCACCCGTCTCGGTAATAAAGCCATGTGCTTGGTCGATGAGTGCAAACGACTCAGATTGTCGATACAGGGTATTGATGCGGTTAGACAGGCTTTGGAGTTGCTCTTGCACACTGACTAGATTAAATCGCACCAAGCTGTCATTTTCGTTTGCGTAGTACTCGTAGTAAATCCGCTCTTCTTCTAGGGATAGGTTTTCATAAGACTTGAGCAATTCTAAGTTGGGCAGGGAATCTGTCAACAAGGATTCCGTTGATTCGGCAATTTGCACACCTTTGTAGAAGACGTATGCACTTATCGACAAACCCGCAACAATGACCAAAGACACGAGTATATTGATACTATTTTGAGAGTGGATCTTCTTCATTGCTGGCCCCTAAAGCAGATACCTAAATTGGGATTAAGTTTATCTAATCGACTTTCCGAGTAAAAACATAGTTCATTCCAACGGTTTTGACTTGTCATCGGTAACAAAGAGTCCATGTGTATTGCTTGATGGTAAAATATACAGTTTGCCGTAAAGTTAAACCTATGGTGTCTCAATTTTGTCGTACAAAATCAAATTACCTAGCGAAGCTAACTTTAGTCAATAAGAGCTGTTTAGTGTCAGGTTAATTTCATTCGGCTGACAATAAACGTTTATTCGCATCCGAGACTGCGCCGCTATTTGCTTTTCACGGTATTTGGGCGCCGAGCCAATCCACAATGTTTATTTTGTTACATATTCAGACATAAAAATTACACTGAGTAGTGTACAATGCCGATAATTTAGTTTGGGAAGTAGAAATATGTCAGGGGTTTTCACTCGCTTGAGACAACAGCCATATTGGGTGGCGTTGATTATTTTTGTTTTGTTATCAGTATGGGTAGCGTCGGGAAGTCTAAAAGCGCAAGAAGACACTATTACAGAAAAACAAACCGAGGCGCCACTTACGAAAGTGCGAGTAACGAGAATGTATGCTGATGCGATTGAGCGCCAGATGACGTTATACGGTCGTACAGAGCCAGATCGCAGTGCAATGTTAAGGTCTGAGATTCAAGGTCAGGTTTTAGCGGTGCATGCCGAAGAAGGGCAACAGGTAACCAAAGGGCAGTTACTCGTTGAAATTGACGCAAACGATCTTGCGCTACAACTTGCTTCAGCACGCTTGTTGCTCGCGCAACGTGAATTGGAATTAGAAGGCGCCGAATCTCTCGGTAAAAAAGGCTATCAATCTCAGGTGACATTGGCGCAAGCCAAGGCCGCATTGGCGAGTGCTAAAGCACAGGTAAAGTCGTTGTCCTTGATGCTTGAAAATACCAAGGTACGCGCTCCTTTTGATGGTGTACTGAATCAGCGACACGTTGAAGTCGGTGATTTACTGAGAGAGGGAGACAATATCGCCACTGTGATCGATTTAGACCCTTTGATCATCACCGCGGATGTCACCGAAGCGCAAATTGGCAAATTAAGTGTTGGTCAGGCAGCGCAAGGTCGTGTAGTTAGTGGCGAACAAATAGAAGGGCGTATTCGTTACATCTCTAGCGTTTCCACTGAAGGAACTAACACCTTTCCCGTTGAAGTGGCGGTTGCAAACTCAGATGGCCAATACAAGGCCGGTATGAGTACGGAGTTACTGATTCCTTTTGGCCAAGTGCAGGCCATTAAAGTTACCCCTGCAGTGTTATCCCTAGATGAAGCTGGCAATTTAGGCGTGAAAACCATCGTTGATGAACGCGTGGCGTTCGTCCCGATTGATATCATACAAAGCGATAACACTGGGGTGTGGTTAGCTGGATTTGGTCAGCAAGCTGATGTAATCACTTTAGGGAATGGCTATGTCCGAGCAGGTGACACTGTAGAGGTTGTTGCCGATACTCAAGCGAGCACGAACTAATGGAAGGAATGATCTACTCGGCACTTAGTCGAACACGAACAATCTTGATGATTTTCACTCTGTTGATTGTCGCGGGTGCTGTGACATACAACACGATTCCCAAGGAATCGAATCCAGATGTTCCCATCCCGTTTATCTACGTGTCTATGATACATGACGGAATTTCACCTGAAGATGCCGAACGTATGTTAGTTAAGCCGATGGAGGCGGAACTACGTTCGATTGAAGGTATAAAAGAAATGACGGCGACTGCCGGTGAAGGACATGCCAGTGTCACCATGGAGTTTATCGCGGGATTAGACTCTAAAGAGGCGTTGGCGGACGTTCGAGACAAGGTGACAGTTGCACGTGCAGAGTTACCTGATGAAACGGAAGAGCCGACTATTCACGAAGTGACGATGGCAGGGCAGCAAGCCGTTGTCACTGTGGTGTTGTCTGGTCCCGTATCCGAGCGTGCTTTGATTACGCTTGCCCGTGAACTGCAAGATAGCTTAGAAGGCTTCAAAGAAGTCTTAGAAGTGGATTTGGTCGGTGACAAAGAAGACATTGTTGAGATCATCGTCGATCCATTGTTGATGGAAGCCTATCAGTTAGACCAGTCAGATATTCTCAATCTGTTATCGAGTAACAATCGCTTGGTGCCTGCTGGTACGTTAGACAATGGCAAAGGTAGCTTTGCAGTTAAAGTGCCATCGGTCTTTGAGAACATCAAAGACGTAATGGAGCAGCCTGTGAAAGTGGTTGATGACAGGGTCATTACCTTCCAAGACGTTGCGCAAGTCAGAAGGGCATACAAAGATCCAAGTACCTTTGCTCGTCTTAATACTAACCCCTCTGTTTCTCTTGAAGTGAAAAAGCGTCCGGGAGAGAACATCATAGAGACCGTTGCCAAAGTAAAAGCCTTGATCACTGAAGCGCAAGCCTCACCAATATGGCCCAATAGCGTTATCGTGACTTACACCGGTGATCAAACCAAAGACGTAACTATGATGCTCAACGACCTGCAAAACAACGTTTCCAGCGCTGTTATTCTTGTCGCTATCGTCATTGTTGCCATCCTAGGGGTAAGAACAGCTGCATTGGTTGGCGTATCGATACCAGGTTCTTTTTTGACTGGTATCCTCATTATTTCAATGTTTGGCTATACCATGAACATGGTCGTATTGTTTTCCTTGATCATGGCGGTAGGGATGTTGGTTGACGGCGCCATCGTCGTGACTGAATTTGCCGACCGCTGCATGAGCGAAGGCATGGACAAAAAACAGGCCTACGCGAAAGCGGCGCAACGTATGGCTTGGCCTATCATTGCTTCTACGGCGACCACTTTGGCTGCGTTTGCGCCACTGATGTTCTGGCCCGGTATGATGGGTGAGTTCATGAAGTACTTACCGTTTACACTCATTGCCGTGTTATCGGCTTCTCTGGTCATGGCACTGATATTCGTGCCAACCCTGGGCACAGTATTTGGTAAACCTCGCTATGTATCGAAAGAAACTCGTGAGCAAATGATACAAGCGGAAGAGGGTGACATCACGAGCTTAAAAGGATTCACCGGTAAATATGTTCGCACCCTTGCCACTGCGATTCGTCATCCATGGAAGGTGTTAAGTGGTGCCATTGCCGTAGCGGTTGTGTCTTTCATGGCATATTACTATTCCGGTTTGGGGGTAGAGTTTTTCCCTCATGTCGACAGTTCGGGGGTCAATGTCACGGTGCGTGGTACTGGCGATATGTCAATTTACGAAAAAGACGTCATTATCAAGGATATTGAGTCTCGACTGGTTGATATGGAAGAAGTCGAAACCTTATACGCACGTACGGGAGGCGACGACCAGATTGGTTATGTGCGCTTGAACTTAGTGGATTGGCATTATCGTGGGCATTCTGATGAAGTCATTGCCCAAGTCAATGAGCGCGTAGGCGACTTACCGGGCTTAGATATCGAAGTGGCACCGGATCAGGAAGGGCCGCAATCCGGTAAAGACCTACAGATTCAATTGTCATCGAGAGAGCCTGAGTTACTCACAGATGCGGCGTTAAAAATTCGTGCGGCACTGGACAACAATCCCCGATTTACTGCAATCGGGGATACCGCCCCTAAACCTGGTATCGAATGGAATTTGAGAGTAAACCGCAGCGATGCTGCAAGGTTTGGCGCCGATGCGACGCTGCTGGGGAATACCGTCCAGTTTGTCACTAATGGTTTGAAAATTGGCGAATACCGCCCTAACGATGTGGATGACGAATTAGATATTTTGGTACGGTATCCCGCCGATGAGCGTTTCATCAGTAAACTGGATGATTTGCGAGTGAAAACCATGAATGGCATGGTACCAGTAGGCAATTTTGTCGAGCGGACACCCCAGCCAAAAACAGACATTATTCGTCATATCGATAGCCGCAGGGTGCTTCAAGTTGAAGCCAATATGGTACCGGGAGAATTGCTTTCCGATGCGCTTCCTGCGCTTAAGAGCCAGTTACCTGAATTGAATATTGATCCTCGGGTCGAAATTTCTATCAAAGGACAAAACGAGGAACAGGAAGAATCTCAGGCGTTTTTGATGAAAGCATTCCTCGTTGCGCTGTTTGTAATGGCTATTATTTTGGTCACGCAGTTCAATAGCTTCTACCAAGCCTTTTTGATTTTGAGTGCGGTGGTGTTTTCCACGGTTGGCGTATTCTTGGGACTCGCCATTTTCCAAAAGCCGTTCGGCGTAGTCATGTCAGGAATTGGTGTCATCGCGTTAGCGGGTATTGTGGTGAACAACAATATCGTGCTTATCGATACGTACAATATATTGCGCAAAGAAGGGTTCCCTGTGATGGAAGCTATCCTGCGAACCGGGGCGCAGCGCTTGCGTCCGGTGCTCATGACAACAGTAACCACAATCCTTGGGTTGATGCCGATGGTTGCGGAGATCAATATTGATTTCATCGGCAGGAATGTCGATATCGGTGGCCCCTCTACACAGTGGTGGTCGCAGTTGGCAACAGCGGTTGCCGGTGGGCTGGCATTTGCAACGGTATTGACGTTGATCTTGACCCCAACACTGTTAGCGTTAAGGGATGGCAGGAAGCCGAAAACGTCTGCTAAAGCCAAACTGGAGGTTGAGGACAAGAGCCTCTCAGCCGAGAACGTTTATCGTATTGCTAAATAGTCGAGAATGATAAAAAAACCACCTTCGGGTGGTTTTTTATCAATTCGCAGCAAGCATTTCTATATGCGGAATGCCGTCTTCATCATAGGGAGCTGATACCACCTCAAAACCAAAACTGTTATAGAACGCCGTGAGATATTGTTGCGCTGAAATGCGCACACCTTGGCCTGGGTAGGTTTGGGCTGTATGTTCCATGGCTTTTTCAGTGAGTAATTTACCGAAACCTTGGCCACGCACTTTGTCACTAGTCAAAACTCGTCCAATTGCCGGTTCTTGATATTTGACGCCCGGTTCGACAACGCGGAGGTAAGCTAGGATTTGGTTTTCTTCATTTGTGGCAAACAGGTGCATAGAGCGGTCGTCGAGGTAGTCTGCATCTTGATAGGGGCAATCTTGTTCAACAACAAAAACTTCTTGTCTTATCGCCAAAATGTTATAGACCTCCTTTGCGCTTAGGTTGTCAAAGGATTTCCAGTGCCATTGGATCATAGTTTGAATTCGGTTTGATAATGAAAGATTTCGCTAATACTATCCCGAAGCTGTGCGTTATAACAAATCTATTCAAGTATGGTCTTTGAACAAGGCCTTTGCACTCGTTAGCACCTGTTTAACCATTGAGTGCTGTGTTCTGCCCTCGCCAGTAATCGCGTAATAGCGTTCGGTTACACTGTTGGTACTGCCCACACACGTTACGTCATATTGGGCTTCTACGTCCTTTTTTATACTCGATGGTGCGCAGAAGATGCCGAAGCCTTCGCCTCCAAACAGCTTTAATAAGGCACTATCATCAAACTCGGCTATCACCATGGGGCGAATCTGGTTTTCCTCAAACCAAGCTTCAATCGTCATTTTCATTCTCGATTTGTCGCCGGAAAGCAGCATGGGAGCCTTATCAAGTGACTTAGGAAAATGCGCTGCCAAATAGTCCGTGTTGTGTTTTGCAAAAAAACTGACGCCTGTATCGCCTAGAAAATGGCTGAGTGCTTTTATTGAAGTGCCCGGCAGAATAGGGCGGTCCGAAACGACCATATCTAACTTGTTTACTGCTAAGTCGCCAACTAAAGTTTCAAAGTCTCCCTCTTTAAATACAAATCGAGTGGATGTGGCGTTTTTCATGACATCTTTTACAAAATCAAAGGCTAAGACCTTGGGAACGACGTCAGTAATACCAATATTAAATTGGTGGGTGTGACCGTGCTCGTTAGCAAAGAGGGTTTCAACTAGGTGCTGACCATTGGTAAAAATATTTTCGGCTGATTCATAGGCAATTTTGCCTTGGGTATTGAGATAGAGACGCTTGCCCCTTCTGTCGAACAAGGGGAAACCCAAGTTATCTTCAAACGTAGCAATTTGGCCGCTGACGGTCTGCGGTGTCACATGCAGTAATTGTGCGGCTTTTGCGATGCTACCTTCTCGTGCTGTCACGTAAAAGTAGTATAAATGATGATAATTAAGTTGATGCATTGTTCACCACCCAAGGTTACGTTTTACTATAATAGTAAGGTTTTTTCGAAGTATTAAACAGTTATTATCAGATTTTGTCGTAATATAAGTTGAGGTAGAGTTTGCCTACCTTGTTGAATAAGGAAAGTGTACTGGTGGCAAAGACGATTGATTTAAAGAAAACCCATAAGTTACTGGTTGGGCTCATCAAACCCGAGGCGGGTTTCTTTTGGGTAGCAATGGTTTATGGTGTCGCGATCGGCTTGTTTACGCTAGCTGTGCCAATTGCGGTACAAACGCTGGTTAATACCATTGCTAATATTGCATCGGTTCGCGCCGTAACAATTTTGGCTGTCGTGCTGTTTTCAACCTTGTTTTTCTCTGGCGTCATCAGTGCAATGCGCATGCGTGTAATGGAGTACTACGAGCGACGCGTATTCGCTAGATTGACGGCGAATCTCAGTCTCAAAACCATCATGGCGCCTCATAGCTTCTTTTCGGATAGACGAAACACCACGATCACTCAGCGTTATTTTGATATTCAAATTTTGCAAAAAAATATTCCTTCGCTCATGGTGGATGGGTTCGCTCTTGTCTTGCAAATGTTAGTAGGCTTTACCTTGGTTTCTTTTTATCACCCCGTGTTGTTTGCGTTTAACATGGTGATCTTATTGACCTTGTACCTCATCTGGAAAATCTGGGGAGGACGCGCCAAACGCACTGCAATTGAATTGTCATCGGCAAAATACGATACGGCAAAGTGGTTGAATGATATTGCGTCCGCTCACGAGTTTTTTAAATCTAGTCGCCACCTAGATTATGCGAGTAAAAATACGGAATCTCATATTTCAAACTACATCAGTAAGCACAAAGGCCACTTTGTTTACACTTTTTCCCAAGCGGTTATGTTTTTGATTTTGTATGCAGTGGCGAGTGCAGCATTGCTAGGTTTGGGAGGTTGGCTTGTGGTAACAGGGCAACTATCCATTGGTCAGTTAGTGGCGGCCGAACTGATTATGTCGGCAGTATTTTTGGGGTTATCGCGCTTTTCAATGTACCTCAAATTGTATTACGAGCTCTATGGCGCGGCTGACAAAATAGGAAAGGCTTTGGCCATCCCTCAAGAAACCCTGCATGAGGCCAACGGTGATAAGAAAACCGACGGCGCGCTAGAGTGCAGAAACCTGAAAGTGGAATATTTGGGCCAACAATGCAAGATGAACTTGGACATTGAGCAAGGCGCCAAAGTTTTTGTTCAAACTGAGCAAAGTTGGATTCAACGCAACATGATCAACTTGCTTAAAGTGTATGAAAAACCGACGCAAGGTTGGATTCGTCTAGGAGATAAAGAACTGTCTGACTATGACACTTACGAACTTAGACAGATGATTACTACGATAGACAGGTCGCTAATAATCGATTGTACAATCAAGGAGTACTTCAGAATGTCTGCGCCCAATGCGTCTGTTGCCGACATAAGCCGAGCCTTGGAAGATGTTGAAATGGACGGTGTTATGGACAGGCTACCCGACGGCCTGGACACGCGTTTGACTTCGATGGGCGGGCCACTGCAACCGATGGAATTTCTACTGCTTAAACTGGCGTCGGCATTACTCGCTAAACCGAAACTGCTTATTTTGAATCAGCATTTTGATTCGCTATCCATTCAAATGAGAGATCGTTTGTTGAAAATGTTAACCAAGCAAGATTTTACGGTATTGTATTTTACCAACAAGGCAACAACTGGGCATTTTGATGAGGTTTTGAACTTGTATCAATGCGGCGATAAAGCCATTGAAGCACACTTGAGCAAAACCAAAGGCCAGGAGGCGTAACAGATGTCTATTGAGCAGCGTTTTCTCGACAACATCACCACATTGGGTGAGATGAAGATTCCTAAAGTGTATCGCATTGCATCAGGGTTACTTTTACTCTTTATTGTACTTTCTGTGGTTGTGCTGTATTTCACGCCTTGGGTGCAAACTGCGCAGGGTAGTGGAGAGGTCAACACCTTAGATCCCCGAGACCGTACACAAGCCATATCGGCTCTAGTTGCTGGGCAAATTCAGACGTGGCATGTACGTGAAGGTCAGCGGGTGGCTGCTGGGGATCCCATTGTCACATTAATCGATACGGATAAAGCGTTAGTTGAACGATTACAAAATCAGCTCGCCGCGACCCGTCAGCGTCATCAAGCGAACCTGTCTGCGGTGGAAAAAGCCGAAAGTAATTTGCAACGCCAACGAGGTTTGTTAGCCCAAGGTTTGGTATCGCAGCGAGATGTTGAGATGGTCGAAATTCGACTAGAAGACTTGCGTGCGAAGGCCGCCTCGACCGAAGCCGCGGTGAGTGAAATCAGTGTTTCTTTGGCTCGCCAATCAACACAAACAAAGGTAGCGCCGCAGGACGGCACCATATTGCGGCTCTTGTCCGCAGGGAATGCGACTTTTGTTACACCTGGGGATGTACTCGCGTGGTTTATTCCTGATGGTGTAGAACGCTCGGTGGTAATTAAAGTCAGTGGTTTAGACGCGCCTTTAGTGACTCAAGGTCGAAAGGTTAGGTTGCAATTTGAAGGTTGGCCTGTATTCCAATTCAGCGGATGGCCCGGTACGGCTGTTGGAACCTTTGGTGGTATCGTGCAGTTTGTTGAACCGGTTGCAGATGAAAGAGGGCGTTTTAACGTCTGGATCAAACCGGACGAAACCGACCACCCTTGGCCAAATGAAAATTTTGTTCGCTTAGGAAGCCGCGTTCGTGGTTGGGTCTTACTCGAAGAAGTGAAGTTGGGCTATGAAATGTGGCGCCAATTAAACAACTTCCCACCGCAGCAAACCCAGGAGGTGCGCAATGCGCAGTAGCGCAACCATTGTAATAGCGTCAGTTTGGCTTGG
The DNA here is from genome assembly GCF_057544385.1 of Alteromonas sp. 5NS40-0096. NCBI lineage: Bacteria > Pseudomonadati > Pseudomonadota > Gammaproteobacteria > Alteromonadales > Alteromonadaceae > Alteromonas > Alteromonas sp. 5NS40-0096. The sequence continues at coordinate 802,106 of NZ_BAAJLQ010000002.1, forward strand.
GGTTAGTGCTTTTGCTGCAACAGCATCAGACACGCTAACGACTGATACGTTAATTCAGTCCATTAAACAGTTTCACCCCAAATTACAGGAAGTCGCAGCTAAACGCTCACAGGCAGAACTGGAAGAAATGCGGGCGCTGGGGGCCTTTGACCCTGTGGTGTATCAATCGACAGCATTGCGTCCCAGTGGTTACTATGATGGCCAGTTTCTTGAACAAAAAGTCGAGAAACGTTTGACTGATATGAATGCGCGTATTTTTGGTGGATATCGTATTTCTGATGGCGAGTTCCCCGAATACGAGGGTGAAATGCGCACTTTGTCAGGTGGTGAGGCCAACATAGGGGTGGCATTTTCCCTATTGCAGAATCGTGAAACTGACAAATATCGCACTGCACTGCAAAACGCGCTAGCCGCCAGAGAAAATTGGTTGGCAAGAGAATCAGCGCAAATCAATAGTACTCTTTATAAAGGCCTATCGGCATTGCTTGATTGGTATCAGGCAGATTTGCAATACCAGGTCATAATGGACTTGGTCACAACCACAGAAGACCGACTAGAAGGCATTAAAACTCGCGTTGAGAATGGTGATTTAGCCGCAATCAGTTTGACGGAGTTTAATGCGACTTTACTCAGTCGTCGTCTGGCATTGCAACGTGCTGAGCGAGAATTGGCGGTGACTAAACAAGCGCTGGTGTTTTATTGGCGAGATAACAATGGTCAAATGCGACCCGTGTCAGATGTGCCAAAGCACAGTGAAAAGCTAGCGTGGCCGTTTGCGATTCATTCGCAAAACGAGGCGGAGCTGAAGAGAATGGTGTACCAACACCCTGCGGTACAGGCACTTCAAGCTGAACGTGTCAAAGCGCGAAATGATGAGCGCCTTAAGGCAAACCAATTGCTGCCGCAATTAGATTTAGAGCTCAAAGTCGCCCGTGATGTGGGAGCGGGAAGTGAGACGCTTGTCGGGACTGAAAGTAAAGTGGGTTTGAATTTTTCTCTGCCGTTAGGCCAGCGTACAGCTAAGGCTGAGCAAAGGCGTGCGCAAGAGAAAATAAGAGAACTCGACTTCGCTCTCACAAACTTGATGAACGAACTCGAACGAGATATGGCGATGGCCTTAGAACAGGTGAATTACGGCAAACAAATGCTAGATCTGAACCAGCAACAAGCCGAAATCGCCGATAAACTTCTCGAGCAAGAATTTGTTCGGTTTAGAGCTGGTGCGAGTGACTTGTTTTTACTCAATAACCGCGAAGCCCTTGCCATTCAAGCAAAGCTGACATCAGTACAGGCTCAAGTTCAGCTCTTTAAGCAAGAATTGAGTGTATGGGCTGCTGCTGGTGCATTGGTGGACTTTCAGACAACAAACTCGTGATTGTACAAAAGCGAGGCGCCTAAAGGCGTTTCGCTTTTATCATTTTGTGCAATGCACTCGATAACTTGACCCAGCACCCAGACTTCGATTAAATCCTTATAGCACTATCAAAGGACGATATTCGGTTGCAACCTGCGCCCGAAAACATTCAGCACGGAATATTCTGAGGCAAAAGAACCCTTGTCTATGACGCTGGGTTTCCAATTCTCTTGGCAAGCATTGCCGACATCATGATTTTAATCGGAGTAAACATGAGTTTTTTAAAAGAACTGGCTTGGAATGAGCGACACATGCAACGCACTGCCGCGGTCGTTTCACAGTTGGGAGACTGTAGCGATAAAAAATTGGCAATCAGTACGCACCTCGATATCAAAATGGTTGCGTTTTATGAGGGCTATCTGAAACAGGGAGGGCAATTGTTTATTACGACTTGCAATCCCACAACGGTAAGAGATGAAGTGGTCGAGTATTTAGTGGGGCTCGGTGCACAAGCTAAAGCATGGAAAAACATGTCAAATGCCGATTGGCACGCCTCTTTAAAAAGTGCTTTGGAATGGCAACCCACTCACTTGTGTGAGTTTGGCGCGCAACTAGGAGCACTGTACCACCGGAATGAGGAGTACAAGGGAGTCGTCGCAAGTCTCGAGGGAACCGGGTCAGGCGTGTCGACCTTAAATGGACTCTCGCTAAAGCACCCCGTATTCAATTGGGACGACCTGGATGCGAAAGAAGGTCTGCACAATAGGCATATGGTAGGGTTGAGTGCCTGGCAGGCGTTCATGGAACGCACGCATCTTTCACTTCACGAGAAAAAAGTTGTCATTCTCGGTTATGGCTTGGTAGGGCAAGGATGTGCATTCTCAGCACGCGCATTCGGTGGGCAAGTCATTGTCGCAGAAAGAGACCCATCAAGGGCGCTATTAGCCGCTTATGATGGGTGGCATTGTGCGCCGTTAAGCGACGTCATCGGGCAAGCCGATGTTGTTGTCACAGCGACAGGTGTGGCCAATGTGCTTGACAGTGCTATGTTAAAGCAGCTTAAGACCGGCGCATTTGTGATGAATGTTGGCCATGTAAGTCACGAAATTCGCCTGGACGATTTGCCGGAGTATAAGATAGACGAACTCATGCCGGAAATCTTCGAATATCGACATAATGCACATTACTTTTATGCGTTGTCCAATGGTGCCATGTTCAACCTCACCGCTGGATACGGTGACAGTTTGAATGCTTTCGATGTGTCTTTAGCGTTGATGGCGGCTGGCGTAAAGCATATGTTTGAGCAATCAAATTCGTTCTCAGAAGGTATGCATATGCTACCTGATGCGGCTTGGAAGCCATTTTTATCTGTCTAAATGCCTTTCTGTTATAGCGCTAACAATCAGAGGTAGCGCTGTCATCTCTGTCTTATGTTCGTATTTATAGAATGTAATGGGCGAATATTAGGAATTTTATTCGTTTCTATTGTTTTTATAATGTGCTTATCCATCAAGTCTACGAGGTAAGTGATGAAATATATTAGACGTGCGAATGAAAGAGGTAAGGTCGATTTTGGCTGGTTGAGAAGTGCCCATAGCTTTTCGTTTGGCAGCTATTACGATCCCAATCACATGGGAGTCTCAGCGCTTAGAGTGATTAATGATGATATTGTCGAACCGGCAAAAGGGTTTGATACCCATGGACACAAGGATATGGAAATCATCTCTTACGTCGTGTCTGGCGCGCTTGAGCACAAAGACAGTAGAGGCAATCAATACATAGTCCCTGAAGGGGACATTCAGATCATGAGCGCCGGCCGTGGAATTACGCATTCAGAGTACAATGCATCGAAAACGGAATCGGTAAACTTCTTGCAAATCTGGATTCAACCCAATCAAAAAGGCGGTGAGCCTCGATATGGACAACAGAAAATCGAGCAGACTAGCCAGCTTACTCCCTTGATTACCCCAACGGGTGAGAATGGTACATTGTCGATGCTGCAAGATGCTTATATGTCGCGACTGGTGTTGGACTCAAATGAGAATTTCGAATTGAACCCTGGTGCCCGTGTCGGTTATCTACATATTGTGAAAGGCAATTTGGTCACCGATGATGGTGGTCTGGGGCCCGGTGACGCTATTGCTGTGACCGGAGAAGACCTCGTGATAAAAGCAGACACGCCGGTAGAGGCGATTTGGTTCGATTTACCGCCGGTACAATAGCAGTACTTTTGGGTTTCCAGCATGCCAGTAACACCATGCTGGGGGCCTTTAATGCCGTAATTCCACTTTCAATTTAGCCTAAGATCAGACACTATGATGTGAGAGCGATTTTGGGATAATAAAAACAGTGACTGCAAAATGGAACACAGAGCAACGTAAGCTCTCGATAGCGAAGCTAGCGTCAATTCTCTTCTTTACATATTGGCTAGGAGGATGTGCTTCGACTTCCTCCAACATTCAAGCAGAATACGACACCAATACTGAAGCTAAATTTCCAGAACTCTCCGTTTTTTATGACGACCCAAGTCAGCGTTTGCGGCAAGAATGCTTATCCTTTGATGCGCAATCGGCTTTGCACTACTGTTCCGAAAATACAGTAGATACCCTTTATTATTGGAAGGCATTCGAACAGTCCAATATGTTTGATGACGTGAGTTTCGCTGACAAAGATGCTGAGTTTAAAGTCGCGATTTCGACGGTGAGCTTGTTGAACGAAACCGCAGGTGATTTGACCAATGCCGTTGTGAGCGGAGCATCATTGCTACTGATTCCAATGACCTCGGAGTCTGAAGTGAGGGCAGAGGTGTCATTGTACTGGAGAGATGTCAAACTTAAGCAGTTCACTTATCAGTTACCTCACATTAATACCGTCTCTTTGTTTAGTGATCACGAAAAAGCTGACAAAGATTTTGCGGCAAGTCTGGTGTCACACATCATCGCCGACTTCCAACAAGAGAACGTATTTTCCAGCTCTTTGATTGCTAACGTGCTCGAATCTACTGATTATGCCAACGATGTGGTTTTTCCTGAGACAATTTCTGAGTTTGAGTATGCAGGGCAGTTTGCGTTTTTCGACCCTTTTCTAGGAGTGATGGCGACGTATTTAAGTCCAGAGTACGTTAACGACAAAATTGATGTGTTTGTTTACCCGATACGCAGTGTCGATTTGAATGACAGTGAAACCCTGCTTAACAATGAAATGGCGAACGTACAAAAGGAAATTGAGTACGTTATTACGAAACAAGAATGGGAAGGCTTAGCGTTCTCTGAGGCGCAAAAAGTAGTGCTGCCTCATGGCGATATGATGCTCGACGGCATCCACTTTGGCGGCTCTTATTTTAGCGAACTCGGTGAAGAGTCGTTTACCAGTGTGTACCTGTTTAAGTACAAGGATAAATTTATCAAGTTTAGAGCGTCGTTTCCTTCGCAATACATAGGACCGCATATTGAAGCCGTGTTACCCAAAGTGACAGTGCCCGGCGAGTCAAAATTTATGGCCGAAGCCAGAAGTCAGGAAAGAGCTAGACTTCAATCTGAAAAAGAATAGGTATCGACACGATCGGCATTACCATTAAATTGTGCCGTGTTCAGTGTATATCCGGCCCAATAGAACGGATGCTTGAATCGCGGTGAACGCTTCATTCTTACCTGTGCCATCTGCAATGCGACTTCGTAAGAGGCGTTGCTTTTCAACGCTTCGTAGAAATAAATAGAGAAGGTCGCTGATGCTCGGTCTGAGACAGGCCAAAGCGTCGAAACTACATTGTTTGCTCCAGCCGACAAAAAGGCGTTCGACACGCCTAACATGGCAACGCCAGCAGACTGGTTGCCCAGCGCCGACCCGCAGCCATTTATCATCACTAAATCGTTGTTAAAGCGGTAATGGGCAATCTCTTCCTTTCCCACGAACCCCGGGTCATACTGGCCTAAATTGTCGATGGTCGATAGGGTAAAACCCACATTATCAGGTTGTTGGGGGCTAAAAAAGTGATGGGTAGAAATGTGTAATATACGGGCGTTTCGAGTGTCGACGTGCGACAAGTTTTCTCGATTCGCTCGCTCATGGGTATAGAGTTTTATTGTGCTATCTCCAAATACGTTGGCTAATTCCGTTGCCTCGAATTCAGACCAAGGCAGATCTGGCAGAGATGAAGCCCAAGTATTTCCTGTCGATTGTGGCGTTATCGTTGGGGCGGCAAAAATACTTAAGTCAACATCATAGTGGTGGCTGTCAACATTCGATTCATCGGTTAAAAATCGCGTATTGGTTACCGTCATGCTATCGATTAACGGCGAGTCATTTGGCGTGAGTAAAACCGCGAATGGTAATCGATGGAGCGCGCCTTCGGCGAGAACACGCAGCTTGCTAGTCGCTTCAAAATTGATGGCTTTCGGCAAGGTGAGCTGGGTTAATCTAGAGGCGTGCTCACGGTAGTTTCGTCTTGGGTTGCTCAAGTCTCCGACGAACCCAGACACCAGCGCGTTTACCGTTTGGTTGTCCCCTAGCGGCTCAACAGCAAGCGATTTGGGCGATATCACAAAAGACCAATAACGTTGGCCATCATTAAAGTAAGCGAGCATCACTTCGTTATTTGCAAGGTGGCTTTGAACGTCTTGTAGGGAAGGTGGTTTGAACGCATTGTCTTCTGAATTGGTCATTCTTTGTTGGTTAAATCTCGCGATTTCAATGAGTTGAGGGTCATCATCCGGTAGCCATTGATTTAATGATAAAAGGTCTCTGGCGATGTCTACATTGATTTTCGCATTTGTCGGGGTATTTGATGCTGCTAAAGCAGTGGCATTTTCACTCAGCGACGTCAGATAGCTCTTGTGACTTATTTGGGAAGCATTTTGGACCTGAGCTCTCACGTGACTAAAAATACGAGATCGGGCATACCATTCAAATGCCTGCTCAATTTTATTCTGTTCAATCAAAGATACGATGTACTGAGTAAAGAAGTGATTAACGCGATGACTCCACGAAGGCCCCAGTTCATTGATACTAAATTCGCGCCCTATTGCGATGAACTCGAGCAGTATGGTTTCAATCTCGTCATTCTCAAGCAATGAATAACGATGGAAGTGTGTATCAAACAATGAAGAAAGTAAGTCTATTTTAAGCACGGGTAGTGAGCTTTGTTTGAGCTTTTGTTGCGCTTGCTGAAACAGCTCTAATCCAGATGCGTAATCGCCCTGAGCAAATTTGTTGACCATTAAGTAATGCAGTGCCTTACTCTTTACCGCATTGCTTTTTATTTGGCCCATCAGGTACTCAATTTGCGCGACTCTTGTCGTTGAGTCGCTATCGATACCAGCGTTTAGTGCCAGTAAACCGTCCTCAGACAGCGCCTCCAGTAAGCTTTCTTTTAACGCGATATTGTTGGGTTTTTGAGTGATCAATTCGCGCAGCGACTCGATACAGACTCGCCGTGATGGTGCTTGATCAACATGATAATATGACGCTAAACACTGTAGCTTGATTTGCCAGTATTGCGATAAGTTTTCACTTAATGCCGTGGCACTTTCTAAATAAGATTTGGCTTTATCTTTCGCACCAGTAGATAAGTACACAGTCGCAATATTGCGGTATAAGTAAACGCGATTGATATCTCTGGCATAATCCTCCGAAAACTTAAGCGCGATTAAATAGTGCCGTAAAGCACTTTGATACATACCCGCAGAGCGATGAAGCCAGGCCGTATTACCGTGGATAGAGATTTTCTTCGCAACATCACCCGTTTGAGCAGTCAACGCTAATGCACGGTATTGATAGTCCAAACCAGTTTGAAGCTCGGTCAGCGGCTCTTGCCCCATCCCTTCGTAATAGCGAATGAGTTGCTGATGGCCCATGTTATCGAAGTATCCCGTCTTTAGCCTGGGGTCAACACCTGTACCTTCGATAAGACTTCGAACATTCTCTAAGGCCTTTTCTCCATCCGCGAGTTGATTTAGGGAAAAGTAGGCATTGGACAGCAACAGTGCGAGTTCTACTTGCTGATTTGGGGTCAGTGGAGAAGATTGTTGCTGCTCTTCAATTTGCAGGAGTTTGGGCAAGACGTCGCCAGCTTGTGCGGTCAACAAACCAACTTTAGCATGGATAAAATGGGCATTGGCTGCGTATTGACTGTTAGTATCAAGTGCATAATGGTCAACTATCGCTTTTATCGCTTCAAAATCAGACACGTGAAAATTTGCATACAAGGCGCTGATAAACAAATCGTCATTGACGGCAGCTTGTAGGGGGTCTGTTGCCAACAGCGTGTTGGTCAGTGAAGTTGCTGCTGTTTTTTGGCTGACAAGGTCGTCGTCGTTCCAAGAAAAGGCGGCGTTTGTTATCGCTTGTGACTGTATGGATGAAGCGGTGGGTTGTATGGTGATAAGTGTATTTGTCGATTCGTTGACTACTGTGCCAGTGTACTTTGCATACACACAAAGTGGCTGAGATAAAGACACGCCGGAAACCTCAAGTAAATCAGCGGCGATGTATTCTGGGCCAATGTAATCACCCGGAGAGTCGAAGGTAATTTGTTGATGCTCTCCAGCTGTGATGATGACATCGAGTCCTCGACTTTCAATCCGCACCAAATCTGCTGATGCTGGCATTGAGATAGCCTGAATCAGTGGTTTATCTTTCCATTGCTCGGCACATACTTCAACAGCTGCTGATCGCGCGCTAAAACATGCAATCAGCAGCAAAAAGCCTAACTTCAGACTGTTAACACTCGTCGCCATCATTTCCATTATTACTGCAGTCCCAAACACGCGCGAAGTACGCGTTTTCCTTTTTGGTTTCTAATCCCTTAGTATTGCACTTTTCAAAGCTATCCACTTCAGCCATTTTCTTTGGAAGCTTGGCGGCGTAGGTCATCAGACGTTTCCCTTTCATGACTTTCATGTAGCGTACGAAGTACATTGCGCCATTGTCATGGTCTAACAAATTGGAGGGGAACCCCTTTTTGTCGGCGGTAAAATAAGCCGTTTCTAAGGTGCGTTTTTTTCCACCACGTTCACCTTTGTGAACGACTTTATAGACCCTAAAATCGGGCATTTTTACACAAATATCAATGTTAAATGTGTCTCCCGGTTGCGCCCTCGTGGGGTAGCCTGGTAACTCTTCACCCGAGTCTAGATAGGTCCACTTGCCAACATATTTGTCTTTCTTTGCCATGCTAATTTTCCTTTGACTGTGTTTTTGTTATGAGGTCTATCATGCTTGTTACTTCGCTTTCTGGTAATGACGCCAGTTCGCTAGGTAATAGGCGATAGAAGGTTTCGGCAATAATGAAACTTGCAAGTGGACCCAAGTGAGTACCATATTCGTAATAGGCCTCACATAATATGTAGTACCACAGCGGAGGGTGGCGCTTTAGCGCTTCTCCGCCAGCAATATAATCCAACATGCCTAAATAGGTTCCCACGGGGAGGTTTAGAAAGTTGTCTTCTTTAAAACCAATATTGGGATTAACAATTGAGTCGGGAGTGTTATCAAATAAGTTTTTGAGATGAACTTTTACAGCATGAGGCATCGGCTGTGCAATGATATGCGCTAGGGTTTGTCTCGCGTCAGGTAATTGGGTTTCGAGGTGGCGCAACAGATTGCGACTGGCTAAATTAGTGCCCGGTAGTGCCGCATCAGGTAGATTGATACTCACCGCGGGCATGATGATTTTACTGCTCTGATTGGGGCTGTAATCTTTGTCAAAAAAGATTCGCCAATCTACCACCTTATGACTTGGCAATACACTGTGGTCAAAGAGTCCAAATTCACCTGTCCAGAGAAGCAAATCGTCGATTTTAATGTCATCAAAATGGTGATTAATAATATACGTTTTTCTGACCATCCCATGCCCATAACGAAATGCGGCCATGCGAAACTCATTGGGGATAGTCTTACCAGCAGTAAAAAATGGCATCGCTCTAAATGCATTGAGATCGTCATTGCTAAAAGGGGTATCAGAAGCAACGCCAAAATACAGAGCATAAACTTCAGGGTGCAACATTTGCTTTAAGAAGTCGCCGTAGACTATATGTAAAAAAGTGTTTTGACACAGCTTTCTCGCTTGCGAAAAAGCCTCTTCAGGTGAGAGTAAAGGGGTACTCACCTTGAGTTCCCTTACGTATTCGTTATGCAAGCAAAGAAATTGCACATGTAACTGTGCGATGATCAGATTTTCGTCATTTCTGTCATCCGGGATCAAGGCATAGCCATTTGGGTCACGGGGCAAGTCATGGGCACCCCGGGTAAATGGCGTAGTGCCTGAAATAGGCCCGAGTAGCATCTCTCCAGTGTTTTGGTTTGCCGCTTGCTGTTGTCGTAGCCCTCCGGGCGCATATACACTGGACAAGTCGAGCTCAGGTGTCACTAGGTTACCAATCGCAGCATGTTTGCATAGGCCGGGCCCGGGGTCATCCGCTCCCTCACTCCGCGTCATGTCGTGATCAATAAATTGGCCAAGATAGGTGTAGCCAGAGAGAATGGTAGACAGGCCAGCATCTTCGGCGCAATGCATTAAGTCACCGAGATCGACCATTAGCCCCCGAGATAGTTTTGGCATGGTCGACTCACTCATTGGGCACCTTGTTGATTGACGGCTTGAGCAACCTTGCTCATTGTGCATCATTGTTCTCTGACGACAGTAAATTGTGTAGATGTTTTCGATTGAGAACTGATATCGGTCACATCTAGCGTGTAAGTGCCATCTTGAAGAATACTCGCAGGTACTGTAACGACGACTTCTCCAGTGTTTGTGAGCGGTGCGTGACTGAGATTCAGTTGAGCTTCATTTGTCTCTTTTTGCCATAATGATACTTCGAAAGGACCTTTCTGACGGGGACCCGTTTGCAAAAAGAATACAAACTCATGCTGGTTGGTATTGCCGATATTAATCACGTTATCGCTCGGTTCAAATGAACGAAGCGTATCTAGGTATACGACATTAGATACACTGGCTATGCCATTTTCCGCATTATTGAGAGGCATAACGTAAGAAACCACGATACCTAAAGCGAAGGTACATGCACTCGCGACTAAAGTTTGAGGGGTTAGCCAAGCCTTTAGCGATGCCATTAGCCGTTGTCTCACAGATACGGGGTTTAACGCTCTAAAGCCTGATGTTAATGCTGCATCGATTTCCAATTGTTCTACGACGTGAGGATTGGCAATAATGTAGGCTTCAAACGCCGCTTTTTCGCTATCGCTTAGTTTATCTTGCAAATAGCGTTGGGCTTGGCGGTCAATCGAATCATTGTCAAATGGTGGTGTCATGCAATCTCCTCAGCGAAATACTGCTTTTCGTCGCCAAACTGGATGGCAATACTTCAGTGTCGCTGTTTACCAAGTGAACTGATGCGACATAATCTCTCATCTCATCGAATAAAATATGTTCACTGTCTGCCATAGCAATTTGCGCGGTGCCAAATAACGCCGCAAAGCTCAACAGATGCGCTAAACTAACCTGCTGTATATCGAGGTTTAGCTTGGTGCGAAGAATCTGCTTAAAGCGCTGCCTAGCGCGAAACAAAACACGGTCAAAATGATCGGATGACAAATCTAATGCCTGACAAATTACCGCTTTTTCTTCACCGTATTTGTAGAACCGCATTAAAATTTGTTTGTCTCGCTCTGTTGGTAACTCTCGCAATACTTGGTCAACGAGCGCTGCGAGGTTTTCAGTATTCATTTGCTGGGCAAGTTCCGGAGCAGCATCAGAAAACTGCACGTCGATGTCATCGGTATCATCTGTTTTGCGGCGCTGTTCCTTGCGATAATGAGCGATGAGAAGATTGACCCCAGTTTGACGTATGTAGGCAGGCAGAGCAGATGGCGTGGTGATCTCTCCCGCTCTTGCTTTTACGATGACAACGAGTAAGGCTTCCTGAGTGAGGTCGGCCGCTAAATCCGGATTTTGAGACTGGCGATTGAGGACAAAATAGAGCCCTTTCCAATAGTTTGAAACGAGTTTTTGCTCGTAGCCTTTATTCCCCGACGCGATTTCTGACAACAACACTTCGGGTGAAACGGCGTTACCGTGTTCACTCTCAATCATATTATTAGTAGATATGGACTTTTATTATGCTTAATAGACTAAATGAATTCGCGGTCTTGCGCAATGAATAAGCCTTTGAGCAATGGCGAGTTTTTTGACTGATTTTGTATCACTGAATCAGGTTATCGCGATTGAGTAAAACGCTGAATTTGACTTGCCAGAGCGTCATCATCAAGGGGTTTTGTAATGACGCTATTCATACCCGATGCAATAAACGCTTTGTGTCTATCTTCAAAGGCTTCAGCGGTTAAACCAACGATAGGAACGTCACCTATGGGAGACGGCAATTCACGAATTTTTTCTGTGGCGGTTGTCCCGTCCATGACAGGCATATGGACATCCATCAGTACTAGGTCGTAAGTATTGGTTTGGACAATGTCTAAGGCCTCTTGCCCATTCAGAACATGGTCAACTTGGTGACCACGCTGAGACAAAAATGCCTTAGCGATAACAGCGTTAATGTCATTGTCTTCAACCAGAAGGATACGCGCAGAGGAGGCTTGAGGTGTTGACGTTCCTTGCGGCTTTGTAAGCGAGTGCTTTGGTGATTTCAGCTCTAAGTAAACAGGAATTGACACTTTAAAAGAGGAACCGCTGCCTGGGGTGCTGACAACGGTAATTTTGCCTTGCATTGAATCGACAAGCTTCTTCACGATAGATAGACCCAATCCCGACCCGCCATACTGGCGAGTTGTTGAGTTATCAGATTGGGTAAAGCTCTCGAAAATAGCCTCTAGCCTGTCAGCGGGAATACCAATACCAGTGTCACTGACCATCATTAGCAGGTCGGCGTTTAGTCGACTTGAAGTCGGGCTGGGTCGTTCGTTCTTCAACTTCACTTTGACATTGACTTGCCCAGTATGGGTGAACTTGACGGCATTGCTCACTAGGTTAATCAATATTTGGCGAATGCGCACTATATCGCTGAACACGATTTTGTTTTTAGGAATGTCCGTTTTGCACAACAGCTCAGTGTTGTTTTCCTGAGCCAGCATATTGAAGATGACATTCACGCTGTACACTAAATCGTGTAAATCGACGGGGATACTTTCAAATTCGATATTACCCGATTCAATTTTCGACAGATCCAGTACATCGTTGATCACTGAAGTTAGTGTATTGGCAGATTTCACGAGATTCGTCACTAAAGTGACTTGGTCGTCGTCCAGTGGACTATCTCTGAGTAGTTTGGCCATGCCCACAATGCCGTTTAATGGCGTGCGAATTTCGTGGCTCATCGTGGCTAAAAATTCAGTTTTGGCTTTGCTTGCTAAATTGGCCTTTTCTAAACTGGTGACGATGGCCAAAGACATGGCTTCCATGTCTTTGGCTAACCTTCCCAGTTCATCTGTCGAGTTGAACTGACTCGGTACGAAAGTATTGTTTTTGGCAATCTCGCTGGCGGTATGTTGGAGTTTCAAAATTTTGCTAATCAGCATTTTTTGTGTAGCAAACCAAATGAGAACTATGGTTACGATTAAGGCCACAATCGTCGAGATTGAGGTGAACTCGGCAATGTTATCTAATGGCGCTTCTAACGCCGATTCTGACTCAGTAACATAGACTTGCCAGCGCCAGGGGGAAAAAATGACACTCGCAAATAGCCCTTGGTCAATATCAGTGGCAAAGGTTCCCATTGTCACTTCGTAATCGTTTTGAATAAAGCTCGCTTGAGGATTCCATAGTAATGGGAGTTGTGCTTGAGACGTTGTAAAAATCAGATTGCCACTTTTACTGTCAAGAATATGGTAATCCTTTGACGTATTGTCAGCCAAAGATTTGAGCTCTTCGAACACCTCAGTTTTGTAGGCTGCCTCAAATGAGCTGACGTTTTGCAGGCCAGAACGAGAAAGTAAGTCAAAGCGGTCTTCGATTTTTGTCGTTACCACTTGGCTGGTTAAAATCGCAAGTAAGTTAAACTCTTGCTCTTTCACTATTTTAAACGCTTGTGTATACGACCAATACCCCAAGCTAGCCATGCCGCTCATTAAAATTGGGATATAAATAAATAGGAGTTTTGACTTTAACTGCATAACTAGCGGTAAACGTTGTCCTTGGCTAACTCCAGAATATCAGATGGAATAGTAAACCCCAGTGATATCGCAGTGTTGATATTAATAGCGACAATAAAATTGGTCGGGCGTTCAATAGGTAAATTACGTGCTTCTTCACCCATTATAATCTGACGAGCCTGTACGGCGGCATTCCTACCAATGGTTTTTTCATCAGTGAAAACACCGATAAGTGCCCCATCTCTAATTGCTGCTTCTTGCTCTGAAAACAGCAGTGGAAGTTGATAGGTTTGCTGTACTAAGCGATACAATTTGTCGTCGTGAGCTGCAGGACCTGGTGGCATCCAGTAACCATCTACCTCATCTACAACCTCATCTAACCTGGCTATGATTTCGTTGTGCATGACAGCGACATTGTCGTTACCAGACAGGTATTGAAATCGAACGGGAACAAACTCTATCGATGGGACAAGCGCTGCAGCTGCCACGAGCTTCTCAACGGCGTTTGCAGAGGAAGGGTAATCTGATGCAAGTAAGGCGATTTTGTGTACATCATGCTCATGAGCTCGAGAAGTCATGATTCGATTGAGCATATCAACTTTCACTTTGCTCTCAACTACGTGCGTTTTACCAGTGATGTTAAATTCACTTGTCTCGCCGATTTGCAAAACGATGCCTTCTGCGACCGGATCACTCACTACCATAAACACCGCCGGGATATCGTGAGACTTGGTTGCATTGAAAACGGCTCTCGTACCCAGTGTCGCAACGGATACCAGTAAGTCGGGTTTTTCGTTACTGAGGCTGGTTTCAAGCATTTGCATTGCTGCGGGTAAGCTGCCTTGCGCGTTTTTGACAATGAAGTTAAGCCGACGATCGGGTAACAAGTTTGTGAGCTCTTGCACAAAGGCTTTGCACGAGCGCAGCACAATGGGGTTATCCATGGTTTCAAGGATTAAAATATTGACGGCAGGTGGGTGTGATTCGGTGTGATTGGCGAAGGCGGTCTCTGCCAACAACATCAATATCAGTGCGGTAACAAAACGGCGCATAAGACACTAAGTTAAAACCATATCTTGTGATGGTAGTGCGGAAGCCGTTTATTAGCAACAGAAAACGACGGGGATTCGATGAATCTGCAAGCTGTTATGGGTAGACGATAAATATCATCAACTTTTTAAACAAGTGCTAATCTTTGTATGTTAGATTAGTCATGAAAAGTTGACTATTCGGTTAGTTTTTTGCTTGCTCAGTCAATGGAACTGAGCACTATAGGGCTCGACCTATCAATGCTACTGGTAACGCCATCAGACGGAATGATTCTGATTCTAGGTGTTGGAAATGGATGATTTCTAATCATATCAGTAATTTATCTTAAAGTTTTTGCTGTTCGTAACGAAACAGTAATTAGTACTTTGTTATTTTGACGCTTATTGAAGTTCTTGGTGTAAATTCTTATGGCACAGTTATCAATTAAACAAAAGATAATCATCACGCTTGCGTTGTTCGTAGTCATCACCTCTGCACTTATCGGTGGGGTGAGTATGTATGTAGCGAGGGAAGACGTACAAAACCGGGTAATGAACTCAGAATTGCCGGCAATCGTGTCGCAAATTTCTGCCAGTATCAATAACGATATTGAAGTAATGCTCACGTTGTCTAAACAAATTGCTTTAGATGAGTATGGCAATCAATGGCTAATCGACGGGTCTCCCAAATCTGGCGAGTCAGTGTTACTGCGCAAATTGAATCGCATTGTGAAAAACAATAATTTGAGCGGCGCATCTTTTGCTAATCGGGAAACGGCTGATTATTGGAATCAGTTAGGATTTTTGAGACGCTTGCAAAACGACGCAGCCGATAGTTGGTTTTATGCTTATCGGTCCAGTGGAAATGCGGTCAGTGTCAGCATTTACACAGAAGAGGCGAACAATAAAACCGACTTGTACGTTAATTATCAAGACCTCAATGGTATGGGCCTAGCCGGCACCTCTAAGTCTTTCGATTCCGTGGTCGATATGTTGGCGAGCTTCAAAATTGAGCAAACCGGATTTGTCTATTTGGTTGATGGCACAGGACAGATTCAGCTACACAAGAATAAATCACTGTCGAGGAAAGCATCGCTGGCGAGCCTTTTTGACAATAAGGCCAGTAACGCGTTATTGCAGAAAAATGCATTTAATGTCGTCGAGGTGGCTCATGAAGGTGGCACTAAGTTGTTGGCGAGTAGTTATATACCTAATGCTGGTTGGTATGTGATAGCCGAAGTCCCAAGGGATGAACTTTTTGCATCGCTTGACGCGGCGACTGTCCAAATTGTGATGTGGACGATTATCATTATTATCGCCTCTATCGCTGCGGCATGGTTTATCGCGGGTACGATTAGTAAGCCAATTATCGCTATGGGAGACGTGTTCACAAGGTTAGGTCAGGGCGATGCAGATTTGAATTTCAGGATGAACGAATCGGGGTTACCTGAGACTAATCGGGTTGCTCGGGGTTACAATCAATTCATAGGTAAACTCAGTGAATTGTTCAATCAAGTTGCATCGTCAAGTACTCGATTGCGAGATGTCGCAGCCAATATGAATCAGTATGCTGACAAAACCCAAGAGAGCGTGAGATTAAGTGATGAAAACACGGCTCATATTTCCTCGACGCTTCACGAGGTCAGCGTAACGATTAGCGATGTGGCGCAGAACGCTAACGAGGCAGCGGGTATCGCGGCGAAAGTAGATTCTAACCGCTTAGAAATCAGCAATGTCATCAATACGTCTAAACAAGATATCGTGAATCTTGCGGCGAAAATTGATGATGTCTCGAACGTCATCGCTTCTCTTGCAAACAACACAGATACTATCGCTACTGTGCTTTCGAATATTGAGGCGATTTCTGACCAGACTAATTTACTGGCGCTTAATGCGGCAATTGAAGCTGCTCGTGCGGGTGAGCAAGGCAGAGGCTTTGCCGTTGTGGCAGAAGAAGTACGAAACTTGGCTAAACGCACTGCTGATTCGACCAAGGAAGTGCAAGATATTATGGAAGAACTGAAGCAAACCTCTGCGTCAGCGACAGGTGAAATCAGTCAAATTATTACCCAATCCAATCAAACTGCCGAGTCGATTGGTGAAGCCGATAGCATACTGCAAGGCAATGCTAAACACTTTGAGGAAATTGCTGATGTTAACCGTCTGGTGGCAACAGCAACAGAACAGCAGTCTGTGAGTATCGTTGATATCAACCAGAACATGGGCGAGATTAAATCGAATAGTCAAACCAATATGAGTAACGTGCAAGCCATGGCACGAGAAACTCAAGGGCTAAATGACCTCGCAGAGCAGCTCGACCAGCTACTTCGCCAATTCCAAAAATAAAAAAAGAGGCGGTAGCCTCTTTTTTTATAAGTAGCGGTTTTGATTACACCTCAATGGTGGTGCCATCAAATAGTGGGCAACTGAGATGGAAGCGTTCCTGTCGAGCCAATTTACGTTCTTGCATTACGGCAATCGCAACCTGTTCTCCGAGCTTCAATGATTCAATAGCGTCACTGTAGTAATTGACTCCCGCCCAAACTCGAGACATGGCAATATTAGAAGCCAGTTTATTCAGCTCTCCTTCAACAGTTAGTGACATTGATTTGCAACCTATAGTGTCTAACTGCTTGCCATCAGAAGACGGAACAAAAGCGAGTTGCTCACCGGCAAAATGAATAGGGGCATATTGATCGAAATAGGTTTTCAGTACGGTGGCGCAGGCCCCTGCAATTGCGGCGTGGTAACTACCATATGAGGGCGACATCGGCGAGCCTTCAGGGAACGCTTGAGATAACAAAATACTGCCTTTTCGGCCGGTACTATGGTGATTGTCTTTTTCTACTAAATTGAGTATGGCGGCCAGTTTGTCGCATGTTATTTTTAACGGCTTAACACTGAAAGTACCGTTTAGCTGCTTGAACATTCTGGCGGCCAAAGCTTCTGGTCGCGCCCTTTTATGAATAGTAAACTTCTGGTACTGCAATACGTTGTATACACTCGTTGCGACGTCACACAATAACGAACGAAGGGTGAGTGCACTGCCCACGACAGCATCGACTTGGTGATCGATATGATTCTGCTGTTGGTAAGGTAGGCCGCTATCTTTTGCCACATTGTGGCAGCTAAGCAGGTTTTCTGCTCGGGCAAAAATTTGGACAACTGACGCGTATCTTACGAGAGTGCACAAGTCACGTGGTGTCGTGACAAAACGGCATTCTGTTCCCATAAAGTCAGCTGTGCCAGAAACATCGGCTCCTTGTTGAACATCAAACCATGCTTCCCATGTTTGCAAATAATTGGTATTGGCACGTGCAATGGGGACCCGCTGATCGAGACGCGTTACACCGTCACAGATAATGCCTTCACTCGGCATTAGTGTGCTGGAGAAGGGGGCACTTCCTTGGCTGCCTGCCAATAAAAATTGGGAAACAACGGGCCCAACGGCATCGCCGTAATTGGGGCCTCTAAATAAATAGTCTTGAGGCTGACCCTTTCGCATCCTGTCTAATTCTTCAGAACTTAGCGCTTGCTCTTGTTGATTAGAATCTAGGTATACCCCTTTGAGGCACCGTTTACTAAACCAGTCTAATTGACATAACTCGTCAATAATGACGTCCACTGGTATACCTGAATGCGTGTGAGACTGAGTATTAATTTCCCGTTGGTTTGAAACAATGGCCGATAAGTCGCTAAAGGGAACGTCGCGAAGCAATGAAAAGCAATATAGCTCCGCCAACTCGCCAGTGAGCTCAGCACTGCCTAGCTTGGGGGCTGGGGGCATGGGAATTGATTGTGGGTCGGGCCCTAGTAAACCAAAAGATTTCCCCGCCGACTGACTTTCCCACGCGCGTAAACCAATGCCTTGTGGATCGCAGTTGGCGAGCTTCTGGTTATTGACATCATACCAGCATTCGTTGTTGCCCGTTGTTGGTAGATAATGAGCGGGTCCGAGTGGCGTATTGATGAAATCTCTGGCGTCACCACTTAAAATACCTCGGGAAAAGGCTTGATAGTCGTGTTCACTTGACACCAAACCCGTTTTAACATCATGTGGCAAGCCTTTAGAAAAACTGACTAAATGACCATTGTCTCGATATTTGTGTTCATCGCCATTGTTTTTGTGGCTGGCGTATACTCGCTGAAAAGCTAAATCTGCTGCACTGTAACGAACCGATTTAGCAATGTTTCGTCGAACTTGATTCACACTTTTTCTCTGTGCGTTTGTGGATTGTTATGTAAGTGATATTTAAGTGAATAATCTCTCAGTTTTTTTTGTCTGGTCAATGGGGCCTAAATAAGAAAAACTTTATCTTCTCTCATGACGCTGTGTTAATTGCTTGTTATGATGGTCGAGATAGAAAAACAATTCAGCAAAGCGCTAAGCTATTTCATTTGTGCCTTTGCAAAACGAACGATGTATGAATACCAAAAAACTCACACTCAAAGATGTAGCTGAAAAACTCGGCGTATCGACTGCAACAATTTCAAACGCGTTTAATCGTCCTGATCAATTGTCTGCAGCTAAACGAGAGGAAATTTTAGCGGCATGTACCGAAATTGGATATGAAGGGCCAAACAAAGCTGCGCAAAGCTTGCGAAAGGGCCAAACCAATATTATTGCTTTGGTATTGGCAGACAGCATTGAATACATCGTCAGTGATCCTGTTGCCAGTACGTTTATCAAAGGCGTGTCCTCGACGCTACAACAACACAACAAACACCTCTTGCTCTATGCCGGTGATGCCAAAAGTATCCGAGATATCAGCGATTTTGTTGACGGGTTTATTTGTTATGGCGCACCAGAGAATGAAAAACTGGGTGGAGAGCTCAAACGGGTCAACAAGCCGGTAGTCACGGCCGATTTCAATATCGAGGGCAGGCCATCCGTTAACATTGACAACGAGCAAGCGGCGTATGATATCGCCTACAAGGCGTTAGAGTCCGACGATAAAGTCGCCATTTTAGGCTTGAGACTTATTGATTCTCACACAACATGCCGTATTTATGATGAAGCCTTGTTCGACGTTGAGCGCTCGGTGTCACACCGTCGTTTAGATGGCTACTTGCGTGCGATCAAGGACAAAGGCATTGCTATCAGCAACGACTTGATTTGGCACATCCCTCAAAGCGGCGGGCAGTATAGTTCTCAGGCGGCGAAAGAGGTACTGACGAGCCACCCCTTGCCAGATACCATTATCTGTATGAGTGACCTGATTGCCCTAGAGGTGTTGCAATTGGCATTGCGCATGAACATCAAAGTGCCTGAGCAGTTAAAGATCACGGGCTTTGACGGGATCGACGAAGTCAAGCGAACGCATCCCAACATGGCGACGGTATGCCAAAGTAGTGAGCAAAAAGGTGTGCTGGCGGCGCGAATGCTGCTGCAAAATGAGACACAGTCACAGGTTTTGTCTTACGAGATACACTGCGGCGAAACATTGCGCTAGCCCGACAATACGCTCCTCAACATCTGCCAGTGTCTCAGTGATAAAACATGCTCGTGATGCTGGCGATACGTTTCATGACGGTCAAATCAGCATCCGACCATATCGTTGGTTCACCAATGGCCTCGCAGCAAATAATGCCCAACGGTTCGCCTTCACCATGAAAAACGAAATCCAGCAGTGAATAAATATCATTAGGCTCAAAATAGCCCTCGTTGAAGCAGCGAGTATCCTCGTGCTCTCTCGCATGATTGACTACAACCCATTGGCTCTTAATGATGGCATCGAAATAGTTGGGGTAGTCTTTACGTGATAGAACTTGTCCATGGCTCGTCATTTGTGTGTGTTTTTCATAATGCATTACACAGTGGATGGCTTGCTGATCTTGGCTGAATTGCCATAGGTTAACCCGGTCCGCACGATGAACCGTTTGACTGAGTGTTTTACAAATTGCGAGGCGTTTTTCAGCCGAAGACAAGTTGGGTTGACTGAGTGTAATAGTCAGTGCTGTGAGAGGATCAAGTTCAACCATATTTGTTCGAAAAATTCTGAGCCACTGGATAAGCGTAGCTCAGAATTCACAGTTCTGACGATTTTTCGATTAGCCTTTTTGTGTCGGCTTGCAAACCTGGTCTCCGTAGTAATTATTACTGTAGTTACAGGTTTTTGTTTGTGTTGAACGATCAGCTTTTTTATAGGTAAAAGTACTCAATAGTTTATTCATGGTTGGATTCCTCGTTGTTGTTCCATCCGATGAATCTAATATGACACAAGGTTTTGTTTCGTTTAATCGTTTAAAATTAATCGCGCTAATAGGTTTTTAAGATTGATTGGTTGTCGATTATTTGTCGACAGTGTCGCCACTAGCGCTCGATTTGATTGCTTGCTACCCTAATCCACTACTGTCACGAACTCAGGTTTTGTTATTGATGATTGAGTCGGTTCTTATTTTTCTCGCCGCTACTATTATTGCTGTCCCGCTGTTTAAAAAGCTAAAACTCGGGGCCATTCTTGGATATTTGTTGGCAGGGGTCGTCATTGGTCCCTCAGTCGCTAACTTAGTCGGTGAGCCGGAAACTATATTGCATTTCGCTGAGATGGGGGTCGTGTTGATGCTGTTTGTCATCGGCCTGGAACTCGAGCCCAGAAAGCTGTGGCAAATGCGAGGGCAAATACTGATGTCTGGCGGCGGGCAGCTATTGGTGACATCTGCGCTTATTGCCCTGTTTTTGTTGAGTTTAACTAGCCTCAGTTTGTCACAGACGATTGTCGTTGGATTGGCGTTAGCTCTCTCTTCAACGGCATTTGCCATTCAGCTAATGACAGAACAAAATATTTTGAGAACGGCGCCAGGGCAACAAGGCTTTTCGATACTCCTGATGCAAGATGTCGCCGTAATCCCTATTCTTGTGTTGATATCGGCTTTGGCTCCAGGTGAGGCTGGAGAGGGAATTCACTGGGGCGTCGGTATCTTGTCTATTTTAGCGATTCTGGCAGTAGGTCGGTATCTTATCAATCCATTACTGCGATTTGTCTCCCGCTACGGCAGCACAGAGGTCATGACAGCCACATCATTAATGATAGTGTTGCTCACCGCAGTAACGATGGAACACGTTGGTTTTTCAATGGGGATGGGGGCATTTATCGCCGGAATCTTACTTGCCGATAGTGCCTTTAAACATCAATTAGAGACTGAGATAGAGCCATTCAAAGGCTTATTGCTAGGTCTTTTCTTCATTGCAATCGGCATGAATTTAGATTTGCAGTTACTCGTTGATGAACCCGTATTAGTGATTGCGTCCGCCGTGCTCTTGGTGATTGTGAAATCATTGGTGATAGGCACTATCATTCGGCTATCTAAGCAAAGTTGGACAGACGCGAATCGCGTTGCTTTGATGTTATCTCAGGGCGGCGAGTTCGCTTTTGTAGTGATGACGATGGCGTCGACAAGCATGCTACTTGATGAGTCTACTGCAGGCCTTATTAACCTGATTGTTGGTATATCCATGGCAATGACATCGCCATTAGTCATTTTGTATAGCATGAAGTTTAATTCGAAACAGTGCCCTGCCGTGTATGACAGCAATATCGATATCAGTGAACCCACTGTGCTAATTGCAGGATTTGGCAGGTTTGGGCAAATATCAGCGCGTCTTTTGGCGGCGAACAACGCGAGATTTGGGGCTATTGATGTCGATGCGTCTCATATCGAGTTTGTCCGCAAGTTCGGCAATAAAGTGTTCTTTGGCGATGCGACTCGATTAGATCTGTTGCGTAAAGCAGGTATCGAAGACTGTAGGGTCGTGCTAGCGGCAATGGATGATCAAGAATCCATCAACAAGTTAGTCAAGTTAGTCAAAGAGCACTTCGGTCATATTACGGTTATCGCTCGAGCTAAAGACAGGGTGCACGCCAGAGAGCTCGCAAATTTGGGCGCTGATTTTTATATTCGAGAGACCTTTGACTCTGCTTTGGAAGCGGCGAAAGAAGTGCTCAAGGGGGTTGGGTATAGCGAAGGGCAAACCGATAGCATGGCGAGTTTGTTTTACGAAAATGATACCACCTTCCTTCGCCAGAGCATTGAAGATGATATGTCATTTGAGACTATGGTGGAGACTAGCCAAGATAGGCGAGAAGAGCTTAAGCGTATCTTTACAGAGGAAGTGCAAAAGTCATAGTTGGATTGATAAGCGCGGTGGTTTGAATAACCCAACCGCGCTTTTTTATGATCACTGGAATTAACTCATTTTTGCCAACGTCGACAATGGCGCAATTTTGAGCACAAAGCGCAGCAATGCCCATGGCCAGCTTGGCACAAAGACCGAACCCTTCTCTTTTTCAATTGCGTCTACAATGGCGCGGCAGCCCGTTTCAGTGTCTACCATAAAGGGGACTTTTTCGACTTTTTCGTTTATTTCACTGCGAATAAACCCCGGATGCACCGTTGTCACTTTGATGGGGGTTTTCATGAGATCTATTCGAATCCCTTCGGTTAACGTAGTTAGCGCCGATTTGGTGGCGGCATACACAGTGAGTGCGCGTCTGAAGCCTCTCACCGCACTAACCGATGAAATAGTGACGAGGTGGCCGTGATTTTGTCTTCTGAATATGGCGACACCCGCTTCGCACTGAGCCAAGGCTGAGACGAAATTAGTGATAGCCGTTTCTTTATTGGCCTCAAAATAACCAGTACCAACAGAAGCGCCTTTCCCCATCCCCGCGTTGACAACGAGTCGATCAATGGTGCCAAACTCTTCCGCAAACGCTTCGAATACCTCAAAGACTTGTGGGTGGTCGTTAACGTCCAGCGCTTTAATGCTCACCTTGATATTGGCATTAATCGACTCGCAGTCTTTTTTGAGAGACTCCAAGCGCTCTACACGTCTTGCACATAATGCTAAGTTGTAACCCTTTGATGCAAACTGGCGCGCCATTTCGTAGCCCAAACCTGAACTAGCGCCAGTGATTATTATTGTTTTCGCCATTGTTATTTATACTTCTTCAATTCAAGTCGAGATACCATACCACGATGCACTTCGTCTGGGCCATCTGCCAAACGCAACGCTCGTGCACCTGCTGCAAAACGTGCCAATGGGAAGTCATTACTCATGCCTGCTCCGCCGTGTATCTGGATGGCCATATCAACGACAGATTGCAACATGTTGGGAACGACGACTTTTATCGCTGAGATGTCCACCATGGCATTCTTAACGCCTAGATTGTCAATTTTCCATGCTGCTTGTAGGGTGAGCAGGCGGGCCTGTTCAATGGCCATTCTGGCGTCAGCTAAACGCTCTTTGTTGCCGCCTAGTTCAATGATAGGTTTGCCAAAAGCGTGGCGTGTTAGTCCTCTTTTTATCGCTAGTTCTAGCGCTTTTTCCGCCATGCCAATTGCTCGCATGCAATGATGGATACGACCAGGGCCCAATCGGCCTTGAGCGATAGCAAAACCTTGCCCCGGGCCTACGAGTAGGTTTTCCAGCGGGACCTCTACGTTGTCAAAATGCATTTCGCCGTGTCCATACGGTGCATCGAAATCGCCGAATGCTGTTAGCATACGTTCTATGGTAATGCCTGGAGTGTCCAGCGGGACCAATACCATGCTGTGTTGTGAGTGCTTTGGATTTTCAGGGTTCGACAGCCCCATGAAAACGGTAATTTTGGCATTGGGATGTCCCAAACCAGTAGACCACCACTTTTTACCATTGATGACAATTTTATCTGCTTGAATATCGATCGTGGCTTCCATATTCGTTGCATCACTGGAAGCGACTTGAGGTTCTGTCATGCCAAATACGGAACGAATTTCTCCGGCTAAAAGCGGTGTAAGCCACTTGGCTTTCTGGTACTCGTCGCCAAAGTGGTAGAGTACTTCCATGTTGCCAGTGTCAGGTGCATTACAATTAAATACCTCTGGTGCAAATGCGCAACGGCCAGTCTGTTCTGCCAAAGGAGCATAATCGAGGCAGCTCAAACCTTTACCCAATTCGTCGTCGGGCAGAAACAAGTTCCACAAACCCGCTTCACGAGCAAGTGGTTTTAGTGCTTCCACTTTTGGATGGAGCTTCCACTCACGCCAGTTACCGTGATTGTTCTGCTCATGCATGAAGGCGTAAACTTCGTCCTCTATGGGGTAAACGTGCTCGTCCATAAAGGCTTTTAGTTTTTCGAGCATAGCTTGCGTTGACGCTGAGTGTGAAAAATCCATATTGATTCTCATTTGATAGTTAGCTTAGTGACTATGAGTGTAGTACGCTATTGCTTATGAATGAAATGAAATAAATTCACACTTGGTTTTGAATGGGATTCACAATGAAAGCATTGCCAACGTTTCATCAATTAGATCTCAACTTATTGAGAGTGTTCGATGTTCTGTTCGAAGAGGAAAGTCTTACACGAGCGGGAAATCGTTTGTTTCTCACGCCGAGTGCCATTAGCCATGCACTAAAGCGATTACGTGAGCACCTCGACGATCCCCTCTTCGTGCGTCAAGGCCAAAAGATGGTCCCAACGCCAGCATGCGAGCGCTTAGCACCCAAGATTAGGTTGGCATTGAATCAACTACACAAAGCGTTGGAAGCGTGGCAGAGTTTTGACTCAAAAGTGAGTGATGCTCACTTTACCATCGCAATGCGAGAGTCACTTGAGCTCTCAGTATTGCCCGAATTATGTCGCCACCTAGCGGCTGTTGCGCCCCATATCAGTTTATCGAGTGTAAGTTTAGATCGCGAAAACATGGTATCTCAGTTAGCCCGAGGCGATATTGATTTTGCGTTAGATGTCAGCCGACCTGTTGCGGACAATACCGAACATTGCCACTTTATGACCGACGACTTTTGTGTGGTGGGGTGGCAACAGGTGCATCCCGATATTGCGCTGACAGCAAAGCACTATTTCGCAGCAAGGCACATTGCGGTTTCCAGTCGCCCCAAAGGCGCTACTGTTGAAGATATTGCCTTGGCTCCGTCTGGGCAAAGACGCCAGATTGGACTGAGGTGCCAGTCTTATCAAGCGGCTATGAATGCGATAGTGTCTCAGCAGTCGGTGTTGACTATGCCCAAAACGATGGCACTAAAACTAGTCGCAGGAACGTCACTTGGCATTTCTGATTTACCTATTGACGCCCCTGCGGTAATCAACCACTTGTATTGGAACACCGAGTTTATCGCTGACCCAGCGCTGGCGTGGTTTAAACAACAAGTGTTGAGTTTAGTTGGCCAGTGATATCAATTTTGGGGCCAAACGAGTTCTTTAAAATGCTTGCGGCACATTGACTCGTAGCGGTCGTTGCCGCCAATTTGTACTTGATCACCATCGGTAACCGCATTGCCGTTTTCATCGAGGCGAACAACAAAGCTCGCTTTGCGTCCGCAATGGCAAACCGTCTTCAACTCTGAGAGTTTGTCGGCCCAAGCGAGTAGGTAGTGACTACCTTCAAAGGTTTCGCCCAAAAAGTCAGTGCGCAGACCATAAGCAAGGACGGGAATGTTGAGTTCATCAACAACATCGACTAATTGCTTCACTTGTGCTTTGGACAAAAACTGTGCTTCGTCGATAAATACACAATCGATTTTCTGGCCATCGGCTAGGTTGGATATTGATGAGAATAAATCATCGCCTGAAGCATACAGATGCGCGTCGGCCTGTAAGCCTATTCTCGATGTCACTTTTCCAGTGCCATATCTATCGTCAAACGCGGCCGTAAAAATTTCGACATGCATACCTCTTTCGCGATAGTTATAGGCGGATTGTAAAAGTGACGTCGATTTACCCGCGTTCATGGCGGAGTAATAAAAATAGAGCTGAGCCATAAAAAGTGTTTACCTGTCTTAATGCTTTTTTGTTTTGATTATTGCTGTGGGATTGTAAGCCAGAATGCTCTGACTTAATACGCCAAATTAGGGGTGAGCATTCGCCGCTGGCAATTTTTTGTGTTCAATGTACCACTGCATTAAATCAGCTATGGGTAAAGGTTTCGCGTAAAAATAGCCTTGTAATGCATCCACTCCCATAGCGCGTAATCGTTCACAATGGGCTTTGGTTTCGATGCCTTCAGCTATGGTGAGGCAACCAAATTCTTTAGCAATAAACAAGGTCGCACGGATAATCGTATCGCTGCCTTCTTCTAATTGTTGAACAAAGGCTCTATCGATTTTAATCGTGTCAAAACTCAGCGAGTTGAGCTGGCTTAGAGACGAGTAACCCGTGCCAAAGTCATCAATTGAAATATGCACATTTCGCTGTTTGATACCATTGACTTGATGGATTACGGTGGCTTGGTTGTCAGCAAATACAGACTCGGTAATTTCTAAGTGTAGGCGTTTAGGATCAAGACCTGAACTATTGAGTACACTGTCAAGCGTGCGAACAAAATCGTCATCCATTAGCTGAATAACTGATACATTGACTGATACCGCGACGCTTTCGTCAAACTGCCACTGAGAGGCATCAATGCATGCTCTGTGTAGTACCCAAGTACCAATATCGTGAATTAACCCCGATTTTTCCGCAAGCGGAATGAAAACATCGGGCGGAATAAACTGGTCATTGAACTTCCACCGCAGTAACGCTTCCACTGCCACCATTTGGTGGCCATCTGCACTGAGTATGGGTTGATACATCAACGACAACTCATTTCTCGCTATCGCTTTGTGAAGCCCTTCCATCAAGGTTTGTTCGTGTTTTACTCGTTGCGATATGGTTTCGCTAAACAAGCCAATCGCGCCTCTTTGATTGCGCTTTTGTTCGTACATGGCAAGGTCAGCTTTTTCAACTAGCTCTTGGGCGGTTTGTCCGTGATCGGGGCGTATCGCAATACCGATAGTGGCATCAAGGGAGATTTGTTTATCGTCTATTTCCAAAGGCACAGTGACGCCATTACGGCAGGCGTTGGCTACCGCAGTTGCTGTCTCATTATTGGCGTAGGGCAGGGCAATAACAAATTCATCGCCCCCCCATCTGGCAATGTGATCCGGTTCGCAATAGCGAGCTAATCTGCGCGCGACTTGAATGAGTACTTGGTCGCCAACCTGATGCCCGAGCGTATCGTTAACTCGTTTAAAGCCATCAAGATCGATAAACAACACACTGAAGGTCGCCGACGAATGTGTCGCATTTTCCATTAAACTTGAGAAGTAGCGAAGAAAGCCGCCTCGGTTCATAAGCCCTGTCAGCGGGTCTCGATTGGATAAGCGATGTATTTGATCCGTTTGTCGAGCGACTTCCTGCTTGAGGTTGCTCTTTGCTTTTTCTAGTGCAATTTCTGCCTCGTCAAGGGCAAGGGCTAATGATTGGTTGTGGTTTTTTTCAACATCTATGTTTTCAATCAGCTGGTCGGCCTTCGTCTGCATTTTGAACATGCGCATGAAATTGCGGTAGGAGCGATTGACAAGAATTGCAGCGATAGCCCAATAGGCAATACCAACGTAGCCAACCACTCTAAAGGCATCTTCGTTATCAAAAGCGATGAGCAAAGAAATTGGCATGACCATCAAGGTGATGTAGAGCATGGCGAGATAACGATTACCAGACAAGCTAGTAGACGCTCCAACGGCAATGCAGGACATGGTAATCAGTGTTGTCGCCAGTTCAATTGTCGACATAGAAGCAAAGAACAACAGTATGTAGGCGACCCAAACCAACGAGGTACAGGTGGTTGATACAATAAATCGGAACAACGGTGGGTCTGGGTCGTACTGGCGACCTTGCAAGCGAGCTTGCCAATAGAAGGTGTCAAATAGCCGGAATAACATGATGATCATCATGATACTCCACAGTATGACTTTGTTATCTTCTCCTCTTTCATGGCCAAAACTAAAAACCAATGCGCTAAAGCACAGGATGGTCATCGCCAGGCTGACGTATATGTTCTCGTGTAAGTGGTCAACGCTGGCGCGCTTCTCACGTGTTTCCGAGGCTTCCATTGAAAGAGGCTATCTCACAGGTTGAACTTCAAACCAATAATCAAAAAATACCGCAATGTATCCGGTTATACAATAGTACTGGATGACTTTGTCAGGCACTATTCGCTGTACCTTTGTGGTGGCGCAATGCCTTGCGCTTGCCAGTTGTTAAGCGTGATGAAATCGGCACATGCTTAGCGACATCTCTTAAAACGTAGAGCAAATTCTCGATGTTTGCATCTTTTCACAGACACAAAAAAAGGCGGTCAATGACCGCCCTTTCCACAAACTGTAGTTAAGCCGCTGATTTTGCTGCTTCTACTTTTTGCGCGCTTAGCGGTTTGCCGTCTGCGTCACACAATTCTAAGTCGAATGTGTACTCGTCAACGCGAACTGCTAGCTTACGTTTTTCGTTGTAGTCGTGAAGCGCTGCTGCTTCGTCAGCAGTAATCACGCCGCGTTCAGCTAATTTGTTCAATGCGTTTTCAAGTGAAACGAAAGGAACAACAGGCTCTTTACGCAATGCTTTTTGTACTTTACCAAGTAAATGAGCAACCGCGTGCTTCGCTTTAAACGCCTGTTCGTTGATGTCATGGCCGTCACCAGCGATTGGCTTGATAAGGTGCGTCAACTGTGCTTTTGCACTGTTGTCTTGCATCGAAGCCATGGCCAAATCACGAACCAAATCATCGCTGATCTCGCTAGTGCCGTTACCATAGGTATTAGTAAGAAGGCGCATCAAGCCACGAGTTGGCGTGTTCGGGAAGTTATTAATGAAAGCGACTATCGCTTTTTCCGCTTGGCCAAGTGAATACTCCATTGCGTATTGGAAGTATGGCAATGCTTGTTGACGATCTTCAATGCGTGTTTCATAGAAACGAATTGCTGCCATCGCGCCGTATAGGAAGCTCATCACATCACCCAGACGGGCAGATAGCAATTCTGCTTTCTTCAGGTCGCCGCCGAGTACTGCCAAAGATAGATCCGCGAGCGGAGCAAGTTTAGCTGATAGGGCGTTAACACGTTTTTCGTACTTGCGTACTTCTGGAAGCGTTGTTTTAGCACCGCGTAGGAAAGGTAAGTAACTCTTACCTAGGCTACGGAACGCATTCTTCACGCTGAAACCGATAGTTTTACGCAGCACCTTGTTGAACTGCTTGTCAGCGCTCTTTTCGTTGCTGTGAATCAAATCTACCATTTCTTTCAGGTACGGATGACAACGCATCGCACCTTGTCCGAAAATCATTAGATTGCGGGTTAGGATGTTTGCACCTTCTACCGTAATACCGATAGGCTGTGACGCGTACATGTTTGACGATGTATTTTGCGGACCTTGTTGAATCGCTTTACCCGCCAAGACATCCATCGATGAATTACAGGTATCGCGACCGATTTCGGTCATGTGATATTTCGCGATAGCAGTAACAACTGATGGCTTAAGGCCTTGGCCCAGTCCTTCTGTTGTTAATACGCGCATGGCTTCAACAAGGAACGTTTTACCCGCGATGTCAGCAAGCGGTGCTTGGATACCTTCGAAGCGACCGATTGGTAAACCAAATTGCTCGCGTACAAATGAATACTCAGCCGTAGATTTTAGCGAGCTTTGTGCTGATGCTGTACCCATAGCTGGTAGTGAAATACCGCGACCTGCACCTAGGCAGCTCACTAGCATTTGCCAGCCACGACCGATGTTCTTTTGACCACCGATGATGAAGTCCATAGGAATGAACACGTCTTGACCGCGGGTTGTTCCGTTGTAGAAGCGAACTCCCATTGGATCGTGACGGTTACCAAGTTCAACGCCAGGGTGCGATTTTGGTAATAGAGCGCAGGTAATACCTAGCTCAGTCTCACCGCCTAATAGACCTTCAGGGTCGAATACTTTGAATGCTAGACCAAGTACCGTTGCGATTGGCGCAAGTGTGATGTAACGCTTGTCCCAAGATACTGAAAGACCAATAACTTCTTTGCCTTCCCACTCGCCCTTTGTGACGATAGCGGCATCAGGGATGCTGCCTGCATCAGAACCTGCTTCAGGGCTGGTCAATGCGAAACATGGGATATCTTTACCGACTGACAAACGAGGCAACCAATAGTCTTGTTGCTCTTTTGTACCGTAGTGCATTAGCAATTCACCCGGACCGAGTGAGTTAGGTACCATCACGGTAACGGCGATCGCGCCGCTTTTCGCTGCAATAGTAGATACGATTGTTGAGTTGGCGTAAGGGCTAAACTCAAGACCACCAAATTTCTTTGGAATGATCATAGAAAAGAAACGATTTTCACCCAAGAAGTTAAGAATCTCTTGAGGAATGTGTTTGCCGTTACCCAGTTCAAAATCATCTACCATTTCTAGTAGCTGTTGTACGGGGCCGTCCATGAAGGCTTGTTCGTCTGCACTGAGTTGTGCTTTTGGAAGCGCACGAAGCGCATCCATGTCAGGTTTACCCTGATAGATGGATGATTCAATCCAAACATCACCAGCATCAAGAGCTTCTTGCTCTGTTACTGAAATAGGAGGTAGTACTTTCTTTAGGCTTGTTCTGATACTCATAATACTCATCCGCTCATCTGACCAGTTGTGTGAGTTAATACTACATTAAATTTCAAAAAGATCAAACTAACTGTTAAGTTACTGTTAACAAGATGATTTTTTTATATCATTGTGTGTCAGGCTGGCGCTGTTCGCGATAATTTGTGAGTGAAAAGTAAACAGCGATCGTTTTGTTAGGATAAGAAATTGATTACGCGATGTTTTTACGTTTTTTTAGGCAAAACTATTATAAGCTATTGTGTATCCAGTTTGTTGAATCCAATTGTTTTGCAATGGTCAACACGCTCTTGATGTTAATTCGTTAGAAGGACTTTAATATGCACTCATTGCCCGGCTGGATACGCCGCCCGTTGTTGGCGCCCTGGCTGACGTTCAGTGTGTTCTTGTTGATTTGTGTTGTTGCAGGACTTGGCACCCAAGCGCTATATTTTCGCGGTGATTACAAGGTGTTTTTTGAAGACACCAACTCGCAAAAACTGGCGTACGAAGAGATGCAAAACACGTTTAATAAAAGCGACAACGTGTCTTTCCTTATCGTTCCCAGCAACGCCAACGTTTATCAGGCGAGCACTTTGAACCTCGTTGCCGAGTTGACAGATTTAGCTTGGCAGATACCTTTCTCGCTCAGAGTTGAGTCTCTGGCTAATTATCAGCACACCTATGCCGATGAAGACGAACTGATTGTTGAGAACCTATATGAAGTAGAGGGGCTTTCTAGTCCTGTCATTCAAACTATCGAGTCGGTGGCGTCCAATACGCCAGAAGTGGCTGGGCGTTTGGTTGGGTTTGATGGAAGAGCAACCGTTGTGGATGTTACTTTGCAGTTGCCAGAGGGTGACCAAACTCAAGATGTTGCTACCGTGATGGCGCATGCACGTGAAATACAGCAACAGGTCTTAGCCAAGTACCCAAACCACGATATTCGCCTCACTGGTGTGGCACCAATGAATGAGGCCTTCACCGTCGCTGCCAAAAAAGATGGAAGCACATTGGTACCCTTGATGTTTGTGGTAATTACCATGGTAATTGGTTTGCTGACCAATAGTATCTGGGCAGCGCTGGCAACCTTGTTTGTTGTTGCGACGACGATAATTATCACGATGGGAATCGCTGGGTGGTTGGGTATATTCTTGAGCACGGCGACGGTAAATGTTCCCGTGATGGTGACGACACTCGCTGTCGCAGATTGCATTCACATCATCGTTGGCTATTTTCAAAATCTATTAAAAACCGACGATAAAGCTGGCGCACTTGAAGAAAGCCTCGCCATCAACAAAAGGCCTATTCTCATCACGAGTATTACAACCGCAATCGGCTTTTTGATGCTCAACTTTTCTGAGGTGCCGATTTTGGCAGATTTGGGCAATCTCACGGCCATTGGTGTCATGTTAGCGTGTTTTATTTCGCTTTGTGTTCTGCCCATATTGTTGATTCGCATCCCCGCTGCAAAAATACGTATAAAATCGCCAGCGGTTTACGGCAAGTTAGGTAAATTTGTCGCGACAAACTTCAAAAAAATATTGCCTTTGTCTGTTGTGATACTAGCGCTGAGCTGCACCTTAGCAATGAATAATCAACTCAATGATGTAGCGGTAAAATATTTTGATAATGCAAGTGTATTTCGCCAAGCGGTGAATATTCACGAGCAGCACTTTGGCGGGATGTCTAACATTGATTTCGTCGTTTACACCGATACCGAGAATGGTGTGAATGAACCTGAGGTGTTGAACAGGATTGATGAATTCGCCGATTGGTTACGGCAACAACCAGAGACTAATCACGTATTGAGCTTTTCCGATACGATGAAGCGCCTCGGGATGAACATGCAATACGACGACGAAGCATTTTATAAAATTCCAGACTCGAAAGCGCTGGCCGCTCAATATTTACTCTTGTACGAAATGTCTCTTCCTTACGGATTGGATGTGAATAATCAAATCGATATTGATAAATCAGCCATTCGTTTAGTCGCGGTGCTGGATAATTTGGGCAGTAAAGAATTTACCGAATTTGAAACAAGAGCAAAATCGAAGTTCAAGTCCTTGTTGGAGAGTTATCGGCTCGAGGCTGCCAGCCCAGCACTCATGTTTGCACATATTGGAAAAGCCAATATGCAAAGCATGGTGTGGGGCACCGTGTTGGCGCTGGTACTCATTTCACTGCTCATTGTATTTGCATTGAAGTCGATAAGGCTTGGTATGGTGAGTTTATTGACGAATTTAGTACCAGCCGGTTTGGGCTTTGGGTTGTGGGCAGTAATTTCAGCCGAAATCAATATGGCGTTATCAGTTGTGCTGAGCATGACACTGGGCATCATAGTTGATGACACGGTACACTTCCTATCTAAGTACCAAAGAACCAAGTTGCCAGGTCGGTCTGTGCGAGAAGCGATAGTGGAGACCTTCAATGGTGTTGGCCAGCCATTGGCCACGACGACAGTAGTTCTGGCGTGTGGGTTTGGTGTGCTAACCTTGTCTGATTTCGCTTTGAACTCCGATATGGGTTTATTGACTGTGATTATCATTGTTGGTGCCCTAATCGTTGATTTTTTATTTCTCCCTGCATTTTTAATGTGGTTAGACAGGGATGATAACTCGATAAAAGGAGAGCAAAACCATGTTGAACCTGCCTAAAATATCGCTATTTGCGGTAGCGTTTGGTCTTGGCTTATCGTCGCCTATCGTCATGGCAGATGAAGCCGAAGGGATGCGCATTGCCAAAGAGCGAAAAGCGCGAGATCTGGGTTGGAACAACTCAGAAGCGACGGTAACGATGATTTTGCGCAATGCCAGAGGAAAAGAAGTCAATCGCGATCTGAAAATCACCTCTTTAGAGGTAAGTGATGACGGCGATAAAGTACTAACGGTGTTTAACTCTCCTGGCGATATCAAAGGTACAGCTTTCCTCAGTTTTTCCCATCCCGTAGTGGCAGATGAGCAATGGATTTATTTGCCTGCTTTAAAACGTGTGAAACGCATTGCGACGAAAAACAAGTCTGGTCCATTTGTTGGAAGTGAATTTGCGTTTGAAGATATGACGTCATTTGAGATCGAAAAGTTTACCTATAATTACCTTCGTGATGATGTTCATGAAGGCGTTGATGTGTATGTTGTCGAGCAAGTACCCGTATACGAGTTTTCCGGCTATTCTCGTCAGGAAGTGTATGTCGACAAGGAACACTATCGCGTGCACCGAGTTGACTATTTCGACCGTAAAGATGAATTACTCAAAACACTGACGACAGAAGATCATCAACTTTATAAAAACAAATACTGGCGTCCAATGGTCAGTTACATGGAAAATGTGCAGACGGGTAAATCAACAGAATTGGTCACGGAAACCTTGGAGTTTGACGTGGGCGTTGATGCATCCGATTTCAATAAAAATAGTTTAAAGAGGGCTCGATAGTTGTTTTCACGATTATGTTTGGTGGCAGCGGCAGGATTAAGTGCATATGGTGTGCACGCTGTCGATTATGAAATTGATGGCTCTGCCGGAATCGAGCAACGTTACTTTCTCCAAGATCCCGCTTACGCGAACCAAGTGAGAAGCCAAGGCTCCGTATTTTTCCAACCACAGGTTTATATGGAATGGAATGACGGTGATGATTCGCTGACTTTTCAACCTTTTGTTCGTCTCGATCAAGAAGATAGCGAGCGTACCCATGGCGACATACGCGAGTTAATGTGGGTTCATGTAACCGATAACCTTGAGTTTAAAACGGGCATAGGCAAAGTATTCTGGGGCCAAACTGAGTCTTTACATTTGGTTGATATAATCAACCAAACTGACAGCGTTGAGGCCTTGGATGGTGAAGATAAATTAGGCCAACCTATGGTCAGCATGTCCTATGAAACTGAATGGGGAACCTTCAGCAGTTTTGTATTGCCTTTCTTTCGTGAGCGCACGTTTGCTGGCGCTGATGGTCGGTTGCGGCCACCGTTTGCGATAGATGTCGACAACCCAATCTACGAATCATCCGACGAAGATAGCAATATCGATTTTGCGTTGCGTTGGCAACATAGTATTGAAGACTGGGAAGTGGGTTTATCTTACTTCAGCGGTACCACTCGAGAGCCAGAACTCACGCCAGTTTTCGACGATTCGGGTCTCCAATTAACCGGGCTTCGCCCGTTTTATGCGCAGATCAATCAAGCGGGTTTAGATGTGTTAAAGGTTGAAGGAGCCTGGCTCTGGAAACTTGAAACCATTTATCGCGAAGGCCAAAGCCAAGATTTCTTCGCTGCCGTTGCCGGAACCGAATACACCTTCGTTGGCGTTCTAGGCAGTAATTACGATATCGGTATGTTAGTTGAATACCAATACGATGAACGTGAAGATAACTTTTTTGTGACGGGTCAAAATGACCTCATGGTGGGCACGCGTGTAGTCCTCAATGATATTGATGGCACTGAATGGCTGGTAGGTATCGTACAAGACCTCGAAAACACAGATACTCGAAGTGGTTTTGTTGAGGCTTCAAGTCGAATGGGAGATAGTTGGCGCTGGTCAGTGAATGCTTACTTTTTTACTGCAGATGATCCACAAGAGCCGCTCTTTTTCATTCGCAGAGATGATCACGTCACCTTTTCTCTGGAATACTTTTTTTAGGATAACAACATGAATTTTAAACAACTGGCTGCGGTGTTTTGTCTGTCCGCAGCAAGTATTGGCGTTCAAGCCACAGAAAAAATGTACGGCGTAATAACGGGTGGTTATACCGACGCCGATTACAGTGAAGTCTCCGTTGATGGCCTGAGTTATAAACTCACCTTTGGCCATGAAATCAGTCGCCAGTGGTACGTAGAAGCAGGCTACCAACAATTGTTTGATGATTTGGACGATGTTGAAGGTGCAAAGGGCGACGCACTCTTTTTGGCGGTATTGGGTAAAGCTGGTAACCAAACTGGTGAACTCTTTTACCGATTGGGCGTATTAAACGTTGATGTCCAAGGTAGTGAATTCGCCATCGATGGACAATGTGCAGTCGGTGACATTAGCGGAACGGACGCAAGTGGTAACGCCATTTGCAGTTTTGACGACGGTGGCATTGCCGGCGTTGTTGGCTTTGGCTTTGACTTTTTTGTGGGTCTTAACAGCATGATTCGTATCGAAGCTGAGCACATACGCGGCCAAGATGGGTTAAGTGTCAATGCGGCGTATCTCGGTTTTCGCTACAATTTCAATTAATGGTGCAAACAGAGTAGGGCGATGAAACTCAATGAAGAATGAATTAGACAGTAAGTTTTTACTGAGTGTGTTCGATAAAGTGAGAACTCACGGCGAACAACATGAGCAGCAATATCGTCTTGAAGGGATCATCGCTTACACCGATTTTGACGGTTACACTGTTTACATTGAAGATGCGCAGGTCAAGCTCAGCTTCGGTTTCCATAACCAGTATCACTATGATTATGAATCCGCCGCTCACTTAGAAGCGTTTGAGAAAAAACTCGAATACATTGGCAAGCACTACTAACGCCGACACCTTTGTAGAGGTAAGACGACTCCAAGGTGTTTTCTGTAGTGAACGAGAGTACAATAGGAGCAAGAGTCATTGATGGAAACCAACGTTGTCTAGTCGTATTACCCCGCCAAAATTTTCATTCGCTTTTCTTCATCCCAAATATTGGCCAGTTTGGTTTGGCGCCGGACTGCTTTACATTATCACTTGGTTGCCATTACCTGTAATTCGAATGTTAGGTGCAGGCGTAGGTAAACTTATTATCAAATTGGCACCCAAGCGTGCAAAGGTTGCCGAACGCAATATCGCTTTAACCTTCCCAGAACTGTCAGATGAAGCACGGGCCCAGTTAGTGATTGAGAACGCGAGGCGCACTGGCATGGCGCTATTTGAGACGGCTATCGGTTGGTGGTGGCCGTCGTGGCGGATCAAGCGAATGTTTGAAATTGAGGGATTCGAACACGTAGAGGCCGCCTTGCAAAAAGGGCATGGTGTGTTTGGTATGGCGCTTCACAATATGAATTTAGAGGTGGCTTGCCGGGGTCTTGGGTACACCCATCCATCAATTGCGTTTTACCGCAAACATAACAATAAACTTGTGGATTATTTCCAGTATCACGGCCGTGCACGGTCGAACAAGTACATGATTCACAAGCGCGCAGCGAAAGCTTTGTTGGCGGCCATTGACGAAAATGAACTGTGTTTGTATTTGCCTGATCAGGACTACGGGCGCGCACAAAGTATTTTTGTACCTTTCGGTGGTGTAGCACAAACGGCGACAACAACTGCAACGATGATGTTTATCCGTCGAACAAAGGCCATTCCTTTGTTGATAACGTCTCAGTACACGACGAAAGGCTACAAAATTAAAATCTACCCGCCGATGGAATCTTTGCGTGACATGGATGACGAGATGGCATTGACCACGTTGAATACTCATATTGTCGAAGCGCTTAAAGAGCAGCCTGAGAGCTATTTGTGGATGCATAAGCGTTTCAAAACACGGCCGAATGAACAGGACCCGTCACTCTATGACTAGCACAGTGCTATCGCTTGAATTGGCTAGAAATTCTGCGTAACCTAAGTGCTAACATCAATATTGTACGAATTTTGTTCTATAATAAAAAGACGTCAGCACGACGCGTGGTAAAGTAAATGGCACAACAAACTGGGTTTTCAAGTTCGTTATTTTGGGCAAAACACATAGGTATGGCCCTCGCACTAGTCATAGTGGCGGGGATTATCATTAATCTTAATATCGAGAACGAATCTAAGCCGAAACCTGAAGGTGCACAAGAGGAAAAGTCGGTGTCTAGAGGCTTATCTGACTTTTACCGCGAGTTTCGCATGTCTTCAACTGATCCTATCAAAGACGAAGTCGGGGACTTTGTCCTTGAGCTTTCTGGACAAGACCAACCCCTTGATTCACAACTTGAGAAAATGTCGAGTGATATTAAACCCATCAGTTCACGTTGGGTTGGTGAACACAAATACCGTACGTTTAAAGCTGGCAACACGTTGCGAGAAGCCATTTCTTCATATGCTCAACAAGAAGGTATGCAAGTAATTTGGGACTTAGACCAAGATTTTGTGATCAAGCACCAGTTTCAAATGGACAACACCATCGTTGGTTCATTGAAAAAGATTGCAAGCGCCATTGATTCGAGTTTCGAAGGCGAAGTGGTAACCTATGTTTGCCCTAAGCAGCGCTCACTTGTTGTCACCGATGAAAATACCGACTATCTAAAACGCAACTGCAATCTCGTTCGCTCGTAGATAGTCTTTTTAGTAGCGCCGAGCAGTGCTCGGCTGAATGTCTCGCTAACTTGCAAATAACCTTTGCCAATTCTCTCTAACTGAATGACGAATTTGGCTCAACGTGTCTGAGTCCATCGCATATTTTTCATCTGCTAAGGTAAGTTGGTGATACGCTTCCCGCAAAGATAAATAGGCCTCTTGCAAACCCGCCATCGACTGTGAATCAATGATGTTGGCCTGTGCCAAACACTCGAGGATTCTCAAGTTATCTGAATAATCTGTGATTTCACTAAATTGTTGTGCATGCCTCAGTACCCAATACTGCACCATGAACTCGATGTCGGTAATACCGCCCTCACTTTGTTTTAAATCGATACCTTGGCTGTCTTTTAGCAGGTGTTCCCGCATTTTTGTGCGCATATCTCTGACATCCGCGAGCAACCCTTGCTCCTCTCGAGGTAACGCCAAAATCTGGCGTCTGGTCGTATTGAACTTATCAGCGAGTTGACCATCTGCAACCAATACTCGAGCCCTAACTAGTGCTTGATGTTCCCATGTCCATGCATCATTTTGTTGGTAACTGGTAAACCCATCGATGTGGCAGCTCAGCAGTCCTGAATTACCGGATGGCCTCAATCTGAGGTCCACTTCATACATTTCACCAAGTAAGGTTTTAGTGCTGATTAGGTGCAACATGCGCTGTACAAGTTTGATGTAAAATTGCTGAGCACTGATAGATTTCTTCCCATTCGTGACGGAATTCCTGGGGGCATCGTGAATACAAACGAGGTCAAGGTCTGAACCATAACCCAGCTCCCAACCACCGACTTTGCCATAGCCAACAATGGCGAAGCCCAGCGCATTATCGTCTAAATGGTTGGGTACGCCATACTTGGCTTCGCAGTGTTGCCAAGCGTGATGCAACACGTTTTCGACTAAAACCTCAGCGAGCACGGTTAATTTATCACTGACTTTTGCGATCGGTAGAGAGCCGGATATATCGGCAGCCGCAATGCGTAGCTGATGGGACAATTTGAACTGTCGCCAAGTATCCATGATGGCTTCGACATCGTCAGGGTCAACTCGTAGCATGCTCTGCTGAAGATCGCGCCGATATTCTGATTTTATTTCATCGACAGAGACAACTTGGTCATTGAGATAGATTGGATTGAGTAGTTCGTCGAGCAGAAGCGGAAAGCGTTGAATTTGATCACCAATCCATTGGCTTCGACTCAACAGCTTAAAGAGTTGTTTGAGTACATTGGGATTTTCAAACATCAAGTCGAGATACGTGGTTCTACCCGTCACCGCATGAATGACGCCAAGTACTCTTGGTAATACGTTACTTGCCAGCGTGGGGCATTCACAAAGCAAAGTGTAAAGTACCTCTGGCATCAATTTGTTGAGC
The DNA here is from genome assembly GCF_057544385.1 of Alteromonas sp. 5NS40-0096. Taxonomy (NCBI): domain Bacteria; kingdom Pseudomonadati; phylum Pseudomonadota; class Gammaproteobacteria; order Alteromonadales; family Alteromonadaceae; genus Alteromonas; species Alteromonas sp. 5NS40-0096. The sequence continues at coordinate 841,584 of NZ_BAAJLQ010000002.1, forward strand.
GTGTCTTCTCCTCGTTGCCCAATCCGGTGCTTACTCAATCCTTTTTTAAAGTCACTCACTAGATTAAATAGCGAATCAAAATCACACAGGTGGTTTTGCGCTTCAAATAAATTCACAAATTCGTCGTGCTCCAATGCCAGTTGCCATGCATCGACGCATTGTTGGTAAAGCGAATCATCCTCATCGTGCGAATCCACTGTATCTTCGATCAAAGCGCTGAACTGACGATTGATACTCTGATGTACTTGTTGGCAATGGTGGAACAGTTCGGAATAACTGTCGAATCCACAAACCTGGCTCAGGACAGCTTGCTGGTAGGTATCAGAGGGGAGTGTTTGTGTTTGCTCATCATTCCACTGTTGCAGCGTATGCTCTACCTTCCTCAAAAATAGGTAGTTGTCGTAAAGATTTTTCGCCTCTTGGCTGGGAATAATCGTCAGGTCAGCTAAAGCGTCAAGTGTGGTTTTGAGTGACTTATGTTGAAGACTGGCTTCTCTTCCTCCGTGGATAAGCTGGAAGCTCTGAGCGAAAAACTCAACTTCTCTAATTCCTCCAGTACCCAGCTTGATATTATTGGTCAGCTTTTTCCTTCTCGTTTCACTGGCGATCATCGATTTCATATTGCGTAGGGCATCGATTGTTGTGAAGTCCAAATACCGGCGAAAAGTAAAGGGTTTGAGTATGGCTTCTAATTCCTCACTGTATTGCTGCTCGGGGTTGAGTACACGAGCTTTTACCATTGCAAATCGCTCCCAATGGCGACCTTGGTCTTGATAGTAGTCTTCAAGTGCGGCAAATGAGGCGACTAGCGGGCCACTCTCTCCGAATGGACGCAAGCGCATGTCGACACGATAAACTTGACCATCCATTGTAATCGTATTGAGCGCGCCGATTAGCTTTTGTGCGAGCTTGGTAAAAAATTGTTGGTTTTCAATCGACTTCCTGCCGCCTTGTGTCTCTCCTTTTTCGGGGTAAGCGAAAATCAAATCAATATCGGACGAGTAGTTGAGTTCTTTACCTCCCAGTTTACCCATCCCCAAAATCAGCATAGGTAAAGGCCCCATGTGTCCCATGGGTTTGCCATAGCGTTGAGTCAATGAATCATACAACCAATGATACGCTGCATTGATCAGCGCATCTGCCAATGCCGAGACTTCTAACAAAGACTGCTCAATGTCTAAACGGTTATTGAGATCTCGCCACGCGATACTCGACATGTACAAATGCCGACACTCTCTCAATAGTGATGACAACGTTTGCTCGTTTGTCACACCAGACAAGCGTTCCCTCAACCAGTCTGTCGCAGCCGTGTCTGGCGATGTCAGATGCCATTGGTTTTCTATTATCGCGTTCAATCGTTCTGGGAATTGGGTAAATTGCCTGAACAAATAGTGGCTGCAGGCCAAGGTATTACTGATTTCCAACTGCGCTTGCTGGGCGCGTTCGTGTTGGGTGATGGTTTCGGGTAACTGAAGCCAAAGTCCTTCACCGTGTATTTGAATCGTAGATTTTACTGAATCTGCAGGCATAATAGAGGGAATTCAATCTTTTACACTTATTTGGCGTCTAGTCTGGCACAAGACTTTATTGTGCTCCAGCCTTTAGTCACGTCTTCGAGGACTTCAAATTTATGGATGCGTTGGTAAAACTCAATAGTTTGCCTAGCCAGCTGTACCTTTACTTATTGGTAGAGGTAGGTATCGCAATGGCCTTTGTTACATTGATCAAATGGTTAAATGGGGTGTTGAGTAAAAACAGTGTGACGGAGGAGCTGGGCGTAAAAGACAATTTTGCTTTCGGTATCAGTGTCGCAAGCAGTATCTTGGCGTTGACGATTGTCATTTCAGCCGTCGCAGGCCGCCATGTGGGACATGGGATAGAGCAGGCCGCAGTGGGAATGACTGTCTTTGGTATTGTAGGGCTAATACTGGTCAAATTCGGACGATATGCACAAGATAAGTTAGTGTTAGACAAACTGGATACGCAAGCGCAGGTTCTGGCCAGAAACCACAGTGTGGCGATTGCTGATGCGGCAAATTTAATTGCTAGTGCAATCATACTCGCGAGCACAGTGAAGTGGGTACAAGGTACCGATGTCAACGCCATCATTGGCGTGGTTACTGGGTTCTTAGTCGTACAGACAGTGCTTATCATTGCGACCCGTATTCATGAATGGCGATATGCCAGAGATAACCAAAACTCTTCCTTCCAAGACGCGTTGACTAAAGGGCAGCTAGCGCTGGCAATCAAACACGCGGGTCATCTCATTGGCACCGCAGTCATTGTGACGAGCGCTGGCCATATACTCGCGTACAGCCCCAATGGATATGTAAGCAATGTCACGGGGTGGTTGATTGTCAGTGTTATTCTGTCAGTAGCACTGAGCCTATTGGTCGGCGTTAGCAAACGTATTGTATTGTTTGGGATGGACTCAGACAAAGAGATAGACCAACAAGAAAACGTCGGTGTCGCCTGTGTTGAGCTGACACTCAGTCTGGGGTTAGCGTTTTTAATAAACGGTGTGTTGGGCTTCTAGGCGTAATTAGCGGTAACATTTTTACCCGTGAACGTCTCTTCGAAAAGCGTATGTTGAGACGTTCTGACTTGTTCTTTAATGCGTCGTGGTTGCTGCTTTAACCAGTATTCAGCTTGCATCGCAATGGACTTAGAATTGACTTGGTAGACGAATACAAAACGCAATGGTGCCTTGCCTTTTAGTGCTTTTGCACCGCCAACCAATTCCCCTCTGTGTTGACGAATTCGCCGGCTTGGGTTGTTGGTGACGCCACAATAAAACTGGTCCAATCGATTCTGGACCAGATAAACGAACCAATCGCCTTCCTTGGTTGGCGTTGTTGAGTGGTTGGCTGTTATACTTGCCGTCAATTTGAATACACTTCCTTAACGTTATGAATTTACCCGATTTTAGCCAAGCCAACATTTTGATCGTAGGCGATTTGATGCTCGACCGCTATTGGAGCGGAGCAACCGGCCGAATTTCTCCAGAAGCACCTGTACCTGTGGTAAATGTCAACGACACTGAAGATAGGCCCGGTGGCGCTGCGAACGTTGCCATCAATGCCGCGACACTCGGGGCAAACGTTACCCTAATCGGATTATGTGGTGACGACGACAATGCCAATATTCTCGAGCAAAGACTGTCTTCGTTCGGCGTGGAGTGTCAATTCGTCAAAGTCGACGGGTTTGATACTATCACTAAACTACGTGTAATGAGTCGAAATCAGCAGCTGCTGAGAATGGATTTTGAGAAAAGTTTCGCTGGGGTCGACAAATCTGCGTTACTTGAACACTTTGAACATCACTTGGCAAACGCTGATCTGGTTGTATTGTCTGACTACAACAAAGGGTGTTTGTCGGACACTCAAGCGCTCATTCAAGCTGCTAACAAACTGGGTAAGCCCGTGGTCGTTGACCCCAAAGGTAACGACTTTGGTAAGTATTGCAACGCGACATTAATCACCCCAAACCTTGCCGAGCTTTATGCGGTAAAAGGTTCAGCCAATGGTGAGGAAGAGCTGCGTGCTAAGACTGAAGCCCTGCGCCAAGAATTGTCGCTTGACGCCTTGTTGCTGACGCGTTCAGAGCACGGAATGACCTTGTTCCAAAACGATGCCGAGACCTACCATTTACCTGCAAAAGCCAAAGAAGTCTACGATGTCACTGGGGCAGGGGATACGGTAGTTTCAACATTGGCGGTATGTATCGCCACAGGCATGTCTTTAAACGATGCCTGTGTTCTCGCCAACCTTGCAGCGAGTGTCGTAGTAGGTAAATTGGGCACATCAACAGTCTCTGCAACAGAGCTCGCTCTCGCATTGGGTGAGCAAACACCGCATTTAGACGGTGGCGTAATGAGTGAATCACAGTTAAAGATGGCAATAGAGCAGGCTAAGAAAAGAGGTGAGACAGTCGTGATGACCAACGGCTGTTTTGATATCTTACATGCAGGTCACGTGTCTTATTTAGATGCCGCGAAAAAACTGGGCCACCGCTTAATTGTCGCGGTCAACACAGACCAGTCTGTGACTAAACTCAAAGGCCCAGGTCGTCCAGTCAATGCCGTAGGTCGAAGAATGGCTGTACTCGCTGGCTTAAGCGCCGTCGACTGGGTTGTGCCATTTGCCGAAGATACACCCCAGCGCCTCATTAGCGAGTTGCTTCCTGATGTGTTAGTTAAGGGGGGCGATTACAAAGTCGATGAGATCGCGGGTGGCAAAGAAGTCATGGCCAACGGTGGAAAAGTCAGTGTATTGCACTTTGAAGAAGGTGTATCGACGACCGGTATTATTCAACGCATTGTTGAAAAGCAAACAGACTAATTGAATAGCTCCTGTCATTAGATTCAGGTAAGCTAAACCCTAAGATAAAATTGGCGCAGTAAACATGTACGAAAGTTATTACGGACTTAACTCGAAACCTTTTCAGCTAACGCCTGATCCCGCGTTTTTCTTCGCAAGTAAATGGCACAAACGAGCAATGTCCTATTTGCAGTATGGACTGTCACAGGCTGAGGGGTTTATCGTTATCACTGGAGATATCGGTACCGGCAAAACGACAATAGCAAATAGTTTGCTGGCGGATATCGAAGACGATATTTTTGCCGCGCAGATTGTCACACCAAAACTCAACCCAGATGAACTGGTTAAAATGGTTGCCGCCAAGTTTGAGTTGGATGTTGCCGGTAAAACCAAAGCGGATATTCTCAAAGACTTAGAAGTCTTTCTGTTTGACTTAAGCAAGCAGGGCAAGCGTGCTTTGTTGCTAGTGGATGAAGCACAAAACCTTCCATTAGAAACGATAGAAGAGCTGCGCATGCTTTCGAATTATCAGCAAGCCGGTAAGCCCTTACTTCAAAGTTTCTTACTGGGGCAAGAAGAACTACAACCGATTTTACGTGCTCCGAATATGGAGCAGTTTAGGCAACGTATTGTCGCATCGTGTCATCTGGCTCCGCTAACAGAAGATGAGATGAAGTCTTACATCGAGTACCGCATGCACCAAGCGGGATGGAATGGCACCTCTTTGTTCTCTGATGAAGCCTTCTCATCGATTTATAAGTTTACCCGCGGCGTACCCCGTAAAATCAATACCTTGATGGATAGAGTGTTGCTTTACGGCTTCTTAGAGGAGTTGGAATCACTCGATGAAGCATCGGTAACTGCCGTCATTGATGAAGTGAAAGAAGAAATGTTCGTCCCTGATACACCAGCGGTAGCTGACAGTTCAGAGGAAGGCGTTGAGGGAGCGCATACGCCGGACGGTGTGAAGCCTGCTTACACCCCAAGCGGTAACGAAATAAAAGATGCCGAATACTACAAGGCTATGCTAGGAGAGCTGGTCGATGCGCTAGATGATGCCATTAGCCATAAGATCAAACTAACCCAATACATTGATAAAATATTGAAGAAAAAATATCGAGCGTATGTCCGCTTGAAAGATGAAAACGATTAAGCATTGTTAATGAGAAAAAAGCAGGCGAGAGCCTGCTTTTTTGTCTGAATTACTCGTAGCGGTAAGTGAGCCCGATACTAACGCGGCGATCGCTCAGTAGCTGCCCGCCTCCAACATTTAAATCACCGTCCCTATCAGTGTATTGAAATTGTAGGTTAGCGCTAAGTGATTGGCCCAATTCTCGAGAGATTTGTAGGCTGCCAACTATGCTGTCATTTTCACCATTGCCAAGCGTTGCCGAACGCTGAGCAGTCTCACCGTAGTCTAATCTGCCATCAATAGTCGTATAGCGTCCTATAGAGTAAGAGGCTTGTATTCCAATATTATAGATACGTTGCTGACGATCAATTTCGACAGACTCATTGAATCCATATTGTCCAGACAAGGATACATTTACCCGTTTGCCTTGATATCCTACTTGTGCATTCAAAGACTTTCGAATGATAACTTCATCATTGATATCAGTATTGATAGTAGAGAATTGAACAAACTGTTCACCTGACTGAAGTTCATAATTCAAGCTATTTGGTTGAAAACACGCACTCAATGCTACATTCCCGTCAGCACAAACAAATACGCCAAGGTTTTCGGGATTCGCAATCAATCTAGAGAAACTTGTCACTTCTTCATTGTACGAAACCTGGCTTCTGAATTTTTTACGATTGTGCCTGAAGGTAGCTCGTCCAGAGTCGCCATAAAAACGTTTGCCATATTCTCCAGAAAAAGATGTCCTTGGAGAGAACGCCCAATTCACCGACACGCCAACAAAGGTTTCAGCATCAGAATCTTCAAATTCTGAATCGCTGGTGTTAACGGTCAAAGTGATAAAACGATTTTCGCTTTGACGGTAGGACAAACCAGCGCCGTAGCTATTGAACTCTCTGCCTTCAGAGAAAATGTCTGAGTTATCTGAAATTTGATTCGCTTCATGACGTAAAGAAACATTAAAAGCGAAGTTTTCAATAAAGACCCAATTGAAACTGCCTTCGCCCGAGCGAGATGCAAAATCACCAAGGTTACCCTGACTCCTGTCGGTTGACTGATAAGTCCCATCTATTCGCCAGAAGAAAATTTCTGCATCTGCAGCGTTTTCTATAGAACCCTGCGTCGAGACAGAGTCATTATCTAGATTTACATTTGGAATTAACTCGGATTCCTCAGCCGCTGTATCTGAATAGGAAATAGTGCCTTGAGCTTGAAACCACGGCGTATTCGGGAGGCGCATAGTCGCAGAAAAACGATTCGAGCGGGTTTTTGATAGCTCTCCTGCATTGAGTAAAAAGTCATTGATGAAGGCGCCGTTAGTCGAAATATTTTGATAGTTTAGTGCGCCATTAGCCGAAAGCGTAAGCAAACTGTCAAAGGGCGACCATGAAGCGGAGTATAGATATTCTCCAAAACTATCGCTTCTCTCAATATCATCAAAATCTCTATCTAGATAACTGTATTTACCCGACCACCGACCTTGAAATGTTTTCGTTCGATATTCTGCATTGACCGTGGGAATAACCTGAAACGTCGACACATCCTCAAACTGATTAAGGCTTGCGTCGTTGCTGTCTATGGTTTGAAAAATTGCGTCCGTACTGACACCCGCAGTCACTTTGAGCTCGTTTGCATTTGTATGACTAACATGGCCAACTGCAAACAAAACTGCTACAGATAAAAGTGAACGCTTGTATTTTAATTTATTGATTTTAATCGTTTCTTTCAGCGTAGTAGTAACCATAATACCCAGTTCCATCGGCATCGTTATTGACTGATTTATTTACGACAAAGCCAATTGCCATATCGGGATTTAATCGTTCAACCGCATGTTTGATGTCGGACAATTTTGACTTGCCCTCTTCTGTCACAACCACGGCTTGGCCTGCAAAATTGGCGAGTATTGCCGATTCGTTGATACCAATGAGTGGTGGCGTATCAAATATGACAATTCTGTCTGAGTAGCGATTAGCAAACTCATCAACGGTTTCATGCATTTTTTGACTTGCCAACATTTCCGTAGACAGATGATGTGATCGCCCAGCCGGGATAATTTTTAATTTATCGATATTTGTCGGGTAGATGACATCCGCCACATCTTCCACATCGCCGACGAGATATTCCATTAGACCGGGACGTTTCTCCAACTGAAGGGTATTTAAAACGTTAGGCTTCAGGACATCTGCATCCACCAGTAGTACGGTCTTATCCTGCTCTGCTGCGATACTTAAAGCGAGGTTAGTTGCGGTAAATGTTTTGCCCTCTGAGGGACGACCGCTAGTGACCATGATGATATTGCTGTTGTTGAGTGTGTTTGATATTGGACCAAACGCATTCGCCAATAGTTTTCGCTTTATCTCACGGTATTCTTCATTAATTTGGCTACGTTTAGAGCGAATAGAAACATGGCCTTTGTCTTCTAACGAGTCCAGGTCTAGTTCATAGGGTGGTTTGTCATTAGGCGCAGCAGACTTTCTCGGTTTGGGCTCTTGTGGCTCAACCGTACTTTCGGGTTTTACCACTATGTCGTCTGTCGGTTGCTCGATTTCGTTCTGCGCAGCTTGCTCTTCTGCCTGTTGCTCAAGCTTCTTCTTCGCCTCTTTTTGGCGCTGAAGTGCCTTTTCAATTGTATTGCTCATTTATACAAACCTCTCCAGCAAGTTGACATTTAACAATTCTGCTGCGATCAATACAACATACATAGCAATGATACACCCTGATGACAGAGCGAATACCAATACTCTGTTTCTGTTTTTCTTTTTAATGTCATCGAGATTTAAGTGACTAACGGCACCCCAAACAGGATAGGGTGTTATCACAGAAAGTTGCTTAGCCCTTACTAATATTGGCGTTAACTGACTCACTAGAAATGCGATTGCGATACCCGCTCCAAATCCAATGACTAGTACTGCAGTATAAAAGATTATCCGTGCCGGCCCTGAAGGCTTTGAAGGCAATAAAGGTGGCTCGATTATTCTAAATTGTAGGTCCTCAGAGGTAACATCTGCACGGCGGCTTAAATCGGCCGACTCTCTTCTTGCCAACAATTCCTCATACTTCCGTTTTGTAATGTCATAGTCTCTATTGAGCGACGAAGATTCGGCTTCGACTTGTGGTACTAAATCAATTTTGGCTTCTAGTTCTGCAATTTTGTCTACAAAGTCTTCTTCTTGTACTTTCAACGAGGCAATATCACTTTCCAACCGACTAATCTCCAAAGAGATTTCCTGGTTAAGCGAGCTCATTGGAGCAGAGTCTTCATCAGGAGACGCTGTCAAAAACGCGTCTATTTCGCGTTGACGAGCGGTCTCTAAATTTTCGAGGACGCTCTTGGTTTCAATTACGTCAGGGTGAAAATCAGTAAACCGCAGTTGAAGTTGGTCGAGTTGTTCCTCTAAAGACTTTATCCTCTCATCGTATCGGGTTCTCAATACAGGTGTATCAGCACCCTCAACAACACCGTTGGAAGCGGGTTTGGAGCGCTTTGAAATCTGTGAACGAAGCGACTCGACTTGCTGCTGAGTTTGCTTAATTTGGAGCTGAGTTTTTTCCAAATTGTTGTTTAGGGCTTGGAGATTCGCGTAAAACGTCCCCTGTAATGGCAAGATATCACTGTATTGACGTTTGAAATCAGCTAGTCTTTGTTCTGCTTCTGTCAGTCGAGTTTCATATTCACCGATCTGTTCACTTATAAAACGTTCAGCTGTATCCGTATCTCGCCTATTGTTGCCCAACGATCCTTCTACGAATAAATCTAATGTTTCTTGAACAACCGTTTGAGCGATAGACGCCTCTTTGTTTTCGTAGCTGATGGTATATATATTGTCTCTACCAGTTGAACCAAGCCTTATTGACTTTGTAAGATCCCTTACCAAAGTGTCAAACTCGTCTTCACTATTTGTCGTAATGTCGAGATCGGATTCCCTGGCGATAGTCTCTACGTTACTTCTGCTGAGTAACGTCTTTGCCATCATCTGGATTTCTTGTTGAGGGTCAGTTTGAATAGCAAGCCCTCTCAATAACGGTTGCAATACCGAGCGAGTATCGACGAAAACTTGCGCTTTAGACTCATAAACGTCTGGCAGCGTTGAAACGTACATAAATCCGATAGGGCAGATCAGCCAAGAGCAGATAATAACGTAACGTTTTTTTATCCAGATACCACGAATATAGTCGAGTACTTGAATCAGCGTTTGCTGTAAATCCTGCATGTTTTAATTCTTTTAATTGTTTTTGGAGTTTAGAACCAAGCTTCAGGGATGATTACGATATCACCTGGTAGCATATCGACATTTTTAGAAATATCTCCCTTTCTGACCAAGTCGTCGATGCTCAAGTCATATGATACTTTTTGGCCGTTAACTACTCGAACGAGTTTTGCGTTGTTGCCGCTAGCGAATTCAGTTAATCCACCCACAGCTATCATTAGGTCGAGTAGTGTCATGTGCTCTGTATAATTGATGGCACTGGGATTTAGCGCTTCACCAATAACACGGACCTGCTCACTTAGCGGGCCACCAAAATTGTTGACACTAACCGTGACTCTTGGATTATTGATGTATTTGGACAGTGCTTCTTCGATCTCTCGCGCCAGCATTGTGGGAGTGCGACCCGCAACGTCGATGTCCTCAACCAATGATGTGGTTAATTTGCCATCTGGTCTGACAACAAAGGAGCCGGAAATTTCCGGGTTACGCCAAACAAAAATAGTTAGGCTATCACCTGGGCCAATGAGATACTGGTAATTGTTAACGTCTGTCGTTAAAGACGATTTTGTTGTTGCTTCTGGCAGCGTATTGACGCTGCAACCACTCGCCATCAAACCAAATAGCGTTGCCGCTAAAACCTTAGTGCGCACATTTTGCATGAGACTCAGTCCTGTGATCTACAAACCAAAACTTTGATTTCTAAGTTATAACATTATCCAAAGTATATCGCTATTTAACGTCATAACTGACAATTAGTCTATCTCAATTGATATTTTTATCATATGATATTTGCGCTGAGATTAATCTTATTAAAAACGGACAGATAACTAAGCTATGGCAGTAGCAAAAAATAGACAAAACAAGCGCTCAAATGCACTAGTTGTGACAGAAGCCTTACTCGTATCATACGTCGGCTACATCACTAGTTTTATACTCGTACAATTACAAATTATTGCGCAACCTAGCCTCGAACAGCTCTCTATCAATATATTGTTGCTGACGTTGGCAGTACTGGTTTGCTCTTTGTCCGTTGGTCTTTATGAGGCAAAACTAAGGGAAACGTTCAGAGGAATCATCAGGCGGATCTTCGTCAGTTTAGGCATCAGTTATTTTGTCGTTGAAGTAGTAACGTCTGCACTTTTCAATGAGTTGAGCATGCATACGTATTATTTGCCGGTTGCTATCTCTCTCAATATTGTCTCGTTGGTTTTCTTCCGTTACTTCACAAACAAACTTGGGCTTTTGGGCTTGGGCAAAGTGCGATTAGTAGTGCTTGGAGCTGGTGAGCGAGCTTCGATTATCGAAAAACGAATGCGTCGTGACGTTGATAGACTCGGGTTTGAACTCCTAGGCTTTGTTCCAATCCCCGGCGACAACCGAGAAGAGGGCATTCGCAAAGAAAAAGTAATCCACGTTAAAGTCGATGAGAATTTCAGGAACTTCATCACTGAGAACGAAGTAGAAGAGATCGTTATCGCTTGCGACCAGAGACGTGGTACATTGCCTATTGATGTTTTGTTTGATTGCCGATTGCGCGGTATCGAAATTACCGATTTGCTCGATTTTATGGAGCGAGAAACGGGTCAAATTGCCGTCAATCTTATGTATCCAAGTTGGGTAATCTATTCAAACGGGTTCCATTCTCAAAACTATCTACGAGACGCTTTAGATTACTCAATCAATGCATTCCTAGCGTTTTTTGTTCTCATTTTCGTTTGGCCATTCATGCTCATCACCGGAATTATGATTTGGCTAGATGATGGAAGGCGTACCGGCGTTTCTGTTTTTTACAAACAGGAACGAGTCGGCTTGAATGGTAAGCTTTTCAAAATCATTAAGTTTCGGAGTATGAGACCTGATGCAGAAAAAGACGGAGCTAAATGGGCGTCTAAAAATGATGACCGTGTCACTCGCATAGGCCATTTTATTCGCAAATACAGAATTGACGAATTACCTCAGCTGTTGAACGTATTTAGGGGGGAAATGTCTTTCATTGGTCCTCGCCCTGAGCGCCCGGAGTTTGTAGAACAGCTCATTAAAGAAGTGCCTTATTACAACCAAAGACATAATGTTAAGCCGGGACTCGCTGGCTGGGCGCAACTCAATTATCCGTACGGTGCGAGTGTCGAAGATTCGATGGAGAAACTAAAGTTCGATCTTTATTACGTTAAACACCAAAGTTTACTGCTTGATATCCTTATTTTAATAAGAACAGTAGAAATAGTGCTATTTGGCAAAGGGCGATAACAATGAAGTTGGACAGCCGATTAAATGCAATGACAGTCGATGTAGAAGACTATTTTCAAGTCTCTGCCTTCGAGGGGGTGATCGACAAAGCGAGTTGGGATGCTCAACAGTTACGCGTCGGTCAAAATACGCATCATCTGTTAGACTTGTTTGCTGAACATAATGTCAAATCCACGTTTTTTACCCTAGGCTGGGTAGCAAAGCGCTGTCCGGACGTTATAAAGCGGATAGTTGATGAAGGACATGAGCTTGCAAGCCATGGTCTTGAGCATCAACGCGCAACTACTATGTCGCGAAGCCAGTTCGAAAAAGATGTATACGACAGTAAAGCAATTCTCGAAGACGTCGGAGGCATAGCGCTTAAAGGTTATCGAGCGCCAAGCTTTTCAGTCAACGACTCAAACTTATGGGTATATGAGGTGCTTGCCGAACAAGGCTTCGTATACTCTTCGAGTACATACCCCATAGAGCATGATTTATACGGCGTACCTCAGTGGCCTCGCTTTAAATATCAGCGAGAAGAAGGGATTATTGAAATCCCAATTCCAACTATCCACAAAAAAGGAAAGAATGTAGGTATTGGCGGAGGCGGATTTTATAGGCTTTACCCATACTGGCTATCCAAGAAACGCATTATGGACTTTATGCAATCAGAGAGCGAACCCTACAGCTTTTATTTTCACCCTTGGGAAATAGATCCTGAGCAGCCTTATATCAAAGATGCGAACTGGCGTTCTAAGTTCAGGCACTACGTCAACCTTTCAAAAATGGAAGCTAAAATCAAAATGCTGTTAAAGGATTTTAACTGGGTGACAATGTATGACGCTTACATCAAGTGACACGCCTGAAACCTTCCAAAAAGTTACTATTACTCTAAAACAGCAAATATTATCTTTGTTACTTGCTGCGCTATGGATAATAGCTTATTTCAGTACATTTGAACGTATTGTGTTCACTTGGTTTGAATCGACCACTTTTGAACACGCCGTTCTTATTGCTCCTATTGCATTGTGGCTTGGTTACAGAAAGCGTTTCGCGTTTAGCCTTGCGCGCCGCAAAAAACAAGACGCTTTCCTGGGTTTAACAGGTCTGCTATTTACTGTGTTGGTTTATGTTGTTGGTAAACTTTCATTGATCAATGCGCTGCAACAATTTGCCTTGATGTCGATGCCTCTATTCTTAATTTGGGGCGTTTTTGGCTTTGTCACGCTTCGTCATTTACTCTTCCCGCTGTGCTTTTTTATTCTTTCAGTGCCTTTCGGTGAATTTTTAATTCCCCAATTGCAAGAGGTGACTGCTGATTTAACAGTCGTAATGCTCAATTTATCAGGCGTTCCTGTTTACAGAGAAGGCTGGTATTTACAGATTCCCGAGGGACTATTTCACGTAGCTGAAGCCTGTAGCGGGATCAGATTCTTGTTTTCGACAGTAACAATTGGCCTGTTGATCGCGCATTTAGAAATCCGCTCAAGACTGAAACAATTCGTATTTTTAGTCTGTGTTTTGATTATTCCTATCGTAGCGAATGGAATGAGAGCTTTTATCATGGTCTACATTGGCCATGTAAGTAATATGGAAGCGGCAGTTGGCTTTGACCATCTTGTTTACGGGTGGGTATTTTTCTTATTTGTGACTGCGCTAGTTATTATGTTTTCAAAGCTATTTTACGATCAAAAAGAACTACCCAAGGTAGGCGACGAAGAGTTCAAGTTACAAATACCGAAAAAACGCCTATTTATCGGTGTTGTGATAATTGGGCTGGGGCCGGTGTTTATGTCTGCGTTTAGCAGCTATCAAGCCTCTGCATTGTCAAGTGCCAATACTCAAGATACAAAGTCTAATTCAATTACCCCATTCTTTGACTGGGAGCCAGTCTACTCTGGCTATGATTTGTATAAATCTTCACAGATTGTGATTGAAGGTCAACCCGTAATACTCCACGAAATTGTATATCTGACTGAGGGAGATGAGAAGGAACTGCTGACCTGGAGCAATAGGCCATACGATCCTGAAAAATGGTCAGTGGCCAAATCTGAAACCGGAGTGCACCGAATTGACGATAAAAAGCTGTACTACCGATATTTGGAGCTCAAAGATGGTATGGGTAGATCAGTGAATGTGGTTTACATGTGGAAAGTGAGCGGACAGTTTACGTCAAAACCGCTGGCCGTAAAAAGCTTACAGTTATTTAGTAAACTAACTCTTGATGACTTTGGTGGTATAGCATTATATGCTGCTACTACTGGAGACGTTCCAAAAGAACGTTTAGTCGAAGCACTTGTACAATTACAACAACAAAAAAGTGAGTGAACACGTGGATATTTCGGTAGTAATTCTATCCTTCAATTCAGAAAAACACATTGGGAAATGTTTAAGTGCGCTTCATGAAACCATTAAGAGTGCGGCACTAGAGGCGGAGGTCTTTGTTGTTGAAAACGGCTCAGTAGACGATTCTCTAACATGTATTAATGGCTTTCACGAACAGTTCGGCGATTCGCTGAACGTAATTAATCTCGGTAAAAACACCGGGACTACGTATTCTCGAAATCAAGCGCTCAAACAAGCATCGGGAAAGTATGTGTTGGTACTGGACTCGGATGCTTATGTTAACGCTGAAGCACTAAATAGACTAATGGACTATCTCGACGAGAACGAGCACGTTGGCCTTGCGGTACCAAAGATCACTTATGCATCAGGCAATTTCCAACTTTCCTGTGATAAGTTTCCTACATTGTGGGGCAAAGCAAAGCGCTTTTTGTTCCTGAAAAAAATGGAACAAAAACCTAGTGATTTATCTTTGGTGGCTGAGCCGCTATCGGTGGATTACGCGATCTCAGCCTGTTGGATGTTACCCAAAAACGTTGTTGAAAAAGTAGGCATGTTAGACGAGAACATCTTTTATTCGCCAGAAGATGTCGATTATTGTATTCGCGTCTGGCAAGCTGGCTATCAAATTCATTATGTTCCAGATGTGTCGGTTATTCATGATGCACAAGAGCTATCCCGTGGTTTTAAGCTCAACAAATTTCATTTCTCGCATTTGGCGGGTATCTTCTACCTCATGAAAAAACACAAGTATTTTTGGGGGTTAAACGGACTATACAAGCGAATTCAAAGGAGATAACCCAGTGTGTGGGGTAGTAGCTTGGATTAAACCGATATCGAGTGGAAA
The DNA here is from genome assembly GCF_057544385.1 of Alteromonas sp. 5NS40-0096. Classification (NCBI taxonomy): domain Bacteria; kingdom Pseudomonadati; phylum Pseudomonadota; class Gammaproteobacteria; order Alteromonadales; family Alteromonadaceae; genus Alteromonas; species Alteromonas sp. 5NS40-0096. The sequence continues at coordinate 856,668 of NZ_BAAJLQ010000002.1, forward strand.
TGTTGACGAGGTGGCATTGCGAGCAATGACCGCGTCACTTCGCCACCGCGGGCCAGATGGAGAAGGGTTCTACATTGATGAGAATGTGGGGCTGGGACACCAACGTCTCTCTATTATTGACGTGGAAAAAGGGCATCAACCGATAGTTCGCGATGGTGTTGTGTTAAGTTACAACGGAGAGATATACAACTTTCAGCAGTTGAAACAAGAGTTGGAGTCGCTGGGGCATGAATTCAATACGCACTGCGATTCAGAAGTATTGTTAATCGCTTGGAAGGAATGGGGCTCGTCAGCGGTAAAAAAATTGCGAGGTATGTTTGCCTTTGTCATTTTTGATAAAGCCAATAATATGTTGTTTGCCGCGCGAGATAGACTTGGGGTCAAGCCGCTGCATTGGACGAAGACGACTAGTGGCGATGTTGTCTTTGCGTCAGAGTTAAAAGCCATTACACAGCACCCGGAAATTGAAAAACAGCTCAACCCAGAGGCTATTGAAGACTTTTTTTCATTAGGTTATGTCGCTGACCCAAAGACCATTTTTAAAGACGTATATAAATTACCTCCGGCACACTTCGTCTGCATTAATCTTAATTCCACCGATTTTGAGATATCACCAGAATGTTATTGGAACATTGAAGATTTTGTTTCAGACGATATCACTAATGCCGAAGATATCGCTGCAGATTTTGAAAAGCTGACTGAAGAAGCAATCACCATGCGAATGGTGGCTGACGTACCTTTGGGGAGCTTCCTTTCTGGTGGGATAGATTCCTCTGTTATCTCGGCGGTAATGCAAAAACACAGCGTTAGTCCTATTAATACATTTTCCATAGGATTTGACTTATCAAAATATGATGAGTCATTTTACGCTAAGCAGCTCGCGTCAGAGTTGGGGTTCAAGCATCTAAATACGAATGTGTCCATCAATGATCTTACCTTCATGGATCAACTAATAGATATCTATGATGAGCCTTTCGCTGATAACTCTGCTATTCCAACATTTATTCTGTCAGGCGTAGCTGCACAACATGTAAAAGTGGCTTTGTCAGGAGATGGTGCGGACGAGCTACTGTATGGTTATCGCAACCATAAGATGCTCTGGGTTGAGGAGAAAATCCGACACTGTTTACCAAGCTTTATTCGAAGTCGAGCTTTTGGGTTGTTAGCAAAATTTTATCCAAACTTTAAAACCGCACCCAAATTTTTACGAGGAAAAACCACGTTAAATGCATTAGCGGGTAGTGCGATAAACAGTTATCACAATGCGATATCGATTACCCAGCAATCTTTACTAGCGGAGCTTTATTCAACAAGCTTAAAAGCGCAGCTCAATGGCTACAGTAGCTTGTCTTTATTCAACAACATTGCCCAACAATGCAAGAGTAAAGATAAACTTAAGGCGATACAGTTAATTGATTTTAAAACTTACCTTGCGGGCGGTATTCTCACAAAGGTCGACCGAGCAAGTATGAAAAACTCGCTAGAAGTTCGAGTCCCGTTCTTAGATCATCACTTGGTGGAACGGGCGCTAGCCGCATCACCTGCACTTAATATCTCTTGGACTCAGACAAAAAGATTGCTAGTTAACGGGTTTAAGCACCTATTGCCCAACTTTGTTACAAAGCGCAACAAAATGGGGTTCTCTTCTCCTATTGATGAGTGGCTACGCCAGGTCCCAAAAGAGTCGTTAAAAATTAAATTGTCGGAAGGCTCTTTGGCGCATACGGGTTTGTTTTCTATCGAAGGAATTCACGCGCTACTTGATGAGCACCATGAGCGTGGACACGAACATGGTATGACGATTTGGTCGCTTCTTATTTTCAATGCATTTTTAGAAAAACACTTTGGAATACAAAAAAAGTGAAAATACTGTATCACCATAGAATAGCCTCGAAAGACGGCCAATATGTTCACGTTGAAGAGTTGACTAACGCTTTTGATGAACTGGGCCATGAACTTTACTTTGTTGCGCCACAAGTTAACGAAAATGCAGATTTCGGCGGAGATGGCGGTTTTGTAAGTAAATTAAAAAAGGCGTTGCCAAAAGCACTTTACGAAATTCTAGAGCTGGCATATAGCGCTTGGGTGTTCGTTAAGTTAGTTGTGGCAATTTTAAAGTTTAAGCCAGATGTGATTTATGAACGCTACAACCTATACCAACCCGCGGGTGTATTAGCGGCCAAGTTGTTCAACGTCCCTCTGTTGTTAGAGATCAATGCTCCGTTAGTGGAGGAACGCGGAAAATATAGCGGATTGGCGTTAAAAGGGTTTGCCAAATGGATTGAGAATATTACATGGCGGGGTGCGACGCATTGTTTGCCAGTTACTGATGTACTAGCAGACTATATGCGTGAAGTATCTATTCCCGAGTCGAAGATCACGGTCATTCACAATGGAGTCAGACAGCTGTTTATCGATGAAATGATGCAGCATGACGTCAATGTGGATAAAAATGAAATTGTCATTGGTTTTACCGGCTTCATTCATCCCTGGCATGGCATGGATAAAGCAATAGAGGCAATTGCTGAACACAAAGAGTTGCCGTTGCGACTAGTTTGTGTGGGCGATGGTAATATTTTGCCTGACTTGCGAAAACAAGCAGAAGAATTGGGTATTTCAGAAAAAGTTGAATTTAAAGGACTTGTCACGCGAGACAAAGTACTGGATTTTGTTAAAGACTTCGATATTGCGCTACAGCCAGATGTAACTGCATATGCATCTCCCCTAAAAATGTTCGAGTATATGGCAGTAGGAGCGTTGATCGTCGCACCAAAAACCCCAAACATTCAGGAAATCCTCAGTGATGATACTGCGCTTTTCTTTGAAAAGGGTGATAAGACGGGATTCAAAGATGCGCTTACTACAGCGATAACTTCCTATAAGACTTTAGACTGCAAGCGCAATGCGGTTAAGCAGAGTGTGTTAGACAAGCAGTTCATCTGGCAGGAAAATGCCAGAAAAGTTATTAATTTGGCAAGGAGACTAGCAAATGAAACTAACGATTAGTCTTACTACACTGATGGTAGTACTTTTAGCTCTTGGCGGCGTATTTTTTTTGAAGGGTGACCCATCTATTTCGATTTGTAAGCCAAGTCAAACATCAACCCCTTACTGCAAATTTGTTGGTGAAACAACCAAAGTATATTTAAATAGTGATGGGCTAGGGTTAGTTTTTATAAACGGTAATATAAATATCAAGAGTGCAAGTGATTTCGGATATGTTATTTCTGCGGGAAACGCATTTGCGTTTGATATCAAGGATAATGAGGGACAAGCTATGTTTGAGTTGGCCGTGTTGGCTCACGAGCGCGGCCTTACGATAGAAGTTCATGCAAGAGAAACAAACAGCGGTTATTTATTGGCTGATAGGATTTGGATAAAGTAGGGGATTAGCTTTGTCATTGACTGCAATAGCATTTCTTGCCGCTTATTTTGGTTGTTTATTCCGAGCGTTTAGCAAAGATCCAAAATGGGGATTGTACGCTTATCTTTTGGCATTCTACGCGCACCCAGTTGGCAGGTGGTGGGGACAATCATTACCGGATTTGAGATGGTCCTTTTTGGCGGCACTCGCTACGCTCGCCGCGGTATTCTTCTCTAAGAAAAAAGAGGGTTGGCTCAGTTCGAAAGAATCAAAATATTACTTGGTTTTCTTTTTGTATCTGTTACTTCAATATTTTTGGGTTTTAAATAGTGCCTATCACACAATTTTCGTATTGTTGGTCGTCAAATACTTCATATTGATACTTTTAATACAGCAATGCATAAAAACCAAAGAAGATATTGTAGGTTTTGTTATTTGTAATGCCTTGGGAGCACTATATTTTGGGTACTTGGGATATTCATATGGTGGAGGAAGGCTTGAAGGGGTAGGTGGCCCCGGAGTTGAGTCTGCAAATGGGCTTGGGCAACACCTATCTATTTTACTCGTTGCTTCCTCATATATGCTTTTAATAAAGTTAGGTAAAATTAAGTATTTACTGCTATTTGCAATACTAATTATCTTAAATACCATAATGTTGACGGAGAGTCGTGGTGCACTTTTGTCGCTCGTTCTTACTGGCGTAGTGGCTATTTTTTTCGTGCCACCGAGTGTAAAAAAAGTCTTTTTCTCATTAGCCACACTTGGAGCCGTTGCTTTTGGGTTACTTTTGGGCCCGCAAATAATAGAACGTTTTAAAACAACGCAAACAAATAGTTTTGGGGAGATTCAAGATAAAAGTGCTGCGTCAAGATTAGTTATAATCAAAGCGCAATATGAGATATTCAAAGAAAAGCCATTAGTAGGCCAAGGGCACCGAACAACACTGATACTAAGTCCGTTGTATATTCCTCAAGAATACCTATCAAAAGTGAAAGCGGGAGAACAAGTTTTGCAAAGAAGAGCCTCCCATAACTTTCTGATGGGGATGCTGACTGACCATGGTATCATTGGAATAACATTTTATTGTTTGATTAGTTTTTCTTTGCTCAAGAGTTTGCTCCAAGTAAGAAGATTGATTAAATCTAAAGCAAATGTAGACAATGAATTGTTATTGATTCAGACAGGGCTGTGTTTGGGCTTCGTTTGCTATTTAATTGCTGGTATGTTTTCAAACAATAAAATTTTTGAGATTGCAGTTTGGCTGATAGCCTTAATACCTATAGTAAGTAAACTCACAGAACAATCGATGACTAGGGAACAAAATGCTAATTGATGGGCGCACACTTACCGAAAATCAAGTAATTCAAACAGATATCTGCATTTTGGGGGGCGGGCCTGCGGGAATTACCTTGGCAAATGAACTAAATGGAACAGGTTCAGATGTAGTATTACTTGATGCCGGAGGAGAGCAGTTTGACGCCAATGTTCAAGCCTTCTATGAAGCAGATAGTTTTCCTCGACATTATCCCGACCCGAAAATTTCAAGACTTCGTTTTTTAGGCGGAGCGAGTAACCATTGGGCTAACAATACTTCTCCCTTTTCACCAATTGACTTTGAAAAACGCGCGTGGATTGAGCATAGCGGCTGGCCAATCGAATATGATGATATTGCTCCCTACTACTTAAAGGCTGCAGAGTATTGCCAGACCGGAGACGACGGATATTCAAATGAAGTTTGGTTACCAATTATGGGATTGACCGACTTGATGACAGAAGCTAAGTTCTCTCGTCTTGGTATTGCTAAGGCATCATTACCTCCCACCCGGTTCTTCGCTTCTCATGGGAAACCTCTTATAGAAAGTGAAAACGTATTTTTGTACAAATATGCAAGTGTCGTCGATGTAGAGTTTGATGAAACTGAAAAACGTATCGTTGCTGCTACTTTTGCAACGTATAACGGCAAAAGACATAGGGTGGTAGCAGATCGATTTGTTCTTTCAATGGGGGGGATGGAAAATGCGCGTATGCTTTTGCTTTTCAACAATAAATACAATAACAAATTAGGAAATAGCAACGATAACGTAGGGCGATATTTTATGGATCATCCTACTATGAATGCTGCTCATCTTATTAGTGATGTTTCAAAACTGGACTCAATGAGTCGTTTCGATGGACAACGTTTCTTAGTTGCTTTCTTTGAATTAACGGAAAAAGCGCTGAAAGATGAAGAATTGATTAATCTCCGAATGCCAGTTGTTAGTGGAACTGAGTTCGGTATGTCAGATGGCATATCTTCATTTCACATAATGAAAAACGCTTTGACCAGAGGTGAATTACCAGAAGAATTATTTACTCATTACGGAAATCTGATTCTCGATGCCGACATGGTAATTGAAGCTATCGCAAGAAAACAGTTCGATACAAAAATCTTCGAAAGTGCAAAAAATAAACTGGGTTATCAAATACCGATGATGGTGGAACAGATTCCTGAGAGAGAAAATCGGATATACCTATCATCCAAAAAAGATGAATTGGGCTTAAACAAACTTTCAGTCGACTGGAGAGTTTCAGAGCGAAATCAAGAGTTAATGTGGAAGTCTCTTGAAATTTTTGCAAGGGACATGGGAATCACATCCCTTGGGCGATTGAGAATATTGAAAGAGCGAGCATCCAGACTTTTTGGGGATCAAACGGGGTTCGGACACCACCATATGGGGACTACACGTATGTCTGATACGCCAGAAGATGGAGTAGTAGATAAAAACTGCAAGGTTCACGGTGTAGACAATTTGTTTGTAGCTGGCTCTAGTATTTTCCCGACAGGAAGCCATGTGCCTCCAACGCTAACAATCTCTGCGCTGTCTGTTCGGTTAGCTGAGTTTTTAAAGAGTGGAGCATAAAGATGACAAGTAGAAGAAGCTTTCTTAAAACTGTAGTGGCAGCGAGCTCTTTGTCTGTTACAAAATGCTTTTCCCTGGAGTCATTATCAACTAGTGATGATCTTGACATGCTTACTTCTTTGTACGTGAGCTGGACAAATCATTTTAAGCAAACGCCAGAGAGCTTTATTGCCTCTTTGGGAAATGGGATCAATGACCCTTCTTTCTATAAAAGCAAAATAAAAAATGACTTTTTGACCGACGACATTTTTGAATTTGAAGGTGTGGTGATGAGTAAAACAGAGGCGGCCGGCATTTCTACACTTCTAAAGCTTTAGCAACTTGTAAATTAGGGGCTTTTTTAATTCTCATGGGCTGGAATACTCGTAAGCTCGATTGCAAAAAAAGAGTAGGACTTGAGAGGGCAAAGGGCAGCCTCTGTTACCTTAAAACTTAGCAATAACAATAGACTCTGCCTGCTTATGGAATAGAGTACAAATATAGTTAATAGGATCTTCTGAAAATGTGCGGGATATTAGGAACGCTAAACTATAGTAATACGGTTGATGAACAACGACTTGCTGCTATGCGAGATACCATGCCGTATCGTGGTCCGGACAGCAACGGAATTTGGGTTTCTGATAATACTCATTGTGGTCTCGCCCATTTACGTTTAAGTATTTTAGATCCGACTCCAGCAGGACATCAGCCTAGGGTTGAGGTTAAAGGGCGTTTCGTTATTTCCTACAACGGTGAAGTGTATAATTACATTGAAATTCGTGCAGAATTAGAAGAGAAAGGCTATGTCTTTGAGACAGGCACAGATACCGAAGTTATCCTCAGTGCTTACATCGAATGGGGTAAAGACTGTTTGAATCGTTTCAATGGTATGTTTGCCATTGCGATTTATGACAATGAGACTGAATCATTGTTTTTGGCTCGAGACCGTTTAGGAATTAAACCAGTTTACTATTATCAAGATGAGCAGGAGTTTATATTCGCTTCGGAAACCAAAGCGATATTGAAAGGCTTGAATTCGCTTCCTGAGCTCAACGTCGAATTAATAGATGACTACATGAGTTTTGGTTATATCCCTGGTGAAAAAACCTTACACAAGGGCATTAACAGGCTAATGCCAGGGCACTTTGCCATTGTTAAAGGACGTCAAATGACGATCACACAATGGTGGGATTTGAAGTTTAATAACACCGAAGACAAAGGATTCGATTATTACTTACAAGAAAGTAAACGTTTGCTAGAAAGTGCTATCGATTTGCGCCTGAGAAGTGATGTGCCGTTGGGTATTTTCTTAAGTGGTGGCATCGATTCTAGCGCAGTCGTCGGATTGCTTGCCGATAAGGTGAAAGAGCCGCTTAAAACGTTTTCGATAGCATATGACTTTGGCAAGAATTTTGACGAAACTCAATACGCTAGGATGGTAGCTGAAAAGTTTGGCACTGATCATCATGAGTTAAAAATAACCCCCCAACAGTTTGCTGACTTTATACCCGAATATATTCATTTAATGGATGAACCCGTTACCGAAGCTGCGGCTATTTCGCTCTTTTTCGTTTCAAAGTTGGCGAAAGAAAAAGTGACAGTTGCTCTATCCGGAGAAGGCTCTGACGAGATATTTGCTGGCTATGATCTTTACCAATATATGAACGTGTTGGAAAAATATCGCGGCATTGTTGGACAAAAGGGCACAGAACTCTTCGCCAGTGCTTCAAACACGTTGTTGGGTAAAAGTCATAAAGTTTCCAAATACTTAAATATGGCAACACAGCCTATTGAGCAACGTTACAAAGGTATGTCCACCTATCCCGATGCACAAAAAGAGGCGCTTTATCGAGAAGATTTTAAAGTTGAGCTAGAGTCGGCTAAAGCCGGCAGTGGCCATGGTGCGTTTTCAGCGCAGCTGTTCGATAAAACAAAAAGCAACGACCAACTCAGTAAAATGTTGTATTTCGACACGAAGACTTGGCTTGTGGATGACCTGCTAATTAAAGCCGATCGAATGAGTATGGCAACATCGGTTGAACTGAGAGTTCCTTTTCTTGACTACAGACTGGTGGAGTTTGCCGCAAGCATTCCCTCAAAACACAAAATTAGCAAAGGTGAAGGTAAATACCCATTGAAGAAAATGATGGAAGGTATTTTACCAAATGACATCATCTACCGAAAGAAAATGGGGTTCCCGACACCTTTAAAGCTGATGTTTCAAAATGAACTGCGAGAATATGCCCAAAACTTGTTGTTGGCACAAGATTCTCGTGTTCACAAATTCTTCAAAGAAGAACGAATCGCTCAGCTTATAGAAGAGCATAATGCTGATAAATATGATCATCACAAAACCTTGTGGCAATTGGTAGTGTTGGAAGAGTGGCTGAGAAGAAACGCTGGTTAGCATGAGTCAGACGATTTATCACCCACACATTGACGCTTTACGAGCATTTGCAGTGCTCGCCGTGATTGTTTTCCACGTTGACCACAGTTACCTAGAGGGTGGCTTTGTTGGCGTTGATATATTTTTTGTTATTTCTGGTTATCTGATTACCTCACAAATATTAACGGCGGTAAGTGAGAACCGGTTTTCGTTTCAAGATTTTTATAGTCGGCGCATAAAACGAATTTTGCCCGCTGCATTGTCGGTGATTTGTTTTACAGTCCTCATTACGCAATTTTTGTACTTGCCAGAAGATGCAGTAGATGTTGCATCTTCTGCTATTTGGTCATCTCTGTCGTTACCCAATGTCTATTTTTGGAAGTTCGCCGATACCAGTTACTTCGCTGCAAGTAGCTACACAGTACCGCTACTACATTATTGGTCGTTGGGAGTTGAAGAGCAGTTTTATTTCGTATGGCCTCTAGTGATAGTGCTCTTTTATAAGAGACTTAATGCCACCGCATTCTGTTCCTTGCTTGTGCTGACTATATTGTTATCCGCAGGGATAGCCGAGTGGCTAATTGAGTCTCATCACTCCTTTGTTTATTACATGTTACCTACCCGAGCTGGTGAGCTTTTAGTAGGCGGTGGGCTTGCCGCTTTTTTGCATTTCGGTTTTATACAAAAACCGAAAGAAGCGAGCTGGGTGTTTCCGGTATCATTTATTGCACTACTTTTATCTGTTTTACTGATTAATAAAGATCACACATTCCCAGGGGTTCTATTTTTACTACCGACATTAGCTGCTGCAGGTTTTATTTGGGGTGGATTCAATAATTCATCGAGTTTGGCAAAATGGCTGAACAATCGAGTAACGCTCTGGGTCGGCAAGATATCGTTCTCTGCGTACTTAGTTCATTGGCCGCTTTTGGCATTCTATCGCTACGGCTATGGTGAACCCACTCTCTTATTTCAGTTTATCTTAATTGTACTGATATTCGCTTTTGCTCACCTAAACTGGCAATTTGTCGAAGAGAGATTCAGACACAAGAAATTGCCATTTAGACAGCTATTTATCAAACAAGCTGTGGTTCCAATATTTTTAGTATCCATAGTCAGTACATGCGTTATCTATTCAAATGGCTTTGGGTTGAGAAATTTGAGTGCTCAGTATCAAAGCCAGCTGTTAGAGAGAATAAACAATGCGAAAGCTCCCAATTCATACAAGCATGTCTGTCAATATTGGCGGGTAGAGCACACCCATCTGATAGATGAGAACTGTGTGTCAGGCAAGGGAGATACTCCACGTGTTTTGTTGTGGGGCGATTCGAATGCCGCGCAATATATCGGGGTTTTAAAAAATATTGCGAACGAGCAAGGCTGGAGATTTAGAAACATTTCCCATGCAGCATGTCCTCCAATCTTCTCTGGATTAGAGAAGCTTTTGAAAGGTAAAAGATTCAGTGATTGTGTCAGTTCTATAAATTCCGTTAGGAATACGCTAGAACGTTACCATACGATAATCATTTCATCTGCATATCATTACTACTTGGAAAAAAATGATGCGTACCTCGATGATTTTTTCGAGGTATTAAACATACTAAGTAAAACTCACAAGGTTATTGTTCTGGGAAATGTTCCTGTCTTCGAACGATTTGATAGGCAATGCCATGCTAAAGCCATCTTGTACCCTTTACTCGATTGCGACTATGTTGCAGACACAAAAAAAATAGACTCAATCAATATGTCCTTGAGCAGCTTTTCCGACAATATCGAAAATGTATATTTCGCATCGCTTAATCATTGGCTGTGTGAAAACGGATGTTCTCCGTATTACGAGAATAAACTAATTTACTTCGATAGTAGCCATTTAGATGCAGTTGTTACTGAAGGAGTGAATATCCCTCCCGAGTTTGAATCAATGATAAAAAGCGGAGTACATCTTGAATAAACATCTATCTTTGTATTTAGACGTTTGGCGATTTGGTGCCGCTTTAGTCGTTTTTTTATCCCATATAGCATCTCAGAAAATTAGTGGTGGTTTGTTCTGGCAAACTAAGCAATTTGACCAAACTGCGGTTATGATTTTTTTTGTTATGTCAGGTTTTGTCATTTCGTACATATCATCGACTAGAGAAACGTTATTAAAAGACTATTCTATAGCCAGAATTAGTAGATTATATTCCGTTGTAATCCCAGCGCTTGTAATAACGTTTTTAGCTGACGCAATAGGGTATTACGTAGATCCTAACTTTTATACAAGCGGGCCTTGGCCTTTTGACGTCGACAATTCTCTCATCACTTACTCTCTATCATTTTTGATGATTCAAAATATTTGGGACCTAGGCTTAAATCCAGGTATCAACCAACCCTTCTGGTCATTAACATTCGAATGGGTTTATTACATTGCTTTCGCTTGTATTTTCTATTTTAAATCGTATTGGAAGTATTTGGGGTTCATAGTTATTTTACTGGTTGCAGGCCCTACAATCACTGCGCTTTTTCCAATCTGGCTGTTGGGATATTTTTTGTATCGAGCAATGTCAAGTACGCCTAAACGCCCTTACTCTGCGATCTCAGCAATAGTCTCTCTAGGCGCGATTGTGGTGATGGTTTTTTTAGGTCCCTTCATACGTGATATAGAATTTTCAGGACCGTTGATTGCTAGAAAAGAACTTTATGGCGATTATTTTGATGCAATATTGTTTTGTATACACCTATATTTCGCACCGTCTATGCTTCGTTATATAGGACCTATGCTGGAAAGGTTCGCCAGCGTAATAAGAAATGTGGCCGCTTGTACATTTGCTCTTTATCTATTCCACCGCCCTATAATCCAAATGATCGCAGCTATCTCGCCGACCGACCCAGAAAACACTCTCTATCGCGTGAGTCTAGTAGTTATCCCTTTGCTAATCGTTTTTACTATTGGTTATTGGGCAGAACAACAAAAAAGTAATTTAAAAAATGGTTTGAATAAACTTTATTTGAAGTTTCACAAGGAAAATGCATAGGTTATGCCAGCAAGCAATAGAAAAAAAATACTCGCAATCAGCTATTTGTTTCCGAATTCCGAGAAACCAAATCACGGCATATTTGTGTACAACCGATTAAATGCAATGGCGAAATACGCCGACATCACTGTAATTAATCCTATTCCTTGGTCTCCAATTCATCCATACGTAGAGAAATTCAAACACCTAAGCAAGGTGCCCAGTGTAACAAAGCGGGGCGAGCTAACGATTTACCATCCACGATATTTATCAATACCTGGGCACTTTAAAGCTATTGAAATTTCGACCTACCGTAACGCAGTAAAACGGGTTATTGCGGACATTGGCTTTGATTTCGATTTGGTTGATTTACATTGGACGTTTCCCGATCTACCTACCGGAGACTACTTAAGTAACAAGTATAATGTACCGTACCGAGTGACTTTAAGAGGGATGGAAGCGTTTCATGCTCAAGATGGCGATGTTCGTGAAGCATCAGTTGCGCGCTGTTTGAACAAAGTTGGCCGAGTTATTTCTCTCAGTACTGAGATGGCAAACCGAGCGATATCGATGGGGGTGAGCCAAGAAAAGGTCACTGTGGTTCGAAATGGTGTAGATACCGAAATGTTTTACTATAAGCCTGTTGGAGAGAGTAGGGCGCTTTTAAATCTGCCCAAAACTCAAAAGATTGTATTGGGTGTTGGCTCTCTTATCCATCGAAAAGGCTTTGATGTAGTCATTAAGTCCATGGCTGAAATTGAATCAAAAGAGGAACTGTTTCATTTCTACATATTAGGTTCCGAGGGGCCTGAAGGTGATTTTCGGAAGCAATTGAAAAAGTTGGTTAAGGACAGTGAATTAGATGATTATGTGCATTTTGTTGGGGCAGTTCCCAACGATAGTCTCGTCGATTGGTATAACGCCGCTGACGTGTTCTGCCTAGCAAGTAGAGGGGAAGGAAGCCCTAATGTGCTTACGGAAGCGCTAGCTTGTGGATGCCCTTCTGTAACTACTAACGTCGGTAGTGCCCCCGATATAATTGAGAGTGAAGAAAATTTGGGTGTATTGGTTGATGTTGACGATAGCCCTAATATGAGAAATGCCCTGTTGCAGCTTTTAGCGGATGGAAATGATAGGCAAAACCGTGCTGAAGTATTTGGGAAGTACACGTGGGATTGGTGTGCAAGACAAACATTTGATGAGTAATATACAGAATGAAAAATAAAGTTACAGATTCCACAACAAAAATATCAAAATACATTAAGCCACTGTATCAGCAGATTAGGTATGCGACTAATTCTTCGTCTAAAATTGTGGCTATATTTGGTTGTCAAAGGTCAGGTACAACCCTGTTATCTAGGGTGCTTGATTCTTTTTCCTATGCACGCACTTTCGGTGAATTTAGCTCTTTATCATCAGAATGTCCGAACAATATTAGATTGAATTCTTTGACGGATGTAAAAAGGGAGTTAGAAAAGGTCAAAGCTCCTCTAATTGTCATGAAGCCTTTGGTAGAAAGTCAAAATGCTGTTCAGATATTAGATGCCCTGGAAGAGGTCACGGGAGTTTGGTTGTATCGTGATTTTCTCGATGTGGCACTTTCAGACCTTAAAAAGTTTCCAAATACCTCTGGGCGCGGAAACTTGAACCCTATTCTTGAATGCAATGAACACAATTGGCGCTCTCAGAACGTACCCAAAGAGTTAGTTGAAACAGTGAAAGCGGTATATTCAGAAAAGCTTACAGAATTGGATTGCGCTTGCTTGTTCTGGTATGTGAGAAACTCACTGTTTTTCTCTCAGGGATTAGAAAAGCGTGACGATGTTGTTCTTTGGAAATATGAAGACCTTATGTTTGAACCAGAGAAACACTTTTCAAAGTTGTCTGCCAAACTGAAAATTGACGTATCGGATTATGACTTTTCAACGATTTTTTCGAAAACTTCTATTAGAAAAGAGAATAGTTCTAAGCTAAACAATGAAGTGGAGAGCCTTTGTGTAGAGTTAATGGCTAAGCTTGATGCATGTTGTGCTCGATAGGAAATTACTGTTTTGGGGGAACTTTTAAATAAGCAAACTCGGGTAATTTCAACTTAAATAATATTAAACATAAGTACACATTGTTAAGACAGCATTAGTAGAAACTAGTAGTATTCCCAATGTAGATAGCGTTCAAGTTTTGCTAATGAAAGCATGTCAGTATTTATCTACTAATTTTTGTTTTGGCTTTACGGTATTGTTGGTAGATTAGAGAAGCATATGTCTACTTTTCCCCACCGGTTTACACTGCAGGTATTTTCGTGAGAAGTGCATTTTTGTGGTCTTTTGCATCAAATTATCTTGAAGTTGTCATTAGAATTGTATCTGTAGTCGTTCTTGCAAGATTACTTACTCCATCAGAGATAGGAACATTTGCGATCGCTGGAGCAATTTTCGCAGTTGCTCAGATGTTCAGAGACATGGGACTATCGAGCTTCTTAATTAAAGAAGAGCACCTAACAAATGATAAAAAGTCAGGAGCACTTTTTGTCTCATGGTTTATATGTATTTCATTAAGTTTAATCATTTACTTCTCTTCAGAAAGTATTGGAAAGTACTATTCCAATACTGAAATTGGCGAAATTCTCAATGTTTTTTGTATTAATTTACTGCTTATTCCCATTGGCATATTGGAACAGAGTCAAATTAGAAGAAATTTAGACTTTAAAAGATTGGCTCTCGCTACGGTGTCTAGCCAAACGGTGCATTTGATTGTCGCAATCTACTTTGCTTACACTGGGTATGGGGCCCTGAGTCTTGCCTATGCATCTCTATCAGCAACAGTGACGACGATTATTCTAGTTAAGTTGTTGGCACCAGCTCGCCAATTCTATCTCCCAAAACTGCATTGTGCTAAAAACGTACTACCGTTTGTGTTTCGAGTCGGTGGTGCAAATATTCTCAATAGTTCTAATGAACAGGGCCAGCCTATCATCATTGGTAAGTTGTTGAATGAGGAGGCTGTGGCGATTCTAGATAAAGGAATGGCTGCGATTATGATGCTTGACCACTTTCTATTTAACGCTATTAAACGTGTTCTAGTTCCTCTTTTTTCACAGTTAAAAAGAGAGAAGAAGAATGTTCAAGGAACTTATTTAGAGATTGTTTGCGTTGTCACATGCATTGCATGGCCGTTTTTAGTTTACTTAGGGTATCATGCCGAATTTGTGGTTTTGGTACTTTTTGGTGAACAATGGGTTGACGCAATTGCGTTAGTACCGTACCTATGTGTCGCTTTTGCGATATCAACGATTAGCCGCTACGTGAATGAGTTGCTGACCAGTACAGGTCTCGAAGTGCAGCTATTGAGAATGAGCATAGTCACTACTGCGGCAAGATTGCTGATGTTAATAGTAGTTGCTCCATATGGACTAAAAGCAATTGCCATATCGCTGATTTTCGTGGAACTGTTTAGGTTTATTGTAACTTCTTACTATTTGCAAAAATGTCTTGATATCGGGCTGGGGCATATCCTAAAGTCGTGTAGCAAGAGTACGGCTGTGATGCTGATTTGCCTCCTACCGATAATTCCATTCCACCTATTCTCATGGGATGCGACCTCCTTCGTAGCCGTTATCTTACATTCACTATTTGCGGGTGTGTTTTGGTTTAGTGCTTTGCTCTTGCTTAAACACCCGCTACTCAAAATGCTAGTGGCCCTACTGCCAAAAAAGACCGATAGCGCTACTTAAGTTTTGTGGTATGTGTTATCAGCTTGGAGTTTCCAGAGGTTGCTCAAGTTTTTTGTAATGGACAGCCAAGAGTATTGTAGTGAAGTCATATAAAGCCGTGAATAATATGGCTCTTTCTTTCTAGTTTTCTTAAATAGACTTTTTCAAGTGAAGAGTTTAATTTAATTTTTATTATAGATATGAATAAGGAAAGTGATAGTATGTTGATCAATAGTCTATTTCTAGGCAAACGTGTTTTTCAGAATATCACAAAAACGTAAATTGGGGGTCGGAGTGTTTCAGTTAACTCCGTGGAGACTGCAACTACAGAAGCCCGTAGTCTAGGTATTAATTATGGATATTAGTGCAAGTTTAGTTGGTCAATTAGCCTTTGCATTTGCAATCATTTGTGCAGTGGCTGGGTATGTTTTTGGACGGCGCAATAGCAGTTTTGCAATACTGTACTCAGTTGTTGGTTTTGTGTGCGGTCTGATTCCTCCTTTGGGATTGGTTTTCATCATAGTGATGGCTCTCAAAAAGAGACGGCTACCAATTAACGACGACGATGTGGTAAATAGCTGAAGAGTCAGTCACTGCCTTGGTGATACACTCCTCATAAGGTGAGAACGGTACTGTTGACTCTTTCTTCAAGGTCGAGCTTTTCGTTTAGTAAAGCTTTGTTTGAGATGATTGTGTAAATGCCAGAGATTAAGAAGACTGGTAATTGCTCGATGAAAGGTCGGTATTATATTTCGCTTTTTTAAAACTGGTTGGTTTACTGCAATTGTCATCAATTGAAAATTGCTCGCTTACGATTTCTATTCTCTCTAATATCAGTGTCTTATAATTTGAAAAGTTGCTATTAACGTTAACATGATTAATGTTTTTAAACTCACCCACCGGATATCTTGTTACCGCTATGTTGTCTGGTTTAACTATCGTCTGAGCTAAATTCATCCAATCGTTTTGTTCTTCCTTAACAAAACGAGAATCTGTCGCGAAAGATAGCTTTGGAGCAAAAACAATGTCTTCTGTTCCAACATTTCTCCAAACAAGATTTATCGCATCATTTGGAAAAAGGGCTAAACCTAGTCCAGTCACTCCTTGATAGTTAAAAGTTCCATTGCTGCCCACTACCGTAGTCATTCCTGTTTGGTAAATGTTTGTGTACACATCATGAAAAACTTTGTCAAAATACTGTGATGGAGTGCTATTAAGTTCGTCGAAGTCTGCAATCACCTGGCACTGTTTGATGTTTAGACTGTCCTCCGAATGCACTTCAATGTTAACTTCAGCGTCGATCAGGCTACCCATACTGTCAATGACGGATAGTTTTACGATTTTTGCATCTGGTTGTGAAACTACCCCCGCTAGTTTGTGGTCAGTCAAAGTAATACCATCAGGGAGATTAATCGCTTTTAAGTCATACGGTGCTTTTCCGCCTTCAACTTGGATATGTTGGTCATAAATGTATCCCACGATTGGGTTTTCAATGTCATCAGTATTGATTTCTAGCGGGTAATTGACATCCACAATTTCATACTCAATTGTTTTTACTAAATCAACTTTGGATACAAGGCCAACATTTGGAACATTCACTTCCTGTAGGTCTTCCGGTAAATGGTTCTCCGATTTTCTATTAGTTATATCTTTTACTGCAAAATAAATTTTAGTGTTTGGCTTTAAAAGTATTTCGTGATCGTCTTGCAATTTCATCATTGCCCATATGAGGTTGTAGCCGTTATTGGCTTTATGGATTAACCCATCGTTATTAGACTTCTGTCGATCAAAATTTGTAGTATGAGCGGGTAAAAATGCCTGATCAAAATTAGTATTATCGATGGGTGAAAACGAATAACGTACTTCGTAAATTGCACTACAATCGAGACAGCGATATTTATCTTCAAGCGAAATGTCAAATTGTTTATTTGTGGGTGAGTAACCAACAGAGATACTTTTTATAGTTTCTTCATTTTCGTATGGGGTGTAGTGAGTCTCTATTTCGTCTATATAATATACTGAGTTTGCGGGTAGTCGCTTGGAAAAGTCAGCACGAAGAGCAAAAGCAGTTATATTGGAAAAGTATTCCTTTGCATTATTTGAGTACTCTGTGCCACCTTCGCTAAATGCATAGAGGTTGTTTGGAGCTCCCGTATTTTTATTTGTTGGACTGGCGTCAAATTGCATTTTGGTCCATCCACCCAACGGGATATTTGCAACGTGATGATAGTAATGTGCTCCCTTACTCGAATCTACAAATGGATAAAAAGAAAAACTTTTTAATGGTGCAGAATAGAATTTTTTTGAATAGCTATCTATGTCGACGCTGTTTCGAGGCATTAACACCCAGACCGAAAATCTGTTTTTACTTTGAAGTTGTGGTATTCTCGTAGTTGACGTCGGGCCTTTGTAATACAGCGCTATATCTCCTGGTAAAACACCTTGTTTCCCCAAATCTGCAGACGAGGAAAAATCACTTTTGCTCCGAACTTCTTTACCGTCTGAGGTTGCTAATCCATCAACGCTCTTGTACATACCACCGGTCAAATGGATTTTTAACGAAGTACCTCGAACTGCGTATTGTGTGTCGGCATCGATATAGCCATATTTTAGCCAACCCATATGATCAGAATTTCTGCTGTTGTAGTACGGGTAAAACTTAAAATTAGACTCTGAACAAAATTTAGACTGGTTGACGCCATTATAAACGCCGCAGGGGTTTTCTCCTTTGTCTGAGTAGACCCATTCATCGAAACCTTGTTCTATTGCGCCGTTTTTAAAATCAAACGACATGAACACCTCGGGCTCAGCGAAAGTAATAGTTGCGGAAAACACAGAGGTAGCGGCGATCGCAGTTAATAGGCTCTTCATTTGGTTACTCCTGAATAAACCTAACAACAAGGTAATTAAAAGTTTAGGTTTGAGCGTGATATCAGCAAGGGGTGATAGGTATATATTCTGAGGGTTAATTATCAGTTTTCATTCGTAATCGTTTGCAAGCTCATCAATACGTCATTTAATTCATGAGCTTTGTGCTCTCTGCTGTGGCCAGTCACATCCCGATTAATTTCACCGAGTTGTTCTTCTAATAACGTGCAAAGAACGTTCTCACATTCTGATTCTGTATAGCAGCTCAATACTCCTTGGTAGGCGTTCGCAAGAGACTGCGTTGCGCTACCCTCAGGAGATTTTACTACAAGGGGCTTCTGCGTTCTCAGATACTCGTAGAGTTTTCCTGGGATTTGTTTGTTGAATCTTTCGTCTTGAATCAGTAGAAGGCCATCGCATTCCATCATATTTGAAAGAGCATTTAAAAAGGGGACAGAAGAGATAAATCTAACGAGATTATCTATACCTAACTCTCGCAGTTGTAGTCGAAAATCGCTACCGTCACCCGCACCTTGAAAAACGAGTTCAAAACTATTCTCTGAAACCAGTCCTTTTCGCTGTAGTGTCGCAAGTGCATTAAAAATGGGTTTCGGGTCCCTTCCATGGGAATACAGTACGCCGGAATAGTATAGACTGAATTTCTTCTCAGAGAATGGGGACTCAGTCTTAGGTAATGTCGAAAGCTTTACAAAGTTGCTCTCATCGAAGCCATTTTCAATGACAACGCTTTTGTCGCGGACTAAATTTCCGTATTGCTTACAATACAAGTCTCGCACCTGCTCAGTAGCAAACGTCAACTTACTGGCCTGTTTCAGCGTTTGCATATCAATTTTTTTGTGTTGCTTGTCGAGTTTGACCCCCGCGGAACCATTCATGTAATGAAAAGGGTCTCTGTAATCTGCCACCCATGGAGTATTATCTACCGCAGATAATTTCTGGGCGATGAAGTGGGTACTCGGAATCGGCGAGGAAGACCAAATTACGTCAGGCTTGTACTGTTTTAGTAGCTTTTTCCCTTTGTGAATCGCGAATGGAATCCATGTCATTCCCCAACGGTCAGGGCGTTCCATAGACGAGAGATACTTTCCTTTGATTGCGAGGTGCCTTGGGACATCTAGCGCTAAGGCTCGGTAAACTAAATCATCATCATTATCTTGATAAGTATTATCAATGCGCTGATAAGCACTGGGGGAAGCAGTCAATACGACTACTCGCCAACCCCATTGCTTCAAGTAGCGATAGAAGCTGTTTATCCTTGGTACAGATGCGCCATTACTCGGTGGAAACTCAAATGCTACCATCAAAAGTGTTTTTACATGATCAGTCATTGAGTTTTTCTCCCGCTATTTTTTTTACTGAAATACAGAACTGGTTGAGCTCCTTGCGATATGGCATGAATCTGGGAAGTCTCGTTTTGCAGCTATCTCTCGTGATACCGCCATCATTTGTGGCAAAGCCATACTGAATGCCACACTTTTGCACCATCGATTCGTGGTGTTCATTGAAGTCACTTTTAAACCATCCATTTGGGTAGGCGAAGCAGGTCACGCGTGTTGGAAGGCATTCGTTGAGATAGGTAACAGAATGCTCAATTTCGAACTGAGCCTGATCCTCTGATTGATATGCTAAGATACTGTGTGTATGAGTGTGGCCACCAATGGTGTGTCCTCGTCTTTGCAGCTCTATTAACTGTGCCTGTGTCATCATACATCGTTCCACTTCTATGTTACCCAGCAACCGTTGGAGTTGTTTTACGTCTGCGTCTCGCTTGTCATTTGGCTGGGTTTTTAACTTTGCGACTAGTGTTAGATATGCGTGAGCTTTTTCATCTTCCGAGCACAACGAAAATGTCTCTCCATCGAATTGGAGCGCCTTTTTCTTTGTGGCCCGAATTGTTTCCAGTAGGATATCATTCCACAAATAGCCTCTCTCAGTCCCTTGAGAAGCAATGAAAAAGCTGGCTTTGCCTCCCACCGATTCGATGATTGGTGCCGCGAGTTCGAAGTTATCTTCGTACCCATCGTCAAACGTCAAGCACAAAGCATTCATAGGTAGCGTTTGATCTTCTAAGCACGCCATCGCCTGTTCGAGGGATAGTAATGTGAAATGTTTACTTAACTTTTTGATTAGCGATTTAAAGTCGTCTACATGCCAATCATCTGGACAAAAGGCCGTTTTTCTTGCCAAAACTCTGTGAAAGTACAGTGCGGGCAGGGGAGTACTTTTCAGCTTAATTCTGTTAATTGCATCCACTGCTTTTAATACGCCAGAAAGCATAAATCATCGGTCCCAATTTTGGAGCATGTCAGTTTCAAAGAGGGGCAACATGTACCCCTTACTGTGTGTATTCAAAGAATAACATGGTGATGGAAATTTAGTGAATGGATAGTTACTTACTTTGTGCATTAATGGCTGTAATTCTTGGTAAAGGTAGGGCAGAATATCCCTTATTGAGGGAACGGGGTTCCATATTTTCACTTGTTAGGCTTTCTGATAAAAAGCCGAAGCTGACTTTGCCCTCAACCTGACAATTATTCTAATAAGGCGTAAACATTTGCCAAAGGCAACGTCAGTGAATCAAATGTATAGGTCTCCGTGCTCCAAAGATTGGAGCACTACTAAGCCTGCAAGCTATTTATTGCTTAACTTTGGTCTTTCGGTGATGTTAGCCAAAAAAGTGAGCAGTTATTCTAAATATACGAATGGTGGAATGCGTCAGCCATCCTAAGGATAAAATTAGAACGAGCTTCACGTGAAAAACGTAGGTTTTGATATGTGTGGATTATTGTAAAAGCAATGAACTTAATAGAGTCGAGCAAAATGGTAAAGTCCGCCCTATGGGTGGTATTTTTCAGCGCAATGTCATCTTTTGGAGTGTTAGCCAAAGGCGTATTGGTGGATGGCAAGTCGTTTCCCTCGATAAAGTTGGCTGCGTCAAGTATCAAAGACGGAAGTCGAGTTTACATTGAAGCTGGTGTGTATACAGACGGCGCTTACATCAAAGCAAATGATATCGCCATACTCGGTGAGCCTGGTGTGGTTTTTGACGGCGCACTTGCTGACGACAAAGCTGCATTAGTACTTACTGGTGACGACGTAGAAGTAGAGTCGATAGAATGCGCTAATATTTCGGCTCCGGCTGGCAATGGTGCGTGTATCCGGTTCGAAGGCGCAAACTTAACTGTACGCGATATTTATGCTCATGATTCAGAGTCGGGAATAATGACCGCCTCTGATGCTGGAATAGTAGAAGTCGCTTATTCACGATTTGAGCGATTAGGAAGTCGCAATGGCTATGCCCACGCGTTGTATATCAAAGCCGATGAGTTGTACTTTCGTTATTCGTCCATCTTAGATACCAAAAAGCAAGGGTCAGGCATAAAGTCTCGCTCACGCAAAGTCGTGGTTGAAAACAGCGTACTTGCTTCTCTTGATGGCATTGATAGCCGCCTTATTGACATGGCCAACTACGGCGAACTAATCGTTAAGAGTAGTATTTTGCAGCAAGGTAATAACTCGTCTAATAGTCAGTTGATTGGGTATGGATTGGAATCTAACGTCGAAAAATCATTCCCGACAAATAGGATCGTATTAAAAAACAATTTAATTTTTTTTGATAGACGCCAAGCCAGTGTTTTATTACGTGGTCGTTTAGACGACGAGCGCAGGATAACTGGCAATATATTTGTGGGGGACTTTAACAATCCGAACGCTTTTTTAGATGGTAATCTATGGTATCTCACAAGAGAAAAAGCCTATTTGTCACCTTTGCCATATTTACCTACGATTGACGAGTATGACCTAATTATGAACAGAACAAGGATTATTGGTGAAGCAGAAAATGATTGACGAAACAAACGCGTCCTGCGCTGTCAGTGAATGTTTAGACTCCGACTCGGCAAAGTGGGACAAATATGTTGAACAACATCCTGATGGTACCCTCTATCATTATTTTGCTTGGGCTAGCTTAATTCAAACAACATTGAAACAGACTCCCCGTTATCTTAAAGCTGAGGACGAACAAGGCAACATTGTTGGTGTTCTTCCTCTTGTAAACTTAAAAAGCTTGGTCTTCGGCAATTTTTTGGTGTCGATGCCCTACTTTAATTATGGTGGAGTTTTAGCCGACAACGAATCAATAGCCGCGCGGTTGATCTCTGAGTCGACAAAAATGGCGGATAAGCTTGGTGTCTCTCATGTTCAATACAGATGTTCTTCAGACTGTATGACCGACGAATTTCCGGTGGCAACGCACAAAGTCAATATGATCTTAGACCTACCAGAATCTCAAGATGCCCTTGGCAAGTCAATTGGCTCTAAACGACGCTCTCAAATCAAACGTCCAATAAGGGAGGGGGTGAGTCACAAAATTGGTGGTAAAGAGCTTGTTGACGATTTTTACCAAGTGTTTTGTTTAAACATGCGAGATCTGGGAACACCTGTTTACAGCAAAAAACTGTTCGAAAATATCTTTGATACTTTCCCAGACAATACCAAGATATGCGTAGTCTACTGGGAGGGTAAGCCAGTATCCTCAGGTTTCCTGATGCATTATAAAGAGAAACTCGAAATTCCATGGGCGAGTACGGTGCGTTATGCCAACAGAATTTCAGTGAATATGTATTTGTATTGGCAGATATTGAGTTACGCCATTGAAGCGGGTTTCAAGCAATTTGATTTTGGTCGTTCGACAGTGGATGCTGGTACCTACAAGTTCAAAAAACAGTGGGGGGCTCAACCGCATCAGTGTTATTGGTATCACTATGTTCCAGAAGGTAAAGCGCTACCAGACTTGTCGCCCGACAATGAAAGCTTTGGCTTGGCGATCAAAATATGGCAAAGGTTACCGTTGGCGGTCACTCGTATTGTTGGCCCAAGCCTTGTTAGGGCTATTCCCTAGCCAACTTTTTTTGAACTTGCGCAGGAAGTGCTCAATACGCATGCTCAACTTCCTGCGCTGAAAAAATACCATTGAATAACTATCGCAATCGGTCGCGAAGGATTTTTTGTATCGATAATCTCCCGCGAGAAAGTCGTATTTGGTAATCCCCTTAGTGAGGCACCACCTAATAGCCTCGTGATGTAGTGTCAGGCCTATTTTTATTTTGTTGTCAGCGTGCTTGATATTTGATGACAAATAAAAGTAGGCAACATTATTGGAAACAAACCCCACTATGGCCCCAGCAAAGTCGCTATCCTCTTTTTTAATGGACACGGAAAATGTCTCACGGTCACAACAATTATCAATAAAATTTTCAAAAAATTGATTAAACATATCGTTGTTAAATCCGCTAGTTTCGCCCCAGTTTAGTTGATGTAAAGGGCCAATCTCGCGCCAACATTCGGCAAAATGCGTTTTACTTTGAGAAACGGTTATCAAAAAGCCATTGGAATCAATTAGACTTTTAGAACGTCGTAATTGCTTTTGCAATTGTTTACTGAGCGATTGCTCGTAAGAATCAATATTGGGAAATTTGTCTAACGCAATTGACCAACCAATATTCTTTGAATATTCCCATTCAAACATATTTGGCAGTGCAGCACGGTGTCTTTTCAACTGGGACTCGTGAGATAAGCCAACGACGAATTCATCAATGTGCAGGAAAAAATCTTTTGTTGCTTGCCACATGGCTTCGGTAATGCGTCCGTTTGCGTCATCTTTAATTAAAAAGTCGTTATGCTCTATCCATATTTGGTCAAGAGCATCATCTCCACTGCGATGAAGCCAGAGTTGCCTATACTTGAAAACTTTATGCCTGGTATTCAAGGTTTCAACAAACAGGGCTAAACCACATACTTCTTTATTGACGTTCGCTTCAACCGACCACAATGTTTGATTTGTCTTCAACATGAGATCGAGCCAAGGATAAATCCAATTTGGCGATAAAAATGCGTTACTGTTCGTTTTTGAGTAAAGTTGAGACCAGATTTCTCTTAGCGACTGAATGTTTGAATAATCAATTCTAGTTATATTTACTTTGACGGTATCATTCTGGTCCATTTAGATAAAAACAGTTCGTTTGTTAACGTAGATATCTTATAGTGTATACCGCCACTCGAATCAATGGCGGTATCAATTTAATCGGTGTTCTGATGAAAAGAAAAATAGTACATCTCGTTTACAGTATGGGGTGTGGCGGACTTGAAAAAGTCATTGTAAATCTGATAAATAATTCTAGTGACCAGTTTGAGCATAGCATCATTACCTTAACGCCAGACCACGAGATGGTAGGCTTAATAAATAGAGATATTGCAGTCTATTCTTTGGACAAAAAGCCTGGTAAAGACTTGGGTTGTCACCTTCGACTTTTTCGGTTACTTCGTCAGATCAAAGCTGACGCTATTAACACCTACAATTTTGGCACTATCGAGTATCACGTAATGGCGTTCTTAGCGTCGGTACCTTTGAGAGTACATAGTGATCACGGCCACGGAGGTGACGCGGCGGACGGATTAAACAAAAAGAACAACTTTATTCGACGTATCGCCTCTTTTTTCGTCAATGACTATATCGTCGTGTCCAAAGACTTGAGAGATTGGGTATCAAACACCGTAAAAATTAAACCCAATAGGCTACACTTGATTCAAAATGGCGTCGTTGTTGAAGATGACGTTCCTCTGCAATCAGAACCAAAAAAAACGTTGTGCACTGTTGGCCGCTTAGATGCGGTGAAAAATCAAACTCTTCTTATTGAGGCGTTTGCAGACGTTACCGCGTCAGCATCTGGGAGTGATTTGAAGCTTAAAATAATCGGTGATGGGCCGGAGAGGGCCAAATTAGAGAGTCTCGCTCACGAATTAAACCTTGAAAGCAAAATTGATTTTATGGGGTATAGGGAAGACATTCGCGAACAGTTGTTAACATCCGATATTTTTATCCTCACATCTCATTATGAAGCAATGCCAATGACGATTCTTGAAGCTATGGCTCTCAAAATTCCAGTCGTTACCACTGATGTTGGAGGTATTAGGCATTTTATCGGTGACGATTCAGTGTCTTTTGTGCCAGCAGGTGGAAAACAAGAGCTAGTCGAGAAAATTATAAAATACACGGCCAAACCAGATGTGTTGGTTGAGCGTGTCGAGAATGCATATACACTGGTGAAGAGTAAATATTCTATTGAAGCCATGTGTGCCAATTATGAAGAAATTTATGGAAGGTAGTAGAGATAACTAAAATGAAAATACAAAAATCAAAACTAGGATGGGTTTTCTGCCTTGCGTCTTTGTCACTTGTCGGCTGTGAGAGACAAAATGAAGAAGAGCAATTTGCGCTGGCTCAAAAAGCACTAATCGATAAAAATTACGCTGAATCAGAGGTCATTTTAAAAAATCTGATTCGCACTGACAGCAACAATGCGAGCTACAATTCTGCACTTGGCGCTGTGTATTTCTACCAAGGTAAGTTTGAAAATGCTGAGAAGGAATTTTCAAAAGTCAGTAAAACGCCTTCGTTGAGCCCACAAGATAGCAGGCTTTGGCTTCAGTCTATGTTGTTCACTGATGACGTTGCCGGTATTCGAAGTGCAATTAAATCACATAGCAACGTGATACCGACCTCGACGCAAACCTATTACTTACTGAAATCAGACCGTGACTTCGACATTGCTTCTGTGAATCTCGATACTCAGGATACCTTGGGCATTTTGTCGGCCTGTGCTGTAAAGCGCCTGGAGACTGGAGCTGCCGAAGCGTTAGCCTGCATTAACGAGTCGGGTGTGAAAGACGACAATTACGAGTACTTGTTCGATAAAGCCAATTACAGCCTGGTTTCTGGTGATACTGAGCAATTTAAAGCGGCGGTGCTCGAGCTCAATAATGCGTTTGCCGATTCAGCAATGTTTAAAATATTGGCTGTCGATGCATTCGCTCGTGTTGGAGAGTTAGAAGAGGCTGAAATTCGCTTAGATAGCCTATTGAAACAGTACTCTGAGCAGCCGTTTCTAAATTATCTACAATCAGTCATCGATTACAATAAAGGTAATTATGAAGAGGCTAAGCTTTTTGCAGAAAAAGCCATCTCGTTCGGGTTCGACAATCGAAAGTCTCGTTTGATTGCAGCGTTGAGTGCTTATTTTGAGGAAGCGTTTGAACAGTCTTATCAGCACTTTCAGCCTTTGAAGTCGACGCTGGAGTTTGGCTCTCCAGAATACCGTATTTATGCCGCTACGTTACTCACTTTGGGATACAAAGAAGAGGCTGTCACGACATTGAATAACATGACAGACCTTACATCCAGTGACCTTTCGTTGTTTTCTGCGGCCTCGGAATACATCCAAAATAGCCAAGGGAAGCAATCTGCGCTTGATTTGTTGGGGCGCTTTGATGACTTGTTAGAGACAGGCGGTGAGGGTTTTGTAGAACTAAATGTTGAGAAATTGGGATTAGACGATGTTTCAGCGCTCGCTAATTTAGAAAGTCTTCGTTCGAGCGGCGAGAACTCACTTAAATTGTCGTCTTCTTTAGCCAACTACTATATTTCAAGTGGTGATACAGCTAAAGCGTTGGAGATTGCTGAAGAGGTAAAAGGTGGAGAGAACGGCGAGTACGTTAGCCTACTCATAAAAGCGCTAGTTGAACTACGTAAACAGCAAGTGGATACAGCCGAGGATTTGTTCCAACAGCTTTTGACATTAAACGAGGGATCGGTACCTGCTCTTGTATTCTTTGTTGATAGAAACATTGACAAAAAAGACTATGAAAGCGCTAGGTCATACTCCGATAAGCTAATTGAAGCTATCCCGAATTCTATACTCGCCGTTACAAGACATTTACGTGTGCTTTCGGAATCTGGTGCTACCGATGATATTCAACCATTTTTGAAATCAATTTATGAGGCGAAGTCTGACAGTGTCAATCACGCGGCTTTGTACGCATCGACTTTACTTAATTCTGGTAATGCGACAGCAGCCATAGATGTACTATCTGGATTTGATTCTGACGATACTGCGTCTCCTTTGTACTGGATTACTTTAGCTAAAAGCCAGTCGTTGCTGAGAGACTTAGAAGGCGTCAATCGAACCATTGAACGTTGGGTAAAGGCGTCTCCTAATTTTAAGCCCGCCTATTTGTTTAGTTCTAATTTGTTGGAGTTGATGGGCGATGTAAAAGGGTCGTCGACGATTCTTGCGAAAGCGCAAAGAGCCTTTCCTAATGACGAGGAAGTGAAGCTGTTGCTGGCATCCAACTACGTGACGCTAGGCAACTTCAGGCGAGCGGAACGAGAGATAACGCAGCTTTCTGATTCAGCTCGCCAGTCGCCAGGTTACAAATGGTTGATGGCTCAAATAGAAATCAACAAGGATAACTTCGAGAAAGCTTCACTATTACTCGAAAGTTACATGGAGGAAAGACCGAGTTATAACGCTTTGTTGAGGTTAGTAGAGACCTACCGTAGGCAAGGGCGATTAGAAGACGCCATTTCAAAAGTGTCTACGCACACTGATAAGTATCCTTCTGACATTGATGCATTGGCGTTACTTGGTGAACTCTACATAGCTAAAGATCATCGCAAAGCAATTGAATTGTACAGACAGGTTGTGTCTGAAAATGAGAGCAATGCAATTGCATTAAACAACCTTGCTTGGTTACTGCATGTAAACGACAACAATCAAGAAGCTGAAGCGTTTGCGAAGCAGGCGGTTGATTTAGCGCCGGCGTCTCCTGATTTCCTCGATACGTACGGTATGATTTTGTTGAGAAATGGCAATGTCACCAGTGCTGTTAGAAATTTGAGAAAGGCTCTGACCAGTAGTAATGGTGCTGCGTCTGTAAAATTACATTTAGCCGAAGCGTTAATGATTTCTGGCGACAAGTCTGAAGCCAATAGCGTTTTGAATAGCATAGTGACAAATAATCCCGGGGTAGAGAAAGAAAAACTACGGATCGCGGCTTTGTAAGCGAGTAGACTGTCAGTTTTTTTTACGATACCTAAATGGTGTTTTTAAAAAGTTTATAAAAATCAGTTATTTAAAAGTTGGCACGCTTGGTGCATTGTTTATAGCGAACTAACTTAACGACTCTTGTAGAGGACAACATGAAAAAGATTCTAGCAATTTCAACTCTATTATTAGCGAGCGCTTCTGCAAATGCTGGCGTAGTAAGTGCGGCTGGTGGTGTTTCTTGGGAAACAGGCGGTAATACTTTACCTAACTTCAGCGCAACAATCGATTTCACTCAGTGGTGGACAACTGATAATACTGCTGACGTAAATGGTGGAACTTTGGCGGGTACGTCAATTGCACCAACAGTATCAAGCCTTGGTACTTCTTTAGCTTTGGGCGACGCTCCTGAATTGGTTGGTGCTGGTAAATTCCAACTAGGTACTGGCGTTGGTGAGCCAAACTGTAATGGTTGCGAACTGACTTTCGCATTCGGTGGTCTTTTCTTCCAAGCTGATCCAAACGAGCCAATTGATGCAACAGATGGCTGGTTGAACGTATATGTTGATTACGACAAAGTTGGTGGTCAATTCGACGAAGCACTAATTGTTGATGCAGCTAGCGCAGCTACTCAAGCTGTAAATGCAACTGATGGCACACTATGGGTAAGCCTAGCGTTAAGAGATTTCATCTATACTCCAACTGCTGACTACCTTGCACTTGGTGAGCCTCTACTTGACGGTAACTCTGCATTCTTCGGTGAAGTTCTTGGTGGTATCGCTGCAGACAACTTCGTTACTGACTTCTTCTTAGGTGTTTATGAAGCTGATGCGTTCGGTCTAACTTCACGTTTTGATGACAACCGTCGTGCACCAAACGATGCGTCAGGTCTAAACGTACAGAACTACAGTGTTCGTGGTACTGGTAACGTAGAAGCTGCAACTGTTGTTGAGCCTTCTACTATTGCATTGTTCGGTTTATCTCTAATCGGCTTCGGTGCGGCACAGCGTCGTAAAAAGAAGTAAGATATTCTTAATATGACAAAAGGCTCCTTCAAGGAGCCTTTTTTGTGCCTGTACAATTGTAAAACTTGCCAAATCTATTGGTTGAGTGCGGTGTACCGCAGTTGGGGATAAGTAAGTATTGAACCATACATTGACCAATCCTCAGATTTGTAATTGGCTCAGTACCAAAATATTGTAAATAAACGTTAAAGCCGAACATAAATCGAAAACTTGTTCGCGTTTGGCCAAAGCTCTACGGCCCCGCGTGAACCTCATTACAATTGCAGATTACTCTTTTGGGTATCGGGGAGCGTTGTGTGTTGCCAACTATTTAACATTCGTTTAGAGATAGTTGCTCGTTTTGACTTTGTGCTGTTTCGGATAATGTTAACGTTTGAATCACGGGGCTTACAGCGTTTTCAATGTCTGTTTAAGAGGTGATTAACGAACAATGATGCGTCGAAATCGGATGAATAAAGTAAACAATAAGGCAGGTCTCAGTAACTAATTATCTAAGACAGAAGAGCCGCAGTAGGACCGATGTTAAACACGAAGGTTCTGTTTCTTTGGCGGTTTTTAATGTTTGCGGTTTAAGCCATTTTGGATATCTTTTAGCATTTTCGCGAAGCTAGGGGTAAGGCTCTTTTCTAACAGACTTTGATTAATGTAATAGGGCGCGCGCCGGCCATGATAATCGACAACGGGACCGATTTGTTGAAACTTGATTCCGACGAAACTCATACTTCGAGCTAACCGCGGTTCCATCATTACGTATGCGTGCTTAATACCTTCTTGTAATGCTAGCGCTGCAGCGGCGAAATAGAGCCCTACCGCGATAAAAGGAAAACATCTAAGCTCTGTTTCTGAATAGGTTTGTTGATTGATAACACCCACAGCCGCGCCGTCAAAATTATCCATTTGGCGACGCCTGAACTCTTTAGGGACAGCGAGTCTAGATACCTCACAAATATCACGTCTATCGAAATTGGCGGGGCTTAAAATGTCATCGGTAATCGAGCCTAGGCAATACTTTTCGATAGGCAATTGTTGATCATCTTCAGTTGGACGAACAATTCTAACGGTACCGGCAAAGTGTTCAGAACTGACGTGTTGAATCAAACAATGCATCGAAAATGCATCGAAATCGTCAATTTCTAAACCGTTTTCTTTTTCTTCCTCAAACTTGAGTTCTTCACAATAAACATTGTGTCTGATCTTATAAACTTCGTTCTTTAAATTTTGATCGACCGCAATAAGTGGTGTGAGATAGGTAGCAAAATGTGAAGATATGTAATTTGCTTCTCTTAGTTTGCTATAGCCAGACAAAAGTTTACCTAACTTGTTGTTTTTACCAACTAGCTGGCTCATTTTGTCTAGAATACTTTTACTGCGTTGGTCGCTCATGTACGTCCTTTACAGACCGAAAGAGTTCATTCAGTGTAGCAGAGAATCTGAGAAAAAAGGAGTTAATTCATTCGTTTAATTACTATAAGTTATATTTATCGGGTACGAGCTAGTTTGCTAAGAACTTGTATTTTAGCTCGGATAAATAAGCGTATAGTGCCATTCTTGTTTTTTCTAAAGCCTGTTGAGACGGCATTGAAATATAGGGGGTTAAGTGGCTTTTGCTTTTATAATCAACGGGGAAATACAAAGCGGAATTGACGATTGGTTCGAGCATGCTGTTAAGCCTTCTTACATGCGTAGCAGAAGAAACGACCCAAACATTCTTGTCTTTAAGAATGGCATGAGCAGACTTGATTTCTTCAAGAGTTGTTGTGCCTTTATGCGTTCCGAGTATTTTGTCTTCCGGTACGTTTAAGGATGTCATGAACTCGAGCACTTTGCTCGTATAGTTTACGCTCTCGTCATCTAAAAAATGTCCTCCTGTAACTAAGATTGGGCTATTGGTTTGAAAGTGTAATCTCACAGCCTCAACGTTTCGTTGCAGTGAACATTCTGCCCAGCGAGAAATTTCCGAAACGTCACCTTGAGTACTGTAATAGCAAGCGAGAACATAGATAATGTCGGGTTTTTGCGCTTCAACTGTACGCTGTGCTTTATGGTATTCAAGGGGGTAGAGAAGCAATTCGCCAAAATAGGGTTGCGAACAAAGGAGTATCCAAAACAGTGAGAAGATGCGCAACACTTTGGCAGTTTTTAACCGGTGAAAGTAAACCAGCACAAAAGACAGTGCTAGCGCCACTAAACTCAAGTTAAGTGGAGAAATCAGTTGTAGTACTATAGCCTTGAGAATATCCAATTTGTATTAAATCCACCAGAGAAATATTTATGTCGCTAAGAAGTACGCGAGTCAAAGGTATCGGTCGAGTCTTTATCGTACTGGTTGGTCTCAGCTTTAACAATATCGTATTTGCCGATATCTCAGGCACAGTCGAGGCAGTGACCCCATCTGTTGTCGCAATAGGCTTATATACACCGATAGAACAGCGGGGTAACAAAGTACTTGGCACTGGCTTCGTGGTGGATGATGGCAAAAAGGTGATTACCAATTACCACGTGGTTTCTCAGGCTTTGGACCCGCTTATAGTGCAGCATTATGTCGTCATTAGCGGTAGTGGCTTAAATGTAAAAGCGATAAAAGCAGAGGTAATAAAAATAGATCCAGTTCACGATTTGGCATTATTAACTTTTTCGGAGGCATTACCTGCAATGCGTCTTGCTGAAAACGATTTGCTAAAACCAGGGGTTGATGTCGCATTCACTGGCTTTCCGATTGGCGCGGCGATAGGCTTATATCCCGCGACACACAAAGGTATGATTTCTGCGATTACGCCAGACGCGATTCCCGCACAAAATGCCGATCAACTAACGGTATCGGTTCTTAAACGGCTCAAGCAGCCCGAATTGGTTTATCAATTAGATGCCACTGCTTATCCTGGTAACTCTGGCAGTCCTGTCTACAATCCCGAAGACGGAAGTGTCATAGGGGTTATCAACAAAGTCTTTGTTAGCCAGGGAAAAGAGTCTGCTCTGACGTCACCAAGTGGTATCAGTTACGCTATACCGGTAAAGCACGTTAGCGCATTACTTGAATCAACTCCAGATTAACCCTCATGAGGCTTAAACGTTATACCGATCGGGACTCAGTACTTGATTCTTATCCAGGGTTGAAGCTATTGCTTTTGCTGTTTTCCAGAATGTCGCTTTCGGGTCCAATTGCTGTTGTTGTTGAATATTGAGCCTGTAAGGGATAAACCCTTTTTTAATTCCCTCAGAGACTAAGGTTTCGAGACACGCATGAGCATCGCTCACCGCTTGTGGGTTTTCTAAGTCAAACACAATGGGAATCGTACTGTCAGTGCTGTAACCGCTCAAATTGGTAAAAGTAATCATCGGTTCGATGTTAAACCTTGGCGTGATATCTCTTACCATCTCAATAAATCGGGCCATGTGTTTAGGGTTTGCCGGGACCAGCGGTGCATACCACAGTAACCCACAGCCATCTTTTGCTGGGTTCAGTTCTTTTTTGTCATGCGGATTAATTCTCGGGTTTCTCCAATAGGCGAGCGGAAGAGCGATATTATTGGGTTTGCCTTTCATGATGTCGATGCCTGCCGAGAGCTTTTCAAGCTGTAATCGCGGACCATCAAGAAAAGACCAATTAAACAACGAGGTAACGCATTTCCCTATTTTGATCAGGGGGGAGCTAGAAAAGAGAAGTTGATCTGCTTTTTTCCTAGCTATCTTGCGAATGTCTTTTCTTGCTGCACGTGTAACTCGTGGCGAGCCATAAAGTGTGCCTACAATTGTCCATTCTGGCACGTCATTTTGCTTCGCTAGAGTTGCAACTTGATTTTCAGACATGACTTGATGCGAACCTGCGCCATTCGGATTTTCGCAAACCATGGAGACTACTCTGCGTTTGTCCATCAGGTTAATGGAGCCAACTAGTCCGTCTAGCGACTTGAATACGTCTTTGACTACCGAGTAGGCAGAGTCAAAACTATCTTGGTCGTAAAATCGCATGTAAAAGGAGTCGAACCCGGGTTTGGGTCTCGCTAAAATGATAGTGATTTCAGTCACAATCATGTTACCCGATTGCGTAAACAAGCCATCTAGGTAAGGGCCGTGTTTCCACTTAAACGTCTTATCGACAGCACATATGTCGTCTGTCTGCTCCCCGCTGCCACGATACATCGCATCCAATGACGACGTATAAAACTCACCCGAGGGAAGATAACCATTAATAGCGGTGACAGCGGTAAAGTGGTCTGCGATAGGGGTGATACCATATCCTCTTTCAAGAGCGTTGGCGAGAATGCTGCAATGTGGGCCCGCTCCCGTCACCGGTACCATAAAATCGGCATTGTTGGATTGTAAAAAATCGTAGAGCTTTTGTTGAGTAACACCAGGTTGAACAGTCACAACCCCATTTTCTGGATCAAAATAAGTCACTTGATCAAGCTTAGCCAGATCTAATAGTACTATCTGTCCAGACTTCGTGCTGGGTAGACTACTGCCATATCCCCAATTATTACCAGTGCTGATAGGGTAAATCGTAAACCGCAGTGTCGGGTCTTGTGATACTGAGTTGGCAAAATTCAGCAACGTTTCTATGGCCGAAGAGGTCCTAGCGGAAACCTTGTAAGATGCATTATTGGTAAAGCCCTCTGTTCCAGAGTCTGGTTTAGAAAGGCGAATAACCTCAGCTTCACTCTCAAGTATTTGCTTTAATTGCTGTTCTAACATCCTTGATTCGCACCTATAAATTGAAGAACTGACTGCACAACACGTTTTATTCGTAAAACGGATCTTGCGCATTTTATACCATTAATTCGTGTCTTTATGTTTGATTTGCATTAACATTATAGGGGTTGTGTCTAATATTTTTACATTCGCACAAGAGCGTAGTGGACATTTTGTTTTAAATCATGCAGTTATGGTTTGGAATGATTTGTGCATTATCGATTCTAGTATGAGGTTTTCAGCAGAGTTTATATATGAGTAATGTACAAAATAGTGAAACGAAACAAAGCCGCAGGCGCTTTATCAAGCGTACAGGGTCGGCTTCTTTGTTGGCGGCGCTACCATCTACTGCTGCGTGGGGGAATGGACTGTTAGCGGGTTCTATTGTCGCATCTGGACATGGCTCTGATTATTCCGGTGGTTCAGACATCGCAATTCTATCCCCGGGTAAATGGAAAAATCAGGCATATCCATGGCCGAATTTAGATCCAAATGCTACGTTTTACAGCGTATTCAATGGCGTGCCTTTCGGAAATTTGAAAGACAGCAATGGTAACACTTTGTCTTTGGCTCAACTTCAACAAATAAAGTGTATCGATATATTAAATAAGCCGGGCGGTAACGGTACGGGTAAAAACGACAAGTTGGGTGGCCCTAGCAATGTCAACAAGTTCCTCATTCAAACGTACTTGAATGCTGTTCACCATGGGCTCACCTTTGGTAGCGAGACGATTAACTTTCCTGTTATTAAATCAAGGTTGTCGATGATGGACGACGCCAGAGGTTTGTTTGCAAACGACAGTAACTTTGCGGATTACCTATATAGCCTTGCCGGTAATGGCAATGAAGGAGCATTAGGCACCGAACTGAGTATGTTTTTGAACGCAAATCACGCCTAATAGAGTTCGGTACTTGAGTTCTCACCAACTTCAAGATAACGTTGAAATGCTCGAGCTAAACGATAGCTCGGGCATTGTTTTTTTTAACGCTGTGACTAAAGAAATTGTCACAGTAGAAACGTCACTCGATACATTTAGTCAGTGTGTTCTAGACGCTACTGTTACGCCTGACAGTAGCCACAAAGAAGTGGCACGACAGCTTGTTTTAAAAGGCTTTTTGGTAGCCACTGATGCGTAAACAACTTTGTTTAGACCTACACCCTTTTAGTTTTTCTATTAGTGCATCTGACCCAACGTTATTGGACAATATCCGCCGAATGTATCCAATAGTCTCTTCTGAATCAGACTTTATTCCTGATTATCGAGTAAGCATTGAAGCGCCCAGCTTGTTGCGAAGATATTTTCGGCCCAATGTCAGCTTTTTTTGCGACGATAGAGAACCGTTTTTACCTATGCCTCAAGATAATGCATATGCAATGCTTGAGTGGGGAATGAATTGGGTTGTAGCAAGCCATGAGGTTCAACACGTTGTCATTCACTCGGCGGTGCTTGCGAAAGATGACAAAGCCGTACTCTTCCCAGCACCACCAGGCTCGGGTAAAAGTACGCTAACAAGTTGGCTATGTCATAACGGTTGGCGTCTACTGTCAGATGAAATGGCAATTATCGTACCTGAAACCAATACGGTATTGCCATCTGTTAGGCCTATATGTCTGAAAAATAAATCAATTACACTTGTGAGAGAGTGGGGCTTAGCAAACAAGTTGTCGTCAATTGCAAAAAATACGCATAAGGGCGACGTCGCGCATTTAACTCCGCCCACAGAATCTTGGGAACAGAGGAAAGTATCAGCGAAAATTGTTGGTATTGTGTATCCACAGTACGATGAGGACACGTTTTGCGACGTGTATGACTTAAATCAGCTCCAATCCTTGAATGCGCTTGTCAAAAACAGTATCAACCACTCTGTGCTAGACAAGCGCGGTTTTAATACTGTTGTTAAGCTAGTTGAGAACGCAAAGAGCTTTGAAGTATGCTACAACAACGTCAATGAACTTCAGGAATTTTTGGAACAGGATGTTATCAACTAGCCCATCTATTACCACTACTGTTGTTACTTCCTGCATTCTTGAGCCCACTAACGCTTTGTCGCTT
Source organism: Alteromonas sp. 5NS40-0096 (assembly GCF_057544385.1). Taxonomy (NCBI): domain Bacteria; kingdom Pseudomonadati; phylum Pseudomonadota; class Gammaproteobacteria; order Alteromonadales; family Alteromonadaceae; genus Alteromonas; species Alteromonas sp. 5NS40-0096. The sequence goes on from NZ_BAAJLQ010000002.1 coordinate 892,537, forward strand.
TTGCCAATGCAACTGGCTGATTTGATTTTGATTTTACGAAGTGAAAAGTTACTGGCTCGGTTTGCTTTAAGGGCGAAAGAAACGCTTGTTTTAAACGAATTCCCCGCCAATATCCGTCGACAACTTTGCAACGCGATAGATCTTGCTGCAATTCAGAGAAATCAGGTCCAGAGTGAGGCCGCGCTGTTAAAAACTGAGTTGGCAAGGTTTTCAGATGTATGTGTCTTTTTGAAAGGCGCGGCTTATACTCTTGCAGGCTTAAAATGCAGTCAAGGGCGGACATATAGTGATATTGACATACTGACGCTAAAAGAATCGCTATCGACGATAGAAAAACGCATGTTGTTTTCGGGCTGGATAAGTCAACCGATCTCAAACTATGACCAGAAGTATTATCGTCAGTGGGCACACGAAATCCCTCCGCTCATCCACGCAAAGCGAAAAACGGTAATAGATGTACACCACAATCTTGTTCCACCTGTATCCGGTAGGGCGCCGGATATCTCTCATTTCTTACAGCAAATAGAGTCTCGGAATGGATTCGATGTTTTATCTCCCCCAGGAATGGTTTTACACAGTGCCATTCATTTAGTCTTCAATGAAGATTTTAGTTCCTCTTACCGTGATATGTTTGATATCCATTTCTTGATTGAAGAATGTCAATCGAGTAAGTTTTGGCAATCTCTCTATGAGCTTGCCGAAAAAAGTGGTTTTGAGAACGAATTGTTTCTGGCGCTTAGGTATACGCAACAGTATATTGGTACGTCGTTGCCAGATGAAGTGAATGCATTGACGAGTTATGGTCCGCTTCGGTTGAGGTTCTTAGATTCGACAGTCGGTATAGCGCTGGCGCCTAAGCATGCCTTGTGTCATGTTGATAATCGAGGTTTAGCCTCCTTTCTTGCATATTGCCGGGGGCATATCTTAAAGATGCCAATGCACATATTGATTTACCATACAGTAGTAAAAACAACGCGCGCTTTATTTGAGGGTGTGTTCGGGAAGCATGTTTTTCTGTCAAAAGAGAACAGAGTAAGATAATAAAAGTGGGAAAAGAATGAAAATACTCGTAACAGGGGCCGCTGGTTTTATTGGCGCGGCTGTTTGCCATCACTTATTAGCGCGTGGTGAAGAAGTTGTTGGTATCGATAACGTCAACGATTATTACGATGTGTCACTCAAGCATGCTCGAACCAATACCATTACCGAAAAATACAGCGGCGCTCAGTATCGCTTTATCGAAATGGGCGTCGAAGATCGCGGTGCTATGGCCGCCCTTTTTGAGGTGGAAAAGTTTGACAGGGTAGTGCATCTGGCAGCCCAGGCAGGCGTTCGATACTCGATTGAAAACCCCAATGCTTATGTGGATGCCAATTTAGTTGGCTTTATGAATGTCCTTGAGGGCTGTCGATATAATAACGTAGAGCATTTGGTCTATGCGTCTTCAAGCTCTGTTTACGGTGCGAATGAAACGATGCCGTTTTCTGAACAGCACAATGTCGATCATCCAGTGAGCTTGTATGCGGCGAGTAAAAAAGCCAATGAACTGATGGCGCATACGTATAGTCATCTCTACCAGCTTCCTACCACAGGCTTGCGATTCTTTACCGTTTATGGCCCTTGGGGTAGACCTGATATGGCGCCGTTTAAATTCACTAAAGCCATTTTGGCAGGCGACCCAATTAAGGTATACAACTACGGGAATCACCGTCGAGATTTTACTTACATTGATGATATCGTCGAAGGGGTAATTAGGACATTAGATAACGTCCCACAAGGCAATGCTGATTGGAGTGGCGCAAACCCTGATCCTGCTTCGAGTAAAGCACCTTATCGCGTTTACAATATTGGTGCACAAACACCAGTTCACTTGCTCACATTCATTGAAACATTGGAAAATGCGCTTGGTATAAAAGCAGAGAAAGAACTACTGCCCATGCAACCTGGCGATGTGCCTGATACCTACGCAGATGTGTCTGCATTAGTGAGAGATACGGGTTACAAGCCAAGTGTCTCGGTCGAGACTGGTGTTGGCAACTTTGTTGATTGGTACAGAGGTTTTTACAAAAAATAAAAACTAAGCCCACGCAAGTGGGCTTTTTTGTGCGGTGATACTATTCTATGGTGAGCTCTACTTTCGGCGCGGTCAGTTTCTCCAGCTTAGCGGGTAAAAATTCTTTTACGGTGTAATAGCCTTTATCGAAAAGCCACATTTTTTCTTCATCTTCCATTTGAAAGTCTACCGCAGATGATGCACCAGTATTAATAACGAGAGTGTTGTACCAATAGTTTTGATGTACGTATTCTCGTGATAAGGCCGTCATAAAGGTTCTAATCAACAATCCTATGTACTGGGGCAACATAAATCGGCGACTCGTATCGAGAGGCTTTTCTCGCAATTCACTTTTCAGTCGAAAGCAGATTGATGGTGTGCCATCACCTTGCCAATCCGTGAACAGGGCATCTTCGGATAAAATGGCGCCATCGACGAGCAAGTGTTGACGATACACTTCAAAGCTGAAAATAAGTGGAATAGACATCGAGTAGCGCACGGCTTTAGATACTTTCATTTCCGGGCTCTTTTCTTTACTGAAAACCACGGGGCCGCCGCCATTAACGTCAGTCGCGACGATATGTAAGTCTTTAGGTAAATCAGCAAATGTCATCCCTTCCATTTGCGTATCCATCCATTTCTCGAATTTGAGGCCAGAAGACAAGCCACCGTGCCTCAGGAGTCTTAGGATTGAGTAATCTTTAAATTGCCTGAAGTCAGTATTGACCGCCAAATCCAACATGTCTTCAATACTCTCACCTTTAGCATACAAGGCGGCAACGATAGAGCCTCCCGACACACCTACGAGTGTGGAAAAGCCGATTTCCAGTTCATTGAGGGCTTTTAGAATACCAACGTGGGCGGGTAGGCGAGTCCCGCCACCTGAGAAAATAGGAACGATTCTTTGGCTCGACATATGTGCTAAGTCATTCTGATTTATAGGTTTCAGTGTAGATGAAGCAACATCACATGTCAGCATTACGATGCCAAAAAAAGCCGGGAAGTCCCCGGCTATATCGTTTGTTTATGACGTTATGATTTGGCTAACGCTGCCTTCATTTCCCGTCGTCTGGCATGCAGCAACGGCTCAGTGTAGCCACTGGGTTGCGCTTTTCCTAGGAATATGAGGTCTCTGGCTGCTTGGTAGCCAATGGAGCTAGCGGTATCTGGTGTCATGGCGATATATTCGGCATCGGACGCATTTTGTTCATCCACCAACACGGCCATTTTTGCCAGTGATGCATCTATTTGTTCAGCAGATACAATACCGTGCTCAAGCCAATTGGCGATATGCTGCGACGAAATACGCAGTGTCGCTCTGTCTTCCATCAAACCCACATTATTGATATCTGGAACCTTAGAGCACCCGACACCTTGGTGTACCCATCGAACAACATATCCAAGAATACCTTGAACATTGTTGTCGAGTTCTCGCGCTATCTGTTCTTGTGATAGCGAGTGTTTATCTGCCAATAATGGAATTGTTAAAATATCTGACAGTCCATCGAAGCTAGCGTCGACAGTGTGTTGAACACCAAATACGTCGACTTGATGATAATGCAATGCATGGAGTGTTGCTGCGGTGGGAGAGGGAACCCATGCCGTGTTGGCACCAGACTGAGGATGGCCGATTTTGGCCGCCATCATGTTAGCCATTTCATCAGGAATAGGCCACATCCCCTTGCCGATTTGGGCTTTGCCTGATAGCCCACAATCGACACCAGTCGCCACATTTGCCGTTTCATAGGCTTTAATCCATGGCATCGTTTTCAACGATGCTTTATCGGCAAATGGACCCGCTAGCATTGAGGTATGAATTTCGTCACCCGTGCGGTCTAAGAAGCCTGTATTGATGAATACCGCTCGGGATTTAGCCGCAGCTATACACGCTTTTAAGTTTACACTGGTACGGCGCTCTTCATCCATGATGCCCATCTTGAGGGTGTTGGTAGCTAGCCCTAACACTTCTTCAATCCGCCCGAATAGGGCATTGGCGAATGCGACCTCTTCTGGACCGTGCATTTTAGGCTTAACGATGTAAACGCTGCCGTGTCGGCTATTCTCAAATGCACTGTTTTTGAGTAAGTCGTGTTTTGCGATAAGTGAGGTGATTACACCATCCATGATCCCTTCTGGAACAGGTTGTCCATCGAACAGAATCGCGTCATTTGTCATTAAGTGGCCAACGTTTCTGACGAACATCAAACTGCGTCCCGATAGTTTCACGGGACCTTGGCCTACGGCATTGTAAACTCGGTCTGTGTTCATTTTTCGCGTAAAAGTTTTTCCACCTTTTTCAACCGATACGCTTAAGCTGCCTTGCATTAAACCTAACCAGTTAGCGTAAACTAACGTTTTGTCCTCGGCATCGACCGCGGCAACTGAGTCTTCACAATCCATTATGGTTGTAAGTGCTGATTCAACTAACACGTCTTTAATATTAGCAGGGTCGGCCTGACCTATAGGGTGATTCCCATCAATCTGAAGTTCAAAATGCAAGCCATTGTGCACGAATAACAACGCTGTTGGAGCAGTTAACTCTCCTTGATAACCCACCCATTGTTCAGCACTTGCTATAGTAGTCTCGTCGCCATTACTTAGCGTAATTACCAGTTCACCGGAAGCAATAGAATAGGACTGAGCGTCTTTATGCTGTCCTGTCGTCAGCGGTAGCATAGTGTCTAACCACTCACGAGCCGTCTCAATGACTTTTTGCCCGCGCACAGGGTTATAGGTTTTACCGGCTTCAGCGCCACCGTCGTCGCTAATGACATCTGTACCGTACAAAGCATCGTACAAGCTACCCCAACGAGCATTAACGGCATTCAATGCATAGCGAGCGTTGTTGATAGGTACCACTAACTGTGGGCCAGCCATAGTGGCAATTTCGCTATCGACATTTTTGGTATCAATGGTAACCGAAGAGGGAGCCTCTACTAGATAGCCAATTTCACGCAGAAACGCTTCGTACCCGTCACCTGACGGTGGCTTTCCTGCGCTGTGGTATTGGTCTATTTGAGACTGTAAGTCTTCTCGTGTTTTTAGCAGTGCCTGGTTGGTACCGATGAATTCAGCGAAGATACTCTCAAAACCAAGCCAGAAGTCCTCTGATGCTACATCTGTGCCCGGAAGTGCTTTGTCGTTTATGAATTGGTCAAGGGTTGCCGCTACTTGCATGCGACCTCTTTGAATGTAATTTTCCATGCTAACCTCGCAAATTCGTCTTGGCTTTCAGTGTAGGGGGTTTGTTGTATATTTTTTAATTTATGGTTTCTATCTTTGCCATAAATATTGTGAATTTTGGTGGGCTGCTTTAATTTTGGCAAAAAAAAAAGAGGCTAACGCCTCTTTTTGTCTGAAGGTCAATACCCACTACTATTCATTGTTCATTTCAGCTGCTAAATCGCCAATAAGACGTCTCAGCCAAATATGACCAGCATCGTGATGCAATAGTGCACTCCAAGCCATTTTTAGGGCGATGGGGGGAATGTCGAAAGGAGGCTCCTTCAAGACGATAGATGGGTCGTCTTTGAATATTTTTGCCGCTTTAGTTGGCAAAGTGGCTATCAAATTCTGACGTTTCGCGATTTGTAACGCTGCGTGGTAGTGCCGCGTAAACACTCTGATATCACGTTGTTTACCAATTTTCGTCAGTTCGGCGTCTACCCAGCCGAGCTTTTGAACCTCGTTGGGATCAATACCCACGCCGACGCCAAACCCGGTTTTACTTACCCATATGTGCTGTGCTTTTAGGTAGTTATCGAGATCAAACTTTTCACCCATTGGGTGTGAGGCGCTCATTGCACAAGAGAAAGTATCGTACCAGATGACTTTCTGGTGAAACGACAAAGGCAATTCATCGAAGCGGTTAATGGCCATATCGACTTTCCCTTGCTCAACATCATGGAATGTCACGTCGGAAGGGGTAATTAAGTCGAGAGTAATATTAGGTGCTAAATCGGCGAGACGACCAACCAGTTCGAGCAGTAATGTCGATTCGGCGTAATCACTCGTCATGATTCTGAATGTGCGTTTGCTTGTCTCTGGCGTAAAGTCGGTCTCTGGCTGAATGGAGTTTTCGAGTTTACTCAACACATCGCGGATGATGGGTTGTAGCTCCAACGCACGTTTGGTCGGTGTCATGCCCTCGCTTGTTCTCACCAATAAAGGGTCTTTGAACAAATCTCTGAGGCGCTTTAGGCCATTGCTCATTGCCGGTTGCGTGATACTGAGCTGGTTAGCCGCTCGAGTCACACTTCCTTCTCGCAAGAGCACATCTAGGTATACCAACAAGTTCAAATCGACCTTTGCGATATTCATCCTTTATATAATCCTCATAGATTGCATCACCGGAAGTATATCGATTCTAAAGTGAAATGTCAGGTTAGCTTTTGGTCGTAGGTGCAATATTGTGCTGATTGATTGTTAATGTCTTTAAGTATCAGTTGGTTATGGTTTTTCGTATCGGTATCCTACACCATAAACCGAGTGAATATGCTCATCTATACCCACTTCTTTTAGTTTTTGTCGCAGCTTTTTCATGTGGCTGTCTATTGTACGGTCGCTAACAATTCGGTGGTCGTCGTAACAGGATTGCATGATCTGCTCCCTGCTGAATATTCTGCCTGGTTCGCTAAATAGCATGTTTAAAATGGCGAACTCGATATGCGTAAAATCGAGGGTGATACCTTTGTGAGACAATCGTAGCTTTTGTGCATCTAATGCCATGTTATTTTGCATTGAACTCGATCCACTTCTTGTGCGTTTGAGTATTGCTTTGACTCTCGCGACGACTTCCCTCGGGGAAAAGGGTTTGCATACGTAATCGTCTGCACCTAATTGCAAGCCGAGTAACCTGTCTATTTCTTCAACTCTGGCAGTCATAATCAGAATAGGAACATCAGAAAATTGTCGAATGGTTTGGCACAAATCCAAGCCATCGCCATCTGGCAGGTTTAAATCGAGTAAAATCAAGTCAACAGGTACCTGCTTTATGAAATTCAACACAGGTGTCAGATTTTCAAAATGGGTAGTATTAAACTGACTTTGCTGCAGGTATTCAGCCATGAGGTTGGCTAAACTCGTTTCATCTTCAACAATCAGTATGTGGGCATTGTCCATATTCTACTCTTATACCTTATCAAGGGTTAGCGTGACTCTTAATCCACCTAATGGCGAGGGTGTCGCATCGATATTGCCGTTGTGTGCTGCGGCTATTTTGCTGCATAGTGCCAAGCCAATGCCACTGCCTGCCACCTTGTGTTTTTGTCGGCGGCCACGAAATTGATAACTGAATAATGCTTCATATTCATCATCTTCTACACCGACGCCATCGTCTTCCAGCACAGCAATGACTGAGTCGCCACGGATATGCACGGCAATCACGAGATGTTTGGCTTGAGCATAATTGAAAACGTTGTTAATTAAGTTGTCTAACAATTGTAGTAGTCGATTACTGTCGGCATCTGCGAGAATCACAGGTTCGTCAAATTTCAATGAGACTGCTAAGTCTGCCTCTGCAAACCGTTTGGCGTGCCTGTCTACACACTGTTGCACCAACGCACAAATATCAACTTCGTCGAACAAGTAGCGATGCATTGCTGGCTCTGGCATAGCAATCTCATGTAAATCTGCCATGAGATTTTGACAGCGTACGATTTCATTGCGCATGGCTCGAAGGTTTTCGTCGTCAGCTTGCCTGATACCATCTTCTATCGACTCAATTTGCGCCATCAATACTGCTAATGGCGTTCTCAATTCATGAGAGACATCGGCAAGCCATCGCTCGCGAGCCGTTTGGCTATAGGCTAGCTTTTCGGCCATTAAGTCGATGTCATTGGAAAGTTGACCAATTTCGTCTTTGCGCTTAAGCACAATCAAATCGTTGTAGTGGCCATTTTTCACGTTTTCAATTTTCGCAGTTATCTGGCGCAAAGGGCGGGTGATATGCCGAGATATTGGGCTAGCAACGAGCGCGCTAACTAACAAAATAATGAGTGCTAGCCAGATGGTATAGTCTTGGAATTGCTCCGTGAATTGAATCTCATAGCCTTCGGTTAGCCGTTCCTGGCTCCTAATGCCAAAGTAACCAATCAGCTGACCTTGGGACATCAAAGGCGCCAACGAGTAATTCGCCGTCGACTTTGGCGGCCCCATGATTGGGGATTTATCCGTGTCTAAGAGTACGTAAGGTGGTGAAAACTCCCTCCCGGGCAGAGGTCCCTCTGCATTCCTTGGCCTTTGGCCTCTTGGTGGTGGACCAAATCGCGGCCCTTGGTTTTCCCTAGCGCCTCGGCGTGCTGGACCACCGGGCCCGGGGCCTGGCAAACTGACGCCACTGTTTGATTCAATGATTTGTCGAAACCGTCCCGGCCGCGAGCGTATTTGGCTCCAGCTGCCAGTTTGTTCATATTCATCTTGTAATGCGCTGATGACAGAATCAAACTCGCCTATCGCTCGGGCATTGACATAGTCGAGCAAACCCTGTTTTAGGCCTAGTTGCACAAACACAACAATCGCCAGTACCAACAACACACTGTATGTAGCAAACAAGAGAAACAGTTTGTTCTGGAACCGCATTTGGGCCTCATTGGCGAAGTCATTAATGCTAAAACTAACTGACCTGAAGCAAAAAATCACTATGTCGACGCGGATTTACACGTTGTTTGCACAGTTTCTTTGGAAATGGTTACCCGGCACGATCTCAAATAAAAAGGCTCCCGAAGGAGCCTTTGACGTTTTGGTTGGTTTTGTGTTTTCGAACTATACGCTTAGTCGAACTGGTTCATCGTGTTGTCTTTACCTGACGCTTTAAGCGCTTGGTCGCCTGAGAAGTACTCTTTGTGAGTATCACCCAAGTCTGAACCTGCCATGGCTTGGTGTTTAACACACGCTAGGCCTTGACGAAGCTCTTGGCGCTGGACACCACGTACGTATGCCAGCATGCCTTCATCGCCGAAGTAACCTTTCGCAAGGTTATCTGTAGACAACGCCGCAGTGTGGTAGGTTGGAAGTGTGATCAAGTGGTGGAAGATACCTGCTTCGCGGGCAGCGTCTGCTTGGAAAGACTGGATTTTTACATCGGCTTCAGCAGCGAGCTCAGAGTCATCGTAGTCTGCAGACATAAGTGCTGCACGGTCATAAGCTGATACGTCTTTACCTGCTTCACTCCATGCATCAAATACTTGCTGACGGAAGTTCAGCGTCCAGTTGAAAGACGGAGAATTGTTGTAAACCAACTTCGCATCAGGAACCGTTTTGCGGATTTCGTTCACCATTTCTGCGATTTGACCAACGTGAGGCTTTTCAGTCTCAATCCATAATAAGTCTGCACCGTTTTGCAATGACGTCACACAATCAAGTACGACACGGTCGAAGCCAGACCCTTCTTTAAAGCGGAATAGGCCGTTTGGTAAACGCTCAGGTTTTGCCAATTCGCCACCTTGTTTAATAACCAATTCACCGTCATTGAGATCGGCAGCAGACGTCACAGGTGTTGTTTTCAAGAAGGCATTGTATTGCGCTGCTAGGTCACCTTCAGACACTGATACTGGGATTTTTTGTGTTAAGCCAGCACCGAGTGAGTCTGTACGTGCAACAATAACACCTTCCTCTACACCAAGCTCAAGGAACGCGTAGCGAACGGCGTTAATTTTTGCTAAGAAGTCTTCGTGAGGTACCGTTACCTTGCCGTCTTGGTGACCACACTGTTTTGCATCAGAAACTTGGTTTTCAATCTGGATACAACACGCGCCAGCTTCGATCATCTTTTTGGCTAGCAAGTAAGTCGCTTCTTCGTTACCGAATCCCGCGTCGATATCAGCAATGATAGGAACAATATGCGTCTCGTAGTTATCGATTTGCGCTTGAATTGCAGCAACGTCGCCGCCATTGGCTTTCGCGTCGTCTAGTTGTTTGAAAAGGTCACCAAGTTCTCTTGCGTCCGCTTGGCGAAGGAATGTGTAAAGCTCTTCAATGAGTGAGGCAACAGAGGTTTTCTCGTGCATCGATTGGTCAGGCAGAGGTCCGAATTCAGAGCGAAGTGCTGCTACCATCCAACCCGATAGGTATAGATAGCTTTTGTTCGTTGTGCCTTGATGCTTCTTAACAGCCAACATTTTCTGTTGGCCAACAAAACCGTGCCAGCAACCAAGAGATTGGGTGTACTGTGCAGAGTCGGCGTCGTATTCAGCCATGTCTTTGCGCATGATGCTGGCAGTGTAACGTGCAATGTCTAGGCCCGTCTTGAAACGATTCTGTGCCTTCATTCGCGCTGCATATTCAGGGTTGATTCCACCCCATGCACTACCGTTTGCAGTAGTCAATGAAGCCATATTATCGATGTCTTGTTGATATTGAGACATGAACGTTCTCCTTCCAGATAATTATAAGTTCGCGGTTTGAACAGCAATGCGTTCTTTGGTTTGCTGCCGTCAGCGTCCATTTCATCCTAGGGGAGTTATAAAAATAACGTAAATATATAATTTTCATTTCCGGTATTTTTTGTGTGAATGTGTGTGGGCCGTGTGTACGAAATTAATTGCGGAAATTAGGCGCGAGACCTTCTATGCTAAGTAGTTAAGTAGTCGCTCGTCGAGTTACGGCGTTTTGTGGAGTGTTTTGACACATGAGTGGAATCTTAGCGTCTGTCGATCAACGCACTAAGTTGGTTGGAGAAAACAGGCTAGAGCTCTTATTGTTCCGAATGGGGACAAGGCATACCTTTGCCATTAACGTATTCAAAGTGAAGGAAGTCATCGGGGTTCCCAAGCTCAATACCATGCCGGGCTCACATGGCAACTTAAAGGGCGTCACAATTTATCGCGGCAGCTCCATTCCTATTATCGACTTGCGCCAATCCATTAGAATGCGTCATCAAGATAGCGTTGATGCAATAGCAAAGAATGTCATCATAACCGAGTATAACCGGACGGTGCAGGGCTTCTTAATTGGCGAAGTCGTGAGCATTGTCAATACCTCGTGGGATGAAATTCAACCACCGCCTAATGCAATAGGTAAATCAAATTATCTAACCGCTATCACTCAAATCAATATTGAAGGTAAGCGAGAGTTAGTCGAGATTATCGATGTCGAAAAAGTACTCGCCGAAATCGTCGATTACAACGTGACTTTGGGCGAGGGTGTATTAGACGAAGACGTTGTTAAGCAGTTTGCTGGTCGAAAAGTGTTGGTTGTTGACGATTCCGCAACGGCTCGAAAACAAGTCAAAGATACTCTGGTTCAGCTAGGCTTAGACATCGTAGAGCGAAAAAATGGTGCGGCCGCACTCAAATTGCTCAAGCAATGGGCAGATGAAGGTAAAGACGTTAACCAAGAAATTTTAATGATGTTCACCGACGCGGAAATGCCCGAAATGGATGGTTACCGATTGACCGCTGAAATTCGCAATGATCCCCGCATGGCTAACATGTTCATTGCGCTCAATACATCCTTGAGCGGTAGCTTCAATGAAGCCATGGTAAAAAAGGTCGGATGTAACCGGTTAATCTCTAAATTTCAACCAGATATGCTGGTAGAGGTCGTACAACAACGGATGCGGGAACTGTTATAATTTTGGTGAGTGATTTATCTGACTAAATAGTCAAATATTTACCTTTATTCGAAGCCAACGGATGTTTAAACTACGTTGGCTTTTTCTTCATGGATGCAATTATGTCGCAAAAATTAACACTTGCTGGTTTGGTCACATGCGCTCTTCTACAGGGCTGTGCTCAAGTCAATTCGGTGGTTTCTGAAGTCGCTTCATTAAACAAAGCGCAGATGAACTCACACACACCGAAGAATATTATTATGGTCGTTTCTGATGGCATGGGGCCAGCGTATACGACAGCATATCGCAATTTCGCAGATGATCCTGCCACACCGCAGGTGGATAAAACCATATTTGACAGAATACTAATGGGTAACGCATCAACATATCCTGCGCCAGTTTCTGGTTATGTCACGGATTCTGCGGCTGCGGCCACAGCGTTAGCAACAGGCGTTAAATCTTACAATGGCGCGATTGGTGTTGACGTTAACAAACAACCTGTCAAATCCGTTCTTCATCAGGCTAAAGAGCAGGGGATGCGAACCGGTGTTGCGGTGACATCTCAAGTTGTACATGCCACACCAGCGTCTTACATCGCTCATGATGAAAGCCGCAGAAATTATAATGCGATCGCTGATGACTTCTTTGATTTGCGCTTTGACGGTAAACCCTATGCCAACGTCATGATCGGTGGTGGTACTGACTTTTTTGAGCGAGAAGACAGAGACTTGGTTGCGAAATTTATCGACGAAGGATACGAATATGCCGATACTTACAATCGCTTAGCTGCCATTCCCGCCGGTTCTAACGTTTTGGGCTTGTTCGAGCCTATCGGTCTTAAGCCTGTTCTAGACGATACTCGCAAAAATAGATTGGCGTATTTGACGCAAAACGCGATCAAGCACTTGGAAAATGACAACGGTTTCTTTTTGTTAGTGGAAGCGAGCCAAGTTGATTGGGCAGGACACGCTAATGACATTGCTTCAGCGATGGCGGAAATGCAAGACCTTGCATTGGCTCTAGAATACCTTGAAAGTTATGTAGAACAACATCCTGATACATTGGTTGTTGTGACTGCCGATCACAGCACTGGCGGTTTAACCATTGGGGCTCGAGGCGATTACCGTTGGAGCCCAGAATTCATTCAAAACCTTAAGTCGTCTGTGGGCCATATGGCCAGAACAATGGCTAGTGGTGAACAGGATTTGGCGTGGTTAGCGTCACAACTGGGTTTTGAATTGACACCAGAAGAAACCGATACGCTTGGGACATTGGATGAAGATCCTGATGCATGGTACATACAGTTAAAGTCGCTGATTGATTATCGAACCAATACCGGCTGGACAACAAGCGGCCACACCGGTGTGGACGTTGAAGTTTTTGCTTTTGGTAAAGGTCGCGAGGCGTTTTTGGGCCAAATGGACAATACGGATATCGCGAAAAAGATTTTTGCAATGTTGGCTGACAAGCCCGCTGTGAAAACACAACCTAAAGCTCAAAAATCAACGACTGATTCGTCAACGGAAAAAGACGAAGATGCGCCCTGTGATTTTAAAACAGATTGGCGTTGTCAATAACACGCTAGGCTACGGGTTAACGTAGCCTGTTAATTCCAGGAAGCCATTTCCCACGTGGCTTCCTGATACCAAAATTCCGCCCTCATAATAGCCCAATACCCCTTCGTTATACTGCTTTTTATAGATGGGCTCGATAGTGACATCGATATCGTAATCTGCAATGGCTAGTTGCCATGACACTGGATGTTCACTGCCAAATATACGTTCTGTATTGAGAATGGTTAACTCTGTGTTTGCGCCAGATAACCTTATCTGCTCGCCGTCACGTGTTATGAGAGTACCATTGACGAACGGCGTGTTATCTACAGAGTGAAGTCTAAACACCATGAGCTTGGAACCGTCGTCTAGGTGAATTGAAAACCAATCCCATCCGGTGACTTGATTGCCGACCAGTTCCGTCGACCATTCGTGATCAAACCAAGCATTGCCATTGACGTGTTGTGATTCGTCACTCTGATTCAAGGTACCTTCAAGTTTTAAAAATGGTGCGCTGTAATAATAAGAGCGCACCTGCTTGTTCGCCGATTTTATACTCACACCGGTTTCTTGATGCTTGATGTAGCCACCATTATCACTCAAAGACAATGTTAGGTTGGGGCCGCTTTCAAATTGAATATTAAATACGGAGGGAGCGAGCTGCTCACTGGCAGACTGCCACAGCCAGTCGTCAATGTAGGCAGTGAACGGCGACACCTTTACGCCCGCGTTGCCGACCTGACCTCTGGCAAACCTTTCCTCGAAGTAGTGACCTTGGGGTGTGTGAAGCGAGGCGTGCCCGAGCCAGAGTGTGTTGTCACTCCACTGATCGACATCTTCTTTTGGTGTATCCAAGCCAATGCGAAACAGGGTGAACTGAAAGGGGTATAAAGTCCCCGCTTCGTTTTCAAGAACTGACGTGATGTACCACCACTCGAGTTGATAGTCATCATGTGCTCCATGGTCAGCTGGCAGGGTTACTTCACCATCAAAAGGCACCTCAACGAAAGCACTTTGATTCGTTTGCGTTGTCTGGGCAAACATTGGGATACTGGGCGCGACAGCTTTCTCACTGGTACAGCTCATCAAACCGCATGCAAGTGAGAGGATAACAATGGCTCGTAGGTCATAACTTACCATAATTGTTGTGTTCTCCCTTGGCTGTGGAATCGGATGTTTTGCAACGGAATCAAGAGCAAAACAAGTACGGTGATAAAGCTAAATAGCAATACCTGAGCGACCTTGTGTAAATCAAAAATCAGTGGGTAGTGCCATTGGAATGCTGCTACGTTGACATAATTCACCAAGATGTAAGACAGTGCATAGCCAAAAGGAATCGCTAAAGCAACCGACACAAGGCCAATCAGAGCATATTGCCCAAGTATCGCCAGACGTAGTTTGGTTAACCCAATCCCCATGACTTTGAGTAGGGCAAGTTGAGGTCGTAAATCGAAAGTGATGAGCAGCATTGCTAATCCCAAGGCGAGTGCGGCGACGGCACTGGTCACAATATTGAGTTTGTCTGTGATGAAAAAGGTGTTGTCGAAGATTGTCATTGAGTAATGGATAATCTCGTCTCGCGTATCTAAACGCGTGTCATCGGGATATCGATTAGCAAGGCTTTCTGCATAAGCCATTGCTGCTTCATCTACGACTGAATACACAGGATCAGGTGTTGCGAACTGCTCAATCCATTGGCTTGGCACCATCACTTGGCTACTCGGGTTGCCGTAGTCGGGGTAAATCCCTAAAACTGTTTGTGTTGTTTTCTTGCCGTCAATAAATAAGGTAACGCTATCACCCGGTCTGATGCCATGCCTGATACTAAGTTGCTGATTTACCAAAATACCTTTTTGTTGTTTAAGCTTGGTAGCAGCATCCTTGATGAAATCTTGCATACCGAGGGCTGAGAAGGACTCTTTGTCTAGATGAAACCCTCTTATTGAGATCTGCGTGTTGTTCACGTAGCCCGTGGTTCGGTATCTCAAAAACATACCAGTATGGGCTTGCCAGTCGACATCGGCTTGAGGGTCATAAAACAAATACGCGGGTGAAGCGATTCGCTGAGTGAGCCAATCCTGAGTCGCAGACCGAAAGCTATCGACCATAACATTCATGCCCACATTGGAAGTGAGAGCAATGAAAAAGGCGCAGGTAGCCAATTTTGTGCGTTTTGCCAAAGAACCAGTGTTTGATACCGACCAATGTAAAACGGGGAAACGGGCGAGACTTGGCCGGTTGAGCAATGCAAGTATGAACGGAAACACAATGAACAACATGCCACTACCGAAAATTAACACTCCGCCGAGCAACAGCAGTCCATTGACCAATGACATAGGCATGGCTAACAAAACTAGGGAAAACACTAAGGCTGCTAAGGTGAGCAGGTAAAGCCAAGGTTCTTTTGCACCACTCGTATGGCGCTTGGCGTGAGTTAAATTGTTTTTGACAGTGGTCAGCGGTCCCCACAACATCAATACGAGCATTAAGCTGCCGATGCCCAGTGCCATGAACCATATCAACCCTATGGAAACATCGTCTGTGGCCAAAGGATGTGAAAGTAAGCGCTCCAACATGACGACGATGTCATTAGACAACAAGCTAGTTAAATAAAGACCCAGAGGCACCCCAAGTGTTGCGGCAATCAAGTTGAGCGTAAAATACTCAACAATCAGACCTTTGCGAATTGCCTTAAATCCAACCCCTAGTTGACGTAGCGTAGTCAACATACCTAACCTGGCCCGCAGAGACAGATTTATAGCGTTGATGACAACAAATCCACATACGATAACCATCATTGCCGTCATGGCCCAGAGGTTGATTTTCAGACTTTTGGACATCGCTGAAGGCGAGTCAATAATATTGACCGGCGATAGCCGAAGATGGTCAGGTAACCATTGCTCTATGTTGTATTGTTGTGTTGGCGTGAGTTCGCCTAACAGGTAGATACCCGTTAAACTGCTTTCAAAGTAAGTGTAATAATCGGCCAAGTCCATTAGCACGTCCGCGTTGTCAAAAGGCAGCGCTTTAACCTGTTGAAACGTCACTGTTGCATTTGTCGGTGCAAGATATGATATCTCGGTTGCTTCAGTATCTGAGGTAATTAACCCATGAATACGATCCGTACTATTTGTATTGGGGGGAGGCGTTACGTTA
Organism: Alteromonas sp. 5NS40-0096; assembly: GCF_057544385.1. NCBI lineage: Bacteria > Pseudomonadati > Pseudomonadota > Gammaproteobacteria > Alteromonadales > Alteromonadaceae > Alteromonas > Alteromonas sp. 5NS40-0096. Next base: position 908,849 of record NZ_BAAJLQ010000002.1, read on the forward strand.
ACGTCCTCGTCCAAAGTCAGTCCTGCTTGCCAAGCACTCATCTGATCTAATGCCAGAATCCGCAGCGCCTCTTTTTCATTCGAGTCACCATCAAATGGCATAGCAGTCAGTTCGTATTGCTTTAAGCTGTATGCGATTGCGTTGCGAAAACCCAAACGCCGCAGGGCGGCATATTCGGATTTACTCACCGTTAGGTTGGGTTGGTTAGCCGTGATTTGCCATGAAGGATATGGACGCTCAGCATCGCTTACTGTATCCATGGCGGAATAATTCAGTACAAATATGCTTGTGGTACCACAGTACGCTATCAACATTGTTAACAGGACGAGTAAAGCTTCCCACGGACGTATCATGTTGTGGCGAATCAGTGTGCTAAACAGAATCAAAAAACGAGACTTAATCCGTGACATGGAGTTTGCCGTTGGCAAGGTGGTATCGGGTGTTCGCCTTTGCTGCAACGTCGTTGCTATGTGTTACGACGATTAGCGAGGTATTATGGGATTGACACAACTGATAGAGCAGCTCACTGACATTTTCACTGGTATGCTCGTCGAGGTTACCCGTGGGCTCGTCTGCCAAGACCAGTGATGGCTTGTGATTCAGCGCTCTGGCAATTGCCACGCGTTGTTGTTCGCCGCCAGATAGCTGAGAAATTGGCTTGCGTTCGAGGCCATTAAGGCCGAGTTGCTGAATGAGGTGTTGCTGGTGGTGTTTATCGGCATTGCCTTTATATCTGGCGGTAAAGGCAATATTGTCCCAAACATTCAGGCAATCAATCAGGTGAAACTGTTGGAACACCACACCGAGCTGTTGCGAGCGATACGTATCTGCTTCGCTCGAGGACATGGCTGCTAAATCGGTGCCATTGACTTGAATGCGTCCGGCATCAGGGCCGTCCAATCCAGCGAGTAGGTTTAACAGTGTGGATTTTCCGCATCCTGAAGGGCCCATTATGCTGGCCGAACAGCCCTCATTGAGCGTGAAATTTATCTTTTCTAGTAGCGGCGTTGCGCCAAAGCGCTTGTCCAGTTGTTCTATGCGTACCACGTCTTTCCCTTTTAACGTCTGTTCGCAATAGCTTACTCGTTCAAGAAATTATCCAGCGGTTCTTGAGTGAGTTTGCCTATTTGCGAAAACAAATACCACAATGCCACGATCAACAATATGGTACTGGGAATCACAATTACCGGATAGCTCAATGCGGTCATTTTCCCCAGCTCTTCTGTATACGCAGATGTGCCAGGTTCGCTCACTAAAATCACTTTTGCGAGAATATAATTTAATACCGACGATAAAAAGAAAGAGCTGGCTACAATGTAACTACTGACAGCTATTTTGTGCCTAAACGCCGTTTCTTGCCCTTTTTCTTTGAGGGACGCATTAAGTCTTGGCCAATTGACTAATGTCTCATTGAGAATGAGCATTTTGACAAGCGGTTTGTTGCTGTACTGTGTAACTAAGACGGCAATGCCAATGAGTCCGGGAATGGCCGCTTCTTTTATTGCAATATATTCAGCGGGTAATTTCAGTAAACTGATACCGCCAGTGAGCAATACACTGACAATACCTAAAATAGAAAAGCCGTTAACCTTGCCGGATTGCTTTAAATCCCATAAACCAAAGCCAATAGGGAAGCTCAGGGCCGCGACGATACTCCAAGCAGGGCCAAGGTAGTCCTCAGAGCTTGCGTAAGTAAGAATGAGCACTGGAATTACAATGTTAAAGGCTAAATTGCCGAGAAAACCTTGAGATTGTTGTTTTTTTTGTTCTGGTGCAGACATAACTCAACGATGGTTGCGATGCTTGGTGACATTATACTCAGACAGTTTGAGAATGCCTTTGTTAAATTCAACTAAATTGTGACCATTTGTTTTTTTACAATGTCATGTTTCTGTATCAACTGATGTTGTGTCCCCAAAATTTGGCACACGCGAGCCCGGCTAACATACCGAACAAGTGATATTCAAACGAGACAAAAGGCCGCCCAGGTAACACACCAAACACCATAGAACCGTAGGTGAACGCTACCGCGAGCGAAACCAATATATAGGTGATTTTTTTGCTCATAAAGCCAGCGAGTACAAGAAACCCAAAGTATCCATAAACCATGCCGCTTGCACCTATATGAATCGCATGGCGACCGAAAACCCACACCGCTAAGCCACTAGTGACGAGCGTAGTGAGGGTCACCAGCCAAAATGTGCGTCTACCCCACTGCATGGTCAACCACATTAAAATCATCAGTGGAATCAAGTTTGATGCTAAATGAGCTGGGTTGCCGTGAACAAACGGTGCACTAAAAATATAGGGGAGAGTGTGAGGTACCCGAGGAATTACACCCAGTGACCCAAGCATTCTGCCAGTGAACAGGTTGATCACTTCGATAGCAATAAGAAGCCCAGCCACGCCCAAGAGTAAATAGATTTGTCGTTTTAATAGGTCTCTCATAATGCAGTCTGCCTTACAAAATGATATGCGGAAGGTAGCGCGATAAATCCTGCGTAATAACGTTCGTATCTTCCCGAACCGAAATGCCTGCGGGTTGGTCATCAACAAGCCAGGAGCCAACTAAGGTATGATTTTGCCCAAATTGTGGGAGTGCATGAAACGCTTGAATAACAAAACCTTCCTCGCCGTAAGGACCTGAAGACAGTTCCGTCTCATTGCCTTGCTCAATAATAGATATATTGGCCCCTTCTCTAGAATACAATGGCTTTTTGACCCACTTGCCGCCATCTGCTTTGTTTACATCATCTTGAAAATAGGCGGGCAGGAGATTGGGATGCCCCTCAAATTTTTGCCACAACAAGGGCAAAAGGGCTTTGTTTGACAATATACTTTTCCACGCTGGTTCCAACCAATTGACATCGGCAGTGGCGAGGTGGTCACCAAATTCCTCACGTAGCATGAATTCCCACGGGTAGAGCTTGAAACAATCGGTAATCGGTTGATTTTCCAAATCGGTAAACACACCCGTGTCGGCCAGGCCTATTTCTTCGATAAAAACGAAGTCAGCGATTAAGTCGACACTGGTTGCACAGTCTTGCAAATACTGGACTGTGCCCCTGTCTTCAACCGTATCTTGGCAACAGGCAAAGTGCAGCTGCTGTATATTGTAGTGATGTTTGATTTCAGCAAACCGGTTTATGAGTTTTTCTTGCAGAGAATTAAACTGATCGGCGTTGCGTGGCAGACAATTTGCCTCAACCTGCTGTTCCAGCCACAACCATTGCCAAAAGCCTGATTCGTAGAGGGATGTTGGGGTGTCGGCATTGTTTTCCAGTAGTTTTGCTGGGCCTTTCCCGTCATACACTAAATCAAGCCTAGAATAGAGTGAAGGCGCGCGGTTGCGCCAACTACTCGCCACCAAGTCCCAATGCTGTTCGGGGATTTGGCAACGTCTCAGCAAGGCTTCACTGCTGACGACATCATCGACAACAGCGAGGCACATTTGGTGTAATTCAGCGGTTGGATCCTCTATACCTTGTTCAATTTGCTCGAGTGTAAACTGATAATATGCACTCTCATCCCAATAGGGTTCGCCATACATGGTGTGAAAGTGAAAGCCATATTCGGCGGCTTGTTTCTGCCAGTCTTTCCGAGGCGCAATACTGTGACGAAACACTAACCGCCCCAGCTGCCAGAACGAGAACTACTACCCCAGCTACTTTTCGCCCGCACACTACTGCCAAATCCACCGCGTTTAATGGTGCGGTTTACCGTTGGTTTTGGTTTGTAGGTAGAAGGTTTAACGGAATATTTTCGTTTGCGAATATCGCCGTCGAACACATAGCCGTCGGCCATCATCCAACGCGAGCGATAGGGTGAGTAAGGCGAATACGACGTGTACAATGGCTGCGAATAGTAAGGGTTTGGCGACAATAATCGGCTGACCATGAAACCTGCCATAAATGGCATAAAAAAGCTGCCCGAATTGTTTTCGTATTGTCGGCATTGGTTTGCTCCGAATTCGTGCTCGCAGTCATATTCGGAGTTGTAACGTGGGCCCGTACGAGCGGCTTCATCAAGAGCAGTCTGATACGCGGCTTCACATCGTGAAGTTGCATCTGGGTTATCGCGATTGCAATCCTCTAGTGAGGTGTATATGCGAGCGTCTTCCCGTTCTTCACCGCAACCGCTAACAAACAAGGCCGCGATGCCAACAGCAAGCGGCTTGAGTGCGAAGGATTTTCGCATATGGTTGAGGTTTATGTACTTTGAGCGTTTTTGAGAAGTCATTTGCTGCCTCCTTAATAACTCATGCAGGCGGCATTCAGTATGCCCACTGACACTGACATACCGGCGAGCATTACCCCAGCAGAGACTTCGTTGTTGTTAATGCGCTCGGCAATGGTTGGCATAAAGGTGAATCGCAGCAACGCAAAGGCCAAGGTTTGCGCCAAAATCGCGACTAGGCCCCAAATGGAGAAATCAATGAGTGATTCAGAATTGGAAGCGGCACCGCCCAGCGCAATACAGAAGCCTATCAAGGCGCCTGCAAACCCTACTGCAGCGGCAGTATTCTTATCTTCTTTCACCAGTTTCCATTCGTCATGAGGCGTGACAAAGGCATAGATGATTTTAAACGCAAACAAAAATACAATTGATATTGCAAAGTAAAGTGCGAAGTTTCCTAAACCTGCGAGAGAGTCTAAAACAGCTTCCATAATGTAATCCTTATAATTGTTACAGGCTAATTGGGCCTAACCATTTATCGTGATATCGGCAGGTTGTACGTCAAACCCGGTGCTCACAACTAGGCAGCGGTCAATATTGCTGCCGACGATTTTTTCTTCCGCTACGACCAATAGCGATTCGGTTCTACCACCATCTATTTCGCGTTCGTACAGCATCATAAACTGGTCTGTTTTACTGACATCACCATCTTCTTCAAACGTGGTTTCTGTCACAGCAACCGGCGGTGATTCCTCGCCTACCGCATCCCACACGCGATAAAACTCTTCGCCATCGAGTGTGTATGTTGGTTGCGATACCACGTCTTTGAGACAGGCTTTCCACTGCGCTTCACTGCCAATGGTTTGGGTAGAGTAAAAGTACCATAGCTTGACATCAGTGATATGACTTTCTGTTAAGCCGCCATCGGTTACGACTTGTAAAAAGGCGTCGTCATCAGTGTAGTAGCGCAGTAACGTGCCTCCAGAATCAAGGGGGGCTTCGCCAGCTGCTTGGATAAGGTGAGAGCGTGCTGCGCCTTCAATCGTCAGTTCTGGTTCGAGTAAACTGAGTTTCAATCCATCTAATTCAAAAGAACCACCCAAATACAGCCCCATGATTTCAGGTGCTTTTGGGCCACTGGGCGTATCACTTTTTTTCTTAAACCACTTTCCAAACATTATTGCGCTCCCAATGCTGTCCAGTCGATACTAGTGACTCGCTTTTTGGCAATGTAGAACACGCGGTCACCAGCACATAAGTCGTCATTCAGGGTAGGGTTGAGGACCATTTGTGTGCCGTCTTTTGCTCGGGAATAGCCAATGAATGTAGCATCGTGTTGACGTTTTAAATTCACAAAGACTTTGTCCACAGTAATTGGCCCGTTGGCATCAGGGACAATACTGGAAAATTGTGCTTGGCCATCCTCAACACTCAACAAGTCGTGGTGAAGCAAACTGGACCCGGGATCTAAGGCGGCTTTCGCTAACATTTCGACAGCGACACTCGGCGTACACTCTACCTTAGGACAGTGGGTTTGCAGCAATTTTGCCAAGCTGTCATCTTTAAAATATGCGACTTTATGAGCGTTTTTGTTGGCCTGGGCACAATACAGCGCAGTTGTCATGGTGGCGTCGTCTTGTGGGTTGTCGATGATAATCGTTTGCGCGTCGGCAACGCAGGCTCGACTCATATCTTCGTCTTTATTGAATGATTCGACTTTGACAAAGTCGACCTTGCCCGGTAGCGGATTCTGAATGTCTGCTTTCACACACAGAACGATATCGGGTTTTGACTCCATGGCGTCTCGTTCTTTTAACAGTAAGTTGAGCAGCATAATGGTTCGTTGCTCATTCCAGCCAATAACCAGAATATGGTTCGACGTATTCAGCGGTTTCATTCCTAAGATTCCTTTTTGCCATTGATGACCGACCCATGCGGCAATGCGGCCTAAAACGAGTGCAAATATGGACAATCCCAGCGGGATCACATAGAAGGCTACAATAAGCTTACCGGCGTCAGTTACTGGCGACAGGTCGCCATAGCCAACAGTTGAGCCTGTGACAGCTAACCAGTAAATAAAATCTGTGCGTTGAGTGAGTGCAGTTTCACCTGCCAATGCCATGAGTAGCCAGCTACTAACGGTATAGAAGAGAGTGAGAATTGCGAGGGTGTACCACCTCGACTCTGCAAAATAGTGCAACAACAACTTTTGCAGCTTTTTAAACTTCATCATGATGAAGGTTACCTAACATCCTGTGTAACGACTGCGTTCACTTTGCCATTTTAGGCAACAAAACAAAAGAGGAGCCGAGGCTCCTCTATTTTATTTGCCTAAAATTCGGCTAAGTTCATCGTCAGCAGACGTGCTGCCGCCTTTGATGCCTGCCTCGGAAAGACGCTTTTCAAGGTCGCTACTTGAGTCTTCAGAAGCCAATTCCTCTGCGGCTTGTAACTCTGCGCTACGCAACTTTTGTTTCTCTTGAATGCGCGAAAGCGATTCTGTCGCGGTCTTCATTTTGCTGTTTGCACCCATGTGACGTGACGAAACAGCAACTTGCGCTTTCTGCACGCTTTCAGTGGCTTTAACCATATCCACTTGTTGTTCCAAGCGGCGTAAATTCGCCTTGGCTTGTTGAATATTTGAAGCCAACTGACGCTCAGATTGATTAAACTGATCTAGATACGCTTGCTCTTGTTCGCGCTCAGCCTTTAAGTCAGATACTTTCTGTGCACAATCAAGGGCAAGTTGACGGTCTGTGTCAATCGCCTTGCGGGCATGGGCTTCGTACTCAGCAATTGAGCTGTTGAAGCTATCCACTTTTTGTTGTGACAGCTTGCACTTCGCCAAAATCTGCGTTCTGGCGTGATCAGACTTGCGCAATTCTTCTTTTGCTTCACGAATTTCTTGTTCAAGAATTCGAATCGCTTGGTTGTCGACAACGGCTTGTGCAGCTTCGTTTGCGCCACCTTTCACTGCTGTAACTAATTTTCTCCAAACTGACATACGCTTCTCCTTTACACCATTACTTTAAATGAGGTTCATACGCATCTAAGAAAGACGCGACATTCTGGAATAAGGTTTCTACTTCAATCATGACGCTTTCACCTTTCGATTGCGCACTCAATGCGCCAAACGCGGTGTAGTACTCTTCGCCATTAATTGTTGATATCCCTACCGTGGTTAATGGGAACAACATATGAGTAGACAGAATTTCGTGATCTAGCGCCGCTTTATCAGCAACCTGCTCTGCGCTGAATAACAAACTCTCTACTATTATTTGTTCACCACTCAGTGCCAACCAAGCGTCGATGCCATCTTGATTCGCAATCAATAAACAATCTTCTTCACGAGTCACCACAAAATCTTCGTGTTCTTTCAACAGGGACTCCAGTTGAACAAGATCCCAAACCATAACGTTTCTCCTTTACGATTGAAGCGATAATGCCATCACCACTGTAGTAATAATTTCGGGTCATGCCAATATCGATGTGAAGAGTCTAGACAATAATGCTACACTTAGTCAATAATAAAAATACTATTTATGTGTAAAAAAGTGTGTTTTCGTAAAATATAATTCACAAAGGTGGTTAATTTGAGCTCTGGAAATGAATGGCGTCAACTGGTCTCGCGGCTGGTAAAGTCAGAGATGACGGTACGTGGAGTGAAATATCAAACACTCAGCGCGCGCTTGGAAGAAATTGGTGTGTCACAAACCGCTGATAATCTCAGAAACAAAGTGAATAAAGGCATAATGGGGGCAGATTTGTTACTGCAAATTCTCAGTGTGTTGAATGCAAGACCGATATCATCAGATTCATTGGCGGATATTTTGACCGATATTCGAGAGGCCGACTGACAGGTGATGAGCAGATAAGCGCTTCGCGATGTCGCAAATCACGCCCTAGTACTATTAGGTATATTTTTTGGTATACTTCGCGGCATAAAAAAAGCCCAGCAGAGCTGGGCAAAGAATGGACTTAACATGGGAGAACATCATCACTGATGGTTTAATCTTAACTGGTTAAGTGAGTATGTACAGATTTTGACCGTATGGTAACTCATTATCAGGTATAGATTTTTATAAGTGATGCATATCGAGTTTTCTCTCGTTTCCCGAAATTTTTGATAGAAAGCAGTACCAATTCGATGAAACTCAGCGATTTTAGTTTTACATTACCCGAGCATTTGATTGCCAAATACCCTACTGAGGAGCGTAGCGCCAGCCGTTTGCTGCATTTGGAAGGAAATAGCGGTGACGTTCAGCATAAGATGTTCAAACAGATTTTGGATGTTGTCAATCCAGGCGATATGTTGGTTTTCAACAATACTCGTGTGATACCCGCTCGATTGATGGGACAAAAAGAGACCGGTGGTCAAGTTGAAGTCTTAATAGAAAGAATCCTATCAGATCATACCGCCTTGGCTCATGTTCGTGCTAGCAAGGCACCGCGCCCGGGCACAAACTTAACCCTAGAAGGCGCGATATCTGCCAAGGTATTAGGGCGTAAAGAAGCGTTGTTTCATCTTGAGTTTGAGGGCGGGGAAAACGTTCTGACCTTGCTCGAAGCGCACGGTCACATGCCGCTTCCTCCTTATATTGATAGACCGGATGAAGATAGCGACAAAGAGCGCTACCAAACCGTTTACAACGAAAAGCCTGGTGCCGTCGCTGCACCCACTGCAGGCCTGCACTTTGATGACGAAATTCTCGCCGCATTAAAGGCCCACGGTGTTCAATTTGGTTTTGTCACCCTGCATGTTGGTGCCGGTACATTCCAACCCGTTCGCGTTGACAATATTCATGATCATCACATGCACGCCGAATACGCTGAAGTCGACCAAGATGTCGTTGACGCTATTTTAGCAACGAAAGCCGCGGGAAATCGGGTTATTGCGGTGGGTACGACATCCGTTCGCAGTTTGGAGTCTGCTGCGCAGGCCACCGATAAAATGATAGCGCCGTTCTTTGACGACACTGAGATTTTCATTTATCCGGGATTCGAATTCAAAGTTGTCGATGCCATGTTTACAAATTTCCACTTACCTGAATCGACACTGATGATGTTGATTTCGGCATTTGCTGGGCGACAAAAGGTCATGAACGCGTATCAACAAGCCATCGACGAAGAGTACCGTTTCTTTAGTTACGGCGACAGTATGTTCATCGAACGCGCTGACACTGTTAGTGCTGACGACTAGGGGCAAGCTAACCTCCTTTAAATGGGGGTTACCCTGAGCAATTTTGCTGATTGTAACTTGTTTTTGACTTACAATGGCGACGCTTGTGAACGAGTGTCGCGGTAAAAAAGGCTTAGGCTAAACAAAACTTGTCCAGCAAAAAGCTCAACACGTCCTAATTACACATGATCTATGTGTATTTACTGGTATAATCGCCGCCACACTTTTTTATTATGAATATTTTAAGTGAGTAGTTACTAGCTACTCACTTTATCTAGGATACTGAATCCCATGCAATTTGAGTTGTTAAAAACGGACGGTAAAGCGCGAAGAGGCCGTCTGAAATTTGACCGTGGTGTTGTTGAAACTCCGGCATTCATGCCAGTGGGGACCTACGGAACAGTAAAAGGGATGACACCCGAAGAGCTAGCCGATAGCGGTGCGCATATCTGTTTGGGCAATACCTTTCATTTGATGTTGCGCCCAGGCACGGGGATTGTGAAGCAGCATGGTGACCTACACGATTTCATGCACTGGGACAAACCGATTCTTACCGATTCAGGTGGCTTCCAAGTATTCAGTCTAGGCGATCTACGTAAGATTACCGAAGAAGGCGTGACGTTCCGTTCTCCGATAAATGGCGAGAAAATATTGCTGACGCCGGAAAAGTCGATGGAAGTACAGCGTGATCTGGGCTCAGATATCGTGATGATTTTTGACGAGTGCACACCGTATCCAGCAACAGAACAAGAAGCGCGTACGTCGATGGAGCTATCGTTGCGTTGGGCAAAACGCAGTAAAGAAGCCCACGGCGATAACCCTTCTGCATTGTTCGGTATTATCCAAGGCGGTATGTACGAGAACCTACGTGACGTGTCATTGGCGGGGCTTGAAGAAATTGGCTTTGATGGCTACGCCATTGGTGGTTTATCTGTGGGTGAGCCTAAAGACGACATGATCCGCATCATTGAACACACTGCACCTAAAATCCCCGAAGATAAACCCAGATACTTGATGGGCGTCGGGAAGCCGGAAGACATTGTTGAGGCGGTACGTCGCGGCATTGATATGTTCGACTGTGTCATGCCAACGCGCAACGCTCGAAATGGTCATTTGTTTGTCACCGAAGGTGTGATAAAAATCCGTAACGCCAAACACAAAACCGATACTCGTCCATTAGACGAGAATTGTGATTGTTACACTTGTAAAAATTATTCTCGTTCATATCTCCATCATTTGGACAAATGTAACGAGATCTTGGGTGCGCGTCTGAACACTATCCATAACTTGCGTTATTACCAACGTGTAATGGAAGGGTTGAGAGAAGCCATTGCCGAAGATAAGTTAGATGAATTCGTTGAAGAATTTTACGCACAAAAAAATATGCCGGTACCGGCACTATAACAAAAACAGTTAATTGGGGAATTTTATGAGTTTTTTCATTTCTAATGCGTATGCACAACAAGGCGGTGGCCAGCAAGGCGGCGGTGTCGAAATGTTGATCATGTTGGCCGTTTTCGGTTTGATTTTTTACTTCTTACTTTATCGCCCACAAGCGAAACGCGTAAAAGAGCACAAAAACCTAGTGAACTCTTTGTCAAAAGGTGACGAGGTGTTGACACAAGGTGGCATCGTTGGCCGAATCACTAAAGTGAGTGAAGACAAAGATTTCATCGAGATCGCACTTAACGATAGCACCAATATCGTTGTTCAAAAGCAAGCGGTAAACGCGGTACTACCAAAAGGGACGATGAAGTCACTTTAATCTTGTTGTTACGCCAGTGCTGATGCATTGGCGTATAGCAGCACAAAGGAATCTGTTGTGTTAAATCAAACATCAATATGGAAAGTGATATTAGTACTTGTCGTTGTCGGCATGTGCACGTTGTACGCTATTCCAAACATCTATGGTGAAGACCATGCGGTACAAATTTCCGCAGGTCGTGACACCCAAGTCTCACAAATGACCCTTGAGCAAGTTGAGTCTACGTTGCAAGAGCAGGGCATTACACCAAAGCGCATCGAATTTGAAAACGAGCAAATCCTTGTTCGTTTGACCGATTCAGATACCCAGCTAAAAGCCCAAGAATCGTTGAACTTGGTGTTAGGTCAGGGCTATAACGTAGCGATGAACTTGGCGCCAGACACCCCTGATTGGCTTGAAGGCATTGGCGGTGCGCCAATGAAGCTTGGTCTTGACTTGCGCGGTGGTGTGCACTTCTTAATGGAAGTGGACATGAACCAAGCGATAAGCAAGTCTTTGGAAGACTCGGAAGCCGATTTTAAAACCGCATTGCGTGAAGAAGGTTTGAGATACCGCACGGTTAAACGTGTTGACGGTCATGTCGATATTCAGTTCCGCGACCAAGAAACGCTAGATAAAGCCGAGTTCTTCTTGCGTAACCGCAACCGAGATCTGACTTACACTGAACGCGACGGGTTGGTGTTACGTGCGTCGTACTCAGAAGCTAAATTAGCAGAAATTCGCGATTACGCGGTGAAGCAAAATATCACTATCATTCGCAACCGTGTGAACCAACTTGGTGTTGCTGAGCCTGTGGTTCAAAAACAAGGCGCTGAGCGTATTGTTGTGCAGCTGCCTGGTATTCAAGATACTGCGAAAGCGAAGGAAATTCTCAACGCAACGGCTACGCTAGAATTCCGTAAGGTCGATCAGAAAAACGACATTCAAGACGCGTTGGATGGCCGAGTACCGCCGGGTTCTCAGCTTATCAATGACCAGCAAGGTTTCCCTCAATTACTAGAAAAACGCGTCGTTGTTACGGGTAACCATATTATCGACGCTAACTCAGGTGTTGATGAATACGGCATGCCTCAGGTCAATATTTCGTTGGACTCTGAGGGTGGCAACAAGATGTCTCGTTTCAGCCGTAAGAACGTCGGTAACCCGATGGCTACGGTATTTATCGAATACAAGACTACGGGGGAACGTGATGCCAACGGCAAGTTAATCTTCCAGAAGCAAGAGGAAGTGATTAACGTAGCCCGCATTAATTCGCAGTTGGGCAGTAGCTTCAGAATTACGGGTCTAGATTCGCCTAAAGAAGCACGCGACCTCGCGTTGTTACTTCGTGCAGGTGCATTGATTGCGCCAATTCAAATCGTTGAAGAAAGAACGGTGGGTCCTAGCTTAGGCCAAGAAAACATCGACCTGGGTATGCAAGCCATCATGGCAGGCCTTGTCTTGGTACTTTTGTTTATGCTGATTTACTACAAAGCATTTGGTGTAGTGGCGAACATTGCCTTGGTGGTTAACCTCATCATGATCGTGGGTATCATGTCGATGATTCCTGGCGCGACCTTGTCGTTACCAGGTATGGCGGGCATTGTATTGACCGTAGGTATGGCAGTAGACGCTAACGTACTAATCTATGAGCGAATTAGAGAAGAATTGCGCGACGGCCGCAGCCCGCAGCAAGCAATCCACTATGGTTACGATAGTGCGTTTTCAACCATTTTGGATGCAAACATTACGACGTTCATCGCCGGTTTGATTTTGTTCGCTGTTGGTACGGGGCCGATTAAAGGGTTCTCAATTACGTTGATGATTGGTATTGCGACGTCAATGTTCACTGCGATTCTCGTTACACGTGTTGTGGTTAACGCCGTTTGGGGTGGCCGCAAAATTGACAAACTTGCGATTTAGGGGATTCAAATATGCAGTTTTTTAAATCACAAGATGTTGTCAATTTCATGCGACTTCGAGTGCCCGCGATGGTGTTTTCTACCATTCTGATGTTGGGTTCGGTCGTCTCATTGGCAGTGAATCAATTGAACTGGGGCTTAGACTTCACCGGCGGAACGCTGATCGAAGTGGGTTATACCGAAGCCGCCGATTTATCGGATATCCGAGTTCGCTTGGAAGGCGCTGACTTCGCCGATGCGATAGTACAAAACTTCGGTAGTAGCCAAGATGTGCTTATTCGTATTGCGCCACGAGAAGGTGTTAAGGCCGCGACCATTGGCGACCAAGTGTTAGAAGCGTTGCGCGCCAACGGTAAAGACGTCGACATGCGTCGTATCGAATTCGTTGGCCCGAATGTTGGTGAAGAGCTGACGGAACAGGGTGGGTTAGCAATGCTGACGGCCTTGTTGTGTATTTTGGTCTACGTTGCAATGCGTTTCGAATGGCGTTTTGCTTTGGGTTCAGTTTCGGCATTGGTTCACGACGTGGTTATCACACTCGGTTTGTTCTCTGTGCTTCAGCTTGAGTTCGACTTGACGGTACTGGCGGCGGTATTAGCGGTCATCGGTTATTCATTGAACGATACTATCGTTGTGTCTGACCGTATTCGTGAAAACTTCCGTAAAATACGCAAAGGCGAACCCGAAGAAATCATCAATGTTTCTTTGACTCAAACACTCAACCGTACCGTGATAACGTCACTAACAACCATTTTAGTATTGTTGGCGTTGTTCTTCCTCGGTGGTGCCTTGATTCACGGTTTTGCGACAGCATTGCTATTCGGTGTATTTATCGGTACTTACTCTTCAATCTACGTTGCGAGTTCAGTGGCACTGGCACTAGGGATCAGTAAAGAAGACTTGATTCCGGTTGAAGTTGAAAAAGAAGGCGCGGACTTAGATCCATTGCCATAACACGTTTTGGTGTTGAACAAAGGCCGCGATAAGCGGCCTTTTTTATACCGGTGAAAAATGTTGTTTGAATTCGTCTTTGTATCGCCGTGAAAGTGGTAAGGTTGCGCCTGATTGAAGGGTAATTTCACCATCGCCACTTGATTGGTAGGCAATGTGAGCAATGGTATCAATATTGACGGCGAAGGAGCGATGAACGCGTTTGAAACCCTGCTCAGAAACCGTATCAATAAATTGTTTCATGGTACTACGCAGAGGGTAGGTACGCCCTTTGCTGTGCAGATTGACATAATTCCCTGCCGATTCAAGCCATTCAACATCTTTGAGTTTGACTAAGTATTCTTTGTCGAGTTTCTTCACCAATACATGCTCTAGTGGTGTCGTCACGGTTGTCGCCGGCTCTTCACTTTGTTCAATAAAGCTCGCCTCGCCGCGCAGGCGGCGATAAATAAAATGATAACTGTGATAGGCGATAAGCCAAGTACAGTAGCCCCATATGTCTTTGCGCCACTCGTAAAAGAATTCTCTGAGTACGGGGCTGAAATCATAGTTGCCGCCAGCCATAGCGTAAACGACTTCTCGCAAGCTAACCATAATCGCGACATGTGCCATGGCAAACAAGGTGGCGACGATCACGTGGGCTAGGACTTGGCTACGCCATCGTTGCCACGTCAGCGGATAACGTGCGAACCAAAGAAAGAGTAGGGGCAACAGCATCAATACGCTGATCGCGCTGGAATACTCCCAAGTGAAAGGCTCCCATAAACCAATAGTCGGTTTACCGTGCCGAGAGTACTCCATCCAAACTGACGTCGCATTGATAGTGTTGTTGATAAATAGATAAGTGGCAATCGCTAACCAAATCCAACGTTGTTTGTGTTGTTCAAATCGATTGAATATCGTTGACGTTTTTTCGTCCCCATTAGCCACCGTTTGTCCCTCAACCCCCGCCAATTGTCATCTCCTTGTTGGCTGGCCTGAATTCGCCATGCCTAATAACTCAAAAATACAAGGAGTAATATGAATGATTCTTCCGGCAACAACAAGGCGATTTGATCTGGATTGGCTACGCGTATTAGCACTGTGTGTACTGGTGTTTTACCACATTGGTATGTTCTACGTTTACGAATGGGGTTGGCATATCAAGAGCGAGCAACAAAGCGTGTGGTTGCAAGACATCATGATTTTGACAAATCAGTGGCGAATGTCTTTGTTGTTTCTTATCTCTTCGATGGTACTCAGTTTAACGATTCACAAACAGTCGCGAGTAAAAGGGGTGATAAGGCGTTCTAGCCGCTTGCTTGTCCCATTATTGTTTGGCATGTTTGTTATCGTTGCCCCACAGGTTTATGTAGAGGCCACAGACCAAGGGTTAATTGACATGGGCTTTTGGTCATTTTGGCTTGAATACATCAACACCGAAACCCATTTGCTCACTGAGCACCACTCAGTTATTGGGTTACTGACGTGGAATCACTTGTGGTTTTTACCCTATTTGTGGTGTTACACCCTGTTGTTGTTCGCGTTGTCTCCGATTCTAGAACCCTTGTTGGCACGGCTCGGCAGTTTTCGTTACACGCCAATTTGCCTTGTTATTCTCGCTATCGCGGTGATGTCATTGATATGGCTCAATTTAAGACGTGAGTTTCCTGTGACTCATGATCTCATTACTGATTGGTACAGTCACGCCAAATACTTTTGGGTATGTGTACTGGGTTACCTATTCGCGCGGCTACAAGGCTTCACACAATTCTTACAGAATTATCGAAGAGTATTTCTCGTTGGGGCAGTTTGCCTTTACGGCTTACTGATTGCTGACAGGCATGACTATTTACAATTTCTTGCTACGCATTTTGACACCAGTGTTACGGTGCGCGGGATTTACGCCTTGATTGTGTCCGGTAATCACTGGTGTTGGTTGTTTGCCATTCTCGGCTATGCCTCTCGGTACTTAAGTTTTAACTGCCCAAAACTTGATGTGCTCAATAAGGGCGTTATGCCAAGCTATATGGTGCATCAAACCGTTATTGTTTTACTGGCTTATGGATTTACTTTTGTCTCAACACCTATTGTGGTGGAGGTGTTATTGATTGTGGTTCTGACTTTTGTAAGTTGTGGCATCGCGATAGGATTGGCGAAGTCGAACAAGTTGTTAGGAGTGTTACTGGGTTACCGGTAATGCATTGCGCTGGCACAAAAAGAAAAGGCACGCCTTAGCGTGCCTTGTTCATTTTATTTTAGGTGTCTAACGAGGTTTTGAATGACTTTCACACTACCTGCTACGATTTCACCTTTGTAAAGCGGATCGTTACCACCACTGAAGTCAGTTACCAATGCGCCAGACTCACGCACAAGCAATTCGCCGGCAGCGATATCCCATGGCTTGATACCACGCTCCCAGTAACCGTCGTAACGACCAGCAGCGACATAGGCCAAATCAAGAGCCGCACTACCTGAACGTCTTACGTCACCACACTCGTGGAAAATTTGGTTGAAGCGAATCGCATAGTCGCCGTAGCTGCTTTTTGCTTTAAATGGGAAAGCAGTTGCCAAAATTGTGCTCGTTAGGTCACGTGGCTGACTAGCACGGATACGGTAACCGTTTAGCTGTGCGCCTTGGCCACGGCTAGCAGTGAACAGTTCAGAACGAATTGGGTCGAATACAACAGCTTGGTCTAGACGACCTTTGTGAAGCAATGCAATAGAAACGGCAAAATGAGGAATGCCTTTGATGAAATTGGTGGTGCCATCCAATGGATCAATAACCCACTGGAAATCACTTTCTGTGTCACCCGATTCACCACTTTCTTCGCCTAAGAATGTGTGGTCTGGATAAGATTGCTTGATCTTATTGATAATGGCTTGCTCGGCGTCTTTATCGATTTGAGTAACGTAATCGTTATCGCCTTTGACTTCTGTGTTCAAGTCGTCTCTGTTCTCAAAACCACGAACAATAATAGCGCCTGCTACACGAGCAGCGCGCACCGCAATATTCAGCATCGGATGCATAGTTAAACCACCAATTGTAAAAGATCAAAGTGATACCGCATGAAATTCAATGGCACATTTTTATGCCGCGGTACAAACATAGACGTCAGTACAAAATCTGTACAGTGTCATTTTCAGCGGCGCGCAGTGTAACAGAGCACGAAGATTTTGCAATCACTGTTGATATTTAATTTCTATCTCGGCGTGTTCTAGCCTGTACAGGTTGCGCTGTGCTACTATTCGCAGCAATTTTGTGGTCCCTTAAAAATAGTGTAAATGCCATGCTAGACAATATTCGAATCGTACTTGTGAATACTTCCCATACGGGTAACATCGGCTCTACAGCAAGAGCGATGAAAACCATGGGCTTGAGCAACCTGTATTTGGTTGACCCAGTCTCAGAACCAGACGGCCAAGCCAGCGCTTTGGCAGCAGGGGCGGGTGATGTATTGGCCAATGCGACAATTGTGTCTAGTTTGCAAGAAGCGGTAGCGGATTGTGGCTTGGTAGTGGGGACGTCAGCGCGTTCTCGAACTCATTCGTGGCCAATGTTGGAACCGCGAGAGTGTGGTTTGAAACTGGTTGATGAAGTGGCGAAATACCCAGTCGCTTTGGTCTTCGGTCGAGAAAATAATGGGTTAACCAACGAAGAGTTGCAGCAGTGCCATTTCCACGTATGTATACCTGCTAACCCTGAGTACAGCTCATTGAACCTAGCGGCCGCGGTACAAACACTTTGCTATGAAGTGCGTATGGCACATTTGGGCCAAACAAGAGTGGAATCAGAGATTCCAGAGTATCCACTGAACGAAGACCTTGAAAGATTTTACACGCACCTCGAGTCTACTCTGCAGGGTACAAACTTTATTGTGAAGAACCACCCCGGTGTGGTCATGACGAAGTTACGTAGACTATTCAATCGCGCTCGCCCAGAATCGCAAGAGTTGAATATTCTGCGTGGTATTCTTTCTTCAATCGACAAATCCATAGGTAAGTAGACAAGTGTTTAGCCGAATCAGAGAAGACATCGAAGGGGTTTTTCACCGCGACCCCGCTGCCCGAAATACGTTTGAAATTTTGACAAACTACCCCGGGCTGCATGCGATTTGGCTACACCGAGTTAGCCACAAATTGTGGCTTAAAGGGTTTAAATGGCTAGCGCGAAGCCTATCTACGTTCAGCCGTTGGTTAACCGGTATTGAAATTCATCCGGGCGCCACGTTAGGCCGCCGTTTTTTTATTGATCACGGTATGGGAGTGGTCATTGGTGAAACAGCCGAAGTGGGCGATGACGTCACCCTATATCACGGCGTTACCCTTGGCGGGACAACTTGGAATGCCGGAAAGCGACACCCAACATTGGCCGACAACGTGGTTATTGGGGCGGGGGCAAAGATTTTGGGCCCGATTACTATCGGTGAGGGGGCAAAAGTAGGCTCTAATTCGGTGGTAGTCAAAAGCGTACCCGACGGCGCGACTGTAGTGGGGATCCCCGGCCGAGTAGTGATGAGCCAACAAGCGGCAGAAGAGCAAGATGAACGCGAAGACTTGCGTTCAGAAATTGCTGAGCGGTATGGTTTCGACGCCTATGCGGTAGCATTGGACAACCCTGACCCTGTTGCCAATGCCATGGGACTGATGCTAGAACACATGCATTTGACCAATACCAAAGTTGATGAACTTTGCTCGGTCATTAACGCCATGGGCGGCAATGTTTGTACCGACAAGCTAACGTCCCTTAAACCCGAAGACTTTGAAGCGACGGGTATTGAGCCTGTAGTACCTGGGTCTGCTGCCCATGAAGCGTTTGATCCAACGATTTAAGCCAGAGTCAGTAGGCGTGATACACCAGTGCTTGAGACAAAGTCTTCATCATGGCTCACTAGTAAAAAACCGCCCTGATAACCGGAGAGCGCGGCGGCAAGGGCATTTTTGCTGTTGATATCAAGATGGTTGTCGGGCTCGTCCAGCAACAAAAAAGGTTGTGTTTGTTGATGGCATACTGCCGTTACTGCCAATTTCATACGCTCTCCACCACTCAAGTCTCGGGCTAACCTCGATACTGCTACTCCTTTGAAACCTATACCAGCGAGCAGTGTACGAGCCTCACTCTGGTGCAAGTGACTGCAGTGGTATTCTAGATTTTGTAGTGCCGTTAAGTCTGAGCGCAACAGTGAATAGTACTGATCCAACATAAACATCTGGCTATTGACTCTAAAAACGCCCGATTTGGGTTTGATTTGCCCTTGCAGTGTTTTGAGTAACACTGATTTCCCCGTACCATTTGCCCCAACTAACTGTACTTTTTCATGAGCTTTGACCTGCATATTAAGTGAAGAAGAAGGGCCATAGGCGAGTTCACCCGCTTCGACGCAAAATACTGTGCGTTTCGTATCGTTAGCCGCCGCCGTGTAGAGCTTTACACTGTGACCTTGGGTTTGCTTTGCTTTGAGGGTTTGGTGTTGAGCAGCCAATCCTATCTTGCGACTATCATGATGCTTTGCGCGGTTAGCCGCGCTTTGCCCCGCTGATTCTTTTTTCGCGTCTAAAAAACACTTGGGCTGGCTATTGGACTTTCTTAGCTTCTCGCCCTGCTGCGCTCTTTTTTGTGCTTTGATTTGGTTTTGAATGTGCTGCTTATTCAGTTGATTTTGTTGTTTTTCGATATTGTTGATTTGCCTAGTTAGGGCGTCTGCTTCCTGTTGCTGCTGCAGGCTAAACGCATCGTAATTACCACCGAATACCCTAAGCGTTTTATTCTCAATGGACCAAATGGCGTTGGCTTCATTCAGTAACAGTCTGTCGTGAGATATCAGCAGCAGTTGGCCATCATAATTGCGAATGAGATCAAGTAACCACAGTTTCGACGACGTATCGAGATGATTACTGGGTTCATCTAATACCAACAATTCCGCTTCGCTGTTAAATGCCTGGTACAGCCGTAATTTCGCCCGTTGCCCGCCGCTCAATGCAGATAGCGGTAAATTAAAATCTTGCGGTAAGCCTATTTCTGCAAGCCGCGATTGTAGTTCTTCTTCTAGTTGCCATTGCTCACCGACAATATCAAACAGAATAGGGCGACAATCGCCATTACGAATACTGGCTAACGCACTAAGTACGTTGTCTAGGCCAAGAAACGCAGCAATACTTTGTTGTGTATCGACAACCGCTTCGTGCTGATCAACAAAAATGACGGACGAAGTGATATCGACACTGCCAGTTTGCAAGGCAATGTCCCCGCGTAAAATTGACACGAGTGTGGATTTGCCAGCGCCGTTGTCGCCAATCAAACCGGTAAAAGGATGGGCCAGCGCAGCATTGATATTGGAAAATAGCGTGACGCCATCGTCGAATTGATACGATAGATTGTGAATGGATAATTCAGTCATGTTGACCTCAATAAAATGAGGGCAATAGGCACGAAACGGAGTTACCGTTGTCGATGTATATTTGTAGTGTTACGCAGAAAAGTGATGCGAAAACGCAGTGCCTACTAACCCTGAATCTAGAAAAAAGTGGTTTCTGATGTCAGGTTTAGTTGTTCATGTCGGCACAGGCTCCAAGAAATGAGTGGCGAAAGTATAACCATAAATGCCCCACAAACAAAGGGGGAATTTTGACTTTTGTTGTAGTGGAATAGGGTTTGTTAACTATACAAACACAATTTTTCAGATTTTTTTCCAAATTGTCCGATCGTCCAGAATTTTGCGTTTTTCTCTAAAGTGTAAAAATACTCTCTAAATTCGCTCAATGCCCTTTAAGCCCTTTTGAATGTAGCGATAGGGGAGTGTTGTGGACTTTTTTTTGCTAGTTGCAATTTCAAAATATAGTTCGAATTTTAGGTGAAATTCAGGCGTTTCGGACAAGTGAAAATACGTAAAATCGGTCCATATTAGCTAATGCCTATTTGATTGACATTTTTGACACCGATATATTGCAGCCAATGGATTGTATATTGAAAGTGTCCCAACACACTTTCAGCAAATGCGATATACAGAAAGTGCTTGTTAAGGGAATTAACGATTATTTTTCCGATCTCTGTGAGAGTTTAGTCTCACCCGTTTCACTTAGTAAGCCTACAGAACACCCATGTTGCTTGTCGTTTGGTATTGCGCAATACCAATAAGCTGTTATCCCTTCATGTGTTAACGCGGATCACTGCGCCTATTCAATCGACATCTGCATGATATGCAAGGAATGTATTCATCTAAAGGAGATGTCTGAATGAATACTCGAATATGGAAACGAGGCGCGTTATCCCTTTTTGCCTCGTCATTACTTACTATCGCCGGCGGTGCGACTGCGGTCGAGGACATAGAG